>NZ_CP117834.1:0-667500 GCF_028735875.1 Shouchella hunanensis
TGGGAGAATGAAGACACATCACCTCTTATTTGCTATCTCGTTTAGCGCCATCATCCTTTTAATTATTCTGACATCGACTTCTTTTTTAACGAGTGGAAAATCCCATTCGATTGCCCATGACGAAATAACCCTCATTTTATTCTCGGATACAAATCAGCTTTCTAATGAGCGTAATTATTATCGTGCTATTCAGTATTCACAAGAGAAAGAAGGCTTTTCTTTTCAAGAATTTATTTTTAAAGATTCTACGGATACGCGCTCCATTTCTTATTACAATATAGAAAACTTTCCAAGCTTACTCATCTATAAAGGGGAAAAGGAGCTATTACGGATATCTGGTAAACAAGATCTTGAACAGCTTGTTTTCGCTATTACCGATGCCGTAACAAAGTAAAAAGATAAGTCCCATCACTTATCTTTTTACCCCTTTAACTTATGCTTTTGAGTCAAACGCGTCCCGTAAGCCATCACCGATGAAATTAATAGCCAATACGGTGAACAAGATGCATAATCCCGGTGGTAGCCACGCTTCGGGATTATTACGCAACAATCGAACGCTCTGTGCTTCCGTTAACATATTCCCCCACGTTGGTGTTGGTTGTGGTATGCCAAACCCAATAAAACTTAAAGCAGATTCCGCTACAATCATTGTGGCCATAATAATGGTGGCACTCACAATAATTGGGCCAACAGCATTTGGAAGAAAATGTTTTCGAATAATTCGAGCATCCGAACACCCAATGCTTCTCGCACTTAACACGTATTCTTTTTCACGGATTGACATAAACGTCCCTCGAAGGATCCGACAAATTTGCGGCCAAGAGGTAATAGCGATGACCATTATAAAGATTGGAACCGTCGTTCGCTCAAGGATAGCCACAATCGTCATAAACAATAAAATGAACGGGAAGATTAAAACAATATCCGTCATGCGCATAATAAGAGAATCTACTTTTCCCCCATAATAACCGGCGATCGATCCTAGCGTTCCCCCAATAAGAACCGTAAACAACATCGCAAAAAATCCAACGGTAAGAGAGATTCTTGCTCCATAAACAAGTCTAGAAAAATTATCCCGACCTGACCCATCTGTCCCCAACCAATTCTCGCTGTCCGCTCTCGCTTCAATTTTTGTTAATTGTGAAGCAGTTGGGTCATGAGTGGCGATCACATCAGCAAAAATAGCGATGACAATCATGATACTTAAAAACACAATTCCTACGATTGCTAATTTATTTTTTCGGAAACGGCGGAAGGCAAGCCTCGTCGGACTTACACTTTTTTCCTCAGTTAAATTCGGCAGTGTAGGGGCAATATCAGGTGTTTCGTTTAATCTCGGTTCCATTCTTCACTCACCTCAATCAAGTCGAATACGCGGATCAATGACCGCATAAAAAATATCCGCCAATAAATTTCCTACTAAAACAGATAATCCAATGAGTAAATTCACTGCCATAATAACAGGATAATCTCGATTAGACATACCAGACAAGAACAGTGTCCCTATCCCAGGATAATTAAATACCGTTTCAACAATAAACGCACCACTTAACAGCATGCCAATTTCCATTCCGAGCAAAGTCACAATCGGGATCATCGCATTGCGTAACGTATGCTTGTACAAAACAGAATTTGCCCCAATTCCCTTTGCACGTGCCGTCCGAATAAAATCACTGCCCTTTATATCAAGCATTTCCGATCTCATGTAGCGCATAAAGATCGCCGTACTTGAAAGACCGAGTGTGACACCAGGTAAAACAAGATGTTGAATTCGACTAATAAAGGCTTCAAAACCTGTTAAACCCGGAGAGCCAATCGATCCTTGTGTTGGAAACCACCCAAGCCCAAACGAAAATACATAGATAGCTAATAACCCTGCGAAAAAGTTTGGCGTTGCTAACCCTACAAACGCAAATGAAGTCGCTGCGTAATCTAATACAGAGTATTTTTTTCTTGCTGAGTAAATTCCGATTGGAACTGAAACGATTAACGTTACAAATAAAGCAAATGCTCCTAAATAAAACGTATTCCCCAAACGCTGTGAAATTAATTCGCTAACAGAGCGTCCTGTAAAATGGGTTGACATACCTAAATCACCCGTTGCCGCTCTTCTGAGCCAATTCCAGTATTGAATATGTATCGGATCATTTAATCCTAATGCAGCTCGCCGTTCCTCAATAACTTCTCGTGGTGTATTTGGATCAATTGCTTCTCCACTCAAAGCATCTCCAGGCGCCAAATAGGCAAACAAGAAAACAATGACAGTAAGGAAAAAAACCATTGGGATAAATTGTATAATGCGCCTTAAAATATATTTGAGCACGTAGGCCACCTCTTTTTTAAACCAAAATGAAAGAAAGTTGAAGCAGCTTAGTAAAGCTGCTTCACTCCATAACGTTATTCTGAAAGATACCATTCATGAGTATCGTCTTTAAACGTGAACGGCTTAATGGTTAGGCCTTGGACACGGTTGTTAAAAACATGGATTTCACTTTCAGCGTAAAGTGGTACTGTATATGCGTTATCGATATAGAGCTGAGCCCACTCTCCATATTTTTCTCGTCTAAATTCTTGATTATCAAATGCTAATTCAGGATCAACCGCTTCTTCTAGTAGCTCTTCTTGTGCTTCATCATAGAAACGAGAATAGTTATAACCTGCCGTACCACCATTGATTGGCCACGGATCTGGGTCACCTGATGATAGAGACCAGCCTGCTAAAAATAAATCTAAATCATTATCATTTTGCTCAATGAGATCAAAATGCGCTGGCGCCTCACGTGGTGTATTTAAGTTTACTTGAATACCAACTGCTTCTAATTGTTCCTTGATGACAGGCGCTACCTGTTCCCGAACTGGGTTTCCAACTGGGTAATCCACATTAATGACAAGATCATTCCCATCTGGATCTTCTACAAAACCATCACCGTCTACATCTTCGTAGCCAGCATCAGCAAGTTTTTGTTCTGCTAATTCTGGGTCATATGCTAGCCCTTCAACAGCATCTGGGTTATACGCCCATGATGCTTCAGGGAACGGCGCATCTAGCACTTCACCATGTCCACGTAAAAATCCATCAACAAAGGACTGACGATCAATCGCATGCACAATCGCTTGTCTAAACTCAACATCTTGAAGCTTTTCATTTGGCTCCCAACTATCACGGTCCGTTAATTGATCATTTGGCCCATGGTTCACCTTAAATCCAAGATACTGGTAACCGAGTTGTGGTTGTTCTTCAATTGTTAATGAATCGTTTCCTTCGATTGTCGCAACATCGGCTGCCGGGAAGTCTCGTGGAACATAATCAAGTTCTCCTTGTTCAAGCATTCCAGCTGCTACAGATGCTGAAACAATATTCCATGTAATCGATTCAAGTTTAGGAGCACCTAAATAATAATCTTCATTCGCTGTTAATACATACTGCTCATTCTCTAAAGCCTCTGTTAATTGAAATGGACCTGTTCCAATAATTTCACCTGGGTTAATAGAGGCGCTATGAGAAGCCATATCCCCAACTTCCACATCTGCAAACACATGCTCTGGAAGAATCGCCATAGCTGTGTCCGCTAATGCTTTTACACTAGGCGTATCAAAAATAAACTTAACCGTGTATTCATCGACTTTTTCTACTCCAGCAAACGTATCCGCTTCACCGTTTACATACTCCTCATAGCCAGTAAGTGTATTGACATAGTTTTGTCTAATTCCACCAGCTCCGGCATAATCAGGATCAGCCATAGCGGTAAAGGTAAACACCACATCATCCGCAGTAAAATCTTCTCCATCATGCCATTTCACATCTTCACGCAAGTAGTAGGTTAATTCTGTATTGTCATCGTTAAATTCCCAGTCTTCTGCTAGCTCTGGAATAAATTCAAATTCTTCATTTTGCTGTACAAGGCTTTCATGGGTAATGTCTAATATATGAGCATCGTATAAGGACGTATAAAAAATCGGGTTAAATAAGTTGTCAGGTGGTGAAAACATGGCTAAATTTACATTTCCACCTTCAACTTCCCCTGTCTCTCCGCCTTCGCTACCCTCATCATCTGTACTTGTATCTGTATCTCCACCATTACAAGCGACGAGCGCAGTGGCAAAAACGGCTGTTGCTAAAAATGTGTAAAACGGCTTCTTTTTCATTCATCTTCCCCCTAATTTTTTCATTCACATTCTGGTAAGACGTTCATATGTAGAAGCCTCACCCCCTCTAAAAAGTTCAATTTATTCGCTTTTTTCTGTATATAAGTGACAAGCAACAAAGTGTTCTGGCTTGTACTCAACTAAATCAGGTCTTTCTTGTTTGCATCGATCATGTACGTGCGGACATCTCGTATGAAACGCACAGCCTACTGGCGGGTTTGCAGGACTTGGCAGTTCACCTGTCAACGTAATTTTTTCCTTCTTTTGCGTGACGTCAGTGGAAGGTACAGCTGAAATTAATGCCTCAGTGTACGGATGCAACTTCCCCTCATACAGATCTTTTTTCGTGGCCACTTCAACAATACGACCTAAATACATAACGGCCACTCTAGTACTAATATGCTTTACGACACTTAAATCATGGGCGATAAATATGTATGTAAGCTTAAATTCATCTTGTAAGTCTTTCATTAAATTTAATACTTGTGATTGAATGGATACATCTAAAGCAGAAACAGGTTCATCCCCTATAATGAGGCTAGGTTTTGTACTTAACGCTCTTGCAATTCCAATACGTTGCCTTTGTCCCCCTGAAAATTCATGTGGGTATTTATCGTATGACTGCTTTGGAAGTCCAACAGTTTCCAGTAATTCTTCTGCTCTTTTCTTTCGCTCCGCTTTCGTCGTTACTGTTTTATGAACCAAAAGAGGTTCTTCTATTAATTCACCTATGCTCATTCTTGGGTTTAGCGAAGCGTATGGATCTTGGAACACCATTTGCATATCTCGACGAAACGGTCTTAATTTTCGATTTGAGATACCAGAAATTTTCTCTCCTTTGTAAAAAACATCACCGTGAGTTTGGTTTTGAAGCTGTAAAAGGATTCTTCCTAATGTTGATTTTCCTGAACCTGACTCTCCAACAATACCGAGAGATTCACCTTCATATATTTTTAAAGAAATTCCATCTACTGCCTTTATATGTCCAACGGTACGTTTTATGACACCTTGTTTAATCGGAAAGTACATCTGTATGTCTTTAGCTTCTATTAGTACATCCTTCATGAATGAACCTCTCTCTCTTGAAGACGTTGCTCGTTAGGTGTTAAAGAGCCTTCTTTATACATAAGACATCGAACTTTACGCGCCCCCTCAGTCTTAACTAATTCCGGCAATACGTCGGCACAAACATCGGTTGCATAATCGCATCTTGATGCGAATCGACAGCCAGAAGGGAATTGGTGCGCTGGTGGTACCATTCCTCTTATCGCCTCTAGACGTTCCTTATCATCCTCTAAATTCGGCATACTTTTTAACAAACCTTGAGTATACGGGTGACTTGGGTTTGTAAACAATTCATAAGCAGGAGCCTCTTCCACAATTTGCCCCCCATACATCACAAGTACCCGGTCAGCTGTTTCCGCTACGACTCCTAGATCATGAGTAATTAATAAAATAGAAGATTGAAACTCATTTTTCACTTTAATCATTAGGTCTAAGATTTGCTGTTGAATGGTTACATCTAAAGCAGTTGTAGGCTCGTCTGCAATTAAAAGCTTCGGATTACAAGACATAGCCATGGCAATCATGACACGCTGTCTCATCCCTCCAGAAAGTTGATGTGGGAATTCAGTTAAGCTTTCTTCTGCTCTACTAAAACCAACAAGCTTTAATAGCTCGATTGCACGCTCTCTCGCCTGATTTTTCGATACATTCGTATGCTTCCCGATTGTCTCAATAATCTGATTTCCTACTGAAAACACAGGGTTTAAAGATGTCATTGGTTCTTGGAAAATCATCGCAATGTCTTTCCCGCGGAACTTGTCTAGTTTTTTGGCAGACAATGTATTTAAGTCAGTTCCGTTTAACGTAATAGTGCCAGTCACTTTTCCTGGTGTATCGACTAAACCCATAATAGACATGGACGTCATACTTTTTCCACTACCCGATTCTCCTACTAAGGCGACAACTTCATTCTGGTCAATGTGGAAACTAACGTCATCTACAGCTTTAACGAGACGATGCTTGTTTACTTGAAAATAGGTTTTAACATTCTTCAGCTCTAGTAACGGCTTTCCCATCTTTACCTCCGTTAATTTAATTTGCTAATTTTTTGATAATTATAGCACAAAATAAACATTTGCCAATCCTTTTTTGATAGGATTTCTTACATTATTTTATTTACGCGTAAAAAACCCCTTATATGATAAGAAATCACATAAGGGGCAACTTTTTATTACATTGTGTGAATCGGTGTTCCAAGCGCTACTTCCGCTGTTTCCATCGTAATCTCTCCAAGAGAAGGGTGAGCATGGATGGTAAGAGCAATATCTTCTGCAGTCATACCAGCTTCAATCGCAAGACCTACTTCAGCAATCATATCTGAAGCATTCGGGCCAGCAATTTGAGCACCAATTACTAAGCCATCTTCTTTACGCGTAACAAGCTTCATGAAGCCATCTGTGTCATTAAGAGACAGAGCACGTCCATTTGCTGCAAATGGGAATTTCGACGCTTTTGCATCGTAACCAGCTTCTTTTGCTTCCGCTTCTGTATAACCAACTGTTGCAAGCTCTGGCTCAGAGAAACATACCGCTGGAATAGCAAGGTAATCAATTTCAGACGCTTCGCCACTAATCGCTTCTGCAGCAATTTTCGCTTCATAAGATGCTTTATGTGCAAGCGCTGGACCAGGAACAATATCACCGATCGCATAAATGTTTTTCACATTTGTACGACATTGCTTATCAATCTTAACAAGTCCACGATCAGTCATTTCAACGCCAATACCTTCAAGGCCCAGTTCGTCTGTATTAGGTGTACGACCAACTGTAACAAGTACATAATCCGCTTCAATAACCGTTTCTTCACCTTTTACTTCTGCTGTTACTTTAACACCTTTATTTGTTTCTTCCACACCTTTAGCCATTGCTTCAGTGTGGAATGTAACATGATTAGCTTTTAATTTCTTTTCAACAAGTTTCGCCATTTGTTTCTCGAAACCAGGCAAAATTTGTTTCGATCCTTCAAGTACAGTGATTTCAGTACCAAGGTTAGCATATGCACCTGTTAGCTCAATACCGATATAACCGCCACCAATAACAACCATTTTCTTTGGTACTTCTTTTAGTGCAAGAGCACCTGTTGAATTGATCACACGATCTGTGTACTTAAATGATGGAATTTCAATTGGACGTGAACCTGTCGCGATAATACAGTTCTTGAACTTGTATGTGCTTGAGTTCTTTTCGTCCATAATTTTAACGGAATCTTCTCCAGAGAAATATGCTTCCCCACGAATAATTTCCACTTTATTTCCTTTTAAAAGTCCTTCAACGCCTCCTGTTAATTTCTTAACAACAGAACCTTTCCACTCTTGGACTTTGTCGAAGTTAACTGTTACATTTTCAGCAACAATTCCCATGTCTTCAGAAGATTTTGCTTGGTGTGCACGATGACCTGCTTGAATTAATGCTTTTGAAGGAATACATCCAACGTTTAAACAAGCGCCACCCATGCTATCTTTTTCTACAATAGTTACTTTCTGTCCAAGTTGCGCTGCGCGAATAGCTGCAACGTAGCCTCCTGGACCAGAACCAATTACGAGCGTATCTACTTCTTGTGCGAAATCTCCTACAACCATGTCTTACCCCTCCATCAATAGTAATTGTGGGTCATTAAGCAATCGCTTAATTTGATTTAAAGCGCTTTGTGCCGTTACACCATCAATTAAACGGTGATCGTAGCTAATTGATAGTGATAACATTGTACCCACAACAATTTCGCCATCTTTTACGACTGGCTTCTCTTCAATTCGACCAATCCCAAGAATCATTACTTCTGGGTGGTTAATTACTGGTGTGAACCATTGTCCACTTGCAGAACCAAGGTTTGAAATTGTTGCTGATCCACCTTGCATTTCCGCACTTGAAAGCTTTCCATCACGGGCTTTTACTGCTAGCTCATTAATTTCATCTGCCAATTGGAAGATTGATTTACGGTCTGCGTCTTTAACAACTGGAACGACTAAACCTTGCTCTGTGTCTGCTGCAATTCCGATGTTAAAGTACTTTTTGTAAACAATTTCGCCTGCTTCATCATCGATGGATGCATTTAATGCAGGATACTTACGAATCGCTGACGTTAATGCTTTTACAACGTAAGGAAGATACGTTAATTTCGTACCTTGATCAGCTGCAACTTGCTTGTACTGCTTACGGTGAGCAACAAGTGCTGTTACATCAATTTCATCAAGATGCGTTACGTGAGGCGCTGTCTGCTTCGACTTCACCATTGCTTTTGCAATTGCTTTACGGATTCCTTTAAGCGGTACACGCTCTTCTCGTTGTTCGCTAGAAGCTGCTGGTGCAGATGTTGTTGTTTTCGCTTCTTTTTCTTCACTTTGATCCGCTGATGAAGTTGTCTCTTCACTTTGATCACCAGATAAGAATGCGTCAATGTCTTCTTTCACAACACGTCCATTTTTTCCTGAACCTTTAACGCTTGAAATGGTAACACCTTTCTCACGTGCGTACTTACGAACCGATGGCATTGCAATAACACGAGCACCGTCGCTTGATTCTGTATCAGCTGATTCAGAAGCTTTTTCTTCTGTTTTCTCAGCAGACGCAGTTTCTGATTTTTCTTCTTTAGCAGACTCATCGCTTCCGTTTTCTTCCTCGCCATCATCTTCAGAACCGTCATCAATAACTAAAATAACGTCTCCAACATAGCTTGTTGTACCTTCGTCTACTTTTACCTCAAGTACTTTACCATCAACTGGCGATGGCAGTTCCACTACAGATTTGTCGTTTTGCACTTCAAGAAGAATATCATCCTCTTTAACTTCGTCGCCTTCTTTGACAAACCATTTTACAATTTCGCCTTCATGGATTCCTTCGCCCACTTCTGGCAGTTTATATTTATAAGCCACGGCTAAGCGCCTCCTTCATTATAACTCGAATTTAATCTCTATAAAAGAAAGAACGACCTAGTTTTCGACTAGCTTCGTTTCTTTCTTGAAATTTTTCTTAGAAGTTTATTACTTCTTTTGCTTTTTCTACGATAATGGCTGGGTTTGGTAACCAAGCATCTTCAACCGCTGCGAATGGATAAACCGTATCAGGTGATGTTACACGAAGAACAGGTGCTTCTAAAGAAAGGATCGCACGCTCTGTAATTTCAGCAACAATTTGAGAAGCGATTCCCGCTTGTTTTTGTGCTTCTTGTACAACAATTGCACGATTCGTTTTTTCAACAGACGCAATGACGGTTTCCACATCAAACGGGCTAACTGTCATTAAGTCAATTACTTCTGCTTCAACGCCTTCTTCAGCAAGTTCCTCTGCTGCTTTCATTGAAGCTTGTACCATTGCTCCATAAGCGATGATGGTAATATCTTTTCCTTCACGCTTAATATCTGCTTTTCCAAGCTCAATCGTGTATTCTTCTTCCGGTACATCTTGACGGAACGAACGATACAATTTCATGTGCTCAAGGAATACAACAGGATCGTTATCACGAATCGCTGAGATTAATAACCCTTTTGCATCGTATGGATTAGAAGGAATAACCACTTTAAGACCTGGAGTTTGCGCCATTAATCCTTCTAAAGAATCAGCGTGCATTTCAGGTGTTTTTACGCCTCCACCAAATGGTGAACGTACAGTAACTGGCATTGTTTGCTTGTTACCTGAACGGTAGCGCCAACGAGACATTTGACCAGCAATAGAATCAAATACTTCGAATACGAATCCAAAGAATTGAATTTCCATAACCGGACGGTGTCCAGTAAGTGCAAGACCAATTGCTAGTCCACCAATACCAGACTCTGCTAATGGTGTATCAAACACACGATCTTCACCAAATTCTTTTTGTAAACCTTCTGTTACACGGAAAACGCCGCCGTTTTGACCGACATCTTCACCAAAAACGAGTACATCTTCATTTTTGTTAAGCTCATTACGCATGGCATCCGTAATCGCTTGTGCCATTGTCCAATTACCCATGGGTTACTTCGACTCCTTTGCCGTATACTCTTCCAATTGTTCACGAATGTTTACTGGAGGGTTTTCAAACATAAAGCCTAGCAAGTCTGTAACGTTTTGCTTAGGTGTTTTATCTGCATCTTTAATTGCTTGCTTGATGTCCTCTTTCGCTTGTTCAACAACTTCGTTTTCTTTCTCTTCGCTCCAAAGCTTTTTGCCTTCAAGGAATTTACGGAAACGAATAAGTGGATCTTTTTTCGCCCATTCATCATCCTCTTCAGATGTACGGTAGCGAGTTGGATCATCACCAGCCATTGTATGTGCACCATAACGGTACGTAAGTGTTTCAATAAGTGTAGGACCTTCGCCAGCTAGAGCACGTTTACGCGCATCAAGGGTTGCTTTATAAACAGCCAATACGTCCATTCCGTCAACTTGAATGCCTTCAATTCCAGCTGCCACAGCCTTTTGAGCAATCGTTTTCGCCGCTGATTGCTTTTCAACTGGTACAGAGATAGCAAAACGGTTGTTTTGAACGATGAATACTGCAGGTGCATTGTACGCACCAGCAAAGTTAATTCCTTCATAGAAATCACCTTGAGAAGCTCCACCATCACCTGTATACGTAATCGCAATGTTTTCTTTCTTTTTACGCTTAAGTCCAAGAGCTACACCAGCTGTTTGGATAATTTGTGCGCCAATGATAATTTGAGGAACAACAATGTTTAATCCATCAGGGAATTGGCTTCCACCAAAATGTCCACGAGACCATAGAAACGCTTGGTGTAAAGGTAAACCATGGAATACAATTTGTGGAATGTCACGATAACCTGGTAAGATCCAATCTTCTTGCTCTAAAGCAAAGTGTGAACCAAGTTGAGATGCCTCTTGTCCAGCTGTCGGCGCATAGAAACCTAAGCGTCCTTGTCTGTTAAGGGAAATCGCACGCTGATCCCAAATACGCGTATAAACCATACGTCGCATAATTTCTTGTAGTTGTTCGTCGCTTAAATCAGGCATTTCTGATTCATTTACGACTTCTCCTTCTTCGTTAAGAATCTGGAAGGTCTCAAATTGTTCTTCAACTTGATCAATTGTCTTTGTACTCAATTTGTTCACCAATCCTTTCAATAGTTAAAAGCGGTATGTGAAGTCTTGCTTGTATACGTTTTTCATTCGAAAAATGCACTGTTAGCATGCCCAATCCTAATGAATACATAACCGCAATAAGTCGTTGTTAAACCAGACAACTATTTTAGCACTAAGCACGCGGTCATCTGTTACAATGAATTGTAATTACTAGTAGTACAACTTCTTACTGATTGTAAGTCTACATGAAGAGCACAATGATCGTCAATCCTTTTGCTTACATATTACTAACGTTATTTACTAACAATCTTTGGAAACGCTTCATGTTTAATGTGTTATAGTATACATTAAATCTGGACTAATACAGTTTGAACTTTACTCATTTCCCCTCCCTTTAGAACTTCACCGTATGAAAACGCCATCATTTTAAATTAGTTAGAAACGCCTATGCCGTACTAAAAACACCCTCCCTCATTTCCACTTTTGACAGTGTGCATGAGAGGGGGTGCACAAACACTTACCTACACTTATTCAAACCGTACTTCTAAATCAGATGCTTCATAAAAAGCTCGCTTTGCATCATTATAAGCTGTTGTATATTCATTAAACTGCTCTGTTGCTTCACGACGCTCTTCGTATTTTTGATTCGTTTCTTCAATATGAGCTGTTAATGTTTCTGCGTCTAACTCTTCGTCTTTTAACATTTCATATAATTGTTCATCCAAGTCTAACGATTCTTCGTAAATAGTATGTAGGTCTTGATAACTGGCATAACGATTATCCATCGCTTCTTGTACGTCGTTCGCTAAGTCAACTAAGTTTTCATCTTCAAGCTCCGAAAAATCAGCTACAGCATTTTCAAACACATTGTATCCTTCTTCAATGCTCTCTTGTTCATTAGAAAGTAATTCTCGTCTCTCTCCTACAGATGCAATGGCTTCATCTGCTAAGCGAACAATTTCATCGTAAGCATCCATGTCCAAATCAACAATTTGAGAATAGAGCTCAGCTTCATGTTCTTCCGCATCCATCATCGGTTGCTGTTGCTCATCAAATCCTTCATTTTCTATTTCAGCGGCCTCTTCTAATGAACTATGAATCGACTCGGTTGCTGTTTGTCCACAAGCTACTAAAAACAAGCTTGAAAACGCCACGGTGGCTATAAACCTTTTCGACAAAAACCTCTCCTCCTTCGAGCTTTCTCAACTCTTTTTTCTCTTCTCTCACAATATCTAACAATCGATCATTTGGCAAGCTTTTACTATTATAAAAAAAGATATAGGCATTTATCCAAACATTTTTTTCTTTCTTGCATAGGATGTGGATATAAATCGCCTAGTGCGGTGGTTATTAAAGGAGGAATTTCAAATGAGTTATGGAGAAAAGTACGGATATAACTATGGGTATGACCAATGCTGTGAGCCTTATGGCTATGGGTATGGATACGGACAACATTGTGGTGGAGGCGGTGGAAAAGGATTTGCGTTAATCGTTGTTCTTTTCATCCTTTTAATTATTGTTGGTGCTTCTTGGTTCTCAGGTGGCGTAGAAGAAGGTCCTGACTGTGATTACCAAGGTCCTGGCCACGGTCCAAAAAAATAAACGAAAAAGCGACGCGAGATGTTCGTGTCGCTTTTTTCTGCTTGCACATCGGATTATTTATCCTTAAACTATTGAAAGATAAGTAAAGGAGTGAAATCCATATGATCACAATGAAAGACGTGGTTCGTGAGGGACATCCTGTGTTAAGGAAAGTGGCAGAGCCTGTAGAAACCCCATTAAGTCATGAAGATAAAGAGACATTACTTTCCATGCTTGAGTTTTTAAAAAATAGTCAAGACCCGGAAACCGCCGAAACGTACGATTTACGACCTGGTGTTGGCCTTGCGGCTCCACAAATCGGTATTTCAAAACGATTATTTGCTGTCCATGCGACAGACGAAAACGACAAGCTCTATAGCCTTGGAATCGCCAACCCTAAAGTAGTTAGCCATTCTGTTGAACAAAATCAATTAGATAGTGGTGAAGGGTGCCTTTCTGTTGACCGTGAAGTAGAAGGGGTTGTTCCAAGACATGCTCGATTAACCGTAAAAGGAATCGATCACAATAATGAAGAGGTCACATTACGATTACGTGGCTATATTGCTATCGTGTTTCAACATGAGCTTGATCACTTAGATGGGGTCATGTTCTATGATCGAATTGAAGGGCTTGAAGATAAATTTAAGCAGCCGCTTCCTGGCTTTGCTCTTTAATTTCCAGTAACCCCCTCGTGTTTATTTTGTTTGTTGATACACACTATGAACAAAACAATGAGAGAGGGGGTTTTTCTTTTGTTAAAGAAGTGGCGTGAAAAACTCTTGAAACGGTGCAAAGATCTTTTGCCAAAGTCTTTATTTCTTGATGTGTAATTCAACTTAATTGTGGAAAGACTTGAAGCCATCCGGTATTATTTATACGGGTTGGCTTTTTGGCATTTCTAAAAAGCGTGATTTCCGATATAATAGATAAACAATGGTATTAAAGGAGAGGTTCATTCATGATCTTTAAAGTGTTTTTCCAAGAAAATCATACACAGGCGCCTGTAAGAGAGCGCACAAATTCCTTATATATTGAGGCTGAAAGCGTTAGTGATGTTCGTGCTAAGTTAATCGAACACCCTTACAATATCGAATATATTACACCGCTCACGGGTTCGTTTCTAGAATATGAACAGCAACGTGACGGTTATAAGGTTGTGAATGCATAAATGAAACAAGTAAAGAACAATCAAACCGCAGTTTTCGCTCTTGGAGGTATGGGTGAGATTGGAAAAAATACATACGGTGTTCAGTTCCAAGATGAAATCATCCTTATTGATGCAGGAATTATGTTTCCAGAAGATGATTTACTTGGCATCGATTATGTAATTCCAGACTACACGTACCTGGTAAAAAACAAAGATAAGATTAAAGGCTTATTTATTACTCACGGTCACGAAGATCATATTGGTGGTATCCCTTATTTATTAAGGGAGTTAAATATTGACGTGTATGGTGGGAAGCTTGCACTTGGATTGTTAAAAGGAAAGCTTGAAGAGCATGGTTTACTTCGCAATGCAAAGCTTCATCCGATAACGGAAGATCAAGTTGTGAAATTCACAAAAACCGCTGTCTCGTTCTTCCGGACAACCCATAGTATTCCTGAATCCTATGGAATAGTGGTGAAAACTCCTCCTGGGAATGTTGTTCATACTGGTGACTTTAAGTTTGACTTTACACCTGTAGGAGAACCAGCCAACTTAACAAAGATGGCTAAAATTGGCGAAGAAGGCGTCCTATGCCTATTGTCTGATAGCACGAACAGTGAAATTCCAGACTTCACCATGTCTGAACGAAAAGTTGGTGACAGCATCAACAATATTTTCCGTAAAGTCGACGGTCGAGTCATTTTTGCCACTTTTGCTTCCAATATTCATCGCTTACAGCAAGTTATTGAAGCAGCAGTTGCCAATAACCGTAAAGTCTGCGTGTTTGGTCGTTCCATGGATTCGGCTATAGCGATTGGACAAGAGCTAGGACATATCGTTGCGCCAAAAGGAACATTTATTGAGCACTCTCAATTAAATAAGCTTCCTGATAATCAAGTCACCATTTTATGTACGGGTAGCCAAGGAGAACCAATGGCTGCTTTATCTCGTATAGCATTCGGTACTCATCGTCAAATTCAGATTATCCCTGGTGACACGGTTGTCTTTTCAAGCTCTCCGATCCCTGGAAATACACTTTCTGTCGGTAAAATTATTAATCAACTTTATCGCGCTGGTGCAAATGTTATTCATGGACCACTTAATGATATTCATACGTCTGGTCACGGCGGACAAGAAGAACAAAAGTTAATGCTTCGCTTAATGAAGCCACAATATTTCTTACCTATTCACGGTGAATACCGGATGTTAAAAACCCATAATAAGCTGGCGCAAGCATGTGGTGTTTCAGCTGATAATTGCTTTATTATGGACAATGGCGATGTTTTAGCGCTTCACCCAAATGAAGCTGGCGTTGTTGGTAAAATCCCTTCTGGTTCTGTTTATGTTGATGGGAATGGTATCGGCGATATTGGAAATATTGTTTTACGTGACCGCCGTATTTTATCAGAAGAAGGTCTCGTTATTGTAGTCGTTAGTTTGGATATGAAGGAATATAAAGTGACTGCGGGTCCTGACTTAATATCTAGAGGCTTCGTTTATATGCGAGAGTCTGGGGACTTGATTCATGAAGCGCAAAAATTACTTACTGCTCACTTGCATCAAGTAATGGAACGAAAAACAAACCAGTGGTCAGAAATCAAAAATGAAATTTCAGACTTACTAGGACCATTTCTATACGAAAGAACAAAAAGAAAGCCAATGATCCTACCGATTATTATGGAAGTGTAATGACAAGCTGTCCTATTAAAGTTGTTTCTTTAGCTTTAATGGGATAAGCTTTTTTTAAATCCAGTAACATTGCTATTTTCCAATCACTTTTTGAGAAATTTGTCCAAATATGATACGCTCTTTTTGCAACAAAAAAGGAAAGGGATGAACATATGTTTGAAAATCTTAACGATTGGCTTTATCACCCAATCACGCAAACATTATGGCAAGTTCTTTTTGCCATTATTATTTATTTTATTGTTCGATCAGTTGGTAAAAACATCATTAAAAAAGTATTTAATAAAAAACAATCGAAGCAAGTGTCAAAAGCACGGTTACAAACACTTGAGAAGTTGCTTTTAAATGTATTTTCATACGTGCTATTCTTCATTATCGCCTTCAATATACTTGATACCCTCGGGTTTAACTTAGGGCCAGTTCTTGCTGCAGCCGGTGTTGTTGGTTTAGCAATTGGCTTCGGTGCTCAAGGGTTAGTGAGCGACGTTGTAACTGGTTTCTTCTTGCTATTAGAAAGACAGCTAGAAGTTGGGGACTATGTTACGGCAGGTGGTGTTGATGGAATTGTAGAAGAGCTCGGGTTTCGCACGACAATGATTCGAGGTTTTGACGGGACGCTTCATTATTTGCCAAATCGCAACATTACTAATGTAGACAACCATTCACGCGGGAATATGCGTGCCCTCGTTGACTTAACAATTCCATCAGGAGAGCAAACCGATACTTCTATTAAAAAAGTACAAGCAGCAATCCAGTCTTTTGACCACCCTGCTTTAGTAACAAAGCCTGAAGTAATTGGCGTTGAAACAAATGATCTTTCTGCTACTGTTATACGCGTCATTGCTAAAACAGAAAATATGCAACAATGGGCTGTTGAACGTGAATTACGTAAAGTCATCCGTGCTTATTTTGAAACGGAAGAAGACGCTTAAAAAAGAGTCTGCCGAAATCCATTCGGTAGACTCTTTTTTCTATTTGTTTTGATTCGATAACACTTGTTCTACCCGCTCGCCTACTTCTTGAGCAGTTAGACCATCTGCTGACACAATACTTGTTTGCCCTTGAGGGCTCATCCCTGCCACATCTGCGTCTCGACCTGAAACAATACAACAGTCGCAATCGTTTGTCTCCGTAGTCTGTTGCATATGAACAACGTCATGTCCTCGTGACTGAAGCTCGTTTTCAATATCCGTTAATCCTGTTTGAATCGCGATTTTAGCCATATGAATACCTCCTTTTATCAATCGTTACGAAACCTAGTTTGCAACGATCGTAAGGAAACTATTCATCCTTGTTTTTGGTTTAAAAACGAACACATATGTTCAACGGCTAATGTGATCGCTTCTTCTTGGGGGTTCAACCTTGCATCATGAAGACCAAACGAGCTGTCGACCCCTAACCAAAACATGAGTCCTGGATAGGCTTTAAGAAAATAACCAAAATCCTCTCCAGTCATTGCTTCTTTCGCATGTACAAACTGAACGGCGGACTGGGCTTCACTAAAAGCGATAAAAGCTTGTGTAAGAACTGTATCATTGTTCACTTCACAATAATTCGAGCCATAGTCAATGGTCGCTTCGCAAGAAAAGCCAACTTCGATACCATGAGTGAGCGCTTCAATCCGTTGTTTTACTTTCTTCATAGCATCCATTGATAATGTTCGAATGGTTCCTTCCACTCGCGCCCCACTAGCAATAACATTTTGCTTGGTTCCACCTTTTATTACGCCAATCGTAACAACAGCAGAATCAAGTGGATCAACATTTCTCGAAACGATTGATTGCAATTGCGTCACAAAATGAGCAGCCGCTACAACCATGTCATTTGCTGTATGAGGATAAGCGGCATGACCGCCTGTTCCTTTAAAGTCAATAAAGAGCTCAGATGTATTGGCAAATAGCAAACCCGGCTTCGTTGAAATCGTTCCAACAGGCAAATTAGGATCAATATGAAGAGCGTACATTTCTTCCGGCTTCCACTTATCTAATACTCCGGATTCAAGCATTGGTTTTGCTCCACCCGGGCCTTCCTCAGCTGGTTGAAAAACAAACAACAGTGAAGTTGGCGGTTCATTTTCACTAAAATAATTGAGCATCCCTAGAGCAATTGTCATGTGAAGATCATGACCACAAGCATGCATGGCGCCTTCATGTAGTGAACGATAGGAAAGGTTCGTTTCTTCTTGAACTGGTAAACCATCCATATCTGCTCGATAAGCGATGGTGTAAGGGGATTTCCCGTCAACCTTTACAATAACGCCAGTTCGCCACGTCGTTACAGTTAACCGTTCTTGGTTTAACGCACCGACTGTGTCTAAAATTAAAGCTTGCGTTTTGTATTCTTCAAACCCAAGCTCGGGAATTTGATGGAATTTACGTCTTAGTTGGATAAGTGCTTCATCATTCATACGTTCAGCTCCTGCTCCACCTCTTGCAACACGCTCGTAAAATGTGCAATAAACAAATCAACTTCTTCACTTGTTACGACCAGAGGTGGTAATAAGCGTATAATCGTTCCCTGTGTTAGGTCAACAAGCACACCTTTTTCGATCATACGTCGTTGAATAAACGCTGCTTGCTTCGGTGTTCCTTTAGTTGGTAGACCCATCATCATTCCCCGTCCTCGGAAACGGTCCAAAATATGTGGGAATTGTGCTTGTACGTCTGATAACCCTTTTTGTAACTGCTCCGCTCTCATACGACTAGTATGAAGCAGTCCCTCCTCAAGCAAGTCTAAAACGGTTAATCCTAACGCACAGCTTAAAGGAGACGGCGCAAAGGTTGTTCCGTGATCCCCTGGCGCAAATAAGTGAGTCAGGCGCGGGCTTACGATCATTCCGCCTAATGGAAGACCTCCACCAATCCCTTTTGCAAATAAAATTACGTCCGGCTGAACATTAGCCTGCATATAAGCAAATAGCGTTCCAGTTCGTCCCATTCCTGTTTGAATTTCATCCATACAAAAAAGAACATGATGGGTTGCGCACAATTGTGATACAGTTTGCACATACTCATGCGACAATGGAACAACGCCACCTGATCCTAACACTGGCTCCATTACGACAGCAGCTGGCTTCTTTTGAATAAGAATGTCTTCCAACCCTTTTGCATCTTCAGGCTCTACTTCATACACAGGTAGGTCATGTAACGGAAAATCTTGATAGACACCTTCTTGCCTCGTTAACTTCATAGCACCGAGGGTCCGTCCATGAAAGCTCCGTTTTAAAACAACAACGCCCTTTCTAGAGAAATCATGCTGCTTGCTCCATTTATGAATAAGTTTGATAACCGCCTCGGTCGCCTCTGCGCCAGAATTCGCAAAAAACACCTTTCCACCGATTGTCCGCTCCGACAATTTTTCAGCGAGCTCGACAGCAGGTTTATTTACGTATAAATTTGAGATATGTAGAAACTTACTTCCTTGGGTTTGAAGTGTTTTTAAAATAGCAGGATGTGAATGACCTACTACATTGACCGCTAAACCTGTTATAAAATCCAAGTACTGACGGCCTTCTTCATCAATTAAAAAGCTTCCTTTCCCCTCACTAATAACAAGAGGAAGTCGGCGATACGTGCTCATTAATGCTTGTTCATCTCTTTTTAGCCAATCCATGATAAAGACTCCTTTTTATGAAAACAGCTTTGCCTTAAAGGCAAAGCTGGATTATCAAATTAATCTTCATTTAAACGACGAAGCTCTTGCTTAATTTCTGTTTTTCCTTTTGTTTTTTCGTCGATTTGCTTAATCACTTTTGCTGGTGTACCAGCAACTACTGTGTTAGCTGGAACATCTTCTGTAACAATCGCTCCTGCTGCAACAACAGCACCCTCTCCAACACGTACCCCTTCAAGAATGACTGCATTCGCACCAACCACTACACCATCTTCCACAACAACCGGTGAAGCAGATGGTGGTTCAATGACACCAGCTAAGACAGAGCCTGCACCGATATGACAGTTCTTTCCTACTGTTGCACGTCCGCCAAGTACAGCGTTCATATCAATCATTGTTCCTTCCCCAATAACGGAACCAATATTAATACTGGCGCCCATCATAATGACAGCACCTTTACCAATTTCTACTTGGTCGCGAATAATTGCACCTGGTTCAATACGTGCTTCTATTCCTTTTAAGTCAAGTAGCGGGATGGCTGAATAGCGTCGATCATTTTCAACAACATAATCTTCAATACTAGCCTCGTTCTCTTTTAAAACTGGCTCAATAACAGCCCAATCTCCAAAAATAACCCCAGTCGTGCCATTAAAGAACGTTTGTACTTCTTCAGCAAATGATAGCTTCTCAAGCTGTCCCTTAATATGTATTTTTACAGGTGTTTTCTTCTCTGCTTTTGAAATAAATTGAATAATTTCGTTTGCATCCATCATGTTCATCTGTATAGCCTCCTTATATCACTGTTCATTATGATAAAGTGTGTTTCGAAAAAATGCAATGGACTAGCTTAAGATCCATAGAATAAATGTAATGGAGAACAAACTAAATAAGGTTGTAATGAGCGTAATCGTTGACACTAACTTAGGTCTTGCATCAAATCGAACCGCGTACATAACAATCGTCGCTGCACTTGGCATTGCTGATGAGACAATAAATACATTTCGAAGCATCTCATCTATTGGTAAAAATAACGTAATTCCATACGCTACTACTGGCGAAATCATCATGCGGAGAAACACACCAACACCAATTTTTTCCCAATCAAATTGCTTCCACTCAATCATGGCAAGCTGCATCCCAAGAATAAGCATCACAACTGGAATCGCTGCTTCAGCGACTAAATCAATGGATGCAAACAGTTGGGCAGGAAAAGGAATTGAAAAAACATTTAAACTAAGAGCGATAACCGTCGCATACGTCGCAGGCATTTTTAGAATCGCTTTAAGTGCAACCGCAATGGTCGCTTTCCCTCTCGCTGCATAGTAGACACCGAAACTATTCATTATGATGGATTGCAAAACCATAAAGGAAATGGCAAGTTCAAAAGCAGTCTCACCGTATGCAAATAAAATAATAGGTGTTCCATAGTTTCCAACATTCATAAAGGCTGTCGATAAGATCATTCCGCTCTCGTCTTCGATCGATAATGATCTCGTTTTTGCATATATTTTTGCAAGAATAATTAATATAAACATTAACATAATCGAAAATAAAACCATATAAAAATAGTCCATATTAAGAGGAGATGTATAAAATGTACGGAAGACGAGGCATGGTGTTAATATGTAAATAGCAACACTTGATATGGAACGTATATCAAGCATAAACGCTCGCTGGAGTAGAAATCCTGCTCCAAAAATGCAAAAAACAGGTAAAACGACTTGAAAAAATAGTGTCACAAAGGTCAACCTTTCTTCTTACAAAAAAATAAACTAATGTATAAACAACGTATAATCTTTTGCTAAATCAACTTTTTTAACAGTTTGATTGCTTCGGCCAGCGCTGTCTTCTTGCGGAATCATCGTCACAATTGGACGGTGAGGCAACCCCTTATTTTGAGAAACGACGACACCATAGTTTCCGTTCGACAAACGCACCTGACTTCCAGTTGGAAAAAACGTCACACACATCATAAATGCACTTAAACTAAACGAACTGTATCGCTTAGGGGCAAATGCTAGCATAAATTCTAATGCTTTTGCAAAACTCATTAATGGTTTCTTTTTTCGCTGATTTGTTAATCGATCAAACACATTTGCAACAGTGATCGTTTGTGTTATTTCATGAAGGAAGTTCGCTTTTATCCCCCTTGGATAGCCGCTTCCATCAAGAGATTCATGATGACTAAGAGCAACAATAGAAGCTAAAGGGTCTAGGTTTCTTTGCGTTTGCAAATAGTTGTACCCTCGCCAAGTATGATCATCCCCTAATACTTGATTTTCTTCATTAAATTTCTCCGAAACGACTTTACCAATATCGTGAAGCAAGGCTGCTCGCACTACCCGCTTTAATTGCTGCTCATTAAACTCATTTTCCATCCCTATCGCTGTAGAGAGAAAAGCAACCGTTAAAGAATGCTGATACAAGCCTTCGTCCATCCTATTAAGCATTGTTAATGATTCTTGCACTTCAGTTTGTTGTAACACTAGTGTGAAAATCTCTTTCAGCTTATTGTTCCAGATAAGTGATTTTTCTTCAACAAGTAGCTGTTGATTGGACATATATAGGCGAGTATGCGCGCAGCAGACTGTCTCATCAGCATTATGTTGTGATAGTGGGACTAACAACGGCAACGTATCAATACCAAATTGCTTTAACCGTTTTAAATGAATGGCCGTTAAAGAAACCCCTTTTCTTAAAAGGATTTGTCCATCCAGGGAAAAAATCTCTTTGCCTAACAAAGATCCAGGCATTACATCTTTTAGACGAACGTATTTCGTCTCTAACCCAACTACCATACACATACCCCCTTCAATCGTTAACGCTTTCATTATTATAACGAAGGAACGATGATTTAGGAAGTAAGCAAGCAAAAACCTTGCACAGCTATGCAAGGTTCGTTAACTTTCTGCTTTTTCTAACTGATGCTGTTCATGTTCGTGGGCGTCAAATACAACAATAGGTTTTAGTACAGACACACCTTCTTTCGATAAAATATCCAGAATTTCATAATTAATCTCTTCTTTAACTTCATGCCATTCTGACCAAGCCACGGTTTTTGTGAAATAGTAAATAAAAATGTTGTAGCTCGATTCACCAAATTCGTCAAAATAGATCATCACTGTATCTGTTACAACACCTGGATGACTAATGACAAGCTTTCGAATTTCTTGGACAGAATGCTCTAAATCCGATCGAGTGGTTTCTTGACCAACACCAATTGAATAATTGACTCTTCGCATATTCATCTCGGACCAGTTCGTTATCGCTTCATTTGATAACGTTTTATTTGGTACAACCACAACAGCATCTGCAAACGTTCGGATTTTTGTACTTCTAAATGTAATATCTTCTACCGTACCTTCTACTGAAGCAGATGATATCCAGTCGCCTTTTTTAAACGGCTTTTCCGTAATAATGACGATCCCTCCAAAAAAATTAGCAACCGTTTCCTGAGCCGCTAATGCAAACGCTAATCCACCTAAACCAAGACCAGCAACAAAACCATTGACATCAACGTCAAAGCTAGAAAGTACGGTTACAAACGTAAGAGCGATGACGACAAAACGAAGAATATTTGAAATAAACGGCAGCAGCATATGGTCGTCGCTTAATTGAAGCTTATTCTTTGTATAAGCCATAAACGTACCGTGAGTAGAAACGTAGTTGTATAATCCCCAGCCACCAAGAATGATTAAACTTGCATTAAACAAATTTTGTAGGGCTTCAATATCGGAAAAATTGACGCCGTAATAAACAAGTGCTACTCGAGCACCAATAATGACAAAGAGAAAACGAAGTGGTTTCTCATAAGAAAGCAACAGTTGAGTAAGAAGTGTTGCATGCGTTTTACGTGAGAGCCCTAAAATTACTTTAAAGAGATACGTAATAAAAATCTTTCGAAATACAAGAAACAAACTAAAAATCCCAATAGCAATCAGTAACCTAATCCATGGAAATTCCACAAAAAAGCTAACAATTGAATCCCAAATCGTGCTCATGGTCCAACTCCTCTTACAATCGATCTACCCGTATTCTAGCATGGAGAAAATGTTTAGGCTATTGTAAAAGAATGCGAAATAAACGACCCATTTTGGATTTTTGGTTAATTGTGTAAAATGTCGGTCGATTGTTAACATAGGCAACAGGCTTTGACTGAAGCGGAATAACACGCATCGTTAGCAACCCTATTAAAGCGATCATAACAATAAAAACATCTACTTTACGAATAAGCATCCTCGTTTATTCCTCCACTTTTTTCGTTAGTATGCAACAGGATCTAAGCAATTATTTGATTGCCCATGATTTTGTTTAACAGAAGCTGTCTATACTAATAATCGTGACAATTTTGTAGACAGATAAAGACTTCATCAAAAACACACAATTTATTGTTACAATACAAGAGAACATGAATTGGAGGGTTACAAATGAAACGTAGTTTTACAAGTTTTTTACTTTTACTTACACTTATGTTAGCACTACCTAATTTGGCTCAAGCTCATTCACATCAAGAGTCATCTTCACCTGAAGAAAATGAAGAAGTAACGGCGCCTTTAGACGAAATAACCGTCACGTTTGATTCAGGTATTGCTAGTGGAAATATGACGGTTACAAACAATACATCAGGTGAAGAAGTAGAACCTGATTCCGTTGACGTGGAGTCAAATGCGATTATTGCCTCTTTTAGCGAACCACTTCAAAATGGGGAGTACGTTGTTTATTGGGAAAATATTGGTGACGATACCCACCACATCGATGGTGAGTTCACTTTTGTTGTTAATGTTGAAGAAGAAGGTGAAGAGGAGTCAGCTGTAGAAGAAGACATAACTGAAGAAGAATCTACAGATGAAGCAACAGAGCAAGAAACAGATGTCGAGCAAGATCAGTCTGAAACAGAAACAGCAGAATCTGGTTCTGCCGTTCTATGGATTTCCATTATCCTAGCCATTCTGTTTATTGGCGGTTTAATTGGTTTTATTGTATCTCGTAAGAAAAAGAACTAATTGAAGTGGAGAAGTCACTGATGTGGCTTCTTTTTTTTGTTGCGAAGCGACTGTATTTGTCGACTTCTTCGATTTAAGATCATTCGTTTTTCTTACTAAAAATACATTCTGGTCATATAGGTGTGAAAACGTGTGTTTACGCATTCACAAGCAGTACCTAACTTGTTCCTTTTTTAACCCGACTACACACGATTGAAAGAACAAGAAAAAATGTTTAAAATCAAGAAGTTTTCGTTTTGAGATTGAACACTTTCAGCTATAATAGTAATAAGAAATTGTTTTTCAACACATTTAATTTGATGACTACAGATAGCCCCTTTACAAATGTTTATGCTTGGCTACATTAAAATCACGTGTTGTGTTGTATTAAAGGAGGTTGTCTTAAATTATGCTTAACCGCACCGTTTTAAAGAAGCTCTTCATGGTTATTCTGATTGTCGCAGCGGTGCTTTTCGTTTACTTTAATTTCTCGGCGTTTATGCCTATTCTTTTAGCTTTATTGACGGCAATGATTTTTGAACCATTTGTCAAATTCTTAAAACGAAAATTAAACAGTGAGCGTCGACTTCTACCTGTAACGATTGTCTTCCTTTCGTTTTTACTTATTTCAGGTTTGGTACTGTATGTTTCAATTAGGTATCTAGTGGAATCGATTTATGGTTGGTCATTACAAGTTCCTCAATATGCATTTGAAGTACAGCAGTTTGCAGATGAAATGATTGAAGGATTTCAAAATACATTAGAAAGTATTCCTCAAGGAACAGCGATTATTGCTGAATTAGAGCGACTGTCTACTACAATGGTCGATGCCGTTCTCGGGTTTACAGCAACTGTTATCACGACTGTTGCTTCGTGGTTGCAATCAATACCTAATTTACTCTTTGTTGCGTTGATTTATGTAATTACATTGTTTTTATTCAGTCTTGATCTACCACGTCTATTAAATAACACCTTTAATTTATTTAAAGATGAAACATCACAAAAGCTCCGATTTGTTTTTCAACGAATGGGGAAAGTGTTTTTAGGTTATTGGAAAGCTCAGTTTATATTAAGTGTAGGCGTTTTTATTGTTTGCTACATCAGTTTACTGTTTATCGCTCCTGGACCTGCGCTTATTATGTCAATTCTAATTTGGGTTGTCGATATTATTCCCCTTTATGTTGGACCTGCTCTTATACTCGTACCTTGGGGGTTAGTAGCAATGATTCTCGGAAACACGGCTCAAGGAATTCAGCTTATTGTCCTTGCACTCGTTCTACTCATTATCCGTCGAATTATTGAACCAAAAGTATTAGGTGATTCAATTGGTTTAAATGCTTTACCAACTGTATTATCGATGTACTTCGGTTTTGTTTTCTTTAATGTTATTGGTTTAATTCTCGGTCCATTTGTTTACATAGCGATTCGATCGGCAAAAGAAGCAGGCTTATTTCAATTAACAGCTGAAAAAGCGCCTATACCGAACAACAAACACTCTCTTTAATAGAAAAAGCGCAACGAACGGTTCATTCGTTGCGCTTTTTGGCCTGTTAAAGATTTGTTAACGCTTCTTCAATGGTTTCATGTCCGCTTGTTAAGTCAAACGATTGATTTATCGTACGCTCATCTTCAAGGCACGCGATTATCACATTGGCAACATCTTCACGTGGGATGTCTCCACGGTCCAATTCCACGTTTATTTTCACTTTACCCGTTCCCTCATCATTTGTTAGGCCACCCGGGCGGATAATTGTATAGTTTAGACCACTTCTTCTTAGCCACTCGTCTGCATAATGTTTGGCCGCACTATAGTATGGGGCTTTCGACATCCAGTTATTGCGATCATGTACGCCAATTGCACTAACAATCATAAAACGGTTAACATTTGCTTGTTTCGCCGCTTCCATTGACTTGATGGCTCCATCAAAGTCAATCATCATCGTCTTGTCTGCCCCTGTGTGACCTCCAGAGCCAGCTGTAAAAACAACCGTGTCAACATTGTCCATTATTGAAACTAACTCCTCTACGGTCCCCTCAAGGTTACCGATTACAGCATGTATTCCTAAGTCTTCATAATTTTCTTTTTGTTCCGTTTTTCGAACCATTGCAATCGGCGTATGATCTGTATGCTTTTCTAACTTTTGGACGATATGCCGACCAATTTGTCCGTTTGCTCCTATGATTAGTACATTCATTATTGACTCATCCTTTCATTATTTGCACTTTCTTTACTATACCCTAGTCTAAAATGAGAAAAACATTGGGGAATCAAGGATCGGTGCCAAACGAAAAAAAACACCGCTTAGATGAGCGGTGTTTTACGATGCGCTGTACAAGATTTGAACTTGTGACCCCTTGCCTGTCAAGCAAGTGCTCTCCCACTGAGCTAACAGCGCATATTTTTATGTATGACCAACAAGATACATCTTAGCAAATAATCTTTAAACCGTCAATCGTTTTTTCGTACTTTTACTAGCGCAATTATTGTGCAATTGTGTCGTTTTCATGCTAAAATACGAGTATTATGATAGAGAGATGGTGAACGCTGTTGGAATCCGAAAGTTTTAGTACCCCTCGACTAATGTTACGTGAGTTAACGCTAGAAGACGCAGCATCGCTCTTACCCATTTGGTCTGACATCCGTGTCACAAGGTACATGAAAATTGAACGATTAACAACGGAAGAGGAAGCGCAGCAATTAATTCAATTATTAAAAAGCCAAATTAAAGCTGGGCAGTCCTCGCGATATGCAATTATCTTAAAAGACACCCACACCATTATTGGTACATGTGGTTTTGAAAGCTTTCAACCAGAACATCAAAGCGCTACGATTAGTTATGAATTAGGTAAACACTACTGGGGAAAAGGATACGCGTCGGAAGCTCTATGGGAAATTATTGAAGACGGTTTCCAGCGACGTCGCATACATCGTATTGAAGCGCGCATTGAACCTGAAAATGACCGTTCCATCCATGCACTACATAAGCTAGGCTTTATGCATGAAGGTCGTTTAAGAGGCGCGCTAAAAAAAGGAGATAAATTTGTTGATCAACTAATTTTTTCCATCCTGGCTGAAGAATTTGAGTCATCCCTACGGTAAAAAAACGTGCGCGGTCTCGCGCACGTTTTATTCCTTTTCAATCTCGTATCCTTGATCTTCAATTTCTTGTTTTACCTTGGATAAAGTTACAACGTCGCGATCATATTGTACAACCACTTCTTGCTCTTCTAACGACACCTGAACTTTTTCTACACCCGTTAACCCTCCAACAGCTGATTCAATTGCTTGAACACAGTGCTGACAAGACATTCCGCTTACCTTTACTTTCTGTTCCATGTTGGACAGCTCCTTTAAGATTTACTTTGAAAAACGACTAATCACGTCCATTAATTCTGAGATAGCTTCATCACCATTTCCATTTTTCACTGCATCTGCTACACAATGTCTTGAATGATCTTCTAGCATTGTCATACTCACTTTCCGCAACGCTGCTTGAATTGCAGATAATTGGATGAGCACATCTACACAATATCGATCTTCTTCCACCATTTTTTGAATCCCGCGTACTTGTCCTTCTATTCGTTTAAGTCGATTGGTCAACGACGTTTTGTCATCATGATGTCGGTGTGTTTTTTGTTCCATTTGCTGCTCACTCAACCGTGTCACCCCACTTTCTTTTAGTATACAAGATCAACTATTGATTGTAAAAGCAACGAACTCTATCATTGACACGTTGCGTTCAATACGATATGTTTTGTTGGTAAATGTCTTAAATTAGAGAGATAAAATCTATATAATTGGGAGTGTAAATATGGAGAAGGCAACGATTTTTTTTGATATTGATGGGACTCTTTTAGATGACAACAAAGAATTACCTGTATCTACAAAAGAATCGATTAAACAGCTGCAAGCCGATGGACACCATGTCGCAATTGCAACTGGACGAGCTCCTTATTTTTTCAAAGAGCTAAGAGAAGAATTACAGATTGATTCTTATATTTGTTTTAATGGGCAATACGTTGTTTATAAAGGTGAGATTATTTATCAAGACACATTAAATCCGACAACGTTTAGCCGTTTTGAGCGCTATGCTACTTCGGTTAATCATCCGCTCATCTTTATGTCAGCAGAAACGTACACAGCGAATCATGCTGAACACCCACATATTCTTGAAAGTATCCATTCATTAAAATTAGATTTACCTTCGTATAATCCAAATTATTACGAGCAAACCAACTTGCACCAAGCACTTCTCTTCTGTAAACCTACTGAAGAGGAACAGTATCGCGAACGGTTTCCTGAGTTTAAATTTGTACGCTGGCATCCCCTTTCCGTAGACGTACTGCCTGCCAACGGCTCAAAAGCCCTCGGTATTTCTAAATTTATTGCCCATGCAGGAATTGATTTAAAACATGTATATGCATTTGGCGATCAACTAAATGACCTTGAGATGCTTTCTTATGTTGAACACGGGGTTGCAATGGGCAATGCGCCACAAGAGGTGCAAGCACAAGCACGCTACATTACGAAGCACGTGAATGAAGGCGGAATTAAGCATGGCCTTTCTCTTGTGGGATTATTATAAGCTTTAGACGTTCTGTCTACAGAAAAAAGAGCAATCGGCCGATTGCTCTTTTTCTTGTTTATATTATGTATATACTTGCTTTCAACGCGCCTAGCAGGATTCGAACCCACAACGCGAGAACCGGAATCTCGTGTGATATCCCCTTTCACCATAGGCGCCAACGACACGTATAAATATACTTGAATAAGAGGGAGTTGTCAATAAAAAGATCTCCCTCCACATATCATTACGTTGACTGTTGGTTGCTTTCACCTTCAGCAAACATAACTTTAAAGCGCTCGTTAATGTCTTCTTCTTTATAACCAGCTTGTCCTAAACGAACACCAAAGTTTTTCGCATAAAGCTGTAAACGTTGAGACATTTTCTTGTATTTCTTCGCTTCTTGATTGGAGGCATCACTTGCGCGACCATCAGCATTCGAAATAATGTTTTCAACAACAAATAACGCTTTCCATAGCGTTTCTTCATCCATTCCTTGATGAATCGTGCTTAGTTCATCTACTACTTCTTTATAAAACTGCTGAAACTCTTTAAAGGTAATATCTTCTTCCATATTTAAATAATGTTGGATTTTATCGTATTGCGCTTGCATGTTTTTGACCTCCTTTATTCTCCGTTATTATACCATAGGACCGATTAGCGTGCGACTGTATGTCAAGATCGATTGCCATCGAAAACCCACACAAAAAAAGCTTACTTTAAGAGGAACTTCATCCTCCTAAACTAAGCTTTTCATTTTTATTTACAGTATTCATCAAATGCTTGTTCAAGCTTTTGTACAACTTGTATTGGTTCGTGACCTTCAATTTCGTGGCGTTCCACCATCATTTTAATTTCTCCATCTTTTAAAAGTGCAAATGATGGAGATGAAGGACCATATCCTTTGAAGTACTCTCTCGCTTTGGCCGTTGCTTCCTTATCTTGACCAGCAAATACGGTCACAAAGCGATCTGGTGTTGCTTCATAGTTTTTCATATATGCCGCCGCCGGACGAGCAATCCCGCCAGCACAACCACATACTGAATTAACCATTACAAGTGTTGTCCCTTTTTCAGTAAGCGTCTGGTCAACATCTTCAACAGTTTGGAGCTGCGTGTAACCAGCTTGTATCATATCATTTCTTGCATCTTGTACGACATCATTCATGAAAAAATTAAATTGTTGCATGAAATCACCCTCCTCCCTATTATTTTAGGGGAAACGAATCGAATGTACAAGTTTAAAAACTTCGGTTAATAAACAGATGTCGTTTCATTAATGGCTTCAAGCTTTGTTTTAATAGCTTGTAAAAACTTCCCGCAAATTAGTCCATCAAGAACACGGTGATCAAGAGAAAGGCACAGGTTCACCATGTGACGAATGGCAATGACCTCTCCTGCTTCCGTATCCAAAACAACAGGTCGTTTTACAATCGACTCCACAGAAAGTATAGCTGCTTGTGGGGTATTAATAATCGGTTGTGACATAATTGAGCCAAATGATCCCGTATTGTTAATAGTAAATGTACCACCTGTCATATCATCGCTTTTTAACTGACCTGTTCGGACTTTTTTAGCAAGATCATTTGTACGCTTCGCTAATCCTTTTACCGTTAATTCGTCTGCATGTTTAATAACAGGAACAAACAAAGCATCTTCAGTAGCTACTGCCATCGAAAGGTGAATGTCTTTTTTACGGATAATCGCATCGCCCGCCCATTGAGCATTAACTTCCGGGAATTCTTTTAGCGCTTCGACACAAGCTTTCATAAAGAATGGCAAGTACGTTAAGCTGAAGCCTTCTTTTTCTTTAAAGGAGTCCTTTAACCCTTGTCGGACTTTGACAAGATTCGTCACGTCCACTTCAATCATCGTCCAAGCATGAGGCGCCTCTGTTTTACTTTTCACCATATTTGTTGCGATTGCTTTACGGACACCTGAAACAGGAATGCGCTCATCCTCACCAGATGCAAGGCTAACCGATTGGGTATCATTCGATTTTGTGACAGATTGTTCCACAGACACTTCGTCCTCTACTGATTGCTGAGGTTTTTCCACTCCACCTTGTACACGGTAAGCTTCTACATCTTTTCTCGTAATGCGGCCACCTTTTCCAGAACCGGTTACATTGGCTAAATTAATTCCATAATCTTGTGATAAGCGTAAAACAGCAGGTGAATACCGTTGACGCTGGTCTGTAGTGCTTTCTTCATTTGCCTCTACTTTCGGTTCAACATCGACTTGTTTCGGCGTTTCAGAAGGCTTCGCTTCTTGGCTGCTACCCTCTTCTTCAATCGAACAAATCGCCGTTCCAACGGACACCGTATCTTCTTCTTTAACAAGTAACGCTTGTATCGTACCTGTATAGGAAGAAGGAATTTCGGCGCTTACTTTATCTGTCATGACTTCAGCTATCGGCTCGTATTTAGTTACTTTATCACCAGGTGCTACTAGCCATTTGCTTATCGTTCCTTCTGTTACACTTTCGCCTAGCTGAGGCATCGTCATGTTCGTTGCCATCATATTCCTCCTTCTAAAACTCCGCCAAATCGCGGATGGCTTTTTCGACTTTATCAGGATTAATCATAAATTCTTTTTCTAATGTAGGCGCATAAGGCATTGCCGGAACATCAGGTCCAGCAAGACGCTTAATTGGTGCATCAAGATCAAATAAACAATGCTCCGCAATAATTGCACTTACTTCACTAATAATGCTACCTTCTTTGTTATCTTCTGTAATTAACAAGACTTTTCCTGTTTTTTTCGCCGCTTCAATAATACCATCTCGATCAAGTGGATAAACGGTTCTTAGGTCAAGAATATGAGTTTGAATGCCTTCTTTTTCTAAGCGCTCCGCTGCTTGTAAAGCGAAATGGACAGCAAGACCATAGGTAATGACCGTCACATCATCCCCTTCGCGTTTTACATCTGCCTTGCCAATAGGAAGCGTGTAATCCTCATCCGGCACTTCGCCTTTAATTAATCGATACGCTCGCTTGTGTTCAAAGAAAAGCACTGGATCATCAGAACGAATCGCGGCTTTAAGAAGGCCTTTTACATCATAAGGTGTTGAGGGCATCACAATTTTTAACCCCGGTGTATTAGCAAACATCGCTTCGACGCTTTGTGAGTGATACAGGGCTCCGTGGATACCACCGCCGTAAGGAGCTCGAATGGTGATCGGACACGTCCAGTCGTTATTTGTGCGATAACGAATTTTCGCTGCTTCAGACACAATTTGATTTACAGCTGGCATAATAAAGTCAGCAAACTGCATCTCTGCCACAGGACGCATCCCATACATAGCCGCTCCAATTCCTACGCCTGCAATCGCCGATTCTGCTAAAGGTGTATCAATTACTCTCTCCTCACCGAATTGTTCGTACAAGCCAGCTGTTGCACGAAACACACCGCCTCTTTTACCAACGTCTTCACCTAAAACAAAGACGCGCTGATCCCGCTCCATTTCTTCATGTAAAGCCTTCGTCACAGCTTCAATATATGATAATACTGCCATTAGTTCCCCTCCTCACTATAAACATGCAAATACATGGTGCTCGGATCTGCATAAGTTGCTGCTTCCGCATATTCCGTTGCTTCATTTACAAGCTGCTTTACCTCTGCTTCCATTTCGTCAAGCACCTTATCAGTTAACAAACCAGCTGTTTGTAAATAAGCTGCATACGTGTGAAGGGGATCTTTTTCTTTTGCTTCTGCCACTTCTTCTCTTGAGCGATAGGCGCGATCATCATCGTCACTTGAATGGGGAGTAAGACGATAAGAGACCGTTTCAATTAAAGATGGACCTGCCCCAGCTCTTGCACGATCAGCTGCTTCCTTTACAGCTTCATAAACAGCAAGCGGATCATTTCCATCTACAGTTACTCCTGGCATTCCATAACCAATTGCCCGATCCGACACTTTTTCACAAGCAAGCTGCTTTTCAATTGGAACACTAATCGCGTATTTATTGTTCTCACACATAAATATAACAGGGAGCTTGTGTACGCCTGCAAAGTTCGCTCCTTCATGGAAGTCTCCTTGGTTAGATGAGCCTTCTCCAAATGTGGTAAACGCAACAAAATCTTTCTTTTCTAGACGACCGCCTAACGCTACGCCAACGGCATGTGGCACTTGTGTCGTTACAGGGGAAGAACCCGTTACAATTCGGTTAGTTTTCTGTCCAAAATGACCAGGCATTTGACGTCCACCTGAATTTGGGTCCTCTTCTTTCGCGAAGCCTGACAGCATTAAATCTTTCGCAGTCATACCAAAGGTTAGCACAACCCCCATATCTCGATAATAAGGGAGCACATAGTCTTTATCTCGATCAAGTGCAAAGGCCGCGCCTACTTGCGCCGCTTCTTGTCCTTGACAGGAGATGACGAAAGGAATTTTTCCAGCTCGGTTTAACAACCACATGCGCTCATCAATTCGTCTAGCGAGTAGCATAGTGCGATACATATCAACTGCTTGTTCATCCGTTAACCCTAATTGTTCATGTTTGTTTTTTGTCATTCAAATATCCCTCCCATTACATGTGAATAGCACGTTTATCAATTAATAGGGCTGCCTCACCTATTGCTTCAGACATCGTCGGATGCGGGTGGATCATCTCACCTAATTCAATGTGAGCAGCATCAACGTATTTTGCAAGAGCCGCTTCACTAATTAAATCCGTTGCATGTGAGCCAATTATATGAACTCCTAAAACATCATTTGTTTTTTCATCTGAGATGACTTTCACAAAACCCTCTTCTTCTCCTTGAACAAGCGCTTTGCCAACTGCGGCAAATGGAAAGGTGCCTACTTTCACTGAATGTTTTTGCGCTTTTGCTTCCTCTTCTGTCAAGCCTACTTGTGCGGCCTCCGGAAAACTATAAATACAAGATGGGACTATTGCTTTGTTCAGAGGCTCCACCTTTTCACGCGTCATGTGAGCTACTGCTATTAACCCTTCGTGTGTTGCAACGTGAGCAAGCTGCAAGCCGCCGATACAGTCACCAATTGCATAAATATGCGATTCTTTCGTTTGACCGAATTCATTCACTTTTATGTAACCGCTTTCTAAATCAATTTCTGTGTTCTCTAAGCCAATGCCTCGAACATTCGCCGTTCTCCCAATAGATACCATTAACTTGTCAACGTGAAATTGAATTGAACCCTCTTCTGTTTGTACATTCACCTTAACAGCGTGCTCCTCCACAGCAATTGATGATTCATCGATTGTCGCATTCGTATAAATGGCGACGCCTCTTTTTTGAAGCTGCTTCATCATTTCCTTGGAAATATCACCATCGGCTGTTGGTAAAATACGACTTCCTGCTTCGACAACTGTTACTTTTACACCAAAGTCAACGAGCATGGATGCCCACTCCACTCCAATAACGCCTCCACCTATAATAACGATAGAAGAAGGCAATGCGCTAAACTGAAGCGCCTCTTCTGAGCTAATAACAGTTTCCCCATTAAACGGCGTATTCGCTAACGCTCTTGGAGAAGAACCTGTTGCTAGAATGACATTTGAGCCTATTAACATTTCATTTTCTCCATCGCCTAGGTCGACAGACACAGTTCCTGGGGTTGGTGAAAAAATAGACGGTCCTAACAATGTTCCTTTTCCTTTATATACATCAATTTTCCCTTTTTTCATTAACCCTTTTACACCATTAGCTAAACGATCAACAATACTCTGCTTTCGCTCTTGTACTTGTGTGAAGTCTAGCTCAGGCTCGCCAACAGACACACCATAGTGGCTAGCTTCTTTTGCTAACCGAAACACTTCTGCACTTCTAAGCAATGCTTTACTCGGAATACAACCCTTATGTAAACAAGTTCCCCCTAGAAGTTGCTCTTCTACTAGCGCTGTCTTTAATCCTGATTGTGAAGCACGGATGGCGGCAGCATAGCCACCAGTACCGCCACCCACTATTACGAGATCATAATTCTCTGCCATGATAGTCCGCCTCCATTACTTTTTACGAGAAAGAATGTGGTGCTCATTTTGCAAAAACGTTCCTCTTGCATAACGCATCCGTTCAATTCGTTCTTCTGCCATTTTATCCGCAGCCTGTGAAGTAGGTATCTGCTTTGTACGAGCAATTTCAAAAACACGAGAAACATTATCATAAATGCCTTCTACTTTTTTAAACGCTCGATCTCGGTTGTACCCATTTAATTCATCCGCTACATTAATAACGCCACCTGCATTAATAACATAGTCAGGTGCATAGGCGATGCCCATATCTTGTAAAATTTGACCATGACGTTCTTCTTTTAATTGGTTGTTAGCCGCGCCTGCAATTACTTTAGCCGTTAACTTGCTTAGCGTTTCATCATTGATTACTCCGCCTAATGCACATGGCGCGAAAATATCACAGTCTTGCTCGTAAATATCATCAGGGTCTACTGCTTTTGCCCCAAATTCAGAAACAGCTCGTTCAACAGACGGTTTGTAAATGTCCGTAACAATAAGTTGAGCGCCTTCTTCATGTAAGTATTTACATAAGTGATAGGCAACATTACCGACACCTTGGACTGCGATTGTTTTACCTGCTAAATCTTCCGAACCAAGACCCGCTTTAGCCGCAGCTTTCATTCCAACATAAACACCGTAAGCTGTTACTGGTGAAGGATTCCCTGAAGCACCAAAAGCAGGGGAAATACCTGTAACATAATCCGTCTCATCATGAATAATATCCATATCTTCAACCGTTGTGCCTACGTCTTCTGCAGTAATGTAGCGCCCGTTTAACCCTTGAATATAACGACCAAACGCTCGAAACATTTCCGGATTTTTATCTGTACGAGCATCGCCAATGATAACGGCTTTACCTCCGCCAAGGTTTAACCCAGCTGCCGCATTTTTATAAGTCATGCCCCTTGAAAGACGTAGAACATCTTCAAAGGCATCCTCCTCTGATTGATAATTCCACATTCTTGTACCGCCAAGCGCTGGTCCCAATGTAGTATCATGGATCGCGATAATCGCTTTTAAACCTGACGTTTGATCTTGACAAATAACAAGCTGTTCATAATCTTTCTCTTCCATCTTTGTAAATAATTTCATTTTTAAGTCCCCCTATAAGAATTCTGGCTCGTCTTCACATGTTCACAACTGTATACATGCAAAAACAATGCCAACTGCTAATCTTAAGGAAATAGGCTAATGTAACCTTCCGCCTGCAAAATCTTGCACTCCCCTGAAATATTTTGCATGCAAAATCATTCAATTCCATATTTCTCTAGTTTATAATAAAGCGATCGAACAGAAATACCGAGGCGTTTTGCAGCTTCTGTTTTAACATAATGAACATGGGCTAACGTCTCTAAAAGAAATCCACGCTCTTGCTCTGCTAAAAAATCCTCTAGCTTTTCTGGCTTGGCACGATCCACCTTAGGCGCACTTCCTGGTTTTAGCACACTTATATCTGCATGTGCAACAAAATCGATTTCAGTTTCACCTAAGTTTTTGTATATCATTTCTCTTGCCAATACATTTTCTAACTCACGAATATTGCCTGGCCACGCGTACTGTTGAAGTTGAGCCAATGCATAATCCGATAAGTTTCTAATATTACGTCCATAGTCTTCATTTATTTTTTCAATAAGGCGCAAAGCAAGTATTGGAATATCTTCTATTCTTTCCCTCAATGGAGGAATGTAAATCGGCAATGTATTTAAACGATAATAAAGATCTTCTCTAAACCGTTTTGTTGACATAAACAACTGCAAGTTCACATTTGTAGCTGCAATGACTCGGGCTTTAATCTTAATTGGTTTTGTTCCCCCAACTCGGACCACTTCACTTTCTTGAAGAACGCGCAATAATTTTGCTTGTGTCTGTAAGGACATTTCGCCTACTTCGTCAAGAAAGATACTTCCTTCTCCAGCCTCTTCAAATAACCCTTTTTTCCCTGTTCGTAAAGCACCAGAAAACGCACCCTGTTCATAGCCAAAAAGCTCACTTTCGAGAAGTGTTTCTGTCAACGCCGCACAGTTTACGCGCACAAACGGTTGATGCCGACGTTCGCTTTCATAATGGATTGCATGTGCGAATAATTCTTTTCCCGTTCCTGTTTCACCTAAAAGCAATATAGGTAAATCAGTGTTCGCTCCTAATTTTCCTTGGGCGATGGCGTGCTGAATACCATTAGATTGGCCTAAAATATCTTGAAACGTATAATTTGCTTCTAGGCTGGCAATTTTCTTCTTTGCTTGCTTTAACTCGCCCATAAGGGAGTTTAATTCAGATACATCATGGATAACGCCAATACTTCCTTTTAATTTCTTGTCCACAATAATAGGCGCAACATTGACAATGACGTCTCGTTTGGCTGGGCCTAACTTTAATCGTGCCCCTCGTACAGGTCGCTGGGTTTGCAACACTTGCATATGAATGCTTTCGCCTTCTGAGATATCTGTTGTCGCTGGTTTACCAATAACTTGCTCTTCCGTTAAACCAGTAATTTTCTTATAAGCTGGATTTATAAGAAGACCGACACCAAACTCATCAACAACCGAAATTGCATCATTAGAAGAATTAATGATCGCTTCCAGCATTTCTCTCATTCGATTAAGATCCGTGATTTGCTCTGCCATTTGCCTTGCTTCTGTTACATCTTTAAAAACAGCAATCGCACCTCTAATCGTACCTTTTGTACTTAACGGCATACGAGTCGTCACTATTTTCGTCCCGTTTGCAAACGTTTGAAGCTGATTGTATTCTGGTTGCTGACGTTCAATCACACGTGGCAAACCACTTGTTGGCAGTAGAGATTGAATTGCCTGACCAACACTTTCATGCCTGTTCACATCAGCCATTTCTGCTGCTGCATCGTTCAAATACATCACTGTGTAGTCTGCTTTGACAATAATAACACCGTCATCAATAGAATCAATTGCTTTTTGCATTAGGGATTGTTTCGAGAATTCAGCACTAATGACTCCCCACGTTTCTTCATAAGACCAAACATTAGTTTCTGCCGTAGTGCCGATCTTTGTATACCTTTGAATGATCGTAAAATCATGTTGATTAAAAGACTGTTCATCCATTAAATCAATATTGTGCTCTGCTGCAAAAGCATTTATTTTAGCTGTTTTGCTATGTATGGCCGCAACAGTAAACATAGGCAGATGCGTTAAACATCGTAATAAGGCAAATGCATCAGGACCATCATCAATAAACAGAATCTTATTCATTCTCGCACCTCTGATATTTTTAGTAGTTGGTCATAAATGCTACTGCCATTTATTTTAGTATCGTACAATTAATGATCTTATGCAAGATTAAACTTGTCCATAATGGTTTTTTTGGTCTACAATAGATGTGAAATACGAACAAGAAAGGATGTTCTATGGGCAGAGTGTTTGCTTTATTACTAATTCTCATCCCAATAGTTGGCGCTGGTTATGGAATTAAGTTAATGCGAGATGCGTTTTTCCTCGTTGAGCTTTTCCCTTATCCAAACTTATGGATTCAATTTTTTGCTGGCTTATTTTTCTTCCTTATCGGGTTAGGATTAATGGCAGGTTTTATTTTCCATAGAGACAAAAAACGTGGTAAAGTGTCAGAAACGTTTTTAAAGAAAAACGAACAACAGCTGTGAGAGATGTATCCTTTCAGCTGTTGTTTTATTCTGTTGAACCTATTTTTTTAGTCCATTGACTATACGCTCCTTGTAACATTGGCCAAATCAGGAATAAAACGATACTGATACTAGCTAGTGAGAGGAATAACAATTGCCCTGATGTTCCTGGCACTGTAACTGTCCACAACGCAAGGGATGCGCCAAGAATAAGAGAACCATTGATGCCGTAAATTGCTTGACCTTCTACCTCTAATACAATGATGATGTAAAAGATCGTTGTAACATACAAAATGTCAATAAATGTTGGTAGTGTCATAAAAAAACAACCAATCAACAGTAACGTTAAATAGTAAATTGTTAACCTAAACGGTATTTTATTCGCCATATAGCTAGCAAGAGGGAATAGAATAAAGCAAGCAGTGTTAACACTAAACACTTTTATGTTACCCATTGACAATAGATAGGAAAAAAAGACAAGTATCACAACGTAACAACAAATCATACCTGTTTGATTGATGGTTTGCTTTGTTTTTTTCTGGTGTCTTTTTAACTGACTTAAATCGAGATAAAAGCCAACAGCCCATGTTAAAAAGATGTAGGCAATAGCTAAATATGAAAAATACAAATGAGTCCCCATTACTAACGAACTAAGCGCTATATAGCCATATAAAAGAAAGGTCCCAAGACTAAAAGGGATGAACGTATCTTGAGGATTTTTTTTACTCCATTGTAAATCTTTAAAGCCGTACATCAGAGCAACCGCAATAAAAGGAAGTGATAAAAATAATGAAGAAATCATGAGACGATCACTCGCTTCCACCTTCTATTAACTGACTCGCTGCTTTTTTAAAACGAGAAAAACAACATGCTTTATTATTTACCATCATTTCAATCCTCTCCCTTTCCTTTTTCTTAGTATTTGAAGAAGAATTGAATCCATACAAAAAAGCGTGAAAATGAATGAATCATTCCACGCCTTGTGTGTAAGCCAAACGCTAGCTTACTTTATGCTCAATTCGGAGTTTATCTGCAACCATAGCGATAAATTCTGAATTTGTAGGTTTTGCTTTTGTATGACTAACCGTATAGCCAAACAAATTCGAAATTGAATCAATATTCCCTCTGCTCCAAGCCACTTCAATGGCATGACGAATAGCTCTTTCCACTCGACTAGCCGTTGTATTAAACTTTTTTGCAATATCTGGGTAAAGTACTTTCGTAATTGAGCCAAGAAGCTCAATATCTTTATACACCATCGTAATGGCTTCTCTTAAATACATATATCCTTTAATATGTGCAGGGACGCCAATTTCATGAATAATGCTTGTGATGCTCGCATCTAAATTAATTTGCTTGCTTTCTTTCCTAGGTGCTGAAGCAAACGACATTGATGTTGTTTTCGGTATACGCACTTGTTGTTTGCCAGCAATTTCTCGAATTTTATCCATTAATGCTTCCATATCAAATGGCTTAAGCACATAGTAAGCTGCTCCAAAGTCTACTGCTCGCTTCGTCACATCTTCTTGGCCAAAAGCCGTTAACATGACAATTTGAGGTCTGTTGCTTTTTTGACTAAGCCGTTCTAATACAGCTAACCCATCTAAGTGTGGCATAATAATATCTAACAGTAATACATCTGGTTCTTTTTCTTCAACCAAGCTTAAGCATTCCTGCCCATTAAAAGCTGTTCCAGCTACTTCCATATCTGGTTGCGCACCTACGTATTCACTTAATAAATGCACTAATTCTCTGTTATCATCAGCGATACAAACGTTAATCTGACTCATTATGTTTTCCCCCAGTTCCTTTTGTTGTATGTAACCGATTCGACAAAGATGCAGACAATCCTTTTAAATAAATCATTTAGATTTTAATTATAGGAAATCCTACGTTTTTCTTGTAAATCTTCTTCTTTTCGACAGATTTTCAATCGTACTTTCTTTTTAATATACCATATCCTTAAAGGGGATGTGACGATTCTTGAGGATTTCTTCACGGTGATTTCGTCACATAAAAATGAGGATAACAAAAACACCAAGCAAAGCAGAGAATTAACTCGCTTGCGCTTGGTGTTTTACTAATCCTGTATGAATACCCGATTCCTCAAGCATCCAGCTAATATGGCATCCGTATCCAGAAGTAGGATCGTTGACAAATACATGAGTGACTGCTCCAACAATCTTATCCCCTTGAATAATAGGACTACCGCTCATTCCTTGTACAATGCCACCTGTTTTTTCTAACAGTCGTTTGTCTGTCACCTTTATAACCATTCCTTTGGTTGCTGGGCTTTCTTGTGGCGTACTTGAAACAATCTCAATATCAAATTGCTCCACTTCTTCTCCATCTAAAACCGTTAATATTTTCGCTGGACCTTCCTTCACTTCTGAGGCAGTAGAAATCGGCAATGGTTGGTCATAGACGTTATTCTTCAATTGAACCGTCTCATTTAACGTTCCATAAATGCCTAATGCGCTGTTTTTTTGAATGGTCCCTAATATTTCACGATCTTTTGATATGCTAGCAAGCTTTTCACCAGGCTCCCCATTTATTCCACGGGAAATGGATGTAACTGATGATCGTAATAACTGGCCATTTAATACTGAAACTGGCTTCTTGGTATCAATATCGGATATAACATGGCCAAGGGCACCATATCGTTTACTCTCCGGTTCATAAAAAGTCATAGTGCCCACACCCGCGGCTGAGTCACGAATATATAAGCCGAGACGATACAAATGATCCCCTTTTGCTTTCTCTGGCTTCAATACAGTGGTAATTTCTTTCTCGCCTCGTAATACTTTCACTTTTAATTCTTTGTTTGCTTCTCCTGCATGCTGAACATGTTTAGACACTTCGCTCATGGTATGCATTTTTTCTCCGTTTATGTTCGTTATCATATCACCGACTTCAATTCCAGCAAATTCCCCTGGGGATTTCTGTCCTGATTTAGTGTCTATTTTATGATGACCAACAACTAAAACGCCTTCTGTGTTTAACTTAACACCGATTGATTGACCGCCTGGTACCACTTTTATTTCTGGTAAAATGGAAACGTCAATTTTTTTTGCTGGCCAATTTCCATTTTGCAGAGTCACGTTTGTGTGACCTGTTTTTATTCCTTGAAGAATCGTCTCACTTTCCATGTGCTCTACTTCTAGATGCGAATTCCCCTCAATTGCAAAGCCGTTTGCTTCAATTGCTGTCTCGCTTCCTTCAAATAGAACGATGGATGTTGGAATGTCTATAAATTGTTTAAATTGTGGATTAAACCCTAAAAAAAGTAGACAAACTAAAAACAAGACCCCAATAACATACCGTACACCCTCTTTTAGCAACCTTTTCACTCCTCACTCCCAACCTACACCTCCATGCTGGCTGTACTATTAATGTTGCCTTCACACGGACGAAATATAACTGTAAATAAAAGAAAAAAGCCACCTAATCAAGGTCGCTTTTCCAATTATCCTTTTTTGTGCGTTGCCAGTTCAAGCAATTCTTTAGCATTTTCCTTCGTAATCTCTGTCACTTCAAACCCAGATAACATTCTTGCCAGTTCATTTGTTTTTTCATCATCATTTAATTGAATAACGTCGGTTTTCACTCGTCCTTCAATTGTTTCTTTCCGAATAAATAAATGGTGATCGGCCATAGCTGCTACTTGAGGAAGGTGCGTAATACATAAAACTTGTGATCCCTCTGATATTCGGTACATTTTTTCGGCAATCGCTTGCGCCACTCGACCACTCACGCCTGTATCCACTTCATCAAAAATAACAGATGTAATTTGCTGAGAAGCAGAGAAAATGGTTTTAAGCGCGAGCATAATACGTGAAATTTCTCCACCTGAAGCAACTTTCACAAGTGACTTTAATGGTTCCCCTTCATTTGTAGAAATTAAAAACTCTGCTTGATCTTGACCATTTTTATAGAAGGTTTCCCCTGTTTCAAGCTGCACTTTGAATGACGCTTTTTCCATATACAGCTGGCTTAACTCCATCATCAGTGAAGCTTCAAGGTTCTTCGCTAACCGTTTACGAATATCTGTTAACGCTTCACTTTCAATCGTTAAATCTTCAATAATGGCGTTTCGTGTGTTTTGTAGCTCTTCTAAATGGATATCTTTATTCTCCATTTCTTCTAGCTCTTGCTCGATTGCTTCTGCATATGCTAACACTTCTGCTATGGATTCCCCATACTTACGCTTCACTTTTTCAATCTCTGCGAGTCGATTTTCAACATCCTCTAGTATAGTTGGGTTAAAATCAACCTGATCTAATGCTTCACGAATAGAGTAAGACGCTTCTTCAATGAGGTAATAGCTTGATGACACTTGTTCGAATAGTGGCTGTAAGTCTGTATCAATACTAGCCGCTGTTTCCAAATGGCTTAGCATGCCACTTAAATAATCAAGACCCTTATCTTCTCCATAAAGATGCTCATAACTTCTTGTAAGCGCTTCGTACAATTTTTCACTATTAGCAAGCTTATTACGATTTTTTTGGAGCTGTTCATCTTCTCCAATTTGTGCATTCGTCTTAGCGATTTCTCCTAGTTGATACGTATACAAATCAGTCTTTTGTGCAATTTCCTGAGCATTTTGGTCAAGTTCATTAATACGCTTTACTGTTGTTTGAAGCTTATTGAAAAGCTTTCGGTATTCGTGAAGCGCTTTTTTTATATCATTCCCGCCAAACTGATCTAATAATCCTAAATGCTCGTCCGCTCTCATTAGGGATTGGTGCTCATGCTGACCGTGAATATCAACAAGAGCTTGTCCAATTTCGCGTAGTGTTCCGATCGTCATGAGCTTTCCATTTATGCGGCAAATGCTTTTACCTGTATGAGTAATTTCCCGTCTCATAATGAGCATATCATCTTCAATATCAATGCCTAAGGATTCCAACTTAGCTTCTATTTGATGCCCCTCTTCCATGACAAACAAGCCTTCAATCTCTGCTTTCTTCTCACCGTGGCGAACAAACTCAGCTGAGCCTCTTCCTCCTAAAAGTAAGCCAATAGCATCAATAATAATCGATTTTCCAGCACCAGTCTCTCCTGTGAGGACGGTTAATCCTTTCTCAAATGGAACGGTAAGGGAAGAGATGATGGCAAAATTTTTAACGGTTAATTCCATTAGCATAGTAGACTGCCCACCTCTTTAAAGCATATTTAAAAATCGTTCTGTGACGGTTTCGCCATTTTTCTCGGTTCGACAAATAATGAGAATAGTATCATCGCCACATATCGTTCCCATCAATTCTGGCCAGTCTAGATTATCAATGAGAACAGCAATCGCATTGGCGTTACCAGGCATTGCTTTCATAACGACTAAGTTTCCAGACTGATCAATGCTTATAAAGCTATCGGTTAATATCCGCTTAAGTTTTTGCTGCGGGTTGAACTTTTGATCAGCAGGTAAGCTATATTTATAGCGTCCGTCCTGCATAGGAACCTTCACTAAGTGCAGTTCTTTAATATCTCTTGACACAGTCGCTTGCGTAACGTTGTAGCCATCACTTCTTAGTTGATCAACTAAATCATCCTGTGTCTCAATTTCTTTGTTTGTTATAATTTCTCTAATTTTTATATGGCGTTGTCCTTTAGTCATGCCATCACCTTACCTTTTAACAAATTCATTACGGTTAGCCTCTTCTATTATCTATGCTTTGCTTGTTCTGAGAAAGAATTCAGAAAAGAACAGTTGATTAAGCTGTAAAGAAACCCTCTTCTGCAAGCAAGAAAAAGATCATCATCGTGTCCAATTCATCGCTAGTATAAAAGAGGGTATCTTTCGTTATTTACTTTCGAAGGGCTTGCGCCGCTTCTACAATGTGTTCAATTGTTTCAGTAGTCAATTCCACCTGTTCCACTTGTTTTTTCAGATGAAGTAAAAATTCGATGTTGCCGTCTCCACCTGTAATTGGTGAGTAGTCTAGCGCCAGAGAGCTAAAGCCAAGCTCATGAGCCACTGTTAGAACGGAACGAATCACATGCTTATGCACGAGGGGATCACGTACAATGCCTTTTTTTCCAACATGTTCTCTTCCTGCTTCAAATTGAGGCTTGACTAGCGCAATAACATCGCCATTATTAGCAAGAATCGTGTACAATGGTGGTAAAATCAACCTCAAAGAAATAAATGATACGTCTATTGAAGCAAATTCTGGTTGTGCTTTGGCAAAGTCGTCTTTTGTCGCGTAACGAAAGTTCATTCGCTCCATGACTGTCACACGCTCATCTTGTCTAATTTTCCAGGCTAATTGATTGTACCCAACATCAACAGCATACATCGCTTTTGCATGGTTTTGAAGTGCACAGTCTGTAAACCCTCCCGTTGATGAGCCAATATCTAGACCTACTTTGTCTGCTAGCTCTAACTCAAAGACGTCAATTGCTTTTTCTAATTTTAACCCTCCGCGACTAACGTATTTAAGCGTATCTCCTTTAATGCGTAAAGGAACGTCTCTGTCTACTTTTAAACCCGGTTTATCCAAGCGCTCATGCTCACTGTAGACGAGTCCAGCCATAATACTTCGCTTTGCTTTTTCTCTTGTGTCAATTAGTCCTCGCTCAACTAATACAACGTCGAGCCTTTCTTTTTTTCCCATTTGTCGTTAGGCTCTTTTCTTTTTTAGTGGTAGTTCAGAAAGAAGAACATCCGCTATTCGCTCAGGTGTTAAGCCAATTTCCTCGTACAATTCCTTTACACTTCCGTGCTCGATAAACCAATCTGGTACACCAAGTCGTTTTATAGACGCTTGTAGACCCTGATCATTGTAAAATTCCATTACAGCACTTCCGAAGCCACCTTGAAGAATTGCTTCTTCTACCGATAAAATAGGTAGCTCTTCTTCAGCAATTTTGCGAAGCATGTCTTCATCAAGTGGTTTAACCGAATTCGCATTAACAAGTCGAACATTATACCCTTGTGCTGTCATGTTTTCAATTGCTTTCTCAGCCACTGGAATCATTGTTCCAAATGTAAGAATGACCGCGTCTGTTCCTTCATTTAATACTTCCCATTTGCCAATTGGTAGCTGCTTTAATTGTGCGTCCATCTTTACGCCCGTCCCATTTCCTCTAGGGTATCGAACGGCAATTGGGCCATCATCGTATTTTATCGCTGTATACAGCATATGTTGAAGTTCATTTTCGTTTCTAGGATTCAAAATAACCATATTTGGTAACGCTCTTAAGAAAGAAATATCGAATACACCTTGGTGGGTTTCTCCATCCGCTCCAACAAGACCCGCTCGGTCGATGGCTATAAGTACATTAAGATTTTGACGACAAATATCATGAACAACTTGATCGTACCCTCGTTGCAAGAACGTTGAATATACGGCAAATACTGGCTTCATGCCTTGGGTAGCAAGACCAGCAGACATTGTTGCTGCATGCTGCTCAGCGATTCCAACATCAATCATTCTTTCTGGAAATTCTTTTGCAAACAAATCAAGTTTTGATCCACCTGGCATTGCTGGCGTAACAGCAACGACACGCTCATCTTCACGAGCAATGGTTTTTAACGTATTTGCAAAAACACTAGGGTAACTTGGTGGCCCAGATTTTTTAACCATTTCCCCGTTTTCGATTTTATATGGGCCTGTTCCATGCCAAGCGCCTGTTGCGTCTTCTTCTGCTGGCTTGTAGCCTTTTCCTTTTTTCGTGACAACATGAACAAGTACCGGTCCACTTACCTTCTTCGCATAATTTAAGTTGTTTTTTAAATCGTCTAAATCATGACCATCCACTGGACCCAAATACGTAAAGCCCATCTCTTCAAAAAAGATTCCTGATACAACCATATATTTAAGGCTATCCTTTAGACGTTCCGCTGTATCAGCAAGCTTTCCACCAAATGCAGGAATTTTTCTTACTAACCATTCTAAATCGTCCTTCGCTCGCTGATACTTTCCAGCTGTACGGAGCTTTCCTAGAATATGATGCAACGCACCAACATTTGGTGCAATCGACATCTCATTGTCGTTTAAAATAACAATTAAGTTCTTTTGTTCATGTCCGATATGGTTCAACGCTTCTAACGCCATTCCACCGGTAAGTGCACCATCCCCAATGATGGCAACCACACTTTCGTCCGTACCTTTTAGATCTCTTGCTGTCGCCATGCCCATTGCGCCAGATAGGGAAGTAGAGCTATGACCTGTTTCCCATACATCGTGTTCGCTTTCATTTCGCTTAGGGAAGCCGCAGAGTCCTTTATATTGACGCATTGTATCAAACTGATCTGCTCGTCCAGTTAGTATTTTATGGACATACGCTTGGTGCCCTACATCCCACAAAAACTTATCCCTCGGTGAATCAAACAATTGGTGAAGTACGAGGGTCAATTCGACAACACCTAAATTTGGCCCAATATGACCACCATTTACAGATAGTTTTTCAATTAAAAACTGGCGAATATCTGTCGCTAACTGTTCAAGTTGTTTATTCGTATAATGTTTAAGAAAGCTGGGATCTTGTATTTCTTCAAGGTTCATAAACGAAACCTCCATTTACTCTTCATTTTTTATCTTTATCTCGTTAAGATGATGTACGTCTAGTATAACAAAAACAAGCCTATCTAGAACAGTAATACCCTGTATTGTGAACCATACACCATTCTCATAAAAAAAACCAGCCAAACGATGCTGGTTTCTTAACGATCCCGATTAACAATATACGTTGCCATATCTTCAAGCAGTGTGTTTCGTAACCCAAGTTCATTTAATGACTGTAGTGCTTGGTCGTAATGACTGGCTAGCATTGCCTTTGCTCCGTCCAGCCCCAATATGCCAGGATACGTACTTTTATCATTATGTACATCGCTACCGACTGGTTTTCCAATCGCTTCTACGTTGCCTTCAAGATCCAGGATATCGTCTTTAATTTGGAACAACAATCCGATTTCTTTTCCAAAGGCACTTAATTTCCTTTGGACATCTGGTGTGGTTCCAGCAATAACTGCGCCTGCTTCAACAGCGAAAGCGAGAAGCTCACCTGTTTTACGATTGTGAATAGATGCGAGTTCATTTACATCGAGATTTTTCCCCTCTGCAAACATATCGGCAAGCTGTCCACCGACCATCCCTTTTGCACCAGCTGCTTCACTAAAAAGGGAAATAAGCTGTAGCTTGGTTTCAGCCTTGAAATGGGAAATTTTTGAGAGAAGATAAAAGCTGTGTGTTAAGAGAGCATCTCCTGCTAATATCGCTGTCGCTTCGCCAAACACTTTATGATTGGTTGGTTTTCCACGTCGAAGATCATCGTCATCCATTGCTGGTAAATCGTCATGAATCAGCGAATAGGTGTGAACCATTTCTAGCGCACAAGCTACTTCAAGACCATCTTTTATCGGGAGCTTGTATGCATCTAAGACGGCCATCAACAGTACTGGTCGAACTCGTTTTCCACCAGCCTCTAACGAGTAAAGCATCGCGTCTTTTAAACGGCTTTCTGCATCTATGGTACGAATGTATTCCGGTAATTCTCGTTCAATTAATTGCTTGGTTTCGTGAAGGAACAATTCAAATGTGGTGCTCACTCTTGTTCCTCCTTCTGAACGTTCAGCTCTAAGATTTCACCATCTTCGGTCATAATTTGGTCAAGCTGCTCTTCAATTGAAACTAATTTATCATGACACGTTTTTGATAAGCTAATGCCTTTTTTATAAAGGTCAATGGCTTTCTCCAATGCAACATCCCCTTGTTCAAGCCCTTCAACAATTTCCTCTAGTTGTTTCATTGCTTCTTCAAACGGAATATCATTCTTCTGTTTCTCCACCTTGGTCAACTCCTTCGTGTATGATTTCTTTAATCACGCCTGTTGCCCGTCCATCTTTAAAAAGAAGGCGAACTTCAAGGTTTTCTTCTAGCTCATCTACAGATTTCACGAGCTTGTCTTCATTCTCACTATAAATGAGAGAATAACCACGGTTCATGATTTTTAACGGACTTAGCAGTTCAAGTTGAGCGAGAAGAGACGTCAGCTGGTTTCGCTTAACCGTCACTTGATTTTTTAACGCTTGACCTAATCTATGATCCAATACGTTTAACTCTTTTTTCTTTAATGCAGCCGCTGCTTCTGGATGATGACGCAAAAAGCGGTGTTGTATGGATGTATAAGAAGCTCGTTTTTCTTTTGTAAATCGCTGCATTTCTCGATTCATTCGCTCAACCGCTTGGTCTAACTGCTGTTCCTTTTGCTCAACGAGCTGCCTTGGGTAACGAAACGCATAGGAACGCTTAGCATATTGGAGTTGCGCCCGTTTCTTTTCAGCCATTTGCACCATGGCTCTTACCAACCGCTGTTTGTAATGATTTACTTGCCGTAATTGTTCACGAACATCAGGCACAGCAAACTCTGCTGCTGCTGTAGGTGTAGGCGCCCGTAAATCGGCTACGAAATCACTAATGGTAAAATCTGTTTCATGCCCCACTGCGGAAATAACCGGTATAGACGATGATCCAATGGCTCTAACAACGCGCTCTTCGTTAAACGCCCACAACTCTTCCATTGATCCTCCGCCTCTTCCTACAATAATGACGTCAAAAAGAGCTGCTTGATTTGCTTGAAGTAATGCCCGTTCAATTGAATCAATTGCTAAATGGCCTTGAACTGCAACTGGAAAAAGCGTCACGCGAATGTTAGGCATTCTCCGTTTTAACGTCGTCATAATATCACGTATGACTGCACCTGTTTGTGAAGTAATAACAGCAATATGCTTCGGATAAACCGGTAAAGGCTTTTTACGCTCATCAGCAAACAAGCCCTCATGTTCCAGTTGTTTTTTCAAGCGCTCAAAGGCAACATGCAAGCTTCCTATTCCATCTGGTTGCATTTCTTTAGCATAAAATTGATACTGTCCATAAGGTTCGTACACATTAACCTCGCCCCTTATGAGCACGTTCATTCCGTTTTCAGGAATAAAGCGCAAATGTTGATTGTAGCCAGCGAACATGACCGATTGCATTCTCGCATTCGCATCTTTAACGGTAAAGTAAAGATGTCCTCTAGAATGACGCTTTACGTTCGAAAGCTCGCCACGAATCCACACTTCCATTAATTGTGTATCGTTCTCAATTAACCGCTTGATGTAACGAGTCGCTTCACTAACGGACCATGCTTCCATTATAGCCCTCCTTCCGCTTTCACTTCTCCCTACACGTTATTGATCTTTTAAGGCTGTTTCATATGCCCCTGATAGTACGCCATTCATAAAGCGTCCTGATTCTTGTCCACCAAATGCTTTGGCAAGCTCAATCGCTTCATTTAATGAAATGTTTTTTTCAATATCCTCTATATAGAGCATTTCATATAAAGCCATTCGTACGATTGAACGGTCAACATGACCGAGTCGATCAATGGTATAGCCTTTTAAGTTCTGACTAATAAAGTGATCAAGCTGTTCTTTATATGTTAACGTTCCTTTTACTAAATCTAGAAAGAATTCGTTTGATTCCTCTTCCTCAGTGAGCGTGTTCTCGATTGCTTGATCAACCGTTAGTGTTGACACTAAACTAAGCTGATAAAGAACTTGGACGGCTCGAAGTCTTGCCACACGTCTATTCATAGTAAACTCCTTTATTCTTAATCCTGTTCATTATAACGTAAAATCTTGTCTAGGTAAAAACGCAAAGAAAGAGAATCGACCATGGTCGATTCTCTTCTCCATATCATCGTCTTACTTTTATTCAACTTCTTCTTCCGTGGGTGCGTTTGGTGTATCAAAATAGACGCCCACAACATGAACATTTATTTCTGTTAATTGAATGGCAGTCATCGTTTCAAGGGCTTGTTGAATATTTAACTGAATCAACTTTGCCACTTCTGGAACCGATGCTCCGTATGAAATAACAATAGAGACATCAACGATAATTCCTTGTTCTGTTAAATCAACTTTAACACCTTTGCCGTGATTTTTGCGGCCTAATCGTTCTGCTACATCAGCAGCGAAATTACCTCGAAGTGCTGCCACACCTTCAATTTCTTGTGTAGCGATTCCAGCAATAACTTCAATTACTTCTGGTGAAATTTCAACTTTTCCTAAACCGTTTTTTTCTTCTTCTAACTCAAGTAATTGATGATCTTCCATTATGCACGACTCCTTTACGATTGTTTAGTAGGTATGACTTCATAGTCTTCAATAAATTTCGTATTGAAATCTCCAGAAACAAACTTTTCATGATTAAACAAATGTAAATGAAATGGAATCGTCGTATCAACGCCATCAATTTCAAATTCTTCAAGCGCTCGCTTCATCTTCGCAATCGCTTCGTCTCTTGTTTCACCGTGGGTAATGACTTTAGCAATCATAGAGTCATAAAATGGGCTAATTCGATAACCAGGATAAGCTGCCGAATCGACTCTTACACCAAAGCCACCAGGAGCAAGATACTCTTGAATCGTTCCAGGTGAAGGCATGAAGTTTTTAAGCGGATTTTCAGCGTTAATACGACATTCAATTGACCAACCTTTAAACGTAATATCTTCTTGTTTAACACGAAGTTTTTCGTTGTTGGCAATTCGAATTTGTTCTTTCACCAAGTCAATTCCCGTCACCATTTCTGTCACAGGGTGCTCTACTTGAATACGGGTGTTCATTTCCATGAAATAATAACTGCCTGTATGGTGATCAAATATAAATTCAACCGTTCCAGCTCCTGAATACTCAACAGCTTTTGCAGCAGCAACAGCTGCCGCTCCCATTTCTGCACGTTTTTCAGGCGTAATGGCTGGAGATGGGGTTTCCTCTACTAACTTCTGAAGTCTTCTTTGGATCGAGCAATCACGTTCACCTAAGTGAATGGTATTCCCGAAATTATCAGCTAATACTTGTATTTCTACATGTCGAAAATCTTCTATATACTTTTCTAGATAAACACCCGGATTACCGAAAGCCGTGGCTGCCTCTTGCTGGGTTACGGAGATTCCCGATTTCAACTCTTTTTCATCACGCGCAACGCGGATACCTTTTCCGCCTCCGCCAGCCGTTGCTTTAATAATGACTGGATAGCCAATTTTTTCAACAACTTGTTGGGCATCCTCAAACGACTCAATGATTCCTTCTGAACCAGGCACTACTGGAACTCCAGCAGCTTTCATCGTCTCTCTTGCTACATCTTTTGTCCCCATTTTACTAATGGCTGACGGACTCGGACCGATAAATGTAATGTTGCAATCCCCACATATCTCTGCAAAATTGGCATTCTCGGATAAAAAGCCGTAACCGGGATGAATCGCATCTGTTTCAGTTAATGTCGCAACGCTCATTAAGTTCGTGAAGTTCAAGTAGCTTTTTGTTGACGCGGTTGGTCCGATACAAAAAGCTTCATCCGCTAATTGGACGTGCAATGCATCCGCATCGGCTTCAGAAAACACTGCAACTGTTTCAATTCCGAGCTCTTTACAGGCTCGAATAATACGTACCGCTATTTCTCCTCTATTTGCAATCAATACTCGTTTTATCATAACTTGTCCTCGCCCCTAGCTATTGACGTTCAACAACCATTAACGGCTGCCCGTATTCTACTAGTTCTCCATTTTCAGCAACAATCTCGACGATTTTCCCTTTTGCTTCAGAAACAATTGGATTCATTAATTTCATCGCTTCTACGATACAAACAACCGTATCTTCATCAACTGTATCGCCTTCTTGTACGTATGGATCTGCGTCCGGTGAAGGAGCTGCGTAAAACGTTCCCACCATTGGAGAGGTAACCGTAATAAGGTTTTTGTTTTCCTGAACCGGTTCAGCAGCTGGCTCTGTTTTTGGAGCCTCTTGTACTTGTGTAGGTGCTTGATTCGTTGTTGTAGCTGGTGCAACAGCTTGTACAGTTTGTTCACTCACTTGGGTCGCTACTTGCTTTTTCAATGATAGTTTCACATTCTCTTGTTCTAACTCAAGCTCATTTACGGAAGATTGATGTAATGCATCTATTAAGGTTTTAATTTCTTCTACTTTTAACACAATAAAACAACTCCTTATGATTGACAATTCTTCTTAGAAACTTCGTCTACTTTATAGACTTCTCGATAAAACTCTAGAATCCTCTATGTATGCTTATCTTTGTAAACAAAGAGGAAAGAGGGTTTCCCCTCTTTACTCAGCTGGTTCTGTTGGGTTCGATACCTCTGTTTTATATTGGCGAAACACAGGAAACTCAGACAAGTTATCAGGGATTTTCCCATTTTCTAACAAAATAATTTTGACGACGTTTTTATTTCTCGCCATGTGAAACTTATCACCGTATTCATTTTCTTGAGTGTACTGCTTTAAGTTTGTATAGTCTTCTTCTTGAATGGAGACACGAAACGAGTCGCCATCCTCATCTTGGACTTCTTCAGAAAAGCCTACTTCGAATTCAACGATTTGTATATGATCGTTTTTAATGTTTCTGGTTTGCTCAAGGACAGCCTTTGCCCCTTCTGTTAATTCGGACCAATCCATTACAATCTCTCCTTGTTTCATTCTACATTGCTGTATTATACCATGGGTGAGGATGGATTGCATTCTGAATCTAAAAAGAGGACTTGAATTGCTTCAAGCCCTCTGTTTCTATTATTCTCCGTGCTTTACATAAACTTGGTCTTGATCCGTCAAACTTAACTCTTCACGAGCAAGTGACATAATGGCTAGCGCTTCAGTTTTTGAAAGCGCGTCTGCTTGAACCAATATCTCAATTTTATTATCTCCCGTTTGAACAAGTGCATCTGAGTAGCCAATTTCCTTAATTAATTCCTCTAATTGCTCTTCCACATCTGTCACAGCTAGTACTTCAAGCGCACGATCATTCGCAGCAACTTTTTCTTCTGCTGTTGTTTCTGAACTTGCAGCTTCACGACTAACCTCTTCTGCTTCTTTTAATCGAACTTCTTCACGCTTTAAACGAGCCTCAGTCATCGTATCGCTGCCAGATACTTGGCTTAACAACTCCTCATTTGCATCTTCTTCGTTCAGCCCGTCCAGTACTTGTTCAGCTTCTTCTAGTAGATTATTTGACGTTGCTTCCTCACCAGAATCATTTAACACATAGTACGTTCCTAATACGAGCATTAGAGATAACATTGTTAGTAGCCATACTGTTTGTTTTTTCAAGACCATTTTTATTCCTCCTCGATTTTTCTAGGTAATACCGATACGCGATGGGGGGCAACATCCAATAAGCGTGTAACCGCTTCTACAACAAATGCTTTTACTTGAATGTTTTCCACTCCTTCCGCCACAACAAGAACGCCCGCAACGGAGGGTTTTTCTGTTGAGCTCACTAAAGGCTCTTCTTTATCGCCATTACGGATAATGACAACAGACTCTTCTTCTTGAACATCTTCTACTTGGCGTGTCCCACCTTCTCGATCGGTTTCTGAAGTTGTTTGTTTACCTATGCGCACATTCTTTTCATACACATGTCGTTCAGATTCCGCTAAATTAACGGTTACGGATACTGCATTCACTCCAACAATTTCCGTTAATAGATCTCTTAACTCGTTTTCGTAGCGCATTTCATAATCTTCCATCGAGTTCCTCTCAGCTTCTTTTGCAAATACTGGTGTTGCGTCCTCTTCTTCTGGGGCTACAGCAGGGAGATCCTCTTGAGCTGGTTGATACAGTTGACCTAAAAGCATGAAGAGTACGCCAATACCGCCTAAGAGCAACAGATACCTGGGCGAAATGTTCCGTTTTTTTTTATCCGGCTGCTTCGGTAACCATTTCTTAAACCAGTCTGTATCTTTTGCTTCATTATTCAATTCACCCATCCCCCTTCCTCTTTTAGCGTTATGACTGAACTCGGCACTCCCCAAATGTCCGCTAACATCGAAATCACATCTTGCTCCTCATAAGAAACCGCATCTTCCTTAGATTCGGTTTCGCCAATCATAATTGAAACTGGCTCTACCTCATCTGTCCGAGATGTGCTTGTACGTTCTTCTTCTTGATAAGGAACAACAACTACTTCAATCTGTGTGAATTCTCCGTTGTTATCTTGAATGATGGAAAGGTCCGTGACCATGAGGTCTTCTTCTTTTTTCAAGTCTCCATTTGCTTGGTCTTTTAATTGGACAGCCACTTGTTCAGATGTATATGCATCAAAGAACCGTTCTATATCTTTTTTTTGCGAATTTATTTCTTCTTCTACATTTATTTCCTCTGAAATCGTTTGCTGTATGACTTCATTTAGCCATTCATCTGGATCTTCGTAGAATATGTTCAGAACTGGTTGGAGCAAAAAAAGGAGTAAAAGTAAACTCATTGTGATTTTTACGTAGTTCTTTAATTTGGTGTTCGGTAAAGCCATTTCCAATACAACCGCTAGAAGAATAATGATAACGATCGATGTTATCCATTCGTTTATATACGTCATGCTCTTCCCCTTTCATCGCATCATGAAGGCAATATTGCTTGCAGCAACCATAATCGTGATTGCTAAGAAAAACATAAAGCCGATTAACGCCATTGCAGCAAATATATACAAAACAGCTTTGCCAATGATGGCTAAGCAATCAATAATTGCGCCATTTCCAAGAGGTTGTAGCACGGCAGCGGAAAGTTGGAAAATCAATGCAATGGAAAGAACCTTTAAAGCTGGAAACGCACAAATCGCCAGCAGCATAATTAAACCGCTCATGCCGATTGTATTTTTCAGTAATAAGGATGCGCTCATAACCGTGTCCGTTGCGTCTGTAAACATCCGTCCAACAACCGGGATGAAGTTGCCTGCAATAAATTTTGCGGCTCGGAGTGTGAGACCATCTGCAGCTGCTGCTGTTGTGCCTTGAACAGACACAGCGCCTAGAAAGACCGTCATAAATACGCCGAGCAAGCCTAGCGATAGCACTCGAAAGAGATTCGATAAGCGCGTCACTTTGTAATCGTCTGTAAACGTACTCACGATTCCAAGAACAGCAGAGATAAACAACATTGGCAATACAAATGTTTTGACTAAGATACCACTCGTATGCACTAAAAATATGATAACCGGATGAAAAAGTGCTGAACTCGATAGCCCACCGAGAGAAGCCATTAATGCGAGCAACATTGGCAAGAGCGCTATTGAAAAGTGAATCATAGCGTCAATCGCTTCAATGGCATAAGTCATCGCACTATGAAAGCCATTCATTGCAATCATACACAGTACAAGGAGCGTAACCGCATACGCTGTTTTGCTTACCGTGTGCTGCTCAAACGCACTTTGAAACGACTGTAAAATGTATGAAAAGATGGTTAAAAGCAAGATCATACCAAGCAATTTCCCATTTAAAACAAGTTCATGAAGCAAATATTTAATGAAGCCGATAAACCATTCTTTAACATCAAACGTTTTCTCACCAGTTAAAAAATCAGTTAGAGAACCTTTCTGACTCTCTGGCAAAAAACCGCCGTATTCATCAACGATTTCATTCCAGAAAACTTGTATCTCATCCATTTTCAGAATATCAATCTGTTCCTCTACTAAGTCATGAAGGGCTTGTGTTGGGTCCTCTTCTTCCGCAGAAACCCTTTCAACGTTAAAGGTGATAAAGAGCATAAGCATGGTGGCAACAAAAACCAGTTTACCTTTCATTTATGCTTGTCCTCCTTACGATGGGAGTAAAGCGAGAATCATTTCAATCACTGCTTTAATGATTGGAATCGCGAGGACAAGAATAAAAATTTTCCCTGCTAATTCAATTTTACTCGCTATAGCCGCTTGACCAGCATCCCGTGAAATTTGAGCACCAAATTCTGCTATATAGGCAATCCCAATTATTTTTAAAATCGTTTGTAAATAAACTGTGTGAATATTTGCTTGTACAGCTAAATCATTAATTAATTGAATAACACTGGCTATCTCGTCGAGTAAAAATAAGAAAATGAGTGAGCCGACAAACAGCGTTAGCAAAAATGCAAAAACAGGCTTTTGCTCTTTCACAATTAAAGCTAAGAACGTGGCGATAAGACCCAAACCAACAATTTGTATAATTTCAATCGCCGATCCCCTCCACTTCTAAGCTTGGAATAAGAAAACGCTTCTTATTTTTTGAAACAAATCATCTACAATGGTTGCAACCATATAGAGAACAACAACAAAACCAATTAACGTCACCCAATGGGCCCAGTCTTCTTTCCCCATTTGTTTAAGAACTGTATGCAACATCGCTACAATAATGCCGATCCCTGCTATTTGAAAAATGGTATTTACATCATAGGCCACGTTACTGTTCCTCCTTTTCACTTGCACTACATCATTAGAATGATAATTAATAAACCTGCTAACACACCTAATGTTTTGTACATTTTTTCATACCTTTCTTGAAGACCTCTTGCTTCTTCTTCGTCTCTTTCTAAATGAGTTTGCGTTAATTTCAACTGCTTTTGCTGATGGTTTCTATCCATTGTCCCGATAGTCGCACCAAATTGAAGCAAGACTTCCTTTTCTTTTTCTTTCAAAGATAGGGATTTCCATGTCTCCTCAACGGCCGCTTCCCATGCTTCATTGGCAGTAGCTTTTCGTTCGGTTAGCTTTAGTGAAAAAGATGCAAATAACGCGGCAACAGGGCCATTTAGTTGCTTGGAAATATTAATGGATGCCTTTGCTAAAGGTGTTTGTCCATATACGATCTCTGCTTCAAGAGATTGTAGTGCTGACCGCAACTGCCGGATATGCTGCGGACGTTCTTTAAGAAGTCGTGCCTGATAAAATCCGTAAGCTGTCGTACAGCAAACAATAAGAAGCGCTCCTAGCCATCTCATCGTTGATAAACCAATGAAGGAATGCGTATTTTGCTAACGGCACCTGGATATGGTGTTCGTCCAACTTCAATAACACGATCAAACGCTTGCTCTTTAAGAAGTTGTTTAAAAATTGGCCGTTTCGCTATCTCTTCAAATGAGTACCCATGAGCAGTTGCCATGATGACAACTCCAGCATGTCTCGCTTCAAGAATGGCTTGAGCATCTTCTTCTCTTCCAATTTCGTCGACGATCATCACTTGCGGAGACATGGAGCGAATCATCATCATCATACCTTCTGCCTTTGGGCAACCATCTAATACATCTGTTCGTGAACCTAAGTCGTGTTGGGGTGTACCATTCATACAACCAGCTATTTCTGAACGTTCATCCACAACCGCTACTTTACTCGCCGGAATGGTTGCTGTTCCTGTACTAACATTTCTGGCTAGATCACGTAATAATGTTGTTTTTCCTGTTTGTGGGGCGCCAATAATTAATGTATTGCGCCAGCCGTTTTTTCCGTCATAAAGCTCAGCCACAAGCTTATTTGATACACCTAGCTTTTGTTTTGCAACTCGAATATTAAAAGAACGAATAGGACGAATCGTTTTTACTTTTCCATTATCCAAAATCGTTTTTCCAGCTAACCCTACCCGGTGCCCGCCTTCAATAGTGATATAACCCTTTTGAAGCTCCTCTTCAAATGCGTATAGCGAGTACGCACTAAGTTGATTTAGAAACATATTTGCATCTTCTTCTGTAAAGAAAGTGGAAGAAAATAACGTCTTATTCGAAAACAAGCATTCAACCGGCTGATTAATACGTAAGCGGATCTCTTCTATACTTTTGTTCGTTTTCATCGCTTGTGTAACATAAGCCTCCACGTGTTGAGGCAGCAAGTTCAAAATTGACTGCATTAGCTTCTACCTCTCTTACTTGGATTTTCTAGACATAGAACGCTTTGCACGTTTTGTATTACGTTATGTAAAAGTAGACAAGTTAAGAACCAACCTACACAACAAAAAAAACGATCTCCTTTGTTAGGAAACCGTTTTGTTATCTAAATCTGCATACAACACTTGCTGAAGCGGGAGCAAACGCTTCAGTAATTTTCGTTGCTGAATCACTTGGCCGTCCGTCCTCAGATGAACAAGATGTTCAGGTAGTTGAATATGGGTACAGGAGCGAACATGATCTCTTACCAACATTTGAATAATAGCGTGGTGAGCGTCTGTTCCTTCTGTTGTAATAATCGTGATTGATGGCTGGTGATCGCTCTTAAGACCACGGAATAAGCGTTTCAAATGGAGATAAGGCGTTTTTTTAGCCGGAATAATAAACACTAAATGTGTCGCTCGGTTTTGATTAAGATCATGAACTGACATCGTTTCAAGGGAATAAGCATTGATAAAGGGATAAGTCATTTGTAAATAAGCTGTTAAACCGTCTGCTTTTTTAGATTGACCGTTAATAACGGAAACATTCATTTAAACACCCCTTATTCTTATTAATTTAATCGGGATTAAGATACTACTAGTTTACGTCATTCAAAGGGATAGTGCAACACCGTTTTGATTAAATTATTCGGCACCATCCTTTATTTCTTGCTATACTGGGACATAATGCATAAAAGTGAGTGTTGACTAGTGAATAATTTGCCTTTAATTGAAAGAAACATCGTTCTCGTTGGATTTATGGGTGTAGGGAAGACAACGGTTGGACGTTTACTTGCCCAAAAGCTTTATCGAGATTTTATTGATATTGATGCAGAAATTGAGCATGCGCAAGGGATGTCTATTCCCGATTTATTCCGGAAACATGGAGAACCATATTTTCGCGAAATAGAAAAAGAACACGTGCTTCATGCTAGCGCTTCAAGAATGAAAGTCATTTCTCTAGGCGGTGGTGCGTTTACACAAGAAGCAATTCGCAACTACTGTTTAAAACATTGCCTGGTTATCTTTTTGGACATACGTTTTGATTCTTGGAAAGATCGCATTCATATGCTCACCGGTAACCGTCCCATTTTAGAAGGAAAATCAGTAGAAGAATTAGAAGACCTTTACACATCAAGACAACAAGCCTATGCACTAAATCATTCACAAATGACTACAGACTCGTTAACAGCAGATGAAATCGCAAGCTATTTAAAAGAGTCATTAATTACTGCATATGAATTAGAAAAATAAAAGCCGCCGCAATCATTAAGATTGCGACGGCTTTTCTATTTCAACTTTAACCCTACTACGCTCTTGATACATAAGAAGAGTTTCTCGTATCAATAATAAGCTTATCCCCTTGGTTAACAAAGAAAGGCACTTGAACAGTTAAACCCGTTTCCACTGTAGCCGGCTTTGTTCCACCTGAAGCAGTATCGCCTTTAATTCCCGGTTCTGTTTCAGTCACTTCTAACGTCACCGTGTTCGGTACTTCTACGCCTAAAGTTTCACTTGCAAATGTAATAACATGTACTTCCATGTTTTCTTTCAAAAACTTCAGTTCATGTTCAATTTGCTTTGTTGGAAGCTCTAGCTGCTCATACGTTTCATTATCCATAAACGTATGCATATCGCCACTTTCATACAAGTACTGCATACGGCGATTTTCAATGTGCGCTTTCGCTACTTTTTCTCCAGCGCGAAACGTCCGTTCTTGGACAGCACCAGTACGCAAGTTACGCAATTTTGACCGTACAAATGCAGCTCCTTTACCTGGTTTTACGTGTTGAAACTCCATCACTTGCCAGATACCATTATCTACTTCAATCGTTAAACCTGTTTTAAAATCATTAACTGATATCATTCTATATCCTCCAATTAAACACTCTTATTCCCAATAGTTACTATACCACAGCTTCACGAGTGTGTCTCCGCCTTTTCCGATTCCTCTTTTAAAGGATAATAAGTTCTTTTGAGGAATAATTTAATCGTTCATTTCCCGTTTCCGTAATTAAAATATCATCTTCAATTCGTGTTCCGCCAACACCAGGAATATAAATACCCGGTTCTACCGTTACGACCATGCCTGGCTGTAACGGCACATCTGATGCCATTGATAAACCAGGCGCTTCATGTACTTCCATTCCTAAACCATGACCTGTAGAATGTCCGAAATAGTCCCCGTATCCTTTTTCTTTAATATAATCACGCGTTAGCGCATCTGCTTCTTTGCCAGTCATCCCTGGTTTTATGCCATCAATCCCAAGTTGCTGTGCCACACGAACCGTTTCGTAAATCGTTTTCAACTCATCGGAGATGTTACCAACGGCGAGTGTACGTGTAATATCAGAGCAATACCCTTCATAATAAGCGCCAAAATCTAACGTAACTAGCTCGCCACTTTCAATGGTTTTTTCAGAGGCAACACCATGTGGTAAAGCAGATCGTACACCTGAAGCGACGATAATATCAAAAGACGACGAGACAGCACCTTGTTTGCGCATAAAAAACTCTAGTTCATTTGAAACGTCAATTTCTTTGATCCCTGGTTTAATAAACGTTTGAATGTGCGCGTACGCTTTTTCGGCAATATCAGCGGCTTTTTTCATCGTTTGTATCTCTTCTGGCGTTTTGATAAGGCGGAGCGGTTCCACCATTTGATTGATTGCAACGAGGGTTGCACCTGTTAACGTTTGCTCCAATTGTTCATATTCTGCATATGTAAGTTTTGTTTTTTCAAATCCTAATTTCTTAATGCCTAAAGAACTTGATTGAACAGCAATTTCGTTCATGAGCGTCCCAGCTTGTTTCACAATTTGAAAACCATGAACTTGTTCTTCCGCTTGTTCCACATAACGAAAGTCAGTGATGAATCGTGCATCCGTTTCAGTAAGGAGCACTGCACCTGCTGTACCTGTAAATCCAGTAACGTAACGACGATTAATCGGACTCATGATTAAAAACCCATCCACGTCATGGTCCCGTAATTTCTTTTGCAAAGACTGAATAATAGTCATGCGACTCCCTCATTTCTAAATGGTTAATAAGAGAATTGTAGCACAACTTCATTCAGCTTTAAATGAATCTTCCTTTGACATCGGTTCATTTTGTTCAGCATACTCATAAGAAATGGAATAGCCGATGAATAATCCATACAAAATAAAGAGACAAAGTGTTGTCACAATCGTGTTTAATGAATAGCTTTGAACAGGTTTGAGATCAACAATAAACGGGTTAAGTATATAAAATACAATGACCCAAAGCAAAACACCAAATCCTACACCTGGCCACATGCTATTCACTTTTTGTAACGTCCACTTATAGAAAAAGGCGATGCCTATTGAGAGAATGGCAATGACAGCAATGCCAACGAGTTGACCAGTGTGACCTAGCTTCCAGTCTCCTAAAGCCCACGGCAGTAAGACAAAGGACGGACCAACTTCTGTTAAATGAAAATAGTAGCTACTATAGCCTATAAACGACCAAATTAAACCGCCAAAAAAACCAATAAGAACGACTTTCATTGGAAATCCCATTTGTTTCGTGTCAATGATTTCTTGATCCATTTTATTCATACGATCAACACCTCCACTAGTAGGATGTCCTTAAAAAAACAAAAACATGACTTTTTTTAACAGGATACCTCTTATTTTTAAAAAAACTGTCGAAATAGAAATGTATCATGCACTTGATTGCGTTGTGTCATTCACTTTATACTGTAAGTAGAAGAACGTGATCGATTGTTCATGTCCATTTAGGAAGGGGATTGTTATGAAGAAACTCTTTATGATTTTAGTGCCGATTATTTGTATACTGGCTTTTATCCAAATTCTTTCAAACATTCCTTACTTTTTAAGCGCCATTGGGGGTATGGCTCTTTTTGCTGGTATGATTTATCTCGGTTACCGGTTTTACTTATCCAAGCGATATGGCGTGCCGTTTAAAGGCCGAACATCAAAAGGACCGAACCGATCACAAATACGAAAAGCACAGCGAACAAGCACCGTAAAGCCTCAAACAAAAAAAACATTCTCTCCTTCTGTTAAGCAAAGAGAATTAAATCAAAAACAGTTAAAAAAAGTTCCAAAGCGTCGATCTTCTCCTCATTTAACGGTTATCGAAGGAAAGAATACGAAAAAGAAGAAAAAAGCGTAACTATGCTTTTTTCTTCTTTTTTTATCCGCTCCAACTTGTTAAAAATTGTGCCGTTTTCTCCTTACCTAATCTAATCATCTTCTGTTTTTCTTCATCAGTTAAATCAAAATCAGTTGCTTTAATATGTTCAACCGGTATAAATACAATATTGCGCGCATGATCCTGACTTATGTAACGTGCGTCATGTGCATGCGTCATTGTCTCAAAAATCGCTTTATACAAATCAAAAGCATTGTGCACTTGATTAATAGGACGTTCCCCTTCTTTAGGGGATAATTGAAATCCAATGACTGGCCTTTTATAACCACCTCGCACACCATCTTTGAAAACCCACATCGGAAAATTACTTAATAAACCGCCATCCACAATATAGGAAGGCTTGTTCCCAACAGCTTGATTTTTTAATTTAACCGGTTCAAAAAAATAAGGAATGCTACAACTCATTCGTACAGCAGTCGCCACACTAAATCGGTTTGGGTCTAATCCGTACTTCGGTAAATCATCTGGAATGACCACCATTTGACCTCTTGTGACATCTGATACAACGACTCGTAACGAACTCGGGGCTAAGTCACTAAACGTTCTGACTCCTTTTTGTTCTAATTGTTCTTTAATCCACTCTTCTAATTTATCCCCTTTATAGAGACCCATTCGGAAATAGAGGTTTAACCATTTCGTAATTTTAAAAGGCATAACCGCAAGACGTTCATCTCGAAATGTTGCTACATCAAGAGAATTTAACATCGTGAAAATGTCTTTACTTGAATAACCGGCCATTAGAAATGCCGCCACAATTGAACCGGCACTTGTACCTGCAATGCGTTCAAATAAAAGCCCTCTCCTTTCCGCTTCATCAATGGCTCCAACAAAGGCAAAAGCTTTCACCCCACCACCAGCAAAGACAGCATCGACCTTCAATACGATCCCCCCTTTTACTTTAACTGTATGAGCAAAAGGGGTTGACTCATTTCTTATCAACCAAAAAGCAATGAAAACAAAAAAGATGCAAGGCATTGTTAACCCTTGCATCTCCCTTAAAAACCCTATTAATCAGCTTGATCGTTTCGTTTCTGAATATCTCTTAATGTTTCCAGTCTACTTTCTTTTTCTTGAAAGTACTGAACTAAATCACCGATTCGATCGATCGCATCCCAGCTAATATGATGCTCAATCCCTTCAACATCTTGATAGATATGATCTTCATTCACACCAATAATTTTCATGAAATCTTCCAACAGTTCATGTCTGTAGACTAACCGCTTTCCAATTTTATTTCCTTTTGCTGTTAGCATCAAACCTCTATATCGTTCATAAACAAGATAATCGCTTTTGTCTAGCTTTTGTACCATTTTCGTTACCGAAGAAGGGTGGACTTCAAGTGCTTCTGCAATATCAGATACACGGGCATAGCCTTTTTCTTCAATCAACATATAAATACGTTCTAAATAATCTTCCATGCTCGGTGTTGGCATAGAATCCCCCCAATCCAAAGCGGACATAAATCCATTCACTCTTATCTTACTATAAAATGGGAGGAAGAACCAAGGAGATTACGTGAAGTATTCAATTTTCGCTTGTGGGAAAAAGCGATCAATATAGTCAGTTAACGTATTACGCAGCTCACCGGCTTGTTCATCTTGGTAGACATATTTCCCTCTACCGTAGCGTCCCCACTTGTATTTGCGTTCTTCCTCTTCCATTTCAAGCTTTGATTTCGGATAGCGTTTTTGAATAATTCGCTTTGCCGTTTTTGTAAACCGGTGCTGAATCATTTCAAACGTGAGGTCTTTTTTGGCATAAGCAGGTAAAATCGCTTCTAGTCGCTCAAACAATTCGAGATAGCCTTCTTCCCAACCTTCATGCCAAATAATTGGCGCAACGATAAATCCTAATGGATAATCCGCTTTCGCTACTTTTCCTGCTGCTTCTATTCGTTCTAAAAAAGTAGATGTCCCCGGCTCGAAGTATTTAATGACATGTGCCGCATTAACGCTAAAACGGAAACGAGTATTCCCGTTATGCTTGGCATCAAGTAAATGGTCAACATGATGATATTTTGTAACAAACCGTAAACGAGCGTGATCGCGCTCACCCATAAACTCAATTGTCTTCTTTAAAGAGTGGGTTAAATGATCGATGCCAACAATATCAGATGTACAAGCCGCTTCAAATCGAGTTGCTTCTGGGGCTCGTTCTTTAATATATCGATCAGCAGATTCATAAATATCTTCTAAATTTACATATGTGCGAATATATGGCTTATCTCCAAGAGTCGTCTGCAAATAACAGTAATGACAGTGACCCATACAGCCAGTCGCTAAAGGAATCGCATATTCTGCTGAAGGCTTTGATGTATCAAATTTTAACGTCTTACGAACACCAATAACGAGTGTAGATTTAGCATTTCGGTATTTTTGATTATCATTCTTTCCTGGAATATTCCGCACTTGGTTGTGAGAGGTTGTTTCTCTAATTTCAACGCCCTCTTTTTTAAACTTTTCATATAGCTGTTTTCCTAACGGATAGTCAAGAGCACGTGGCTCAATATATACTAGCTGAGGATAAAAGGGTCTCACGCTCAACTTCCTTTCCTACTTTGATACTACTATCGTGCTTAAAAATCAAAATTTCATACAAAGGTTTTTGAACGTTATTGACAAATTGTTAAGGATTACGGAAAATAATAAGGTAAATACGATAAAAAAAGCGAGGGCATCTTAATGACATACGTTCTCTATAACGATTCAATTCTTGATGAAAATGACGTGGCAATTTCTTATAAAGATCGTGGCTATCATTTTGGGGATGGCGTCTATGAAGTCATTCGCGTTTATAACGGCCAATACTTCACCCTTGATGAACATTTAACTCGACTTTATGAAAGTGCAAAAAAAATTGAGTTAGAAATTCCTCATTCATTTGAAGCATTTAAAACACTGCTACACGATTACAAAGAAACATTAAAAACGGAAAACGGCTCGATTTATGTGCAAATTACCCGAGGTGCTAGTGACCGCAATCATTTGTATACGAAAGAAGAAAAGCCGGTTATCCTTGGCTTTGAAGTAAAAGGAAAAAGTGTGGACACTAAGCAAGAACAAGGTGTCGCTGCTTATGTAACAGAGGATGTACGCTGGCTTCGATGTGATATTAAGTCATTGAATTTACTTGGAAATGTTATGGCTAAACGAAAAGCGTTTGATCATGATTGTGAGGAAGCCATTCTCTATCGTGAATCAGGTGTAACGGAAGGATCATCTTCCAATTTATTTTTAGTTAATAATGAGACTCTTTATACCCATCCAGCTAACAACCTCATATTGAACGGGATTACACGGCAAGAGATTTTAGCGATTGCAAAAGAACTCAAAATTGGGGTTATAGAGGAACCATTCCCTAAAGAAGTACTCCTGCACGCAGACGAAGCATTTATTACCAGCACTTCACTAGAGATCGTGCCTGTTCATACGTTTAAAGGTGATATTGAAGCGACTATTTCTGTTGGTACTGTAACGAAAAAGCTTCAGCAAGCATTAAAAGAACATGTACAAAAGAAAACAAACGCATCCGTTTAGGATAGCGTTTGTTTTTTGTAGGCAGACTCATCAATTTCCTGCAAGAAACGAGACGGCGCTCCTACAGAGAACAGCGCAAGCTCATGCATCGCTCGTGTACATGCTGTGTACAAATGAAACCGTTCTTGCTCCGTATGAAACTGCTGGTCCGACGCATTAAAAACAAGAACGGAATCAAATTCTATTCCTTTTGCTAAATAAATTGGTAGCACTACAATCCCCGTATCGTATTCATGATGATCCTCTGTAACAAGCTGAATCGTTAGCCATTCACTTAACGTCGCATGGGCTTTTTTCGCTTCTTCAGCTGTTTTTGTTAAGATTGCAATGGTTTGATACCCTTCGTCTTGTGACGATTCAATGAACTCTACCATAGGCTTAATGACGGTTACTTGATTGGCCGCCTGAACAATGGTCGGCTGTTTTCCGTCTCGATCAAACGGCTCCACTTTCTTCGGCTCTGGCAATAGTTCACGGCTAAACGACATAATCGGTTTTGTCGATCGATAACTCTTTTTAAATTCAATGTACGTGGATTCTTTAGGAAGACCTATTCCAGCTAATAATTCTGCAGCCGTACCGAACTGATGGTTTAAGGATTGCGAATAATCCCCAACGATTGTAAAACGGGCACGCGGATATAACATCTGCAAATACATTAATTGAAATGACGAATAATCTTGAGCTTCATCAATAAACACATGTTTAATTGATCGGTCTACTTGCAACCCTTTTAATTGATCCAACAAGTATAAATAAGGTGTGGCGTCTTCATAGGGCATTCGTCCTTCGCCAAGCTCGTGGACGGTAAACAAAGCTACTTCTGAAAACCCATCAATCTTCTTATGACGATCCGAAAGTAGAAATTGTTCGTACATTGCATCACTATCTAAAAACGAAAACGACCGCACAAGTCGCTGTAATGGCTTAAATGCTGCTTTAGCAATCCGTTTTGCCAGCAATTTTTCTTGTTGCTCTTCAAGATCAAATGTATCGCTATTTAATTGCTTCCCGTCTACTTGATGGTAAGTCTGCATTAATGTCTCTTTATCGGCAAGCTCTCGTTCTTGTTCCACCCAATCACTGGAGCGCTCTTTACCTTCTTGCTTAGCAAGCTCCTTTAACAGCCACTCAGCCGTAAGTTTTAAGCGGTTTTGAAGCGTAATGGAATGATCTAAGCAGTAAAAGTACGTTTGAATATCTGTTTTTTTCACAATCGTACTGCCTTTAAAGCGTAGGTCTTTAAACAAAACACCGTCAATTTCAAGTTCAGCCAAATAATCGTCCAAATAGTGTTTGAATAAAGGGCTCGATTTTAATTCAATACTACGTTTCCGTGTACGATAACGCTCTGTTGTCTCATTTGAGAGCATAAACTCCAACTGTTCAAAATGATTCTCGACTTCAAATTTTTTCCCTAACCGTTTATATAAGTAACCTTTTAAAGTTTGCTGAGTCATATTTTCTTCACCTAATTCCGGAAGCACAGTCGAAACATAGTTTGAAAACAACTCATTTGGAGAAAACAATATCAACTGCTGCGCATCCAGCTGCTCTCGGTGTCGAAATAATAGATAGGCGGCTCGCTGCATTGCAACAGACGTTTTACCGCTACCAGCTACTCCTTGCACAATTAAAAAGCGGTTTTTTTCATTTCGTATCGCTTTATTCTGCTCTTTTTGAATGGTAGATACAATGGTTTTCATGGAAGTGGACGCTTGATCACTTAGCGCATCCTTTAATCGTTCATCTCCAATCGCAAGAGAGGTATCAAACATCGCTTTCAGCTGACCTCTGCGAAACACATATTGCCGCTTCCCAACTAAGTCAGCCTCTATCTTACCAGCAGGCGCATTGTAGGAAACTGGTCCAATCTCTGCGTCATAATACACACTTGAAATTGGCGCTCGCCAATCATAGATAAGAAACTCTTCTTCCGACTCGTTCATTAATGAGGCTAACCCAATATAAATAGGATCTTCTTGCTTCTGTCCTTCTTCTTTTAAATCAATCCGTCCGAAATAAGGGGCGTTAGCGAGTCTACGTAGCGTCTTCATTTGCTTTTTCATAACATCGCTGCTACGCTCTCGCTCATGTAAAAGCTCTGCTTGCTGACGGATACTAGAGATTGTTTCTTCAGCATCCTCCGTATTGGAAAAATTCATTGTTACATTATCCCAAAAGGTTTCTTTTATTTCTTTTTCATCTTCGTGCACACCTTCAAGCTGTTGCTTTAATAGCGTTTGTTTTGTACGAATAAAGGCATGAATAAATGCCGCACGTTCATATTCATATTGCAAAAAAACACGTCCCTCCAGCAAACTCCTTTTAACCGTATCGTCTATAGTAGCACAAACAATTTTTCCTCTTCAAGGTTTTCATCTCTTATAATTCCACTCGTCGTTTTCATACCGATCTTTTGCAAGCTGCTGGACTTCCTTTTCTTCCTCCGCTGTTAACGTATAAGGTTCAAGGATAATCCCTAGTCCTTTTTCAAATCCGCTTTTAAATGCATGAACAGCTTCTTGCATAGAAACAGGCTTTTCCCTTAACTCATTAATGGCTACAGCTTTTTTTAAAAATTGCTGCTGCATTCGTTCTCGCAATCGGTTCGAGCGATAATGAAACAAATCGAACAGCTTGTCGACGTCAAAATTGAATACGATTGAGCCATGCTGTAAAATGACCCCTTTTTGTCTCGTTTGAGCGCTTCCAGCAATTTTTCTACCTTCTACAACAAGTTCATACCAAGACGGTGCATCAAAACAAACAGAAGAACGAGGGTTTTTTAACGCTTCCTTTTCTTGCTTACTTTCAGGAACAGCAAAGTAAGCAGAGAGCCCTAACTCTTTAAACCCTTCAAGTAGACCGGTAGAAATGACACGATACGCTTCTGTTACAGATGCAGGCATAGCGGGATGCTGCTCTGAAACGATAACACTATACGTTAATTCATGCTCATGAAGTACACCTCTCCCTCCTGTGGGACGACGTACAAAACCTAACTCTTTTTCTTTTACTTTTTCCATATTGATTTCTTTTTCTAACTGTTGAAAGTAGCCAATGGATAGCGTCGCGGGATTCCAACCATAAAACCGAATGGTTGGGGGAATGGCACCGCTACTATGCCAATTTAATAACGCTTCATCTAAAGCCATATTGTAAGAGGGTGTTTTGTTTCCGGAATAAATAAATCTCCAAATTTCAGTCAACTAAATCGCTTCCTTCTTGTTGTTGTTTTCGTTTTGCCATACTTACGATTGAAAAACCTACGCCCTATCGATATAATAAAGAAAGATGAAACATTGAAGGGGAGTTCGCTAGAATTATGGAATTACAGACTATTATTCTTATTGTGCTTACAGTTGCATTACTTACATTTATCGTTGTCCGGTTACGTACACCAAACTATTTAAAAACACTATCTCAAGATGAGTTTATTAAAGGCTACCGAAAAGCGCAACTTATAGATGTTCGTGAGACCCGTGAATTCGACGGCGGCCACATTTTAGGCGCACGAAATATTCCAATGTCTCAGCTTCGTCAGCGACAAAACGAAATTCGCAAAGATCAACCTGTGTATATTTACTGTCAATCAGGGGCTCGAAGCAAACAAGCAGCAAAACTTATTAAAAAGAAACGAGGAGCCGAAGATATTTCTCATCTAAAAGGCGGCTTCCGAAAATGGACAGGTAAAGTAAAAAAGAAAAAATAAACGAAAAGCAGCTGTTGTGCACAGCTGCTTTTCTTTGTTTCTAACTACGAATGCACCGTTTCTCCATGCCGTTCATATTTTAAAATCGGTTTTCTAGCTGCCAACGTTTCATCAAGTCGGCTCACAACGGTGTGGTGTGGTGCTTCCTGAACCACTTCAGGTGTTTTTTCTGTTTCCTCAGCAATTTGAATCATTGCGTCTATAAATGCATCAAGGGTTTCTTTTGATTCTGTCTCTGTTGGCTCAATCATCATGCATTCTTCAACATTTAACGGAAAGTAAATGGTTGGTGGATGGTAGCCAAAATCAAGCAATCGTTTTGCTATATCAAGCGTACGAACACCCAGTTTCTTTTGTCGTCTTCCAGATAGCACAAACTCATGTTTACAGTGCTGTGTATACGGTAAATCATAAAAAGGTGCTAATCGTCTCATCATATAGTTTGCGTTTAAAACGGCGTATTCAGATACGAGCCTTAATCCTTCTGCTCCCATTGTGCGAATATAGGTATATGCCCGTAAATTAATGCCGTAGTTTCCGTAGTAAGGCTTCACACGACCAATAGACTGGGGACGATGATAATCGAATTCATATTGATCTGCTTTTTTCACTAGAACCGGTTTTGGTAAAAACGGCAACAAATCTTTTTTCACACCAACAGGACCTGAACCTGGTCCACCGCCTCCGTGAGGACCAGTAAATGTTTTATGCAAATTTAAGTGAACGACATCAAAACCCATATCTCCTGGACGAGTAATTCCTAAAATCGCATTTGAATTCGCACCATCATAATAAAGCTTCCCACCTGCTTCATGAATGATTGCCGCCATTTCAACGATATCTGCTTCAAACAATCCGAGGGTATTCGGGTTTGTTAGCATTAACGCTGCTGTTTCTTCATTAACAACTTCACGTAAATGATCCAAATCAACAAGACCAAACTCATTTGTTCTGACTGTTACCGAATCAAATCCTGCTACTGTTGCTGATGCCGGGTTTGTACCATGAGCAGAGTCAGGCACAATGACTTTCGTCCGTTTAAAGTCTCCGTTCGCCTCATGATACGCACGAATCATCATTAGTCCTGTCCACTCACCATGAGCACCGGCTGCTGGCTGAAGAGTGACTTCATCCATACCTGTAATTTCTGCTAGTGACGTTTGAAGCTGATACAACATCTTAAGAGAACCTTGAACTTGATATGCTGGCTGGTAAGGGTGTACGTTGCTTAGTCCAGATATTCTTGCGACATCTTCATTCACTTTCGGATTGTATTTCATTGTACACGAGCCTAGCGGGTAGAATCCTGAGTCTACACCGTGATTTCGTCTCGATAAAGCAGTATAGTGCCGCATAATTTGTAGTTCTGATACTTGAGGTAACTCAGGTTCTCGCTCACGCAAAAACGCTTCCGGAATAAGAGAACTCATATCTTCTTCAATAATGTCGAGTTCTGGTAAACTATGTCCGAGTCGCCCTTCTTTGCTTTCTTCAAAGATTAGTGCCATTCCTCCGTTTTGTACTGTCATGCGAACGCCCCCAGTTCTTTTGCAAAGTGGTCCAACTCTTCTTTTGAACGTAGCTCTGTCACACAAATGAGCATTTGATTTTCACGAGTATCATCGACTTCAGCCAAATTAAATCCGCCAATAATCCCTCTTTTGAAAAGCTCTTTGTTTACAAGTTCAACCGATTGATTCAGTTCGACTACAAATTCATTAAACGTTGCTCCATAAGCTTTAATAGCGACGCCTTGTTGCTGGAGCTGTTTCTTTAAATAGTTTGTTTTTTGTACATTTTGTGTGGCCATTTCTTTTACGCCTTTTTTCCCAATAGCTGTCATAGCTACAGAGGCAGCTAACGCGTTTAATGCTTGATTAGAACAAATATTTGACGTTGCTTTGTCACGACGGATGTGCTGCTCACGGGCTTGCAACGTTAACACAAAGCCTCGATGGCCATTTTCATCAACCGTTTGACCAACAAGACGTCCTGGCACTTTACGCATTAATTTTTTTGTTGTTGCAAAATACCCACAATGCGGACCGCCAAATTGCGTCGGTATACCGAATGGTTGAGCATCGCCAATAACAATATCTGCCCCGAATTCACCAGGGGGCTTTAATAAACCGAGTGCAAGCGGATTACTTGAAACAACAAATTGCGCTTTTGTTGAATGAGTGATTTCCTCAATATCGGCTAACGGCTCTAAACTTCCAAAGAAATTCGGATGTTGAACAATGACACAGGCCACATCATGATCATGAAGCTGCTTCAAAGCTTCTACATCCGTTACACCGTCTTTTGTATCAATTTCTTTTACTTCTAAATTTTGTCCATATGCGTTTGTTCGCAGTACGTCTCTTGCTTCTGGATGAACCGACTTTGATACTAGAATCGTTTTCTTTTTCGTATGCCCTGCTGAGAGCATTGCCGCTTCTGCTAAAGCGGTTGGTCCATCATACATAGATGAATTGGCTAAATCCATTCCCGTTAACTCACAAATCATCGTTTGAAATTCAAAGATCGCTTGTAGCTCACCTTGTGAAATTTCTGGTTGATAAGGCGTATACGCTGTATAAAATTCAGATCGAGAAATGACGTGATCAACGATAGAAGGAATATAATGTTCATAAACACCGGCACCTAAGTACGATGGAAATTCTTTAATGGATGTATTCTCTCTAGCAAGTTGCTGAAAAAACGAAAGCAACTCTGGCTCTTTTAACGCCCGTTCAATTGCTAATGTCCGATTAAAGCGTGTATCCTCTGGTATATCTGATAACAAATCTTCAATTGATTGAACACCAATTGCCTGTAGCATCTCTTGTTTATCTTCTTCAGTCATTGGTAGATAACGATGTGCTTCCATTCAAAATTCCTCCTATTATCTTAAACACCACGTTTATAAAATGGCGTTTTCACTACTTTGGCTGCAATGTTTTTACCTCGAATATGAACGGTAACTTCTGTATCTAATGCGGAAAAGCTGGCATCCATTAATACGAGTCCAACATTTTTCCCTAGAGTCGGTGATTGAGTGCCAGACGTTACAACCCCTACCTTCTTATCATCTTTATACACCTCGTATCCATGTCTAGGAATGCCTCTTCCAATCATTTCAATTCCGACTAGCTTTCGAGCTGGGCCTTCCGTTTTTTGTGCTTTTAATGCATCTTGACCAATAAACGAAGTCGCTTTATCTACTTTAACTGCAAAGCCGATGCCAGCCTCAATAGGGGAAATTTCACGATTAAGTTCTTGACCGTATAGTGCCAATTTTGCTTCAAATCGCAACGTATCTCTGGCTCCTAATCCACATGGAAGCAAGCCATACTGTTCTCCTGCTTTTAAAATGTTGTTCCAAAGCGCTGGCGCATCATTACTGGATACATACAGTTCAAAACCATCTTCTCCTGTATAACCTGTTCTTGAAAGAAACGTCGGTACAGTCCCAAGGGATACACCTTCTTTGAAACGAAATGGTTTGATGCTCCCTATAGTCGTCTCCGTAAGTGTTTGTAAAATGTCCATTGCTTTAGGTCCTTGTACAGCAAGTAGCGCCGTTTCTTTCGACACATTGTTCAAACGTACATTGCCTTGAATGTGCTCTTGAATCCAAGCAATATCCGATTCAATATTAGCAGCATTTAGAACAAGTAAATACGCATGTTCTGAGCGACGATAAACAATTAAATCATCCACTGTCCCTCCATTTTCTGTGCACATTGCATGATACTGGGCCTGACCATCTTCCATTTTTGAAAGATCATTTGTCAAAAGTCTTTGTAAATTAGCTAGTGCATCTGGTCCCTCTACTTCTAATTCACCCATATGTGATACATCAAATAGTCCAGCTGCTTCGCGAACCGCAACGTGCTCTGCTTTAATTCCACTAAACGAAACGGGCATTTCCCAACCACCAAAATCAACTGTTTTCGCAAGATTTTGATATTCTTCAAATAAAGGTGTTCGTTGTAACGTCATATGTACCCTCCTCTAAGTTCTTGACCGATAAAAAGGACAGAGCAAACACATCTGTGTCTGCTCTGTCCTTTGAACCAGAAAGTTTCATTCAGATTTATCTATTCTGAATTGTCTTCGTAGGTGGCTTGCTCATCAAGCTCTCTCCAGAGATGCGTCCAGTAAAAGTCTTCTTTGCCTGAGAGATTCACATTTGTTTGCTCCTTCGGCGCTATGCTAATGAATCACATAGTCTCTCCCTTTACTATCATCCGCTTTATTCAATTCATTTACCGTTTAAAAAGCTGGAATTCGTACATACTAAAAAGAGTCTGTTAACACTTCTAATCCTACCAACGGACAAATAAATAAGCAACAGATTTTTCTTAATTTCAGCATATTTTTTCTTAATATAAAGGATGTGAACCCGTTGGATATTAACATTAATTTCGATAAAGACTGGAATGTTCGGTTTTTAGAAAAAATGGATCATGATGGTCCTTGGTCAGACTTTGAAACCTATAAACTTGCTTTTGAAGCGCAACAACATTTACAAATACCAGAATTTAGCGGCCTTGTTGCGCCACGATACCTTCCGCAGCTTCAGCCTTATCAACATCAAATTGAAGCGGCAGAAACCGTTATTGAAGAGATGCACGGAAAAGCGATTCTTGCTGACGAAGTAGGACTAGGGAAGACCATTGAAGCAGGCCTTATTTTAAAGGAGTACATGATTCGTGGTCTAGTGAAAAAAGCCCTTATTTTAGTACCCGCTTCCCTCGTTTCTCAGTGGGCAAACGAGCTCAATTCAAAGTTCTTTATTCCAGCTATCCCACAAAAAAAAGCATATGTGTGGGAACAGTGCGATGTGGTCGTTGCCTCCATTGACACCGCGAAACGGGCACCACATCGTGACATTGTCTTAGATCAACCGTATGATATGGTTATTATTGATGAAGCACATAAATTAAAAAATCCTAAAACAAAAAACTATGAATTTATCCGATTGCTAAAGAAGAAGTACTGTTTGCTTTTAACAGCAACCCCTGTTCAAAACAAGCTTGAGGAAATTTTTAATCTTGTATCCTTGCTTAAGCCTGGACATCTGGGGAACATTGAAAGTTTTGATAAAGCCTTTCGCTCTGACAAACGCTCAGCTAAAAATGATGAACAACTGCGTTCCCTCGTTCAAAAAGTAATGGTACGAAACAGACGTGAAGATACAGGTATTGAATGGACAAAGCGCGTTGTCCAAACGATCCCTATTCATTTTAGTACAAGTGAGCGTCAGTTCTATGAAAAGCTAGAACAAAGTAAAGGGGCAATTAACCACTTCACTTTGCTAACCTTAAAGCGAGAGTTGTGCTCAAGTCGAGAAGCAGTGTTTATGACACTAAAAAATACGATTGAAAAAGCCCAAGAAAACGAAAGCGATCCTAGCTATGCAATCAATCTTCTAAACGAGGCGGCTACGATTGAAGGCCATGCGAAAGCAGAAAAAGCGTTGGAGCTTATTAAATCAATTGATGATAAAGTGATCATTTTTACTGAGTACCGTGCGACGCAACTTTATTTACAGTGGTTTTTTAAACAGCATCACATTACATCGGTACCTTTCCGAGGCGGATTTAAACGTGGAAAAAAAGATTGGATGCGTGAGCTCTTTAAAAACCATGCTCAAGTATTAATTGCAACAGAAGCAGGTGGTGAAGGGATTAACTTGCAATTTTGTCACCACATTATTAACTACGATCTTCCGTGGAATCCGATGCGTATTGAACAACGAATAGGACGTTTACACCGCTTAGGTCAGCAACATGATGTGCAAATCTATAATTTCGCTGTTCAAGATACCATTGAACAGAAAATATTAGACTTGCTGTACGATAAAATACATTTATTTGAATCTGTCATCGGTCAACTAGATGACATTCTTGCCAAAATCGAACTGCCTGATTTAGATGAACATGTCAACAACATATTCGAACATTCTTCTTCAGACGGTGAAATGAAAATTAAATTCGATCATCTTGCTGCGGTGATTAATGAAGCTCAAGAAGAACTGAAGTCAGAAAACGAGGAGAAAGAGGATCATGAATCAGCTTGATATTCACAGCTATTTAAAGCGCTATTTCCTTACTCATGACAGTACTCTAGTAGAAGAATCTCCAGCTCATTTAACGGTTAAACTGTCAATCAAACTCGATAAAGCGCTTATGAACCGTCCTTTTTATTGGCATTACCAAGAGAAAATCGGTTCTGAACCTAATCCGATGACCATCACTCTCATTACAGACCAAAATCGCTGTCCAGAAGATCTGCAGGGAGAAGTTATTCATTTCGGTTCTCCTCGTTTATCGCAAATCTTTGAATCAGCCAATGAACTCGGCTCTTTTATACGTATGTATGAAACAAAATCAAACGTTAGTGCAGGCTCACATCCTTTACACCCTTGGCTTTCAATTAATGCCAATATTTCGTTTCAGTGCGATCGAAAAAAGGACATTCTCCTTTCACTAGGACTGAATTTAATTCACGGACAAATTGTTCCTCAATTTTTTGATAAAGTGCAGCAACTTACATTGACGCCAAAAATTCCTGATTACTGCTTTACCCTTTCTCCTCTTATTAGGATAGAGTCTGGCATCACTCGGCTTCAAAAAGTGATGAAAACCTATATTGAAAACGAACCAACGGAGTGGGCTTTATCTGCTAATAAGCGTTGGGCTTATGACGAAGCGTTATTAGAGTCCTTTTATGAAGGTATTGATGATAAGCCAGACAGTTACTTTGCTGAAAAAGAGGCGCTGCGCGAACGCTACGAACCTCATATTAACGTTTCGATTGTCAATGGGGGCATTTTTTACCTGCATCAACAATTGTTCCAACAATAACAAAACCCAAGCTGCTTGAACAGCTTGGGTTTTGTTTTCGTCCTATTCTAAAGGAACTCCTCCACCACGAACAATATAAGAATAGATTGTTGCGATTGAAAAGAATCCAAAAACAAGTACAGATACGCCACTAAAGCCTACAGCGAAAAAGTTTTTTCGCTTTAAACTGACGATGGCACCTGCAACAGAAAAAATTGCTACTAATAATGCTAAACCTGCAAAAACCATGAGCTTTTCCTCCAGTATGTATTTGATTTTATTGTACTCGTTTTCATTACGTTTGTCGAGCGCTCTTCTTTTCTAATAAGTAGCGCTATGATACACTTTACTTCACAAGTAAAGGAGGTTCCATATGTTTAAACAAATTCCATTAGGTCCTATTCAAACTAATGCGTACGTACTGTATAACGATGCAAAAGAAGCCGTCATTTTTGACCCGGGCGGAGATGCTGAAGCACTTATTAATTGGTTGAAAAGAGAACAGCTTACTCCACTTGCTATTTTACTTACACATGCACACTTTGACCACATTGGCGCTGTCGATGCCGTTCGAGATACTTATTCCATACCCGTATACTTACATACGAAAGAACGCCGCTGGTTAGAAGACCCTGACTTGAATGGTTCCTCTCGCCTGACGGGACGTCCCATCACAACCGCTAAGCCCGCAGATATTTTGCTTACAGAAGACAAGTCATTAACGATCGGTTCCTTTACCTTTTCTGTCTTCCATACACCTGGACACTCACCTGGAAGCGTCTCCTTTTATTATCAAAAAGAAGCTGTTTTATTTTCAGGAGATGTTTTATTCCAACACAGTATCGGCCGAACAGACCTCCGTGGAGGCGATCACGCTTTATTATTAGCTAGCATTCATAATAAGATACTACCTTTACCTGAGGGCACTGTTGTTGCATCCGGACATGGTCCGCTTACCACCATTGGACAAGAAATGGATCATAATCCGTTTCTCTCAGGTTATTAAAAGAAACCGCTGCTTACTTACGTTAAGCGGCGGTTTACTGTATGTATATATTAGTGCCCAAAGCTCGGTACATTGATAAAGAGAGCGTAGTATGTAAAACCTACAAAAAACACCGTACAATAGCCTGCAAAAATATACACATATACACGTTCAGACAGCTTCAGGTAGCCAAGCGCAATTAAAATAAACGTTTGCGCAAAAAACAGGAGAGACATATTATACATATTGCCAATGTAAAATAAAACTGCAAAAATTCCTGTCCAAAACCCTAGGCCTCGATACATGCGATCCATCATGTCTACCCCTCCTCTTCTTAGACGGCTGTCCTACCCATTATATACGAGAATATGATTTTTTGTAAATGCTTACTTACGTCTTAGCTGTCTTTTAAAGACCGAAAGAGCAAATGGAGCTATACCGAATGCCCAATGAGAAAGAGGTTCTCGCTCCATCTTCTTTTGTTCACGTTTTTCAGTTCGCTCAGATTTAGGTTGATCAATTTTCTTCACTGCTTCTTGGGTCGCAAATTTTAATAAATCTTGAAAAGACATATTCTCACCTCACCCTTTAGTCTTCCCAAGATCATTTGATCATATGCTAATCCTTTTCCATCTCATCACGCATCTCATCTACTGAATCCAACATAAAGGTAGCAACTCGTTCTTTGCCGTTGCGCAGTGTTGCTTTCAGCTTATACGCCCTTTCACTCTTATCCAAGCGTTCTCCTAAAACGTCACCAATTGGAAGCTGTATGAAAAAAGCATGTTCGTTGTCTGTCACTACTTTTTGAACTCCTATATGGAGTAAATTCTCAAGTTGCATAAGATCTTTTTGGTCCTGCAAATAAGCTTGTTCACGCTGATAATGATCCACTTGCCATAAAAGATACAGTGTTAACAGAAGCAAAAAAAAGAGGGTTGGCAAAAAGACCATCCCTTCATCTGATTGTTTGATACGCATGCACCCACTCTTTCGTCGAAACAAACAGTCTTTTATAGTGTTGACCCGTTTCTAGTGTAATGGAACAATGGAGCTGCCCATACAACTGGCGATCAGATGATGGCGGAGAGCAATGAAACGTGGAGACATCATCTAATACGATTACTAGGCCTTTTTTATCTTTAAAGCGCTGTATTCTTGATTCCATCCTTAACTCATACGAAATGACTGCACCATCAATAACGATTTCTAAAGCTTCATTATGCCACCTTATTGTTTCCGCTTCTTTTACGTCTTGATTAACATGATTCAAAAAACGAATAACATCAACATTGCTATGGTTCACATCCGTTTGAACGAACAAAAAAAGATTGGTTAAAAGAAGAACGATAAAGCTAACAATACTTAAACCAATTAACTGTTCTACGTACGTAAACCCTTCATGGTTGTGCCAACGCATAGACACATAGCAATTCTTGTTTTTTCACGTAGCTTATCGCACAGCTTTCTACAATGGAAGTATCTGAAGTCGTTGGACGCCACCCTTCATTCAGTGGTAAAAGCAATCGTCTCTCTTCTAGCTCATACAAGAGGGTTAATTCTTCGACAATGGTTTGTCGCTTCTCCATTATCCATAAACAAGTTGGCAACAGTGTAAGTCCCATAATACTTACAAGCAATAGTGCAGCCATTGCATCTATTAAGATAAACCCTTTATTGTTGCCGATAAACAATACGCCCCTTTCCAATTTGAATCGTAAATCGAGTGTGGTAATGTTCCGTACGTACATCCCAAGAACCAGACTTGCGTGGATGTCCATTCGCTAAAAACGCTACATCCTCTAACTGTATGGTAACAGGTTCAATTTCTATACTTGTCGGGTAAACAACACGACGTTTTTCTTTTTGATCGACAAATAAAATGAGGGTATTGTCTTCAAAAAGTACCGTAGCCACTTTCCCTTCTGTCATTGCTAAATGTTGTGCATGCACTAGATCATTTTTAAATTGCTCGATGGTTTGTTTTTGAACGGTTTTGTCTTGTGATTGGAAATAGAGTATAGGGAGGAATAGAAACAGTGAAAGCAGGAGAAGAGTAAAAAGTAATTCGATAAGCGTAAAACCTTCATTCGTTTTCAATAACAACTTGTCTTCCATTTAATACTAGTTTTTTGCCGGATGCACATGTAATGTGATCTACATACTTTTCAGCTACTAATACATCTAGAGAATCGGGTAATTTTCCGTGTTCCACTTCATAAGCGCCCACTTGGGTTTGGACAAGCTTTTTCGTGGCGTCACAGCTCTTTCCACCGGCCATGTCTGTGTTTTTACTCATATTCGGCAGGGCAATCAAAAGCAACACAGAAATAATCATTAAGACGACAAGCATTTCAATTAATGTAAACCCTTCGTCTCTCTTACTTGTTTTTTTCATAGATCACCTCATCATTATCGTAAGTATAAATCCATTTCCTCCTTTCTTTTAAGCTTAGAACTTAATTAGACAAAACCTTCCATATTCCTGCAAACTTTTTAACTTTTTCTCGTTCATTTATTTGTTATACTAAGAGAGAGCTCGCATGAAAGGATTTTCTACGTGAAATTTATTTTATTAAGTTTAATTCGATTTTATCGAAACTATATCTCCGTTGCATTGCCACCTAGATGTCGATTTTATCCTACCTGTTCTCAATATGGGCTAACAGCTATTGAACAGCATGGTGCAATTAAAGGAAGCTACTTAACGATTAAACGGTTATTAAAATGTCATCCTTTTCATCCAGGTGGCTTTGATGAAGTACCGAGTCCCAAAACCTCAAAAAAAGACAACGACATTTAAATGTCGTTGTCTTTCTTTTGTATGCGGGTGAAGGGACTTGAACCCCCACGTCATAAAGACACTAGATCCTAAGTCTAGCGCGTCTGCCAATTCCGCCACACCCGCGCATTAATGGCGGAGAAGGAGGGATTTGAACCCTCGCGCCGCTTACACGACCTACACCCTTAGCAGGGGCGCCCCTTCAGCCACTTGGGTACTTCTCCGTAATCTATAAGGGATGGGCCTGAGTGGACTCGAACCACCGACCTCACGCTTATCAGGCGTGCGCTCTAACCAGCTGAGCTACAGGCCCCTTTTATTAACAAAATAAAAAAGCGGGTGATGAGAATCGAACTCACATCATCAGCTTGGAAGGCTGAGGTTTTACCACTAAACTACACCCGCATGGTAAAAATAATTTTCATAAAAGAGCGGAAGACGAGATTCGAACTCGCGACCCCCACCTTGGCAAGGTGGTGTTCTACCACTGAACTACTTCCGCATATAAATGGCTGGGCTACCTGGGATCGAACCAGGGAATGACGGAATCAAAATCCGTTGCCTTACCGCTTGGCTATAGCCCAAAGTTGGTTGCGGGGGGCGGATTTGAACCACCGACCTTCGGGTTATGAGCCCGACGAGCTACCAGACTGCTCCACCCCGCGTCGTTATATTGCATTTGTACATTGCTTATTCACAAAGGAATTAAATATGGCGGAGGAAGAGGGATTCGAACCCCCGCGGGCTTTGACACCCCTGTCGGTTTTCAAGACCGATCCCTTCAGCCGGACTTGGGTATTCCTCCGTATAAAGTGGAGCCTAGCGGGATCGAACCGCTGACCTCCTGCGTGCAAAGCAGGCGCTCTCCCAGCTGAGCTAAGGCCCCATAAATCATGACGTATGTAAGTCGTAAGTGATTACCTTAGCGACATTTAATAATATAGCATATAAAAATCATAAGCACAAGGCTTTTTTAAAATTTTTATTGGAAACTCTTTCGTCTCTTTATTTTACCTATTAAAGAAATCTCATGCAAGTTTTGCCTACATGAGATTAAACATTTCATACATTGGCAGCATGATAATCAAAAATAAAAAGAAAATAAAACTACCAATGAAAAGAAATAATAGCGGCTGTACAGCCTGCAAACCTCGTTCGATTTTTTGATCAAGTTCTTCCAGTATCCAACTACTAAAGAACTGTAAATCAGATGCTAACTTACCCGTGCGACTTCCATTTTCAACGATAATGCGTAACTCCTCCATATAATATGGCTGTGTTTCTAAATAAACGGCAAGGCTGTAGCCGTCCTTTAAGGATTGATTTATTTGATTCGCTTCATCTTTGAAAAATGGCATGTAAGATTGTTTCTCAAAAATGAAAATCGCTTCATGAATCGACATCCCTGTCTGTAACAGTTTCCCTAATTGCAATGAGAAATAAAATGTGATTACTTGTCTTATCATTGTGTTAGTTGGCTTCCATTTCATTAGCAAACGTACCTTTTCATGTGGCGTTTGCTTTTGCACATATTTTCTAAACACAGCGTACATCATTATGGCGAAAAGAAGGAAGCTAGCTAAAATAATTGGAAGGTTTGTTAGGAAGGCAAAGAAATACTTAATAAAGCGTGGGGGTGTTTGATTCATTGTTACAAACAGTGATTGGAAATGAGGCACGATATAGAGATTTAATAAAACGAGGGCGACGATAGCACCAAACAGTAAAACAAGGGGATAGCGTACTAATTTCTGAAGCTGCAGGCTCGTTTGTAACCTTTTTTGATAAAGCTTGCTTGCTTCCATTAGTCCCTCTGCGGCCTTTCCCTGCTCTTCATAAAAGAAAATATACGATTGAACATCAAGTGGCAACTCCATATCCAATAGGCTGGAGGAAAGAGCCTCTCCTTTTGTTAACTTGTGCTCCATAAGTTGAATGATACGTTGCGTTTCTTTTGTTGATTGAACAGATAAAAAAGATAAAGCCTGTTCTGTACTATACCCACTCTGCAATAGTTCTCCTAATTTCATAATAAAGGAGATCTTCATTAACTTTGTCATACGTTTACGTTTTTTTATCATGGACTACCTCGTCTGACTTAAACGCATGCAAGTCTCGTCATCAATCATACCTATTGCCCATGCCTTTTTTGTGACAGTTAGAAACGGAGCTTGCAGCTGCACTCCATCCATCGCTTCCTTTAACTCTTTCCCTAGTAGCCAGTCAAATATAGCCATACGATTGCCTCCCTCTTTTTGTGTAACGAGCTTTTGATAAAGAATAGCTTGAATACACGAAAGGCTACTTTCTATCCCTAAATCCCTTAATCTTTCTAACGTTGAAAATGAATTTGTCACATGAAGGCTAGCAATAACAACATGACCAGTATTGGCAGCTTGGACAGCTATAGCTGCGGTTGCTTGATCTCGAATCTCACCAATCACGATAATGTCTGGGTCATGCCTTAAAATGGCCCTTAACGCATGTTTAAAAGAAAGACCACCCCTTGTTTGAATTTCAACTTGGGTCATGCCTTCAATCCGATGTTCAATAGGGTCTTCTACGGAAATAATTCGATAGCGTTGTTTTTCAACAAGTTGCTTTATGATGGAATAGATGGTTGTCGTTTTCCCTGAACCTGTTGAACCGGTTACTAGGACTAGTCCTGGTGTCGCATTTAACAGCTGATTAAAATGATGTTTGTCTTTCTTGAAAGGAGAAAGAGTTTGTAATGGTTGGAGGCTTGCGCTGTTCAAAATTCGAATGGCGATACTTTCTAAAGGGGTTGTAGGGAGGGTAGAGATTCTCATTGCAATGGGCGTTTCATTCCACTTGTATTCAAATGCCTTACTTTGTGAGTGCCTTCGTTCACTAATGTCCATTCCAACAACGTATTTAAAATGATTCGAAAGCTTTTTAGATTCTTCAATACTAATACGCTGAACAAAGGTCATTACGCCTGTTATCCGATAATAGACGCAATAGCCGTCGTTGCTAGGACTAAGGTGAACATCTGTCGCTCCTACTTTTAATGCCTGTATAAGTAGCGCATCACTAATAAACGTGTTTGTCTGTATATGCATCCACTACTCCTTTCTGTTTCGTTGACCTATTTATTCTACGGTTCTTTCTTCAATCCCTGCTTCACCTTCTTTTTTTTCGATTTCTTGCTGTTTTTGTTTTTGGAATGGTTTCTGGTGGTTGTTTTCGAATCCATTTTAGAAACTTTCTTAGTTTATCATCTTGTTTTAAATCAAGAATGGTTGTTAAGCGTGAAGCAAGTTCTTTATTTGTATACAGCGCATGAATCTGTTTGTGGCAAGGGATACAAAGATTCGCCGTTTCTGCAAACGTCCCTCCTTCATCCTTTGGTAGTAAATGGTGAACTGTTGTGGTGACATTTTCTCGCTCACACAGTTCACAACAGCCTTGTTTCTTATTCATCCCTACACCCTCCTTTATCTTTATATTGAAGTCTACCCTTTTCATTGGTACGATAAAAGCTTGAAAGGAGCGCTCATGCATACAGCACGATATTTTAATCAAACCGTTAACATACACACACTTGAACGATCTGAGTGGAATAAACTGTACTTAGCTAGTAAGCAAGGTAAACTGACTTGCATTCACTGTAAAGCTCCTTTACGCATGGCACTATCCATTCACAAAAAACCGAGCTTTATTCACCCTGATCCAGTAAATGAGGCTTGTTATACAGAGACCAGTTCAACCATGACTGTTCAAAAAGCGCGGACACAACCAAGAGAGTTTTCCGGCTTTCGCTTACCAACGAATAGCCAAATTGAAAAGGAACCAACAAATGAAACGGATTGGAAAGAGCCAGAACCATTAGTTGTCCGACATCGTTTTCAGGAACCAAAACGCTCCGACCGCCCAGACGATTCTTACCGCCGCACTCTTGAAGATGCATCGCTGTCGTTTAATGATGATCAATGGCGCAGCATAAAAAAAACAGACGGTCCTTTGCTTATTCTTGCAGGAGCTGGTAGCGGAAAGACACGTGTCATAACAGCAAGAGCTGCGTATATGATCACAGAGCTTGACATTCCGATTAATCGCATCGCGCTCGTTACCTTTACATCGAAAGCAGCACAGGAAATGAAGGAACGCATGCTACTTTATCCTGGTATTACGAGGGAAATTGGCGAAAAAATACTCATTCGGACATTTCATAGCTTGTTTTTACAAATGCTTAAACACCATCAGAGCGAGCAATGGCACCACTCACGATTAATTCAATCCCCTCATTACCTTGTTAAACAAATAGGTATGACCCTTGGACTTGATGAAAATGAATTTGCATACGATTCAGCGGTTACGCAAATAAGTTATTGGAAGAATCATATGATACCCCCTGAACAGGTACAAGCCAAAACCGCTTTTGAGGAAAAAGTAAAAACGATTTACCAAGAATATGAACAACAAAAGCAGTTTCAGCACTATTATGATTTCGACGATATCTTATTAGGTTGTTTAGAGCTCTTAAAAGAGAACTCAGCTTTACTTGAAAAATACCAAGAACGATTTTCTTACTTATCTGTTGATGAATTTCAAGATATTAATTTACTTCAATTTGAAATTGTGCGTTTGCTCTCTCAAAAGAACAATAACCTTTGCGTAGTCGGTGATGATGATCAATCCATCTATGCCTTTCGTGGGAGTGATCCGTCCTTTATTCAGTCGTTTCAATCATATTATCCATCGGCAACGGTTGTGACGCTTGAAGATAATTACCGTTCAACCCATGAAATTATTGGGACAGCCAACACGGTTATACAAAAAAACCAGCAACGATTATCGAAAACCTTACGAGCTCAAGTAACAAAAATGGACAATACACCAACAATTTTTTATCCCTACAATGAGGAAGAGGAAGCATCAATTATTGTTGAGGAAATTGCTTCTACATTGGCAACCGGTCAATCTATCGAGCAAATTGCCGTTCTTTTTCGAACTAGCGCCGGGGTACGTGCGCTAACAGAGCGTCTCATTGATGCCGACATTCCCTTTCAATTAGATCAAACAGCTGGGACGTTTTATGATAAGCCAATCGTTCAGAAAGCACTTGCTTTTTTAAGGCTTTCTCTTTATGAGGATCATGATGAAGCCGCTCCTTATGCTTTACAAGCTTTATTCTTAAAGCAAGATAAACAACAAGAATTAATCGCTATCAAGCAAAAACGAGCTTGTACATTACTTGAAGCATTCCCATTTTTAACCGGAACACAACCGTTTCAGAAAAAAAAGTTGCAACAGCTACCAGAGTTATGTAGAAAATTAACGACACTCACTCCTATTCAAGCGCTTGAAAGTATTGAACAAGATATCGGTTTTAAAGATACACTAAAGAAACAAGCTCAAGAAGGAAATCAGCTGGACAAAGGAAGCGATTCGTTTAGACAATTAAAAGCATTAGCCAGGCAACATGATACTGTTGCTTCCTTTCTCCATTATATTGACTGTATGACGGTAAAAATAAAAGAACATAAGTACCGTCCCCATTCTTCAGGTGTACAGTTATTAACCATTCATCGTGCAAAAGGGCTAGAGTTTGAGCATGTCTATATTATTGGCTGTGTGGATCGGTCTCTTCCACATGATTATGCCTTAGACGCTTTAAAAGAAGGAGACGAAGCCCCTCTACAAGAAGAGCGACGCTTGTTGTATGTAGCGATGACACGAGCAAAATCACGCTTGTACCTTTCTTCTCCTCTTTATTATTTTGAGAATAGAAGCTTCGCGTCTCGCTTCTTGCTTCCTGTATTAAAAAACCGCTCACGGTCGTGAGCGGTTTTTCCTTTGGACTAGTACAACCTTCCCTGCTCATAGATTGATAAAGGAGAATAAAATGAAAGGTAGGAAATGACAATGAAGCGACTAACAAGCATTATTATGTTAACGTACAATCAGTGGTCTTTAACGAAGCTATGCTTAGATAGTTTGTTTAAGCATACTGATCAGTCAATGATTGAAGTAATCGTAATTGACAATGGATCCACTGACGAAACCAAAAGAGAATTGGAAAAAGAAGAACGTATTACGTTTATTGCCAACGACCATAATAAAGGATTTGCAGGCGCATGTAACCAGGGAGCCGATCTAGCAAAAGGAGATGAGCTGCTCTTTTTAAACAACGATACAATTGTTACCCCGCAGTGGCTCACTCGTATGCAACAAACACTAGACTCGGATCAGCATATTGATTTAGTTGGACCGGTTAGTAATTACGTTAGCGGAGAACAGCTTATTCAAGATCCATACCATTCTCTTGATGACATTGATGAGTACGCTAAGAAAAGACGCGATGTATACGACAAACAAAAGAAATACGTCATGCGTCTCGTCGGCTTTTGTTTACTCGTTCGTAAAGCTGTTTTTGATCAAATCGGTGGTTTTGATGAACGGTTTGCCATTGGCTCCTTTGAAGATGATGATTTTTGCTTACGAGCCGTTCAATCTGGTTCTCGATTAGCGATTGCCCTTGATGCCCATGTGCATCATCACGGTCATGCTACGTTCACCGGTAGCCCAGAAATTAATTTCAATCAAACTTACGCAGAAAATTACGCACGCTATGTAAATAAATGGGGCACCGATCTCTCTTATTTTATGCACGGAAGACCAGAACTTGTTCAAGTCGTGCCTCAAGATGCAAAACGTATTTTAGATATTGGATGCGGCGCAGGTGCAACTGGTCTACAGTTACTAAATCGGCAGCAATGTAAGCTGGTTGGCATAGAAGGAAATGAAAAGATGGCACAGATTGCTCGTAGCTATTATGAGTCCGTCTATACCATCAACATTGATGAAACGATCCCTCCACTGGAAACAGAATCCTTTGACGTTCTTTTATTCGCTGACGTTTTAGAACATTTAAAAGACCCTTGGAAAACGATTCAAGAATATAGCAAGTTTCTAAAAAAAGACGGAGCTATTATTGCGAGTATCCCAAATATTGCTCATGCTGAAGCACTAATTCCACTTTTAATGGGCCGTTTTGATTATCGTGATGCCGGTATACTAGACCGCACACATTTACGCTTTTTCACACCACAAACATTGTATACGCTGTTTCCAACTGACCAATTCTCTATTCGCCAACAATTTTCCACACACATTCCTGTCGATGCTAAAATAAGTACATTTTTTCATGAAGTTAGTTTATTAGGCAAAAAGTTCGATTTAGAGTTAAGTGGATTGTCAGACTTAATCAAAACCTACCAATCAGTCGTTTTGTTTAAGAAGTTGTAATTGTTCTTTAAAATAAGAACGGTTGTATTCAATTCGGCTATCATCTGGAAGAAACGTTGCTGCCTGTTCATTGTGCTCGTTTGCTTTTTCTGTAAACCCAAGCTTGTCGTAACATACCGCTAGTTGAAGATTTGGAATCCATGTTTCGCATGCGACATTTTGGAAGTAAGCATTTTCTTCTTTATTACGTATCGCCATTTCATACCAGAATACCGCCTCTGAAAATGCTTGCTTCTCCATAAAGGAGTGACCAATACGGCAGCACGTTTCTGGTTTTGGTTTTCCGTATTCTAATGCTCGAAATGTCCAATCTTTTGCTACTTTCGGCAAGCCTAGGTTTATATAGCAATCAGCTAATTTGTTACAAGAACGAATGAGGTCTTCTGACCAACCTTTATCCGTTTTAATGAATTTCAAATAATACTCAACAGCATCTTCAAACCGACGATGATCTGTTAACTCATTCGCGTAATAAAGCAAGTCTCTTGGAGTAAACGCTTCCCCTGACGCTTTCATCCCTTCATAAATATCAAGGTTGCGTGTTAAATCGTGGCCATCATCAGCCGATAAGTGGGTTACAGCAATATCACTATGATGCAATTCTCCGTATACTTCTAAATATTCGTGAACCGCTCCGTGCCAGACAAAGCCACGTTCTTTCTTTACGATTCGAAATCGTCTGATACTCGATGTCACCCCTCCATTCCCATCAAAAGCTAAATGATAATCCATTGATACAGCATCAACCTTTTCTTCCAGGGTAGACTTTAGTAATTTAAGCTTTTGACGGTCCTCTTCCTTTAAAATATCATCCGCATCTAGCCACATGACATACGGTTTCGTTGCATAAGAGAACGCTTTGTTTCGTGCTTTAGCGAAGTGATTTACCCAAGTAAAGTCATACACTTTATCTGTAAACGAAGTAGCAATCTCTTTTGTCCGATCAGTAGAACCTGTATCTAGAATAATAATCTCATCTACTACCTCTTTCACGCTGGACAAGCAGCGCTCTAACACGGCTTCTTCGTTTTTCACAATTAAGCATAAACTGATTTCAATCATCCGAAACACCTCCACAGCCCATTTTATGTGTCAGCATGCTGGGATGTGCCTGTATACACATAGGATAAAGATAGCTTTCTACTGTCTACCTTAAGTCTAGATTCTTCGATTGCCACATTTTGGAGTAGCTCTCGTCTCCTTCCCTCATCACTAAAGCCACCTCGAACGGTTTTTTTTGTAAATAGATAACGAAAGCCGAGAAGCAACTCACGTATAAGTTCATCCTCAAACATATGAAGAAATGGCTGCACATTTACCTCTGGCCCAGCAAACATTGATACGTCTTCAAGTAAAAGGTCAATCTGCAATCTTTCAGGTATGCCAACTTGTTGTGCCTTCATTTGCGGCAAAAGAAACGGCGGTAGAAGCAGGCTTGATAGATGCGCACTTGCTGTAAGATTTAACATGGTTACTAACTGCTGGCCAGAAAAAAACACTGACATGTCTTCGAGTGAAGTAAACAACTGCTCCTGGTTATTGTAAATAAGTGCATCTGGGTGAATCATCGCTTGTTCAACAAACTGAGCGATATGGTAAACGGTTAATGGTATACAGCCGTGATGAAAGAGACAATAATCTCCTCGCGAAAACCGCTGACCAACTTTAAAAGCAGGCCCCATTTTTTCAATTTGTTGAAGACGGAGGTAAGGTTGTTTCATTTGCTCTAATTGCCAGCATAGTACAGAGCATTCTCCTGAAACAACTGGAATCACTTCTACCGTTTCATTGTGCTGTAATTGAGCAATCGTTGTTACAAGTGAAGTGTCGTAATGATCATCAATATAGACGACAAAAGACACAGGTTTTTTTGGCTGATCTTTGCACCACGCCTCTCTGCATTGTTCAAGCTCTTGCTCATCCCACACTACTTGTATTTCTACGAGATCACGATTACCGTGATGAATTACGTAATGAAGGGCTTCTAACATATCACCTTGCATACGCTGCATCGCAGTAGAAAGCTGACCGCTTCCTTTTGCTACATGATTCTTTCGAGGTTTATTCATTTTTAAGACATCAATTGTAAAAGGGACTGTTACGTTCTTTGTTTTCTGTAAAGCCATACTGTTGGCAAGCATCGGATTTACCAATGCAGAAACGCCGATTTCTTGAATTAAGTGATGGCTCATTGTATGTGGAATGGTTAAGAGATTTTCTGCTCGAAGGTCTTTTCGACCCTGGATGTGATTTAAAAAATAGCGTCCAGCTGAAATCGTATCTGCTTTATCAAAATGGGTAATCCAATCAATAGAGTTTAAACTTAAATCTTCTCCGTTTTCAATGGCTACTATAAAAGGGATGTATTGCTCTGCCTGTATAACAATATCGGCGTCTGTAAACAAATAAATATCTGCATTTGCTGCTTCTGCACCGATAGCACGACCTACATCATTTCCTAGCGGGTAATGAAATTGAATGACTTTAGCACCTTTTCCACTGGCAACAGCGGCTGTCTGGTCCTTCGAGCCATTTACAACAACAATCAATTCATCAGGCATGAGCCGATTGATTTCATCAAGCACTGCGCCCAACGTATCTTCTTCATTCATAGCCGGCACAATAACAGCTAATCGATAGGCATGATTCCGCTGGACTGGCTGTTTTTGCAGGGGGTGCTCTTTCTTAACACGGTTTTGATTTTTGCGCTGGAAATATTGCATTTGCCGCCTTCCTTTCTCTTTTTTGCATCATGAATCGCCTCTTTCGTTCATAAGATGATAGAAATGCCAGCTGAGAGGACTGAGTAAAATGACACAATCCACTTCACGGCTAACACCCGTACAGCTTCATCAACGTCTCATCCATGCAGAATCAGAAATTGTCCGCTTAAATAAAGAACTAGAGCGTTATAAAAATGATTATCACTACAACATGATTGATGAATTGCTTGCAGAAAATCAAGACCTTCTTGAAGAGTGCGCGCGATTAAAAGAACAGGCATCGGATAACAAGTCGCCTAAAACAAGCCAACAAACGGAAAGTGTTGAACCCGCACCTGAAGTTGAAAAGAAACAGGATGAACAGCAGCACCCTCATTCACCAGATGAATCCGTCTTCTTTTCTAGTAAAGCCAGTTTACCGAAGCAACAAGATACGCAAGAAGATTCAAGTCAAACTAGTTGGTTCGCTCGAAATATGAAAACTAGATCAAAGAAATAAGCGATAATACCGAATAGTGTCTTTTAGCCCATCTGTTAAGGAAACAGATGCCGGATAGTGAAGTATCTTTTCCATCTTTTCCGTACAAGGTACGCGCTTCCTCATATCTTCAAAGCCACTCTTATAAACCTGTTTATATGGTATAAACTGGATATCCGATTGGCTATTTGTGAGCTGAATAATCGACTGTGCAAGTTGTAAAATGGATATTTCCGTGGAAGACCCAATATTAATCACTTCACCATTGCAATGATGGCCAACTGTTCGACTCGTCGCTTCCACTGTATCTTTCACATACGTGAAGCACCTTGTTTGCTTACCATCGCCATGAACAGAAAGGGGCTCATTTCGTAAAGCAGCTGAAATGAAAATTGGAATGACCCCTCCATACAAACCCGACTTTGCCCTCGGTCCATACGCATTAAAATAGCGTAAAATTGTCACCGGCAATCCTTTCTTTGCAGCGGCCAAAAACATGTGCTCTTCTAACGCTTTAACTGTCGCATAGCACCAGCGATGGGTACTCGTTGCTCCCACTAACCGATCACCATCTTCTTTATAGGGCAAGTTCTCACTTTTTCCGTACACTTCAGAAGTGGATGCAAAAACGACTTTCGTCTTGGAGTTGACTGCTTTCTTCAACACGACTTGCGCAGGGATTAAGTTTCCTGCAATAATTTCATCTGGTTCCTCTACACAACGGCGAACACTAAGTGAAGCAGCTAAATGAAACACGACATCAGCCCAGTTAATCCAGCGCTCGGTTACATCAGCATCTTCTACCCGACTTTTAATAAAAAAGAACCGTTTTGAGCGAACGAATTCTTCCACTAGACGTGTATCTTCCACTTGATCCATGACGCATACCGTGTGCCCTTCCTGAAGTAGCTTTTCTGTTAAGTGAGAACCAATAAACCCCAGTCCCCCTGTCACCAATATGTTCATACGCTCCTCCTATAACTTGTGAATATGCGGACCTTCGACGCTCAAACATTGTTTTGTATCAAAAATGCATTTACTGTGCTGTACAACCTTGTTATAATCAAGATCATCATGATCGGTCAGTAAAACAACAAGATCAAAGACAGCCAACGTATCTTCTGCGATCGTAATAGATTGATACGCTTGATCGCACAAGGTGTAAACCGGTACAAAAGGATCGTGGTAAGCAATAGTAAAGCCTGCTTGAATGAGTCGCTCCGCCACTCCTATCGATTTAGACTCTCTCGTATCCCTAGTATTCTTTTTGTAAGAAAGCCCAATTAATAAAATGGCAGCCTCTTCCACCGAATGAATGAGGGACCGTATTCGCTTGACAATATAATCCGGCTGCTCATCATTAACCGCTTTAGCTAGATCAATAAACCGTGTTGTCGCTCCAACTTGATTAACCTTCCATTTAAAATAAAGAGGATCAACTGGTATACAGTGCCCCCCTACACCTGGTCCAGGACGATATGCTGAAGATCCATATGGCTTCGTTTCAGCAGTGAGTAAGACTTCTTCAACGTTAATCTCTAATTCGTAACAGGCACGCGCCATTTCATTCACAAACGATAGATTAATAAAACGCTGGGTGTTTTCAAACATCTTCACCGCTTCTGCCACTCTTGTTGAACTGACAGGCACGAGCTCTTTAAATATGGTTTCATAAACATCTTTCACTCTCTGTAAACATTCCGAAGTCATGCCACTTATTACTTTTGGAACATCGGTTAAATGGAATTGTTTATTCCCTGGGTCGATTCGTTCTGGTGAATAGCCAACAAAAAACGTTTTTCCGATAAGAAATCCTTCTCTTTCAATAAGAGGCACAACGATTTCTTCTGTTGTTCCTGGAAACGTAGAACTTTCCAATATAAGAAGCTGACCTTGTTGCAAGTGTGGCGCTAATTGTTTTAAAGCGGTTTGCACGTAGCATAAATTGGGAGTCCCGGTACTAGCTAATGGTGTAGGGACACACAAAATAATAACCGTCGCTTGTTTTGCTTCTTCACACTGGTCTGTTACTGTGAACGATTCGTTCATTAACGCCTCAATCGCTTTATCGTCCACTTCGTTTATATACGAGCGTTGTCGATGTAAGTCATGTACCTTCCCTTGATCTTGATCAATGCCAATGACACGGTGCCCTCTACGACTACATTCAATGGCTAAAGGCAGCCCAACGTATCCTAAGCCAACAATGGCTATATTCTGTTTCTTCATGTCACACAAACCTCTCTTATTTATCTTTCTGGTACATTTGCCTAATGATCTACACTATTCACCTCAAAAGCAAAACGTTCAGTAAAGCCCTTTTTTAGCGAAAAAAGCTTTTCATAAAGAAACGATTTTAGAGAACTGGAGAGCCGAGAGAAACAAAAAACCGTTTATCTCTATAGAATAGAAACAAACGGTTTTTCTCATTAAGGTCTTTTCTTACCACAACAGCCAGTGTTGTGTTTCTTATCTGCTGCTGGCTTAGCGACTGGTCTTTGTGTCACGAAATACCCATGTGGATTCTTTTTATATTGCATTATAATCTCTCCTTATCTAGAAAAATGAACGCCTTCTATTCTATGCAAAGAAAAGAAAGTTTGTTTAAGGTTTAAAAATAAGCGCACATATTTAGACAACAGTCATACTATACAGTAGTCCGAACGCCTTTAGTTGCTTTGTTATTTTTAACAACTGCCTACTAACGGTTAAAATTAAAAGGAGGTCCCTCCATGAGTCACGATCATGAAAAACACAATGTTTGCATTAGTGTCCCGAAGGTCTTTGATTGGGTGACACGTCAAGTTGATTTACCAACACTTAGCTTTAGAGAGCCTGAACTTTCAACGCTCTTCCCTGATTGCACAGGTCCAACACCGGGACCAGGCTCACTATGCGCTTTACTACAGGCATTCCCGAACTACCAAACGGTTTGCCGTGTGTTAGAAAATTCACTTCTAACAAACGAAGTAACAAACCCATTCGGCCGTACAGAAGTTGAAGTTACGTTACCGAACGGTGAAGAAGTATGCTTAGAAAAAGTAAAAGTATTAGCGAAAGGATTAATCGAGGTTGATATTCTAGATGAGCTTGGGAACCTAATCTGTACCTCAGATCCAATTGATTTCGCAACGATTCAAACGTTTTATCTTTGTGCTCCTGAGGGCACATCTGTAGATGCATTTATTTCTGCAGGTCAGTGCGACGCGGAAGTAGTTTGTGATGCCAACTTCTCCCAACTCGATATTTCATTCTCGTTCTGCTTAGATGTTCACGTATTTGCTGATGTTCGCTTAGAAATTGAAGCAGCTTACTGTAAGCCAAGACATGAGTTCCCAGTATCTGATGTCATTTGCAGCGAGAACAAATTCCCACCTCAGTGCCCGGTTGTATTCCCTGGCAAAGGGTTCGGAAAGAAATCGCCTGTTAACTAAACAAGCGTAGGTCGCACTCGAATAGTGCGGCTTTTTTTCTGTTCTTACGTTCCAAATGGACAGATGCACAGCTTTTTCTTCTTATTTTCGAAACTGTCTCATAGACTGTAGCAAGGGAAATTAAAAAAGTGAGGCGGTTTAATTGACGGAAAAACGAATGAATACGTTAGATAAAAAAATCATTCAACTTAATCAAAAAATTCTTCACTATCGTTCAGAGGTAGTAAAACAAGATCGACTATTAACAGATCAACGTAAACGAATTCATGACCAAGATGCGGTGATTGAAGAATTAACACTTCGTTTAGAGGAATTAGCGAATGATCCGGCTGTTTCGGAAGCGATCTCCTCACCAAAAGTAGAGGATCCCCCTTCGTTAGGGGAAAATGACATTCAAGTAGACTCGTTTTTTACGTATGCAATTATGGCCCCCTTTGAAACAAATGAAGAGGAGCCCTTCGTCATTAAAGGACATATGATCATTGAAAACCGAGGAGCATCTCCTTTAGTTAATCCAGTAATTTGTTTAAGTTTCAATAAACCCGAACTCGCCAATTTATCAGGAAGGATCGAACGTTCAAAGAACAATCTGCAGCACTATTCCGTATCTCGAGAAGGCGTAACAGATACGTGGAAATTTGTTGAGGAACAAGCCGATAAGCACGCAAAACAAACAGGACAATTCTGGCTATCACCTCCTATTGACGAAATCCCACCACGATCATCTATAACCTTTTCCGACTTTGAAGTGGTGATTCCAGCAGTTAAAAAAAACACTTCCCTTTCTTTACAAATTACAGGGTTTGTATATGGAGCGGATTTAACTGAAGGAAAAGCGTCTTTAAATACGATTGCCTTAACCGTGTCATGAATCTTTTATTCCTTACATCTCCTTTTGGTGGGGTCTATCCTTTTTTTGAAAACGCATTAAAAAAAGGATTAACGGTATTTGCTACTGTCTACTCCCAATCTTATACTGCCTGTAACGGTCAAACACTGGTCCGATTTTGTCGACAAAACCAGGTCGATTGGATCGTAACATTTAATGGTTATTTTTTTTCAGCTAAAGACAAAGACCTTTTTCATGCTAATCAGCTTCCTCCATTAGCAGTTTGGTTAACGGAAGAGCCTTATTACACTTCATCTTCGCTCGATGTGCTTACATTCGCTACAGTAGCATGGTCTGTCGAATCTGCGTCCGCTGCATTTTACAACAATCATTCTACACCCATTTCTGTCACTTATGTACCCCTTGGTTACGATGATCAATCGTTTTATCCTGCAAAGAACAACGGTGTTCCACACTATGATCTTACGTTTGTTGGCTACCCATATGAAAGTCGAATGACTTGGTTAAAGCAAATTGACCAGCACTTTTCGTTAAAGGTGGCCGTTGTTGGACCTTGGCAGAAGGATGACCTTCCATCTAAAGCCGACCACATCGCCACCTGGTTATCACCTGAAAAGGTAGGCAGGCTCTATCGCCAATCGCGCGTTGTCTTAAATAGTTATCGAACTGGAAACAAAGACATTGAAGCTAGAAGTATAAACAATCGTACGTTTGAAATTGCCGCTACAGCAACATGTCAACTTAGTGAATACCGAAGTGGAATTCGAGATTTTTTTTCACCAACGGACATTGCCACATTTACGAATTCAGAGAATTTGCGAACCCAACTTCAGAAATTATTAGAAAACGACGATATTCGTACTCAGTACGCCCTTTCAAGCTACCAAAAAGTTGCAGAGCATACGTTTTACCATCGGGCTCAGCAACTTTATAAAGAGCTTCACTCTTACTACTCGTAAGAGTGAAGCTCTTCTTTTGTTAAGCATCTTTTTTTGAGCTGTTCATAAAGAGCTGCTCCTGAGACCTCTTCCACGACCCATCCTCTCCCAATGGTTTTAACAGCTTCTGCTTGTGCACCTAAATTGAAAACAAGAACAGGATAACCTAACTTAATTGCTTCGTGTGTGGTGTAAGAAAAGGTTTCTGGAACGACGGACGGGATACAAATCAAATCAATTTGATCTTCGATTAACAGTGCTTCTAAATTTTCTCCATTATAAGGACCACGCTCAATGATTCTTCTTCTCTGCTTTAATGATGATGCGAGATCCCCATAGGAATAGAGTGCTAACGGAAGAGGGGCTTGATCAAGGTGATCTAGCAGTTGAGCCACAACATCCTCTCCCTTATGTAAAAAGAGGTTGCCCAGAAAGCCAAGACGAAGTTGCTTATGGTTCTGTTGGTCATGCTTTCGAATTTGTTTTTGTTTCAAATGGGGCAAGGAGTGGGGAATAACAGTAATTTGTAAATCAGGGAAATAGGTTAGGTACATCTCTTTTGTCGAGACACTAGGGGCAACAATGGCAGATGCTTTTTTATAAAGCGAGTGGTAGCGATTTCTCCATTCATCGACCGTAAAAGAAGGACCTCCTGCTTTTACCAATATAGATCTAGTTGCTGTTTCTGTTATGCAACCTTCGCAAACTGTACTATCTTTTTCCATTCCACAATAGCGACGGTTATTATTAATAAAAAAAACATTTGGACAAACCCCAAAAAAATCATGAAGACATACCGTATACGGACAACCAAGCACTTGCAACAGCATCTCAACGTCACCAAATGGAAAGCCCCATAAATGATGAAGCTCTATTTTTTTAATGGAGAGATTTTTTAATCGATTGATAAGCGGATAAATGGATGAGTAGGTTTCCTTTTTAGCATTGCTCCATACAAGTCGGAACTGGCGCGCAGTTGCAACGCATTCAATTGTCATATCATCTAATCGTGTTTGGATATACTGACTAACGCCCCCGCCACCGTTATGGTGCATAAGAAGGGTGTACATTTGTTAAATCCTTCTTGAGACGGACTCAATAATAGCGGCTCCATACGCAATGCTGAGACAAAGAAAAATCGGAAAAAAGAAGCTTGGCAGGCACCAAAAGCCAATAAAAAAGAATACTGCTACCCACACACTTGTACACCAATAACACGACAGTAATGAGCCAATAAACTTACGTAAACCTTTCCCTTTCGGGTATGCATACAAGGTTCCATCTTCTTCTTTCAACTGAATAAAAGAATTGCGAAACCATTCCATAATATCGTCGGTGACAAAGAGCCTTGTCATTCTTGCTGTTGCTAATAATAAAATCAACCATTCAAACCACGTCATTGCCGACGCCTCCTCTCCTTTATATATATGAGTATATGAAAGGAGATATGAAGATAGGGTTTGCATAAAACAAAAAAGCGACCGATTACTTCGGTCGCATTAAAGATTATACAAGAGATAGCGTGCTATAACCGCCATCTACATGAATGATTTCACCTGTAATTCCACGAGATAAATCGCTAGCAAGAAAGAGGGCTGTGTCGCCAACCTCTTCTTGTGTCGTCGTTTTACGTAATGGTGCTTTTTCTTCAATCTCTTTTAGAACATCATTAAAGCCGCCAATTCCTTTTGCAGCAAGGGTACGAATCGGTCCAGCTGAAATGGCATTAACACGAATACCATCTTTTCCTAAATCATTTGCTAAATATTTTACACTTGCATCAAGTGCTGCTTTCGCTACGCCCATCACATTGTAGTTTTTCACAACGCGTTCGCCACCTAAGTACGTTAACGTCATCACGCTTCCACCTTCTGTCATAAGCGGACGTGCTGCTTTACAGACAGCTGTTAGTGAATAGGCACTAATATTTTGAGCTAAAAGGTAGCCATCACGGGTAACGTTTAAATACTCGCCTTCTAATTCCTCTTTATTGGCGAAAGCAATACAGTGCGCAACACCAGAAATGGTTCCAACTTGTTCTTTAATGTCGTTAAACGTTGCATCAATTTCTTCGTCACTCGAAATGTCACAAGGAAGAACGAGATGCTCTCCTTCAAGAGATTCAGCTAATGTTTTTACATTTTTTTCTAATCGTTCTCCTGCGTATGTAAAAACGAGTTTTGCACCGGCTTCGTCTAGTGATCGTGCAATTGCCCATGCAATGCTTCGCTTGTTCGCTACACCCATTACTACATATGTACGTCCAGTTAAATCAATTGATTTCATCTGTTAAGCCTCCAATTTTTATTATCAGGTACTAATAGTTTATCACATTATTAATCAGTCAACTAGCTTAGAAGGGAAAAAATCTTGATTCGTATCTTCTATCGCCATATCGGCACAAACCCGTTTCCAAGCTTTAGGCAGTGGGCTTTTGATTACATACCTTTCTCCAGTTAGCGGTTGTGTGAATGTTAGCTGGTAACAATGCAATGCTTGATGGGAAAAACATCGTTGATCGCCTCCGTATAAGCCATCTCCTAAAAGAGGAAAACCAATCGATTGAAGGTGAACGCGAATTTGATGCGTTCTCCCTGTTTGCAATTCAAGTTGAAGAAGACTTTCTTTCTGATTAGAGGCAATTCGTCTGTAATATGTAAGAGCTGGCTTGCCGTCAGCCCGTACTTCTCTTTCAATAATGCTTGAAGCTTTGCGACCGATTGGTGCGTTTATCGTTCCCTTTAATTTCGGTACACCCGTGACTACTGCTGAATAATAACGTTTCAATTCACCTTGTTGCTGCGCTTTAGAAAGTAGATCGTGCGCATGACGATGTTTGGCAATCATTATTAATCCACTCGTTCCCCGATCTAGTCTGTTAACCGCATGAAACGTTGCCGCAATGTCTTGTTTTTGGTAATAGTTCAACACTGCATTGGCTAGCGTATGATCAGGATGATCGTGGGAAGGAATGGTTGCCATCATGGCTGGCTTTTCCACGACGAGAAGGTCTGTGTCTTCATAATGAATGGTAAGTGCTATGTTTTGTGGCTTTAAAGATGAACTCACCTGCTCATTAGGTAGACAAACTCGTACGTGATCTCCTTCTTTCACATATGCTCTAACAGTAACAGGCACATCGTTTAAAAAGATTTCCCCACCTTGAAACTTTATCGCAGACAGCAAGCGCTTGGAGAGCTGTTTTTCTTCACGTAAAAAAGCGCGCAGTGAGAGATTTGCCTCACTTTTCCTAACGCGCCATTTTAGCTCCTTTTTATTCACTGATAAACGACTCCTTCACACGCTTCCAAAACGGAAACGGACGAAAGCGTGCAAAACGAACTTTTTCTTCCGCTACTCGACATTGAACGGTATCAACATTTTCCTCATAATTTGGCACATTGAAATGATCAATCGTTACTTGAACGGATACATCATTTAATAATTTCAATAAACACGTATGATGTTGAGGCAACACAAGTGGCGAACCCAACGTACGATAAACTCGATTATTAATCGAAGCCATCTCAGAAAGCTGAATCGATGCTAAGGATGGATGCAAAATAGCCCCACCTAATGCTTTGTTATAAGCTGTGCTTCCTGACGGAGTTGACATACAAAGCCCGTCTCCTCTAAACGTTTCAAAGACCTCACCTTTTATTTCGACATTACATACTAGAGATCCTTCTGAACTTTTAATCGTTGACTCATTCAACGCTAAGTAGCGCCTTGAGGCTCGTCCATCTCGATACCGTATCACCACTTCTAATAAAGGATACTCAACAATTTGATAGGGCGTTTTAATGATATGTGTGACTAAGTGATCCGCTTCTTCTGGTACCCAATCTGCATAAAAACCAAGGTGCCCCGTATGTATACCTACAAAAGCAGTTTCTTCTAACCGGTGTGCATATAAATGAAATGCTTCAAGTAACGTGCCATCTCCACCTACAGTAATGACAATATCTGGTTCTTCATGATCGAGAATTAAATCCGCCTTAAGCAACTTTTCTTTCATTGACTCACATAAATCATTCGAAAGGTTATCCCCTCTCGAAGCAACTGAGAACTTCACGCCATTAGCCTCCTGCCTATCCTCTATTTTGGCGTTGTTTCGCGGTAATAATCCGCTGCGCCTCTTGAACTTCATCCCGAATAATGGACATTTCCTCATCTAGCCAAAATGCAGCTTCAGACGCTCGTTGCAACCGCATGTTAATATCATCAGGGATCTCTCCACTGTACTTATAACGTAATGAATGCTCAATCGTTGCCCAAAAGTTCATTGACATCGTTCGAATTTGCAATTCGACAATGACATTTTCTCTACCCTTAATCGTATGAACAGGATATTGGAGCATCATATGATAGGACCGATAGCCACTCGGTTTCTTTTCTTTTATATAATCACGCTCAGAAACAATCACGAAATCCGTTCGAGATCGAATTAAATCAATAACTTTATCAATATCTTCTACAAATTGGGTGACAATCCGAACACCACCAATATCTTGCATTTCCCCTAAACGATCAAGAGGGATTTGCTTGCGTTCTGCTTTATTTAAAATACTAGATATTGGTTTTACTCGACCAGTAACAAATTCAATCGGTGTATGGAGAGATGTTTTTTGATATTGCTCACGAATTCCCTTTAATTTCACTTTTAACTCGTCTACCGCTTGCTTATAAGGAGTTAAGAAAGAATCCCAATCCATTTTTCATCACCTGCTTTTTCGCTATTCAAACACAGACTTCACAGCCAGTTCAAATGCTTCTCCGTAGTTTCCATTCCCTTGTATATTTTCTAACAAAAACGTCATTTCATCATTAAATTGCGCTAATGTCAAACGAGTACTTTCGTTCAATTTTAAATAGAAGGTTGTTTCGCTTTCATAACCTTTTTTCAACTCGGGCCAAACTTGTTCATCGAACCGTATGCCACGGAAGCCTTTATGATCTTCAATAATATACAAAAATGCAAATTGATCAGAGTCCACTAAGATCCTCTCGCCGTCCTTTAAGTCATTCGCACTACGCTCGCTAACCTCCTGATTTAAATAGACCGTTGTTACCTCGTTTCCTACTTCAATTGATTGTACGTGTAAGTATTCCATCTGACCCCTCCAACTTGCCTCTTTTTCCGATTATATCTTATCATAAATGAGAGCCAAAACACACATGATGAGTATAAGCGAACGAAGGGTGAGACGATTAATGACAACAGAAATGGAATATGAAGCGAAATCTCTTCTGACAAAAGAAGAATACGAGCAATTACAACACGTCCTCGGTAAGAAACAACCACTTACTCAGCGAAACGAATATTTTGATACACAAGCATTTCATTTAAAGGATAAAACGGCCGCATTACGCATACGAACGAAGGAAGGAAAAGCTGTCTTAACGTTAAAGCAACAAACAGACGAAGGTATGGTGGAAACCCATCAAAAACTAGAAGAAACCGATCAAGCTTTATTACTTTCAGGAACATTGCCTGAAGGGGCTGTAAAAATAGCCATAGAATCCCTTCTTCCAAATACGTGCGTTTTTTATCCATACGGACAGTTGACTACACACCGAATTACGTATCCATATAAAGACGGGTTACTTTGTCTCGATCACAGTGAATACAACCATCGAGAAGATTATGAGATTGAGTATGAAGGTACCTCGATGATCCAAGCAGTTGAAGTGCTGACAGAGCTGTTACATCAACAGCAGATAACGTGTAAACCTGCTGCCAACAAAGTCGCTCGCTTCTTTTCCACCTCTCCTCACTTTACCGATAGTAACTAATTCGCAAGTAACAAAAGGAACCAAGCGCACGAAACGTTTGGTTCCTTTTTGTTAGGCTTGCTGATAAGTACTCATTACTTTCGGTACATACGCTTGAGTTTCTTTAAATGGCGGTATTCCGTTGTATTTATCAACGTTACCTGGACCTGCATTATAGGCGGCTAGCGCTAGAGATACATTACCATCGTAACGATTGAGCATATCTTTTATGTAACGTACGCCGCCTCGGATATTTTGTTCCGGATCAAATATCGATGTCACGCCAAGCCCTCTTGCAGTTCCGGGCATAAGCTGCATTAACCCGCTCGCCCCAGCAGAACTTACCGCTTTTTCATTAAAATTTGACTCATGCTTTATTATAGCCATCGTCAGCTTCGGATCCACTTGATATTCATTCGAAATCCGTTCAATTAAAGGCATATAGGCTTGAGCGTTTGCATCGACATTTTTAGATAAAGAAGCCCCATTTATCGATGAAGAGGCACCACTTCCTGCAGGCACCTGCTCTAACTGCTGATTAAATAAGGGCAATAAAAAAGGTAACGATAAAGAAGAAGATTGCGCAGAAGATGTTTGTTGCATCGCCGTTGCCAAAAACGTGCTAAAATCAGTTTGATTCAAGGGCACTGTTTGAGCAGTGCTAGTGCTCACGCTATCATACCCTTGTGCTAGTGGCCAAAAATGAATAGTCAACCTAGTTCACCTGCTTTTCACGTACATTTTCTTCTATTGTACAGGGATCTCCAAAAATAGACAATATGATTACCCTTTTTACTCGTTCTAAAACACATGATTTGCCCAACGTCGTAAACGTTGCTACAATAGAACTATGGTATTGATGTAAAAGGAGCGAGGGTAACCGTGCCTGACCAAAACAAAACTAGCCCTTATGCTTTAATCGGTGGAGAAGCGACACTTGATTCTCTCGTTGAAGCTTTCTATGGCTACGTAAAAAACCATAGTGATTTAACTCATTTATTTCCTGACGATTTAACAGAAACAAAAGATAAGCAAAAAAAATTCTTAACGCAATTTTTTGGTGGTCCACAAGCATATACAGAGGAGTACGGTCATCCACGACTGAGGGCTCGTCACATGCCATTTGTCATTAGCCCTGTTCAAGCGGATGCTTGGCTTGCCTGTATGGAAAAAGCGATGGACGACGTGCATTTATCAGGTGATATTCGTGAATTTATGATGCAGCGACTTACACTTACCGCTCATCATATGGTAAATCACGCATCAGCACCAAGGTAAAAGAAAGGAGTTGTACCATGAACCTTAAACGTCATTCTTTCGAAGAGTGTAATCAAGAAATGGGTATTTGTGGCATCTCCGACTCACGTGAGCAATTGCCACTAAAAAAGCCGATTGAAATTTATTTCTTCATTGATCCACTTTGCCATGATTGTTGGACCATTGAGCCGATTATAAAAAAGTTTCAGATTGAATATGGTCATTACTTTAAAGTACGAATTCTTTTAGCAGGGAAATTATCGTATTGGAACGCTTTTAACCGCTCTTTAAAAAAGAAAAGCAAACAAGAAACACAACTTGATCCTACGATGTGTTGTGCAGGTAAAGTTGAACTAAACAAAATGGATATCAATCCATATAACGCGTACATTGCGGTTAAAGCAGCCGAACTTCAAGGACCTCGTGCTGGTTTACGTTTCTTAAGAAAACTACGGGAAGCGTTGTTTCTCCGAAAATGTAACGTGACAGATGAAGCCATTTTAAAGCAATGTTCTAGAGAAGCTGGACTAGATGTAGATGTCTTTTTAGATGACCTGCATTCTGCGACTGCTACAAAAGCGTTGCAATGTGATATTCAGACAACGTCAGAAATGGATGTTGAGTCTGTACCGAGTCTCGTGTTTTTTAACGGCAACTCTGAAGAAGCCGGTATAAAAATTTCTGGTCATTACCCTTATCACATTTACGTACAGCTATTGGAAGACATGTTAGGTTTTACTCCTGAGCGCGCATCCCATCCAAACTTGGAGGCGTTCCTTTGTCATTATGGATTTTTAGCAACCTCAGAAATTGCTACTGTTCTTGATAAATCGCCTGAAGAAGTAGAGCGTTCATTAAAATCGTTAATGCTCCAGCAAAAAGTAGAAGCGGTCCCGTTTAAATATGGCACTTTTTGGAAATGGATTGCATAAGAAAAGCTACGTATCTTTGACTAGATACGTAGCTTTTTTATATTGCAAAGAGAATGTGACATGCAAAATCTATCTTAACGTATAATGAAAGTAGAATGCAAGTTTTTCTTTATGATCCTTCGCTATCTCGTTTAACAAAGGAGCGTTTAACCAATGAAAAAAAGCATGTTTTTCCTTCGTTTAGTGCTATTGTTTGTTGCATTTGGCCTTTACTTGATGAGTTTGTTGCATTTATTTCCCATTTGGATTGCAACACCGTTATTATTTGGTGCCAGCTACTTTCTCTTTCGACCGAATCAAAAGAAAAACCGGTTTAAAGGCTATCGATCTCGGGGTTAACTATTATTCAGCAAGCATTCTCTCAAGCTCATCTAATGTTTCTTCAAAGCGCTTCATCGTCACTTGTACAGGTTCTTTTGCTGTCATATCAACACCCGCTTCTTTCAGAAGCTCAATAGGAAAATCTGTCATACCTGATTGTAAAAACGTGATGAATCGGTCAGCTGCAGGCTTTCCTTCTTCATGAATGGCATCTGATAAAGCGACAGCAGCACTATAACCGGTTGCATACTGATACACGTAGTAGTTCATAAAGAAATGAGGTATTCGTGCCCACTCATAGGCGATGGCGTCATCTGTAATCACATCTGGCCCATAATACTTTTCATTTAACTCTTTATAAGCTTTTGCTAGTACGTCTTTTGTAATCGCCTGACCTTTTTCATTTTGACTATGAAGGAAATGCTCAAATTCTGCAAACATTGTTTGACGAAAAACAGTTGTTCTCATCCCATCTAATAATTGATTTAGTAAGTAAATCTTCTTTTGTTTATTTGTTTCTTTTTTTATTAAATAATCGTGTAACAACAGCTCATTTAAGGTTGATGCTACTTCAGCCAGAAAAATGGTGTAGCGTCCATACACAGGAGGCTGATTTTCTCTCGTGTAATAGCTATGAACACTATGCCCAAATTCATGTGTGAGAGTCGACAAACTCGTATGCGTGTCCTGCCAATTCATTAAAATGAACGGTTTCGTTCCGTAGCTCCCTCCACTATAGGCACCACTATCTTTCCCTTTATTTTCATACAAATCGACCCAACGTTCATTTAGACCTTTTTGAACAATGGACACATACTCTTCTCCAAGAGGCGCAAGGGATGAGAGCATCGTTTCTTTCGCTTCCTCATAGGTAAAAGGCAGTTGAACATCTTGTACAATGGGCGTGTATAGATCGTACATATGTAAATGTTCAAGTTTTAACAAGCGTTTTCTAAGGCGCATATAGCGGTGTAAAAGCGGCAAACTCTTTCCAACCGTTTCAACTAGCTGGTCATACACACGTTCTGAGATGTAATTTTCATCAAGGGCTGCTGCTCTTGCTGAATCATAGCCTCTCATCGTTGCTTCAAACTGCTTTGCTTTTACCTCTCCACTTAAAATTGAAGCGATTGTATGGCTAAATTGCTCATAAGTAGCATAGTAAGACTCATATACTCGCTTTCGGACAAAACGATCCGGTTGCGCCATAAGCGTTATAAATCTTCCAGGCGTTACAGTAATGTCTTCTCCCTTTTCGTCTTTAACCGTCTTAAACGTAATATCAGCATTTGTTAGCAATGAATAGGTTTTTCTAGATGCTGCAAACGGTTCTTGCAAGCGGGATAATAACGCTTCTTCCTTCTCCGATAAAATATGGTCTTTTCGATGATGGATGAAAGCAACATATTGCTTGTACTTTTGTAACGGCTCATACGATTGTAAAAAGTGGGCTAAGTCCGACTCATTCATTTGCAAGATCTCTGGTTGCAAAAAGGCGGTCTTATCATTAAAATTTACATAGAGCTGTGATCCTTTTTCACTGCGCTCTTGTAAAACAGAGTTGGTCGTGTCTACATCACTACTATGACGAGCATAAACCAAGATCTTTGTAGCCTCTACCTCCAAATCATAATACCCTTCTAAAACTTGAAACAATATGTTTGCTGAAGAGACCACTTTCCCTTTATACTTTTGGAAATCCTCAACTTTTTCACGCAACTTCATACAAGCGTGTTCCCATTCTTCAGGTGTACTATAAATGGACTCCAAATCCCAAGTTGACTCTTTCGGAATTTCTTCTCGTCTTAACACTGTTTCTTCTGCCATTCCGCCTACCTCCTTCTATATGTTTTTTCATTATAACAAGTATTTTGAACAATAGCACGACTGTTCCATAATAGATCGTACCATCACGACAAATACGCCTCTTGCTTTTTATTTACTTCTGACCATTTTTGCACAAGAACCGTTTCACTTTCAATCGTTTCTTTTGCCGAATAGACTCGTTTATATACGAGGGACGAAACAGCTGATTTTTCCAAATAACGGAAGGAAATGAGAAGATCCATGTATTGTGTGACTAATTTGGGAACAACACTACTGTAGGTACATTGGGCTCGCAGCCCCCATTGAAATCGTTGAACTAGGGCAGTCAATCGTTGGTTTATAGTTGTATAGGAGAACGGTTTATGAAGGGGAAACTGTTCTAAAATATCAAAAACGAAAAAGGTTTGCCATACATGAGGGGGAGCTGTCACATATAATTGCACGGGTAATGACCATCCAATCAACGGAGGTATTCGATCTAAACGCATTTGTTGGTAATAAGGAAGGAGGAAGGGATATTGAAGCATCATTTGTGTAGCTGCTTTTTTACGGTATCGTACATATTCATCGTTTAAAGAGATCGCGGATCGCCAAGGAGGTGAGAATAAGCGCTGCGGCGTTAATTGATTCAATTTGATATAATCACAACTAGCAAGCACGACGTTGCCATGAAGACTAAACAAATTTGATAAAAAGCAAAACAAGTTACATAGGGGGTCAAAATAATAGAGGTATCGACGGTGGTTGTATAGATAGATGGCGTAAAATTCAAATTCATGAAGAAGAAATTGAGCAGCTCGTTTTCGCTTTAATCGCTGTGCACCGAGTACCCATACAGGCACAATATTTAATGAACGGTAGGCATCGTTACGCGAAATCATATCTTCAGCACTTATAGCAGAACACTGATATTCAATCGCAATACTTGTATTGCCAGCTTGGATGTGAATATCTGGTCGTTGTTTTGTTTGGGGTAAGTAATGTTCCAGTGACGTTTTTGGGAAGGTGTGTAAGAAGAAAGCGTGGAGTAGTTCCTTTCCTTGTTGGTGAAGTAGCGATTCGTTCGTTGAGCTCCCTTTGCACGCAGTTAATTTGCGATGAGCAAAGTGCCAACGACGTTTCTTTCCTAGTCGTACGACAACTTCTTGCTTACAACTTTGACAAAAGAACGTCTCTTCTCGTCTTTTTTTTAACCAGTATTGTTTTGATTGCGAATTGTGAATGTGGACTTGCGCGTCGTTTTGATTTTTCGCAGTGTACAAACCATCTCTCCTTTCTTTCTTAATAAGACACATTCTCGCTATCGTCTCATTAATCCTTCTTCCATCACGAAAAAAAGGAACGTCAACGGACGCTCCTTATTAAAACGCTTGCTTAATAACACTTAATGCATTTGTAACAGCAATTTCTTTTCCATACTCTTTTAGCCTATGGATCGTCAATTCTGATTCATATCCAAACTCTAACATACGACTTAATAAGTTATCTTGTTCATCTTCTGTATAATGATCGTTATTAAAGTGGATATGCAAATAGTAACGACCTTCGTAATGATACAAGCTATTTGTCAAAAACTCAGGCTGAACGGATTGACTCAGAGAAATAACATCTTCGAATTCTCTGAAACCAATAATAATCTCAAGTTGGTCGTACTGTGAGTCCACTTGCTTATTTAATTCGTCTAGCTCCGTGTTTTCTTCCTCAACATCTTCTTCTTTAACAGGAATCTCAAGCTTCATATTTCCATCAGAGATTTGGCCACGTGTCACGAGAATTTCTAAGCCTTTATCGTGTGCATGGACTTGAATCCATAGAGGCCCATCAAGCTCAAAATCATCACGATCACTTGCTTCATTCATCATGTCATAAAAGAGTTCTTCTCCTCGTTCACGATTATACCAGATCTCTTCACGCTCGAAACCACGTTCCTCAATATCTTTATAGGTAATAAAAAATCGAATTGTTGTATCGTTTACGCGTTCAATCTCCATTCTCGCTCCCCCTCCTAACGGATTATGGTTGTCACACTCAAGAAGTGAGCAGATCCTCTATTTCTATTGTATGATAGATCAGAAAAAAATGAAATGAATCTGCATGCTTTCGGCGAGATTATTGATTAATAATTTTCTCTTATTGAAAGAAAAAAGTCAAGAAAAAACCTTCTGTATCCAACAGAAGGTCATTAATTCACAAGACGTTGTGCTTCTTGAAGTTGGAACGTACGAACTTTTCGTGGCAAGAAGCGACGAATTTCCGCATCATTGTAACCTACTTGAAGGCGCTTTTCGTCAAATATAATCGGTCTACGTAATAATCCTGGATTATCACTAATAATGGTAAATAATTTTTGTAGCGGCAAAGATTCCAATTCAACATCAAGCTCTTGGAATACTTTAGAGCGAGTTGAAATGATCTCATCTGTACCATCTTCCGTCATACGAACGACATGTTTTACTTCTTCTACAGAGAGTGGTGCTGCAAAAATATTCCGCTCTTCAAATGGAATATCATGCTCTTCTAACCATGCTTTTGCTTTTCTACAAGATGTACAACTAGGGGATGTTAGTAGTGTGACCATCTTATTGAATCTCTCCTTTACATCATTATCAAATGGACTTCTATTTGCATTCGTTCACTTAATCACATTCTTATTATACAATTTTGTCTAATAGTTGTATAGTGTTGAACCGTAAAACTTATACAAAGATTAAACAAAAAGTATGTGAAAGACTACAACTATTTGTATAGTTACCCCGAATTGTTTTTATTTAAACCTGTTTTCTTTTCCTCATTTGTTGCATTTAATGATTACAAAGGGATTTTTCACATACATTACGTTCTAACCTAAAAAAGACAGATACAGAACAACGCTCTCCAATTATGACAGATGTCATTCTAGAGAGCGTTGCTTGCCTATCTATCGTTAAGCACTACATTTTTTTGATTGAGGATACGGATGGTCATGTAGACGACGTTTCCGAAACTTGCCAAAACGCTTCCGCAATAAATCTTCCCAAATCCGACGTTTCTTATTATTTTTTTGCTTCTTTTTCTTTTGCACACAAACACCACCTTTTCAAGAAGGTTTCACAGGTTTGCTTTCTTCCTCATACGTTAATACTTTATTTACTGGCTCATAGGATTCTCCATATAAATGTTTATCTTTATACGTATGAATCGTTTCGTACGTGTGCTTCATTTGTTCATAAATTGTATTCTCATCATCGTTCTCTGGTGACCAAAAAAGAATCTCTAATTCATTGACTTCATTCGTCGCTAGAGAACGCCGACGATAGCCGATTGATTTAGCATGAGTAAAGCCTTCTCGCTTATAGAACCGCTGTCTTTTTTTTGTATCTGTGTCTTCGTAATCAACGGGCTCTACTTCTAGTATAATCGGCTTCTTCTTATTTTTCAATTGGTCCAACAATTTTTTCCCTAAACCTTCCCCTCTCGCATTGCTTGATACAAACAGATAATCAACAAATACAAACTCGTCTGTTTCCACATACATTAGTACATGTTGATCACTCTCGTCTTTGTGATAAATATCGCTTTTTTCCTTTAACAAAAGCTTCATATGCTCTTCCGATTTCATTTCCTCAATAGGGAAATACTCTGCAAGTTTATCATACCAAGTTTTCATTACACATTTCCTCCTTTTTATTTACTATACCGTCATTTCATCATTTACAAACCTACTCTCTAGTAGTATTTCCTGACGAGCCCATCTTATGAATAAGCGGTTCCTAAAAAAAAGTTGCTCAACTAGGTTTACACCCAGTTAAACAACCTCTTTGTTTAGTTTAAGGATTCACGTAATTAACGCCTTCTGTATACGTGTTACTTGCATTCCAAAGTAAAAATTCATGAATATCATTGTCATGAAGTGCTTTAATTTGTGCTTCAACTTCATTTACACCATAGTTTATATAGTTCCCAGACCCTAAATAACTGGCTGTAAAATCTTGCAACCAAGGTCTTTGAACAGGTTTTTCATCACCTAATTCAGCTAACACATCGTTTTCTAACTGAGAATACTCGTCCATAACTTCATATGGATACAAATCAGGCTTATCAATATCTCCAATGGAAAATGGTCCCCAGTGACTCGGGTACGGCATTGACGAAATAACGTCAACATTTCTAGAGATTTTCACGAAATCTTGTCCAACATTTTCTTCAAAGCCACGAGCTGCAGCACCGAAGATATCAACAGATACATCTACACCAAATGGCTGTAATTCTTCTCGTGCATAGCCAACAAAATCTGCAACTGCATCAATTCGGCTTTCAACGGTAGCCCCATTACCGTCATCATAGTTTCCTAAACCATACTCTAAGCTGTCTGAACGACTTAAGAAACCTTCTGGGAAGCGAACATAATCAAACTGAATGTCTTTAAAGCCCATTTTCGCAGCTTCTTTTGCGACTTCTACATTGTAATCCCACACTTCTTCTAAGAATGGATTTACAAACGCATCATTATTTCGGTTTTTCCATAATTGACCATTGCTTTCTCTAAAAGAAAGCTCAGGCCTTAAGTCAGCAAGTACCGAGTCTTTAAACACAACAATACGCGCAATAGGATAAATATCATTCTCTTCTAATACTGACATCATTGCCGCTGGATCATCAATATAGTTTTTGGCAATATCATAAAATGGTGAATCCTCTTCAGGCATGTACGTAATGTTTCCAGTATCATCCTTAATATCGATGACCATTGAATTAATGTCTGTCTCATTTACAAAGTCAACAAGTGTATTTAACCTGGAGCCGCCTGCAGAGTGAGCTGTTAAAAAGATCCCTCTTACACCGTCCTCAGGATAGTCAAATTGATAGCCAGATTGATAGACAAATCGAGCAGATGACGAAGGGATTTCAAATGCTTTGCTGTCGCTTGTTACTTTTTGTGAATGCATCAATGCCATACCAGAATCTGCCTTTGCTTCTGATGTTGCCATTAATAACAACGCAGATCCTAGTGCCCCTGCACCGATGGTATAACATGTTCGTTTTAAAAAGTTATTCATACCTACACTCCTTATTTTTAATCGCTAATCTTCATCTTTAGCATCCCAATCTTCTTCTAACTCTAGCTGCTCTTTTAAAAGCTGTTTTCGTTTTTGTTCTAGCCGATCTTTATGCTGAACAAATTGTTCTTTGTTAAAAAGCCATCGATTCCCGTCGTAAACACCTTTAATGTTTCCTAAAAGAAGCTGTTCTTTTATGTACGATTCAGTAAGTCCTAAATATGTGGATAACTGCTCTAACGTAATATACAAATTACGAGCCTCCTCGACATAAAGTATAACGTCCTTGGTTCATTTATGCCATCAAAAAGGCAGAAAAAAATCTAATTTTTTTCAAGAACCTTCCTTTTTTCCCAACACGCTTTTTTCAACTAATTGGAAATTGGTAAACCTTCTTGCAATTTTTCTCGATTTGAATAAATTCTTTTTATTCGTCGCAGCCACTTGCCCTTTTGCCCAAAAGAAAAAAGCGCATTTGACATGGCACATACGTCAATGGCGCTTCGTTTTTTATTACTTCATTACAAACCTACTGGTAACACATGATGGAGGATTAAAAAGAAATGGAAAACCGAGCCGGCTATAACAAACAAATGCCATACCGCATGATGATAGGGAAATCCTCTCCACATATAAAAAATCGTACCAACTGAGTAAAAGATACCACCAATGAGTAAATACCAAATACCCGTAGTTGAAAGTGAATGAAAAATCGGCCCTATTGCAAGCAATGCAAGCCATCCCATTAATAAGTAAATCATTGTTGATATGAACAAGAATTTTTTCACGAAAAAGATCTTAAAGATCACGCCACCAAGGGCAAATCCCCAAGCAATTCCAAATAAGGTCCATCCTAAGCCGCCACCTACTAGAATAAGTGCAATAGGCGTATACGTCCCTGCAATAAACACGTAAATGGCTGCATGATCCATTATTTCAAACACATCTTTTGCTTTACCAGGTGGAAAGCTATGAACCATTGTTGAGGAAATATATAGGAGCAACATACTTGCCCCATAAATGGTAAATGTCACAACATGCCAAGCAGTACCATACAAGCTCGAATAGACAATGAGCAACGTTAGGGCAGCGATACTCAGCAGTGTACCAACACCATGTGTAATGGCATTTGCAATTTCTTCTCGTTTTGTAAAAATATGCGTCTCCGCCAACTAAACCTCTCCTTTACAAACGCTTTAAACCATTATAGCATAGGTAATTAAAACTGCATATTGCTTGGAAGGAGTGAAAAGATGAGAGATGTTACATTAACTCAAGTCTTTGACCATCATATTACACAAAAATACATTAATCGTTCAGGTATGGCTCATGCAATTCGTGTGGCTTATCACGCGTACGCCTTAGCCATTAATCATAAAGTTGACGTTGATTTAGCTACTAAGGCGGCATTCTTGCATGATATCGGTCATTACACATGGTATAAAAATGGAAAATGGGACTATTCACTTTATAAAGCGTATGACATTCATCCCATAAAAGGTGCTGAACGTGCCCATAAACTATTAATTCGACTTGGTGAACATCCAAAAAAAGCAAAAGAAATTGCCATTGCTATTCTTCTTCACACCGATTCACATTTACCTCCAAGTCAGTTATCTTTAACACCGCTTCAACAAATTGTTGCTCAAGCGGATACGCTCGATGAAGAACCAGGAGGCGATCACCATTATCGTTCAATTACAATGGAACGCGCCCGTAGCCTTCTTCAAGACCTTGATGTACAAATTGATGCGCTTTTGAATGAGTAAGCTTTACGATTGTTCGCTAATGGATAAAAACTCTTCTTTATTAATAGGACCGTTTATCCGTTGAATAATCGTTCCATCGGCATTAATCACAATCGTTGTGGGTATGCCAAAAATTTGAAACCCCTTTTGCAAAGATCCGTCATTATCTAAGAGTGGATCAAATGTTGCCTCATATTGTTGTAAAAATGGGGTTAACGCTTTTACGCTATTTTCTGAGCTAGTTAAATTTATGGGGATAAATTGACTCTTTGGTTGCTGGTTTAATTGTTCACTTAAGCTAACAATAGCAGGCATTTCTTCTTGACAGGGATAGCACCAAGTCGCAAAAAAATGAATTACCGTTTTATCATATGCACCAATCTCATAATGGATTGTTTTTCCATTTAGTGTTGAGCCACTAAAGGGTGCCAATACTTGGTTCATGTGAGGCCCTTCTTCCCGAGCTTCAGCTGTAGATGTCACGAGTAGGAGCCCTATTAGCCAAAGTACGCCGAGCCATTTTCCTTGCTTCATTTTATCCCTCTTTCCTTAAGGAGCTTTTTTATGACCCTATTACATGTGTATCAGTTCGTCGCTGTTCTTGCTTTCTTACTATTTGTTTTCTTTTTTCAAGATATACCTTTTTCTTTACTTTGGTTTTCGCTTTTACTTGCATTAAACATCGGTCTTTTTATTTTGCGAAAGAAAAAGAGTCAGCATCGTTAATGGACATCCTTCACAAACCTGAGATAAACAGAATAGGTCCATTTGCAATTATAGATAAACTGAATTAGGATAATTTAGGAGTAGACGAACAGGAGTGAACGTTATGCAAACAGTATTTTCAGGAATTCAGCCGAGCGGTATCTTAACCCTCGGAAATTATTTAGGTGCATTAAAGCACTTTTCTTCTATGCAACATGATTATGATAGTTATTTTTGTATCGTAGACCAACATGCCATTACAGTCCCACAAGAGCGGTTAAAGTTAAGACAGCAAATACGAAGTCTTGCGGCCCTTTATCTCGCATCAGGGATTGATCCCACGAAAGCGACGTTATTCATCCAATCAGAAGTACCTGCCCATGCTCAGCTTGGCTGGATGATGCAATGTTTATCCTACATTGGTGAACTTGAACGAATGACCCAGTTTAAAGACAAATCAGCAGGAAAAGAGGGGGTTTCGTCTGCACTACTTACATATCCACCTTTAATGGCTGCAGACATTTTGCTTTATCAAACGACAATTGTTCCTGTTGGAGAAGATCAAAAGCAACATCTAGAGCTTGCTCGCAACTTAGCAGAACGCTTTAATAACAAATATGGCGATGTATTTACAATTCCAGAAGTTCAAATTCCTAAAGTCGGTGCCCGTATTATGTCATTGAATGACCCGACTAAGAAGATGAGTAAATCGAACCCTCAACCAAAAAGCTATATTTCTTTACTAGACGAACCTAAAACCATTGAAAAGAAAATAAAGAGTGCTGTTACCGATTCAGATGGAACGATTCGCTTCGATCCAGAAAATAAACCTGCTGTTTCAAACCTGCTCTCAATCTTTTCATTATGTACAGACGAAAGTATTGCATCACTTGAAGAGCGTTATCGTGACTCCGGCTACGGTCCGTTTAAATCGGATCTTGCTGAAGCCGTTATTCACACGCTAGAACCCGTGCAAAAACGCTATTACGAGTTAATCAACTCTAGTGAATTGGATGATATTCTTGATGCCGGCGCCGATAAAGCCGCCAAGCTAGCTAACAAGACCTTGAAAAAAGCGGAAAACGCAATGGGCCTTGGACGAAAAAGAAGATAAGTCATTGCCCCCTCATGAATCATGTGGGGGGTTTTTTATAGTTGGAACACAAATAAAACGCCTTCTCTAATTGAAAGCGTTCTGTGTCGATCGATCTATTTATCAAGCGATTGCTTGTGTTCGCTAATTTTCACTGAGCTATATTGGCGCAATCTGTCCCTAATTTTATTCATTAATTGATAAAACTGAGCCACTTCTTGTGCCTCAAAATCTGAAAACAAAGCGGTAAAGTAAGTATGTACCTCTTCTTGGTACGCCTTCATTTTCGCTTTTCCCTCTTCTGAGAAATGAACATATTTTAAGCGACTATCTTTGTCACTCTCTTTAAATTGAATTAACTTTTTTTGTTGTAATTTTTTCAATCGATTGGATACTGCGCTTTTATGTGTCCGTTGGTATTCTGCAATCTCTTTTGATGTTAATGGTCCTGTTAAATCAATTATAATTAGTACAGCAAGCTGTTCAGGAGAAAGCTCCCTAAATTCATGCGAAAGTTCTTCTTCAATTATTTGATGGCCATAAAAAAATACATCTTTAAAGACATCCATAGCTTCTAAAAGCGTATTTTTCAAGTCACCACATCCTTTTATCTATCCATTTTTAACATGATGAAAAAAAGGCTTCCGACTATGGAACCCTTCTTTTTTGTTTAATAGCCGTTTTGCTTTTTCAATACTTTTCCAACGAAAAATGACAATCCGAGTGTACCGACTAATAAAACAACTGAAAAGATTTGCATGACTAAATAGGCCATATCGTTTGTATCCAACCGACTTCCCCTCCTTCTTACTTATTATTATTATAAGAGAAAGCCGATTTGATGTAAATAAAACGCTTTAGAAAAGATTTACTTTACTCGTTCAGGGTGCTCAAGCTCCCACAGTTTTTCAAAAAACGTATGGCCCTTAACCATCCCCTTGCACAACTGATAGTGTTCAGTAGACCAACCTGCGCCTACACCATCTAATAAGTAGGCCCAAACATCTTCCCGTGCCTTATTTTTCAATTGTTCATAGGCATTTGGATCCCATTCCGTACACCAATAAATCAGCTCAGCATCAGAAGCAGTAGTATAGAGTTGATCCAATACCATAAACAATAATTGTTTTAATTGACGCTCACTTCTTGTTAAGCCTTGTAAATCATTTGGGCTCAATGACAATAAGTGATAGTCTTTGTCAGGCAAAGGAGCCAATAATTCAAAATATTGAACTTCTTGATCGTTCAGTGCATCGTAGACGAGCTGTTCCTGCCTTGGCGTTAACCGGCTCTTTCGTATCGGTGTTTTATATCCCATCGTATCAACCGCTAAAATTCTTGTGCCATCTGTTATGATAAAACAGTAGTCTAACTGAATACGAGACATGTTCTTTCTTAAATAGCTCTTTTGGTGCACAGCATCTAACAGGTTCTGTGGTAAATCCAGCAACTGATTTTCAATATAGGAAAAAAGATCGCTGCTTCCACGGATTAGTTTTACTTGATCCAACACTTCAACACGATCTACACTTCGCCACTCATGGAACTCGCACACATTATAGCCGTTTTCTTCACCTTCAAACCAGTTAACCCAAACATCACGCATCATCACCATACTTTTTCCTCCTCGCTAGTTTGTTCTTGATCACAGTATGGTCATGGCTTATCGTTCTTAAACCCATTTTCTATAGATCCATAGCGATAGATTTTTTCTGCAGGTGTTGTAAGAAGCCCAATCGTTTCTTCTTTTAAATGAGAGGCAGCCTGTTGACATAATTGATAGCCAAAGTAGTAGCCAAGCATAGGGGGTATGTGCTTTTTGGCATTTCCATATAAATGATCCTTATACCTTCTCCTGCCCTTTAATTGGAGCTTTTTATGAATAAAGATGACCGCCCATTTATCGTTCCATGTCTTGTCATATAAAGAAGTCCACGGTGCTAAATACGCTTCTCCTAACCATTCCTTCACAGCTAGCTCTGCCAATCCCTCCATTACCATCGATTCCAATAACGTAATGGTTTCTTCATTCTCTTTTGTATGAGACAACCTGCAAACATGGTGATATTCATGAATTAAAAGGGCAAAAAGATCGTTTGCTTCAATGGTTTCCGGAACAATTAAAACAATGCCATTTTGAAAACTGAGACCCATCATACCTTTCACATCGGTCTGTCTTTTCTTTAATTGCTCGTTGGCAAGTAAAAGATATACAGGTACATTTGGCCCATTCCAGGCCTCTTTTAGCTGTAAAAACTTTTCTTGCAAAACGGACCAATAGTTTTTAGTAATAAACAGAGAAAGTGCATCTGTATCTTTTATTGTAAATAAACCTACTTTCTCCAAATACATGGCCAGCTCCGTATCCGTTCCAAACTGAAAAAGCGGCTGCAACGGTTGAGCAAATAAACGTTGATACGTTAATTCACTGTCCTTCTGAGCACGAACATGCTTTAAAAACATTTCACCCCATTTATTTGTGCGAATAACAGCCATCTTCTCCTCCTTATGCTTTCTTACGTCTCCAATGGACAAACTTCTGTATAAAACATACGCTTTCATTTACACTATGCAAGAAAGACTCCGATCTTGATTATCCGATCTGACCATGCTACGCTTCTGATACACATGTTAAGAATTGGCCGTAAAGGAGATCCATATGACAACGGATGAGCTGACAAAAACACTAGATGCTTTTACACGGCTAACTCGAAAAGAGTGGGCCACATTGAATAAAGGATTGCGTTCAAATTTAACGGAACAAGAGCGAAAAGAGATAGAAGGAATTTATGAGACGATTTCCGCTTCTGAAGTAAACGATGTGTATATGCCATTATCTGAATTACTTTACAAACGAATGTATCATAATGTAAAACTACATCAAGATATGAATGAATTTTTACAAAGGAGCCGAAAACGGGTTCCCTTTATTATCGGCATCGCTGGAAGCGTCTCTGTTGGAAAGAGCACCACGGCTCGTTTAATTCAAGCACTTGCAAAAAGGTGGCCGAATCAACCAACTGTCTCGCTTGTGACAACCGATGGCTTTTTATATCCAAATGAGGTTCTAGAAGAAAGAGGTTTAATGAAACGAAAAGGGTTTCCGGAAAGTTATGATATTCGTCGACTGATCTCATTCCTAACTGAACTTAAATCTGGGGTAAATGAAGTTGAAGCGCCTGTCTATTCCCACCTAACATATAATATTGAAGCAGCTCAAACACAGAAAATCGTTCAACCTGATGTTGTCATTGTTGAAGGGATTAACGTTTTGCAAGTAAACCGCAAAGGAAAACGGATGCCGCCTCTATTCGTATCTGACTTTTTTGATTACAGTATTTATGTTGATGCTGATGAGGAAGACATTATTTCCTGGTATGTGGAACGATTTCACTTACTAAGAAATACTGCCTTTCAAGATCCAAGCTCTTACTTTCATCGCTACAAAAACTTAAATGATGCAGAGGCAACGGAAATGGCTAAATCGATTTGGCACTCAATTAACGGTGTAAATCTTGAGAAGAATATTAAGCCGACACGATTGCGCGCAGACTTAATCTTAACAAAAGGAAAGCAACATCAGGTTGAACACATTCAACTTCGAAAATAAAAAACACCTTGTTCCGTTAAAACGGAATAAGGTGTTTTTGTCATTACCCTTTAAACAATTGAACGAACATTTTTCCATAAGGACCGCCATCAACAATGCCGATTCCTACTTCTGAATAGTTACTACTTAAAATATTTTCTCTATGACCTTGAGAGTTCATTAAAGCAGTATGAGCTTGCTCAACCGTTTGATTTCCTGCCAAATTTTCACCAGCTGTCTGGTATGTAATACCAAAGTGGTCCATCATTTGAAAAGGAGAACCATAAGTAGGAGATTCATGAGCAAAATAGTTGTTGTCAATCATATCTTGAGCTTTCACACGAGCTACTTCTGTTAACTCTTGATCAATTTCAAGCGGAGCTAAGCCGCTTTCAGCGCGTGCTGAGTTAACAAGATCAACCATTTGCTGCTCTTCTTCGCTAACGTCGCTTGCTTCAGCAACCTCTTCACTAGCATCTGACTCTTCTTCTACTACTTCAGTTTCTGACTCTGGTGCCTCTTCTTCTACCTCAGGCTGTTGCCAATCGCCAGTAGACCAATTTATATCACCATATGATGGAGCTGAGGAAAAACAATCGCCACTCCATTGTATTGGTGCAGTGTTATATTGATGACCTGTTGACGCCTCTGCACGATCAACGTGGTTCAATCCTAGAGCTAGTGTTGCTACGAATGTTGCAATCGCAAGTTTCTTCATTCCAGTATCCTCCTAAAATAGATCAAGTTGCGTTGCCCAATTACTTGAGCACATGGCAATCCTAGCATAGCTTTTTTTTTGAGACGATGGAAAAATGTTCATGTGTATCCATGTTGAAATGAATTGTAATAGTGGTTTTGGCTCGATAATACAGGTCTTTTTTGCTGTCAACTTTTCTTTTTTTAACTGGAAATTGCGTCGATAATGTTATGAAGCTGTAATCTTTGTTTTATCTGTTACATACTTGTCATATTTGGTACAGACCCACTGCGATCATACTCTTCACTAATTGGAAAACATTCCTAGGTGCAACGGCTTCTTTTTTTGTTAAAGTTAGATCGTGCGTTTTTTACTAAACATTCTAGGAGTGAATCATGTTATGTTTAAAAAAATAACTCTTTCATTCGTTGCTTTTTTTGGTATCAGTTTGTTTTCATCTGCTTCAATAGATGGTAAAACGATTAAGCATCCGGTACAAGCTGGAGAATCACTGTATACAATTAGCGAACGTTATGGCGTATCACAAGCTTCTATCCAACGAATTAATCAGTTACAAACGAATCAGCTTGAAGCTGGAACTACCTTAACCATTCCGACAGCCATCACAGCTTCCGATCGTGAATGGATGGCGAAACTCGTTTATGCTGAAGCAAAAGGAGAATCCTATGAAGGAAAAGTCGCGGTAGCTACTGTTTTACTCAATCGACTCGACCACCAAGATTATCCTGATACAATGTATGATGTGATTCATCAAGTAACACCATCAGGTCACTATGCTTTTTCTCCTGTATTAGATGGTGCCATTCATAACGATGCCGATGAAGAATCACGTCGAGCTGTCAATGAAGCCATTGCTTATCGAGGGTTAGGTCAACAGTCCCTGTATTTTTATAATCCTGCTACCGCAACAAGTGGTTGGGTGGCTACAAGAGAGCAAACAATTGTTATTGGTAACCACGTCTTTGCAAAATAAATAGTGAAAAAACACATTGTCTGCAAAAGCAATGTGTTTTTTTCATAGATATGGGTATGGATAAACGAAAGAGGTGATTACATTGAAGACGATTACACGTTATGATCGAATGGTGGCTGGTGCTCTTAGTAGCCGTTTTGAACCACAAGGGGTTGAAACCATTAAGCGTATCTCAAAAACAAGTCCTACGTTACGAACAGCAAGATCCGTTTCTGAAAACGACATTTACAGTTATGGCTTCGCTTTTTATAAGAAAGAAGCGCAAAATCCTTCGAAACGAGCCTATTCGTTGCCGAATGAATCCCTTCATCTTTTGCAAAATCACTACATTTTTAACACTCTTTATCATAAAATCAAACCGTTCATTCACTCATTATCGACAAGCCCGTTTCACAATGATCAACAGCATGACATCAAAGTTCTCGCAACTCACATTCACGGGTTTAACGAAACATCGAAGCTGACACCCTTTGTTCAGGATGGCTTTGTTATCGACTCCTACCGATAAGAACAGCGGCTAAAACCGCTGTTTTTTTGTTATACTAATATGATAAGTGAATCGCCTAGGGCATGAAAGGAGTGGTGACATGAGGCTCATTGTTAGCCATACTAATCTTGATTTTGACGGGCTCGCCTCGTTAGTAGCTGCGCATAAATTCGATCCTAAAGCCGTTTTAGCGCTCCCACCTAGTCTAGGAGAGCGAGTAAAACAATTTTTACATTTTTACAGCGATTCCTTTGATTGGTACACGTATAAACAGATTGATTGGAGTAACGTCAGTGCTATTACGTATGTCGATTGCTCCACAGATGAGCGAGCGGGCGTTGCCTCTTTTTTAGTTAATAATGAAATCGAGCGTTCTTATATTGACCACCACCAATCAGAAGCTACTGGTGCAAATATTACATTATTACTCCAACCAATTATTCATCAAGGAATCGCCGTATCCCCTATAGAAGCTACGTTATTCGGCTTAGGCTTATATAGCGATACAAATCGACTTACAAATGATACTGTTACGATTGCCGACATGAAAGCGGCGGTCTTTTTACATGAAAATGGTATGGATTTAACGGTTATACGGGAGTTTTTACAAGCACATGCCGGCGAACACCCTTTGTTCAAGACACTTTTTAATGCGGTCGATATTCAGACGATTGCAGAAAAACGAATTGTTTTTTCAACTTGTATAGCCGATCAGTATATCGCCGATATCGCAACGGTAGTAGAAGAAATTCACAGCCTGTATGCACCAGATGCAACCATTGTTCTTTGCCAACTGCACCATCACACGTATATGATTGCACGCGCTACGAGTGCAGACATTCCCATTCAAATTCTTGCGCAACAGTTAGGTGGAAATGGGCATGATTATGCAGCTTCTGCCATTTGTCGAAACGAGCCACTCGCTAAAGCCTATGCAACCGTACGCCATTTGCTCACAGCGTGCATCCAAGTTAAAACCCCTATCCGTTCTATTATGCACTGGCCAGTTCAAACTTTTTTTGCTTCCTCTACTGTAGCGGAAGTATTTCATGAAAGTAACCACTTACCGTATAAGGGATTTCCTGTTGTGAATGATAGGAAGCAGGTTATAGGAATGCTAACAGCAGCAAAGCTTAAAAAGGCGATTGGTTTAAACCAAGGGACTGAATTAGTAGCATCAATCATGTCTAAAAAAGTTCTTACATTAAAGGCAACCGATTCAATTGAACAAGGAAAAAAAGTAATGATGGAAAACGAAATTGGTCGCATCCCCATTTGCCAGAGCGATGGAACATTAGAAGGAATCATTACTCGCAGTTCGATCATTACGAGTCCATTTGAACATCCGCCTCATTACAGCGATAGCGAACTCACTCGCTACTTCGGGGAGAAACGCTTTACCTTTTTGCGGAAAATTGGAGAGCTTGCTGATGCACAAGATGTGCAAGTATACATCGTTGGCGGTATTGTGCGTGATTTTATTTTAAACCGTCTTTCAAAGGATATTGATTTGGTTGTAGAAGGAGATGCGATTTCGTTTGCACGTACCCTCGCCAATCAATTTGGAGGAGAGGTACAACAACACGATCATTTCTTGACTGCCACGTGGATCATTCATAGCGTTCCCATTGATCTTGTAACAGCAAGAAGGGAACACTATCGCACACCCGGTGCTCTGCCAGACGTTCAACCAGCTAGCATAAAGGATGATTTAGCTCGCCGTGACTTTGCAATAAATGCGATTGCCGTTTCGCTTAACGCGTCCTGCTTTGGTGAAATATTGGATCCGTTTCAAGGTCGTCAACAGATTCAAGCAAAAACCGTTTCCGTTTTGCATCCATTAAGTTTTATTGAAGACCCGACACGCTTGTTTCGAGCACTTCGCTTTGCAAAAAGACTAGGCTTCCAATTAGGCGACGAAACAAAAAAACAGGCAAAGATAATGGGACATGCTATCCAGACTATTAGCAAGCAACGTCTTTATCATGAGTTGGAGCTCAGTCATAGAGAAGATCAGCTTCCTTGGTTGTTTAAAGCACTTAATGAATATCACGTTTGGAAAATCTTCTTTGGTGCAAACATGAGTGAAAATGCGTATAAACACATTCAACACTTGTTTCGTGAAGGTGTTAACGAATCCATTTTTTTGGCTATTGCCGCCATTGCTTACGAGCAACATTCGTTAGAGTCCCTGCACGCATTCGCATTAACCAAGTTAACTAAAAAGCTTTTAACCGATATCCAACTTATTGAAGACTATCAAGACGAAACCTCTCTCGACAACTTACATGGCTCACTTTTTTCAGTAAAGGACGCCGCCATTTTCTTTTTTATTACCCTACCAAATAAAGAGAATGCGATGCTGTCACAGTATCGGAATGCACGAGAGATGCTAACACCTCTCGTTACTGGAAGAGATTTAATTGCACTAGGGTTTAAGCCGAGTCCACTCTTCTCAACATGGCTTTTAGACATTGAAAAACGACAGTTAACTGGAGAAATAAAAACGAAAGCAGATGCGCTAGCATGGGTAAGCAAAAAAAACAAGCATGAGAGCTAATTCTCATGCTTGTTTTTATTACTACTCTTCAAAGCGTTTAAAGACGAGGGATGTGTTATGCCCTCCAAACCCTAATGAGTTGCTTAATACAGCTTCTACATTCATTTTGCGTGCTTCATTTGGTACATAATCTAAATCACACGCTGGGTCTGGTTCCTCTAAGTTAATTGTCGGTGGGACAATCCCTTCTTCTATTGCTTTAACAGAAAAGATTGCTTCTACTGCACCTGCAGCACCAAGCAAGTGACCTGTCATCGATTTTGTCGAGCTAACAGCTACTTTATACGCATAGTCACCTAACACCGTTTTAATCGCGTTTGTTTCATAAGGATCGTTTAAATCCGTACTTGTTCCATGTGCATTAATGTAGCTAATTTGCTCATTCTTTAAACCAGCATCTGCAATTGCAGCTGCCATTGCACGAGCTCCACCCTCACCATCTGGTGCTGGCGCCGTCATATGATGTGCATCACCAGTAGAGCCGTAACCAACGATCTCAGCATAGATTTTCGCTCCACGGGCTTTCGCAGACTCTAAGCTTTCTAAAATAAGAATTCCCGCACCTTCACCCATGACAAAACCACTTCGATTTACATCAAACGGTCGTGACGCTTTCTCCGGATTATCAGACGTTGTAATGGCCTTTGCAGATGAGAATCCGGCTACTGCCATGTTTGTAATAGGTGCTTCACTTCCACCAGCAATCATAGCATCTGCATCGCCACGCTGGATTGTTTTAAACGCATCACCAATTGAGTTTGCGCCAGAAGCACATGCTGTTACAGAGCAAGAGTTAGGTCCTTTTGCCCCAGTAAAAATGGAGACTTGACCACTTGCCATGTCAGGAATCATCATTGGCACAAAAAATGGACTTACCCGTCTTGGACCTTTTTCAAGTAATGTCCGAAACTGTGTTTCATACGTTTCCATTCCACCTATACCGGAACCAATCCATACACCGACACGTGCAGCATTATCATCGTTTATTTCTAGTCCCGAGTCGGCAAGTGCCTGTTTTGCCGAGGCCACGGCAAATTGTGTAAAGCGGTCCATGCGTCTTGCTTCTTTTTTATCAATAAAATCCGCTGGATCGAAGTCATTAATTTCGGCAGCTACTTTCATTGGATAAGACTCCGCATCAATCCTTGTTAAATAACCAATCCCTGACTTGCCAGCAATAGCGGCTTCCCAAGAGCTTGCTGCATTTAGTCCCAATGGTGTAACAGCACCAATACCTGTAACAACTACTCGTCGTTTCTCCACTATAGTTCGCTCCTTTATTTACGTTTAATAATCTAACTTTTCATTAACGTCCCCAGCGCAAAGCAACAGAACCCCATACAAGACCTGCTCCAAAGCCTACTAGCACTAGTACATCACCGTCTTTAATTTTCCCAGCCTCAAGTTCCTCTACCATAGCCATTGGAATGGATGCGGATGAGGTATTTCCAAATTTATTTACGGTGACTGACATTTTTTCTTTCGGTAATTCTAATCGTTCACGAGATGCTTCCATAATTCGAATATTCGCTTGGTGAGGAACAAGGAAATCAACATCTTCCTTTGTTAAGCCAGCTTTCGTTAGTGCTCGAATGGATGAATCTCCCATTTGACGAACAGCAAACTTAAATACTTCGCGACCATTCATTTCAATAAATTCATTTTTCTTATTAATATGCATGCCGCCAGATCCATCTGAACCTAGGTCAAATGCTAGGATACCACGATCTTCTGAGACTGGTCCTACGACACACGCACCTGCTCCATCACCAAATAGAACGGCTGTATTTCGATCGTTCATATCAGTTACTTTTGTTAACTTCTCCACGCCTATAACAAGAACATGTTGATAAGCACCTGTTTCAATAAACTGTTGTGCTGTAGCAATTCCGTATATAAAACCAGCGCAAGCAGCACTAATATCCATTGCTGCTGCTTTTGTCGCCCCTAAGCGATTTTGTACAATCGACGATACACTTGGAAACGGCATGTCAGGTGTAACAGTTGCAACTAAAATTAAATCAATCTCTTCTGCCTTTACTTCTGCCGATTCAAGGGCTTTTCTTGCTGATTGATAAGCCATTTCTGACGTTTCTACGTCTTCAGCAAAACGTCGTTCTTCAATACCGGTTCTTGTACGAATCCATTCATCTGACGTTTCTAAAAAGGATTCAAAATCTTTATTTGTAACTACTTTTTCAGGAACAAAGCGTCCCATACCGAGTAAGCCTGCTTTAGCCATGGATATTCCCCTTCCATATCGAACAGAAATTAGTACCTGATACTAATATTAGCAAACAATTTAAGAAACTGTCTAGTACTAATTCTATTCAATTAGAATGGAACCCTTTTTTAAACGTCATTTAGCCCTTTTAACAGCGCCTCAAACCATTTATCCAAATCTGTTTTCATCTTCTCTTCCGCTTCATTTGCAGCCGTTTGCTGTTTTATTTTTTCATACGAAGACATAAAAGGTTCGATTTGACCTGTTTTAAATTGAGCGACTGCATAATAATAGAAGATTTGAATTGGTAAGTGATCCGCTTGCTCTAACATGCCAATAAATGGCGCCATCGTCTCTAGTCCTTTATCATACTCACCTTTCTTTATGTATGAAATCCCTTCCTGAACCGGCTTCATAAAGCGCTGCAATGGCTGTGTCATGCTTCTTCGCTATCTTTCTGCCCTAACTCATACGCTTCATTCATCACTTTGGTAAACAATGCTAACATGGGCTGCAAATCGTCAAATCCTAGTTCAATCCCTTTTCCTTCTAACAATTCTTTAGCCTCTGGCACATATTTCATTGCAATCTGCATAAATGCCATGTTTTTTTCTTGTTCAGTCATCTGTACAGCCTCCTTTTTATCTTTCTTAACGTAACTGATTGTATTTTGATTCGCAAGTGAATTGCCCCAATCTAAAAAAGGAAAGTGAAACGGAAAGAAAAACTTGTTATAATAGGTAAATCGACGTTTGGAAATGAGGATGAACATGAACGGAACATTAACAGATAAAATTAATTCAAGACGCACATTTGCGATTATTTCTCACCCAGATGCAGGAAAAACAACGCTTACGGAAAAACTATTGCTTTTTGGTGGTGCGATTCGTGAAGCTGGAACTGTAAAAGGAAGAAAGAACGCGAAACATGCAACAAGTGATTGGATGGAAATAGAAAAGCAACGTGGGATATCTGTAACAAGCTCTGTACTTGAATTTTTGTACAACGGCTACCATGTCAATATTTTGGATACACCAGGACACGAAGACTTTTCAGAAGATACGTATCGGACTTTAACTGCTGCTGATTCAGCAACCATGTTAATTGATGCCGCTAAAGGAGTAGAAGCCCAAACAAAGAAATTGTTTAAAGTGTGTAAGCTTCGCGGTATCCCCATTTTTACGTTTATTAATAAATTGGATCGACAAGGTAGAGACCCGTTTGAACTAATGGAAGAACTTGAAAATCTGCTAGGAATTCGATCTTTTCCAATGGGATGGCCAATTGGGATGGGCCAGTCATTCAAAGCCGTTTACGATCGTGTAAATAAACGTTTAGAACTCTACAACCCAAACAACCCGAAGGATATTGATATTATTAGCGTCACTGGTCCAGATGATCCGAAAATTGACGAAGTTGTTAAAGACGAAGGGCTTGTACAGCAATTTCGTGAAGAGTTAGAGCTTCTTGACGTAGCTGGTGATGAGTACGATTTAGAGCGAATTAACAATGGCGAGCTCACACCTATTTTCTTCGGATCCGCTATTTCTAGTTTTGGAGTACAGACTTTTCTTGAACACTTCTTAAGCTTATCACCTGCGCCTAGCCCTCGCGATAGTTCTATTGGAACGATCGACCCGATGGAACGCGAACAATTCTCTGGCTTTATATTTAAAGTACAAGCGAATATGAATGCCAAACACCGTGATCGGGTAGCGTTTTTACGGATAACGTCAGGTACATTTAAGCGAGGCATGTCTGTTAAGCATGTCCGAACGAATAAACCATTGAAACTTGCACAGCCTACACAATTTTTGGCGCAAAGTCGGAGCATTGTAGACGAGGCGTATGCGGGTGATATTATTGGCTTATTTGACCCAGGGCATTTCCGGATTGGCGACACATTGGTTGAAGGCGATTCATTTGAATTTAGCGAGATGCCACACTTTTCACCTGAGCATTTTTCAGCTATCACAGTAAAAGAAGCGCTTAAGCATAAATCGTATGAAAAAGGGCTACAGCAGCTGACAGAAGAAGGGGCTATCCAGCTCTTTCGTACGTATAATAAATACGTTGAACAACAAATTGTTGGCGTTGTTGGCGTTCTTCAGTTTGAAGTGCTCGAACATCGATTGAAAAGCGAGTATCATGTAGATATTCAAATGAGCCGTCAGCCATTTTCTTTTGCACGTTGGATTGATGGTGATGAAAAAGAGTTGAGCGTATTTAAAGAAAAACAGCGAAATTTAGTTACAGATCGTGAAGATCGTATCGTTGCTTTATTTGAAAATGAATTTCAAATGCGGACAGCGCAGGAAAAATACCCTAACCTACAGTTTTATGAAAACTCGTTTTATAAGAAAACCGTTGAATAAAAAAACCAGCCAAATGGCTGGTTTTTTTACATATGCTTACGAATCATTTCAGCTAAACTACCGTTAAATTGAGTTCGTTTCTGAATATCATTTCCGTGTAATAGCTGTGCATGTTCTGGTCTTAAACCGATAACTCGTGTTTCAATTCCCATGATTTGTAGAGCTTGGACTAAACGTAGCAACTCTCTCATCCCTAGGTTAGTGATGTTACCAACACCACTAAAGTCGAAGAAAAGATAGTCATAATCGGCTTGATACACATTTTTTGAGATGACTCCCTGATTTTGCTTAATTAAATGTTCATCTAAGTCACCAAAAAACGGTACAAATGCAAGCTCAGCTGATATGGCAATAAACGGAGCTGAAAGTTGTTTAATCATACTTAAAGATTCTTCAAGCTCTTCTTTTTTCTCAAGCAGTTCAAAGTCTGTCTGTGCCAAGCGTCTGCTTTGCTTTTGAACCTTTTCAATCAGCTCTGTTAAGTTTCCATCTTGTTTAATACAAATAATATGGAAACGCTCTTCGTCCCAATGTGCAAACAATGTATGCAGTACATAAGGAGCTTCTATTGTATCCATATTTAATTCGATCTTCCCGTTTTCTTGTTTAGAAAGAAAGCGGGTTACTTTATCCACACTTCCTATATCTAAAAGATCGATAAACGAATCAGCTAGTTTAAACGCTTGTTTAGCTACAGTGGATCGATTCAAAATTCGATACGTTTCGTCTAACTCAAAATAGGGAACTGGTAAACGATTAATTGCGGACATCCGCACTCACCCCTAATTGTCTTTCCTGCCATTTAGCTAGTTCTGTTAAGTTTCCAATTAATACGGTCTGATTATTACAGAGCGGACTTAAGTCGTACATTGAGACAAGTCGTCCACCAATTACAATCGTTGGTTTATGGGGTAATTTTTCTAACGTATCAACATACAAATTCAAACTACGGGCGTGATAGGGAATAGACACTGAAATGGCAATGGCATCGGGCTGCCATTTCTTCGCCATCATCTCCGCTTGCTCGAGGGGGACACTTGCTCCTAATAGACGTGTCGTCCAGCCAAGCTCTTCCAATAAACAGGCGCACATTTTGATGCCTAGATCATGTTGCTCTTGATCTAAACATAGAAACATGACGCTTTTACCGTTTTTAGGCGCTCGCCATTTTCGTATATAATAGTGATAGCGTGTCAATACAAAATCGCACGTTGACGTAGCTAAGTGCTCATCAGCAATTGTAATTCGATTCTGTTCCCATAGCCATCCAGTATGAACCATTGCTTTCGTTAATAATTTTTCATATATCCAAATACTATCATACCCAGCATCAGAAAGGCGACGGACACAATTCCAAGCACGATCTTCATCTCCATCAAGCAAGGCGTCTACTAACACTTCCCATGACTGCTCCATTAAACGTTCCGCCTCCTCCCAACCATTGTCCTTATTTACCTAGTTTAAGAGTAAAGGTTTTGTCCTACGAACGCAAGTACGAACAGCTGCTGGAAAACCAGTTATTTTAAGTCATTTTGTCGGATCCACTTTTTTTCTGCCTCCTTGTATGCTCTGCGCCCCTCATCAAGAGACCATTTTGGCGAAAAAGGGAGAAAGTCCTCATTTTCTTCGTCACTTCCAATTACCGAATACGTCCCATTCTCTTTTTCAATAGCAGCATACACATAATCCACTAAATCGTTAATGTAAAGCAAATCCCGATTGCCTTGATTTATTTGTTCATCAATATACGAAAACGATAGATTGCTGTGTAATCCGTACGCTTGTGGACTACGCAAAATAATAAGAGAGAATGGTGTGGAAGATGCCAATGCCTTTATCTCTTCTTCCATTGTGGTGCGCGTTTCCCCTTTTCTTGTTGTTGATAGATAAAGCAGACGATCATGCTGATGTAAGCCAGAAGCAAATGCGAGTACTTCTTCTTTCTTTTCATTATCTGCGACGTACACATAAGTAGCATTATCGCTTAACGGTCTAAACTCGTTTACGTTTTTATGGATAAACGTAAAGTGTGCATTCCTCCCCATACTCATTTCAATCATTTGTTTTTCCTGTGTCTTTTCTACCATGTGGTCAACAGCGACCACTTCCCAACCTTCATCAAGAAATTTCGCGCACACATGACTCCCAATAAAACCCAAACCACCAATAACCGTTAGTTGATTCATTTTACTAACTCCTTTCCTTCGTCAGAGCACCATTACGTTGCTGAGATAAAGGTTTGATAAAAACCACTTAGCTCGTTCGCCAACGTGCGAGTTCCAGATAAATTCACTTTCGTTGACTCTTCTGCGCTGTCTCTTTTCACATGCTGTAAAAACGACTGGACTGGTAAATGGTAGGCTGTAAATAGTTTTGTATCCAAATTTGCTACTATCTTTCTATCACAATGCTTTAACCCATATTGTCTACTCATTTCTTTTTTAAATCGTTTTAACGTGACCTCGTCATCTTGGTAATGAAGAAAACAGTCTTCTAAGGACAAGAGTGGATTAATAAAGGCTGCAGCTCGTATATGAATGTCATCTGAGCAACATAACTGCTGCGCTATAAGCGCCCCTGTTCCTTCCGCACATAAGAATATTTTTTCGTTAATGGTTTCTTGACGCAATAAAAGCTGAATTAAATGTTCAGCATGCTTTACCGCTTTTTTTGAACCCCATTCAGCAATTAAGAGCCCTGAAGAAAATACGGTATACCCTTTTTTTACAAATGGATCAATAAAGTGCTCAGCATGACCTGAATGGAGGGTTTGATAATCAAGTAACATAAATATGGCATAGCCGTTAGGCTTCTCCGGAATACAATAGCTATTTTTACAGCCATTTAAGTCAATGTAGCGGACATAAACAGGCATAGTGTCCATCTCTCCTGAACGATATAGATTCGTAATAGCTTATGTTTTTCCAGCAAAAAGTGAAAGCAAATTAGAAAAGAAATTCATCAATCCATAAAAAAAAGCTATACACACCTATTGAAAGGGTGTACAGCTTGGTCATGTGAGATGGTTATGGCTTACGTTTTTGCGTCCATTTTCGATCATCATTTGTTAATTCTGGAAAAACATCTCCAGCTTGCAAATGAACCGATTTTGGACGAGTAACCATACTTCCGGTTTCACCAATTTCGACGTAAATTCCATTATTAGGCGCTTTTTGTCCAGCAGTAAATTGTTTGTTTTGGCCCATTTCTCCACCACCTTTAACAAAAAGGATTCCCTACACTAGCATCCATTATGTGAAATTACAGAGGCCAAAATAGCTTTTTGAACATGAAGTCGATTTTCTGCTTGATCGTATACAACAGATTGTGCACTATCAATGACTCCGCTTGTCACTTCTTCATCTCGATGTGCAGGAAGACAATGCATAAATATCGCCTTCGAATCAGCTTCAGCCATTAAGCCTTCATTTACTTGATAGGGTTTCAAGTCTTGACTATGTTTGCTTTGCTCGTTTTCATAACCCATACTCGTCCATACGTCTGTATAGATGATGTCAGCTCCTTTAGCCGCGACGAGTGGATCCTGCTCCACCTTAATGATCGCACCGGTCTCCTTTGCTTGTTCCTTCGCTCGAACGAAAATTTCGCTATCGACTTCGTAACCATCAGGGCTTGAAATCGTAACATTCATCCCTGTTTTGGCACCCACAGCCATTAAAGAGTGAGCTACATTGTTTCCATCACCAACATATACAAGGGTGAGGCCTTTCAAAGCCCCTTTTTTCTCTTTAATCGTCAGAGCATCAGCAAGCGCTTGACAAGGGTGATAGGCGTCTGTTAAAGCGTTAATAACAGGAACCGTTGCATGGGTTGCAAATTCCTCTACAGTTTGATGTGAGTTCGTTCGAATCATGATGGCGTCAACATAACGAGATAGTACATTTGCCGTATCTTTTATTGGCTCTCCTCGACCAATTTGTAAGTCTTTCGGGCTTAAAAATAATGCATGCCCACCTAATTGTGTCATCCCTACCTCAAACGACACTCGAGTTCTTGTTGACGCGTTCTCAAAAATCATACCGAGTGATTTCCCGCGTAAAAGTTCGTTTAACTCTCCCTTTTGAGTCGCTTGTTTTAATTCACTTGCTTTCATTAATAAATAATCAATTTCCTCGACGGTATAGTCAAGCAAGGTTAACATATGTTTTCCGGTTAAATTGATGGCAGTGCTTTGCATAGTGTCGACTCCTTTTTCACATTTAATGGGTCTCGCCACTCCGCTATTGACTTTAATCGGAAGGACGGATGATCATAATAATAAAGACTGGCAGCAACGGTAGCTTGTTCTGTAAAGACCGACAATTGCTGTGCAAGCGCTTGATGGCGATACCTTTCATTGCCTGGTTGCCCTGGTAGTGTTAGGTCAATTAGCGCCTTCGCGCCAGTTGTTTCAATCCACTTTTCAAATTGGTCCGTTTCAATGGTAAAGCCAGCTTCTTGCAGTAAAGGTGAGACGTATTCTTCTATGCCAGCTTCTACCTGTAAGAAAACGGATTTGTTCAGATGATCTTCAAACAATGATGGCAACGTCTCAAATGGTGCACTTACTTTCGCTAGAGCCTCTTCTGGCGTTTCACCGATCATTAATAATTCTCCCGTTGATTTCATTTCTGCTCCTAATTTTGGATCAAGACCAGACAATTTCCCGTATGAGAATACAGGTGCTTTAGCCGCAAAGAAGGACGGCTTCTGTTTTCTTATAGGAAGCTGATCAATGGTTTCCCCTAGCATTAATCTTGTTGCATAAGCAACAAATGGTTCACCTGTTAGCTTTGCGAGGAGTGGCACTGTACGAGAAGCACGAGGATTTACTTCAATAACATAAATGTCCTCTCCTTGCACAACAAATTGAATGTTAAAAATGCCCTTGAAGGCCATCGCATCGGCTAGTTTTTTGGCGATGATTTCTAAACGATTCTGAATCGCATTGCTTACACGATAAGGTGGCGTAATAGCCAAACTATCGCCAGAGTGAACGCCTGCTTGTTCCACATGTTCAAACATACCAGCGACATAAATCTCTTCTCCATCTGTTAACACATCCACATCTATTTCAACACCTTGTACATACGTATCCATAAGGAGTGGAAATAACCCTTTATACGGATGATCCTTTAAATAATCTTCCACTTGTTCTTTCGTTTGTAATATGGCCATCCCTTGACCTCCAATAACAAACGAAGGTCGCACTAACATTGGAAATGTTGCTTCATCACAATAATCGAACGCTTCCTCTATCGATGAAACGGCCACACCAGGAATCGGTTCCACGCCAATTGTTGAAAGTAATGTATAAAAAGCATCACGTTCTTCCAGCTCATCTACACAAGCGGAAGAAACACCAAATACATGAATTCCTGCTTGTTCAAGCTCCTTTGTCAGTTTTATGCCAGTCTGACCACCTAGCGTTACAACAACGCCTTCAACATGTTCATGATTTACAATAGCCACTACATCTTCAAGAGCGAGAGGTTCAAAGTAAAGGCGGTCTGCGGTCATGTAGTCTGTGCTAACAGTCTCTGGGTTGTTATTAATGATAATGGCTTCATAACCAAGCTCACGAATCGTCTTTGCGCCATGAACGGAACAATAATCAAATTCAATCCCCTGACCAATTCGAATAGGGCCTGAACCAATAATGATAATTTTTTTGTTGGGTGAAGGAAGACTTTCATTTTCGCCAAAGTAGCTTGAATAAAAGTAAGGTGTTTGTGCTTCAAATTCTCCAGCACATGTATCAACCATCTTATAAACAGGTTTGATTCCCATTTCTAGACGCGTGTCTCTTACTTCCACTTCAGTGACTCCCCATAGATTGGCTACGTTTTGATCGGAAAAACCTGCTTTTTTGTAGTCTTCCATTTGGCTTTTCGTTACAGATTGTAAAGAACCGGCCTTCAAATCGTTCTCTACTTCAATTAGGCTTGCAAAACGTTGCAAGAAAAAGCGATCTATTTTCGTTTCTTGATGAAGCTCTTCAACATTTATTCCACGGCGAAGAAGTTCAAACAGAATAAAGAGGCGACGATCATCAGCTTGACTCATTAACGTCCAAAGGTAGGACGTCTCGTCTTTATCAAACTCGCCTCTTGCTAAATCTTCAATACCAATCTCCAGTGACCGAATGGCCTTTTGCAGCGCAGCACCAAAAGACCGCTCAATTGCCATCACTTCACCTGTAGCTTTCATTTGTGTCCCGAGGGTTCGATCAGCTTGATAAAATTTATCAAATGGCCAGCGTGGAAATTTTACAATGCAATAATCCAAGGCTGGTTCAAAGCTTGCGTACGTGTGACCTGTAACAGGATTTAACAGTTCGTGTAAGTGATAACCAACCGCTAACTTGGCAGCAATACGGGCAATGGGATATCCTGTTGCCTTTGATGCAAGTGCCGAAGAACGTGAAACCCGAGGATTCACTTCAATTAAGTAATATTGATCACTATGCGGATCAAGCGCAAATTGAATATTACAACCACCGATAATGCCTAGCGCGCGAATGATTTTTGTTGAAGCCGAACGAAGCATTTGATAATCCCGGTCAGTCAACGTTTGTGATGGTGCTACAACAATTGAATCTCCTGTGTGAATGCCAACTGGGTCAATGTTTTCCATATTACAAATCGTAATACACGTATCGTTCGAATCACGCATCACTTCATACTCAATTTCTTTAAACCCTGCAATGCTTTTTTCAATCAAGCATTGATTAATCGGGCTCTGTCTAATTCCATTGGCCACAATTGTACGCAACTGATTCACATTCTGGGCAATTCCGCCCCCGGAACCACCAAGGGTATAGGCAGGTCTAACAATAATAGGAAAATCAATTTTCTCAGAAAAAGCAACGGCTTCTTCAACCGTGTGGATAATGTCACTTTCAGGGACAGGTTCTTGTAATTCATTCATTAAATCACGGAATCGTTCTCGATCCTCCCCTTTTTTTATTGACTCAATGGGTGTGCCCAACAAGCTCACGCCATATTTCTCAAGGGTTCCTTCATCATGAAGTTTTAACGCTAAATTTAATCCTGTTTGACCACCAAGCGTAGCCAATAGACCATCTGGTTTTTCTTTTTTTATAATATTTTCTACTGTCGCAGCCGTCAATCGTTCAAAATAAACAACATCAGCACAGTGCTCATCTGTCATAACGGTTGCTGGGTTAGGGTTTAGTAAAATTACGCGAATGCCTTCTTCTTTTAATGCAAGACATCCTTGTGTCCCCGCATAATCAAATTCTGCTGCCTGACCAATCACAATGGGTCCTGATCCGATGACTAACACGCTTTTTATGGAATGGTTATGCATATAGATGATCTCTCTCCTTTAGCGCCACAGTTTGAATAAACTCATCAAAAATGGCGTTTGAATCCATTGGTCCGGGGCTTGCTTCTGGGTGAAATTGTACTGTCATGATTGGTAAATGCTTGTGCATAAGCCCCTCAACGCTTTTATCGTTCACATTAACATAGCGAACGTCAAAATCAGTCTTTTGAATGGATGCCTCGTTTACAACGTAACTATGATTTTGACTTGTCATATAGACTCGGTTCGTTTGATAGTCCAAAACGGGTTGATTTGCTCCTCGGTGACCGAACGTTAGTTTTTCTGTTTCACCGCCAAACGCTAAAGCTAAAAGCTGATGACCTAGGCAAATCCCTAATGATGGATACGTAGTTGCCAGTTCATAGATAGTCGTTAAACAGGATTCTAGTTTTTTGGGGTTTCCGGGACCATTTGAGAAGATCAGTCCATCTGGTTTTAAAGCATCAATGGCTTCTTTTTTTGTCTCATAAGGCACTACGGTTACTTTCATTCCTTTTGCGACAAGTTCAATGGCAATAGACTGTTTATAACCGTAATCGATAAGAACAATGTGTTTTGTTCCTTCCTCGTTGAAGATCTTTTGATCTTTCGTACTGACAAATGGGACAACATCTTTGTGTTCAAGTCCTTCGTTTTCTTTAACTGACTGACTAGCGTCTGTTGTCATTGTTGCTTTCATATCTCCATGTTTACGAATACGTTTGACGATTGCTCTTGTATCTACTTGCGTCATATATGGAATGCCATGTTTTTCTAAGTACATACAAAAGCTCTCTACTTGACTATAATGGGAAGGATTTTCCTCTACTTCAGCTAAAATGACGCCCTCTACTTTCGGACCTTCGCTTTCAAAATCCCTTTCATTTACGCCATAGTTTCCAATCATTGGATACGTAAAGACAACAATTTGTCCTTTAAATGAAGGGTCACTAACTACTTCTTGATAACCCGTCATTCCTGTAAAGAAGACAATTTCTCCGTTAACAGGTTCCTTCCCGTGCCACAAACCTTCAAATTGCTCTCCACTCTCTAATAAAACGTACCCTTTCACACTCTATCACCTCGTAAAGAATAAATATTCTTTTTATCGGATAAAAATACATTTATGTGTAAAAAAAATGCCCGTTTATCCGTTTTGTTCAATGTCTGTTAAAACAGTCTTTAGTATTAGTTGAGCTTCTTTCCACTCTTGTTTCGTTATTGTAAGTGGCGGTAATAATCTAGTTACATGAGCACCTGCAGGCAATAATAACAATCCTCTTTCTTCACACCTATGAATAACTTGCTGTGCTTCCACTGTCGTTTCAAGTCCAATAAGGAAGCCACTGCCACGGATGTCTTTCACAATAGAACATGTGGATAGCTCTTTTTTTAATTCTTTTACCCATTCGTCTGCATGCGTGCGGATCGTTGTCAAGAACGCAGGTTCATAAATGTCTAAAACAGCTTTTACAATAGCCATTCCTAACGGATTTCCACCGAACGTTGAGCCGTGTGAGCCTGCTTGAAACGATTCAATTAATGGTTTCTTTCCTAACATGGCGCCGACTGGGAACCCGTTTCCTAGTCCTTTAGCGACCGTCACAATATCCGGATCCAACCGATAGTGTTCATAAGCAAAAAACGTACCTGTTCGACCGATTCCTGTTTGGATTTCATCAATGATTAGCAAAAGATTGTGTTTTTCTTTAAGGGTGTTGATGGCTTCCACATACGCTTCGTTGATCACATGTACGCCACCTTCTCCTTGAACAACTTCAATCATAATGGCGGCTGTATCCTCTTGCACGGCTAATTCGAGTGCATCGGTATCGTTAAAATCAACATAGGTAAAGGAAGATAGTAAAGGACCGTATCCTTCATGAATAGCGGCTTGACCTGTGGCGGCCATAGAACCTAGCGTTCTTCCATGGAACGATTGCTTCATCGATATAATATGTGACTTGCCAGTAGCTTTTCTAGCAAGCTTGATTGCTGCTTCATTTGCTTCTGCACCGCTATTGCAGAAAAACACCGCATCACAACTACTTTTTTCAACAAGCTGTTTTGCTGCTTGTTCTTGAACTTCATAATGGAATAAGTTGGAGCCATGCCATAATAAATCTGCCTGTTTGTGCAATGCTTGCACGATACTTGGGTGATTATGCCCTAAATTCGTAACGGCGATGCCAGACATAAAATCAAGGTATCGTTTGCCGTCTTGACTGTATAAAAACGCTCCCTTACCTTGGGTTAACTGGATATCTTTCTTTTTATAAGTAGGAAATAAATAGCTCATAATCGACTCCATTCTTTATGGGACAAGCGTTCCTTTCTCAATAACCGTGCCACTTTCTACAGTTAATCGCTCTTTTCCACTTACAATACGCACTCGCTGCAAATGTTCAGAAAGACTATTCAGTGCACCTGTCACTTTAGGAATCATTCCGCCTGTAATGTCCCCTTGTTCAATAAATTTCTTAATGTCTATTTCATTTAGTTTAGCTTGTTTCTCGGCTTTAATATAAACACCATCTACATCAGTCACAACAATAAACTCTTCTGCAGCTAAAGCTTTTGCCACGGATGAAGCAACTGTATCTGCATTAATATTTACTTGCTTGCCACATGCCGTTAAGCCTAACGGAGAAACAACCGGAACCATTTGTTCACGAAGTGCCGTTTCTAACACTTCTGTATGAACCATCTTCACATCACCAACTAAGCCTAATCGTTGTTCATCCATTAAAGTTGCATGAATGAAACGGTGATCATACCCGTTTAACGAAATCGCGTTCATTCCTAGAGCTTGAAGTTGATTAACAATGGATTGGTTCACCTGATGAAACAAGACATCCTTTACAATCGTTAGCACCGGTGCAGTTGTCTTTCGTAACCCTTGTTCAAATTCGACTTCAATGTTGGCTTTCTGCAATTGGTCATTAATAGCTGGCCCACCACCGTGAACGATAATAAGTTCCTCACCTGAGCGCTGACGCTCAATTAGACCATTGTAAAAATCTTCACTAAGTTCAGCTAGCATGCTTCCACCAATTTTTATAACCGTTCGTTTGCTCACGTATGATGACCTCCTAAGTACGATACCCTGCATTGATACGAACATAGTCATAGGATAAATCACAGCCCCATGCTTTCCCTACTCCTGTACCTACATGGAGATTAACTGAAATAACGATCGTTTCTTCATCTGTCATATAAGTCGTTATCGCTTTATCGTTCGTTCCGCATGGTTCGCTTTCCTTTAGCGTTGCATATGGACCAATAGCAATATCAATTAGATCCGGAGAAATCGTGCAACCACTATAACCAATTGCACAAATAATCCTACCCCAATTGCCATCTTTCCCAAATACTGCTGTCTTCACTAAATCGGAACCTACTATTGTTTTCGCTATTATTCCTGCTTCGTCATTGGATTTTGCACCAACTACCTGTACCTCAATAAGCTTTGTCGCACCTTCTCCATCTCGAGCAATCATTTTAGCAAGCTCTGTTGCACAAAGCTGAAATGCTTCTTGAAAAACAGCCCATTGTGGATGGTCTTGGTTAAGCTGATTATGCTGCACCTTGTTAGACGCCAAGGCAAGAACCATATCATTTGTAGAGGAGTCACCGTCTACGGTTATTCGATTGAATGTTTTATTTGTTACGTCTTTTAATAATTGTTGTAGCTCGTTGCCTTGAATCGTTGCGTCTGTAACTAAAAAACTAAGCATCGTCGCCATATTTGGATGTATCATCCCCGAACCTTTTGCAACCCCAGCAATACGAACTGCCTGCTCATCGATAACAAATTCTACACAAATTTCTTTTGTTGTCGTATCTGTTGTTAGAATGGCTTCCGCAAAGCTTGCTTGGCTTTCTGTTAATGATAACGTTTTGATTCCTGTTCTTACTTTCTTCATTGGCAACGGTTCGCCAATCACACCTGTCGAAGAAACAGCCACATCGGTTTCATTGAGATTTAATTTCTCTGCTACACATTTTTGCATTTCCTCGGCATCAATCATCCCTTGTTTACCCGTACAAGCGTTGGCATTGCCGCTATTTACAACGACTGCTTGTAACGTACCTGTAGTTTCAATAAGAGATTTCGTAAGACGAAGCGGCGCTGCTTGGATTTGATTTGTCGTAAATACACCAGCTGCCTCTGCTACGTTCGAACAATAAATGAGTCCAAGATCAGGTTTTTCTCGTTTTAACCCGCAATGAGTGCCAGCTGTATGAAACCCTTGCACATCGTCAATACAGCCGTTTTTTATTATGTTTATCTGTTCATGTTGTTGCTCATTTAAAATCACGGCTTTACCTCCATTACGGATAAATAGGAAGCATCGTTAAACCTGTATGCTCATCCCATTCATTCATTAAATTCATATTTTGAATGGCTTGCCCTGCAGCGCCTTTGACAAGATTATCAATGACGGAAACAAGGATAACCCGGTTCGTACGCTCATCATAAGCGACACCAATATCACAATAATTACTCCCATACACATGTTTGGTCTGAGGAAAATCGCCAATGTCACGAATACGAATAAATGAATGTTGCTCATATGCTTGTTTCAGACAATCGTAGAGCTTCTTATTAGTGACACCTTCTATTCCTGATGCATAAATGGTCGCCATAATGCCTCGCACCATCGGAACAAGGTGTGGCTGGAAGCTTACTTTCACTTCTTCGTTTGTAAATGATGTCAGCTCTTGTTCAATTTCAGGTGTATGCTTATGGGAAGCAACGCCGTAAATCTTAAAATTCTCATTCATTTCACTGAAATGCGTCATTTGTGTTGGGCTCTTCCCTGCTCCAGATGTGCCTGTCTTTGCATCAATGATAATGGATGTTGGATCAATCAATTCTGCTTGTAGTACAGGTCCCAGCGCTAGCAATATTGCAGTTGGAAAACACCCGGGGTTCGCAATGAGCTGTGCCGTTTGGATTGTCTCTTTATTCCATTCACTCAATCCATAAGTCGCTTGTTTTATCAATGAAGCAGATGCAGCTTCTCGTTTGTACCAAGTTTCATAGATTGATTGTGAATGTAACCGCAAGTCCCCCGACAAATCAATGACCCGAATGCCTTGATCTAGTAGCCATTGACTCCACTTGCTTGACACTCCTGGTGGTGTCGCTAAAAAGACCGTGTCTACTTGACCACTCAGCTCTGATTCGACTAGTGGCCGAAGCTTATATGTATCGCCATTACGTAAATGAGGATAGTGATTGGTTAACAGTACTCCTTCTTCACTAGATGTATAAAGATTAATGGAATTTATTTTTGGATGCTGGTTCAAAAAACGGATTAACTCCACCCCTCCGTATCCACTAGCACCGATAATACCAACATTCATCGTCTCACTCCCGAATCATTTTCTTTTGATATTTACCTATTATAAATATGAATAAAAATAAATTCAACTGTATTTTTATTTTATTTATACTCTTTTTTCATAAGTGGTAAACAGAATTGATTTAAACTGTAATGCTCTAAACACTTTCATTACTTACTCAGGAACCACCTCTCGTATTTCCTTCTTATTGAGATTAAATCGTTTAAGCAAAATAAAAAAGCACGATCGGTAACCGCTCTAGTGCGATTGACGATCATGCTCTTCCATTAAAAACGCTGAGAAACGACTTGCATTACTCATTTTCTGATACATATCTAATAATATCTTCTAGAATGTCAGCTTGGTTCATTTCAAGTCCATTGTACTTCCTTACAACCTGTCCCTCTTTATTGACTAAAAAGAAACTTGTGGAATGGATAATATCTTCTGGTGTATCACCATACGCATAAGGTACACGAAAGGCTTCATTTGAAAATGTTTCAAGTTCGTCGATGTCATACCCTGTAAGAAAATCCCAACTTCTAGAACCAACACCGATGTTTTCCGCATATTGCCTTAGTTGCTCAGGTGTGTCTAAAATCGGATCAGCTGTGAAGGTAATAAACTGAAGAGGATAGCCCTCTGAAGCTAAATCTTGTTGCAATTGATTCATATTTGGCATCATAGTCAAGCATACAGTTGTACAGTTTGTAAATGCGAAATTAGCAAGCCAATGCTCTCCTGCTACATCATCCGATCCAAATGCTTGCTCATCCTGATTGGTAAACGTAAATTCTGGTACATGAATAGCAGCTTCTGTTAAATCGAATTCAGATGATTGGCCCATCCCATACATCCAACCGCATCCAGATAATAAAAATAAGGTTATTATACTTATAATCGTTTTCATCATAACCACCCTTCGTCTTTAGGATCGAGGAATATCGCTAATAGTTAATTCACCGTCTTGAAGCTTTTCTTTCTTTAACCATTGTTTAAAGACGTAACCAATTGAAATGCCATACACTATTTCTTGGAATACTTTCATTAGAACACCGGCCAATTGTTGATCTGTTCGTGCATCCAAAAATTGCAATGATTCAGGACTACCGAACGCTGTTAATAACGCTTCTGGACCTGTTCCACCGGGTAAACAATACGCCATCACATTTGCCCAAATGAGTGGATCCGTATATACAGCATACATTGCATTAGGTGCGAATATAATCAGTGCACAAGCTGGCGTAATTAATAACCCATTAGCAAAAATATAAAAAATGCGTCGTAATTCTCGAAGCTTGTACGAACTTGGTACAGGCGCTAGAATAAACCACCACATTAAAGCTGCTGTAAGAAGCAATACCCATTGATAGAGGCTATGTAAAAATGGTGCTTGCATGAGCGTGTCAAACATGAGCGGAACATGATAAAATGAAAAAAGACCATTAAACAGAAGTAGCGCAGCAACGGGATTCCATATGTAACGTAACGGTCGAAATGCCCATTTGCTTTTGAGAAAAGTTTCGTACCATTTTGTTGGAATACCGAGTATTAGCAAAGGCACCGCAACAAAATAGGCGAAGACCATTTGTAACATATGAATCGTCATCATGACGTGACCAAATACATAAAGTGGACTCCCCCAGCCTAAATAAAGCGCTAGCAAGCCGCTCATAAAAAAGAAACTCTTTTTAACAGAGCCTGTTTTTGTTTTTCGGATCAACCAACAATAAAAAATGGCAACTATCACAATGGATACAAGCAATTCCGGTGTCCATAATGCACGGAATCCTAAGCTTGAAGCAAACGTTTCCATCTGCGTCCTCCTTCCAAGCAGGAACTTCTTATACGTACCTATCATAGCACATCGAGGTCTTATTCCATATGTGCATCCGTGTATTTTTTGTTACTAATTTAAATTAAAGGAGAACGTATGTTACCAAGACATTTAATCGCACTAGACTTAGACGGCACGCTACTACCAGGGAACCAGACTATTTCAACACGTACAAAAACAGCCTTATTAAGCGCTAAAAAGGCTGGACACCTCGTTGCTATCGCAACAGGACGGCCGTATCGCGCAAGTAAACGTTATTATCAAGAACTTAATTTAACAACACCCATTATTAATTTTAATGGAGCAAGCGTTCACCACCCACTGGATCAACATTATCCTAAAACAAAGGCCACAATTGATTTGGAAACGAGCCGTCATCTTATTAAAACGTGTCAGCAAGTTGGCATTGAGAACATGATGGTTGAAATTGATGATGCTTTTTATATGGCTAAAAATGAAGGGTTCTTCGCTAACTTCCTAACAGAAGGTATTGAGCCCATTGCATCTGGAACAGTAGACGACTTACTCACTGCTCCACCAACAGCAATTCTAGTTGAGCCCCTTGTAGATAAAACGTTGGAGCTACGGGCTGCATTAGAAGGTACCAAGAGCGAGACAACTTTGCAACGTTGGTGGAAAGGGCAAGTGCCGGTGTTAGAAATAGCCCCTAACCATGTCACCAAGGCTACTGCTTTACAAGAATTGGCTAACCACTATAATGTGTCAACTGAACATATTATCGCTTTTGGGGATGAAGAAAATGATTTAGAAATGATTCAATTTGCTGGACAAGGTGTTGCCATGGGTAACGCCATCCCTGAACTTAAGGAGATTGCCCACGCGATTACTGACACAAATGAAAAAGATGGGATTGCGAAATACATTGAACAAGCACTTCAACTGAGGTAACTATTTCTGGGAGGGGACAATCATGATTGACATTGTTGAACTTTCAGCGGATACAACGGCTGAAACAAAAAGAGAGCTAACCTCTCTCTTTGAAAAACAACTGCATAACATTGCGGGGAAACAAGCCATTACGCAAATTGAAACGCTATTAAACGAAGCCCTACTTCCCCATTCTCAAACGTATTTCTTTATTGCACGCTATGAAGGAAATGCAGTTGCCTTTGCCTTCTTTAACACAATGACAAGTTTCCAAAAAGGCGGTCAATACATTTGGTTAAATGAAATTTATGTAGACGAAGCGTATCGGAACCAAGGTATTGCCAAAAAACTGTTGCTCCGCATTATTTACTGGGCAGAGAATCGAAAAATAAAAGGAATTGAATTGGAAACAGGATTACATAATGAAGCGACAAAAGCATTATACAATTCACTTGGCTTTTATGACGTCGTTTCAAAACGATACTCTTTCCGTTTTTAACAATAAGCTATGCGCCTATTTTCTTGAGAACTAGGCGTATAGCTTCTTTTTTTTTACGATTTTACATAGACTAAAGCAATCTCTTATTTAGTGCCTTCTGCAAAAGGAGTGTAAGAACATGTCTGCAATTCCTTGGCCGACAGAATTTCAAGAACTTTCAATCAAAATCACAAAGCGCACACTGCATCAGTTTATTAAAAAAATGATGGCAAATGAATATGCTCTTTACTGGCGCTATGATTCAAGCTTTATCTATCTCATTATTGAGTTGGAAGACTTGGTTCATGAACTTCCTTTCATTCGCAATGATCAGTTTCTAACCCTAAAAGCAAAAAAGCTATATGTTTATGATTCCATTCTTTCTGATGTGATTGAAGAACTCTTACAATCTGAAAAAGGAACAGGCGTCGTGAAAAGAATGACGGAAGGACCACAGTATGTAACAACATACGAACATGGCGATATTGCCTCTACAGTTGAAATTGAAGGGAGTGAGCAAGGTATGGCGAATAAAAATGTACCGATGATTCAATATAAAGAGAACGGAAAATCCCTTGGTCCAAAAACAATGATTAATGTAATGAATTTAGAAATCAATTATATTTTAATGGAGCTGTTTGAAGCAATGGAAGAAAGCAACGAAGAAGCCATCGCTGAACACAAGCACCGTCTGAAAAAATTAGTAAACCGTCGCTCACAAGTAGAAAAACTTCTTAAACTTTAATGCATTTTACCCTTAGCACATCATGTGCTTTTTTTTTGAGTTTACACCATTTACAGCAAATCATTGGCTAGGCTTTTTTTTCATCGCTAAAACAGGTAAAATAGAGAGATACTGTTTTATCATGAGGTGAAAAATTGACGAACACCTATCGCCGGTTGCGTACTGAAATGGAACCGTTTCTAAAAGGAATGAACCGAAAGCTAAAATCATCTCGATACCTCTCCCCTAATCAGATTGAGACATTTGGGCTAGAGGTGAAATCAGAATTACAATCATATAAAGAAGACGAACAGTTACAAGGATTCTTTGTCATCATTGATTTTGTCTATGAACAAGCTCAACAAGACGGACAATGGTCTTCCCTTGAACGGAGGCTTAATCCTTTTTTTGATACAGTCGCTCATTATTTATATACAGCTTACTTTTCTAAATCAAAGAAACTAAAAGCACGCTTTGCAAAAATGTTAGGAACGTATGTGGTACAGGCTATGCAAGATGATGACGCCCCTTATGCTCGACTTTTTTCCGCATATATGAAGACTTTCTCAGCGGATCAAATTGACAAACTGGATCATTACTTTATTGGACAAGATATGAAAGATGCTTCACGCAGCTTTTGCATTGCGATTAGCTACTTCTATTTATACATCGGTAAAGAATCTCAAGCAATCACTTTAATGAAGCAAGCAAGCCCATTAACAGCAAGTGAAGCCGAGGCACATATCGCATTATTAACACAGCGTGAACGATATGAGCAAGTGCTGCGTTGGTTTGATACCTTCTTTCCAAACAAATCCGACAAACTTGGCACGCTACAAGAGTATTATGATCAGTCAACTTCCTTACATGACTCATCGTCAATTCAGTATGAAACATGGGATCGGTGGTTAAAAGCCCCTTCTTTTAAACGCTTTAAGACGCTAATGAGTCATTATTCGGCTAAACAAAAGGAGTTAGTGCTCGATTATTTATTGCCACATCTAGAGGAACGGCTTTTTAATGAGGCCAATAAACTCGTTTATATACAAATGCTACTTGAAAAGGAAGACTTTGAACGAATTCAGCGCTATTTCCTTTTGCATGAAACCAACCCATTAGAGTTACATGAGCAGAAACAGCTGCTGTTGCAACGACTTGCTGAAGCGCGACCTGCACTTTCACTTCCTGTGTATCACCAGTTTATTATTCGTCTAGCAGAAAAACGCTCACGAAAATATTATGTTGAAGCAGCTGAATATGTTGACAAGCTCGCCTTTATTTATAAGCGGTTAAATGAACCAAATCGGTACAAGCAATTTAAGCAAACTTTACTGAAACGATATCAATCGTATCGTGCGTTTATTGAGGAGTTGAAACGTCGTGAACCAAACATCAATATGGATTCATAGTGGCTGGGTGGATCAGTCCTTTTTCATTTGGGCTGAATCAAAGGGACAAACAACTCAAGGAAGAAGCGGGTTTATTTACCCTTTTCTCTATTCTCCTTTTGAATTAAAGCTCCGACTCTTTCAAACCGATCCGATTTCATTTTATGGCACATTCTTGACGTTATCAAGAGCCATCATTCATGTTCCTCTCGCTTCACGTGAGTTCCAATCTTATGTGGGCTCGACCATTATTTATCAATCGGCTGATTCATGGAAGACGCATTTTTTTCCTATAGAAGGCATTGAGCTGTCGCTACAAGAATTTGTTCAGTTTTATCCATTATTCCGTACTTGGAAACATGATTTTCAATTAGCGGATGATTTTCACGTATGGCTTCGTTTTTTGGATGATGTGTACAGGCTTATTGAAGAAGGTTTTTTTGAACCAAATCAACATGGTCAGTGGATACTAAAGGTGAAGGATAGCTGGTATACAAACTGGATGAACGCCATGCCAAAATCGACTTTTTCTATAGCAGCAACTCAAGAGGGGCAACAATTTGCTCAACAAGAAGATGACGATTATGATTTAGCACGAAAAGCCATTATGGAAGCGATTATTGATGCCGTAATTCGCAGCATTGTACTTGAAGAAGACGTTGCTCCTGTTTACGATCAATGGCAACAATCCGTAGATGAACCGATTCAGCCATTCTTGAAATCATTAAAGAATAGAGAAATAACACCGATGATGAAGCACTGGCACACGCATTCGTTTCAGCACCAACTCGGACTGAAACAGGAAGAACCATTTAAAACGGCAATTGTGTTAAATGAACCTCAAGACAATCAAGACTGGACCTTGTCTCTTGCTTTAATTGATCGAACGAATCAAGAACAACTTGTACCGGTGCAGCAGTTGTTAACGGGAGAACACCCATGGTTAACGAATCCAATTCCGCAGTTAAAAAAAGATTTAACCTATGTACAAGATGCGTTTACAGTACTCTCGGGCTTAAATTTATCTTCACCTACTGTTCATGTTAGCAGTGATGAAGCGTATGAACTCTTTATGCAGCATGAACAGTTTGAGCAAGTGGGCATTACATTAATTGTTCCTAATCAATTAAAACAAACACCATCTATTCAAGTGAAGCTCAAAGATTTGCAACAAGAGACGTATAATAGCGTCGATCCACTATTAAATTGGCAAAGTTTATCGCGATTTGATTATTCTATTATGATCGGTTCTGAAGAAATGAGCCAAGCCGATTTTGAAGCCTATGTCAATGAGCAAAAATCGCTCCTGAATATTAATAACCAATGGCTCGTTTGGGATCCAAACCTTGCCGAACGACTAAAGCAGTTCCTTGATAAACTACAACATCAGTATACGTACTTAGATGCATGGCGACTCGATCAGCAAGAAGAGTTTGATGAGCTAGAAGACATTGATGTATCCATTGAATGGTCGCAAAAAATACAGGAAAAGCTGCCTCATTTATATCGAAATGAGCCTAGCATTGTCTCTATTCCTTCTACATTAGAAGGAGATTTGCGCACCTATCAACAGCAAGGGTTCAGTTGGCTGGTTCATTTAAGACAAATTGGCTTTGGTGGCTGTCTTGCAGATGACATGGGGCTTGGAAAATCCATTCAGACGATCACGTATATTCTATATGTTCTCGAACAGCAAGAGGAAAAAAAGGAGCCATTTCTTCTTATTTGTCCCACCTCGTTACTTTATAACTGGGAAGCGGAATGTCAAAAGTTTGCTCCAGATTTAAATGTGTTTATTCATCATGGAAATGACCGCCTTCTAGAACAAGATAAGCGACTCTATGAGTACGATCTTATTATTACGTCTTACACACTTGCATTACGTGATGAGAGCATGCTTCACGCTCATTATTGGAATGGCCTTATCCTTGATGAAGCGCAGCATATTAAAAATAAAGAAACAAAACAGCGTAAAGCGATTCGTAAACTGAACGCGACTCATCGAATTGCTTTAACGGGAACACCTATTGAGAATCGCTTAACGGAACTTTGGTCATTGATGGATTTACTAAACCCTTCTCTACTTGGAACGTACAAACAGTTTTATTCAAACTATATTAAACCGATTGAAAAAGATCGAGACGAAGTTCGTCAGCACCAACTAAGAACGGTTATCCAGCCATTTTTACTTAGACGTACGAAAGAAACAACAGAAGCAGAATTAAACTTGCCAGCCAAGCATGAACGATTAACACACGTTCCTCTTTCTATTGAACAAATTAGCTTATACCAAGCGATTGTAAACGATATTGAAGATCAAATTCATACCGTTTCAACAATGGAACGTCGAGCGCTTATATTGCGAACAATCACCCGGCTAAAGCAAGTTTGCAATCATCCAGCTCAGTTTCTAAAATCGTCCTTAGATGAACATACTTCTGGTAAATGGCAAGCCTTTCAATCATTGATACAAGACATCTATGAACGTGGTGAAAGCACCCTTATCTTCACACAATATAAAGAGATGGGTAAGCTGATTCGTACGTATCTAGAAGAAACATACGATGCATCTACTTCTTTTCTTCATGGGGGATTAACAAAAAAACAGCGACTTGAAGCCGTTCAAACATTCCAAGAAAGTCAACAGCCTTCTTTCTTTGTTCTATCTTTAAAAGCAGGCGGCGTTGGCTTAAATTTAACAAAAGCTACAAATGTGATCCACTATGATCGTTGGTGGAACCCTGCAGTTGAAAACCAAGCAACTGATAGAGCATATCGTATTGGTCAAACCGATGATGTGCATGTCTACAAATTGTTAACAGAGGGTACAATCGAAGAAAAAATAGATCGGATGATAGTAGGTAAACAACATTTAGCCGACGGTATTTTAGCATCTTCTTCACAAGTAACAGAACTTAGTGATGATGAATTACTAGCGTTGCTACGGTTATCTTCTTAAAAAGGTGGTATGACTGTGAGAGAAGAATTTGAAATGTATTGGAAAGCAAAAAACAGAGAGCAAGGGGCTAAAGAAGAAACTCTCCCGCAAACGCCTGCAGGCTCACCTGAATGGAAGGCGCTCAAAGAAGCCATTCAACAAAAGGCAAAAGGAAAAAGGTAGGCACTTCATCTGTGCACTACCTTTTTCTTTATTCTGATTCACTTATTTCAACTTCTATTGACTTTGTAAACGTACCTGGATCACTTAGTGATTCTACAGTACTGTCGTCAACCATTAGCTCTACAGTCATCATATAGGAACCGGCTGGTATATCCTCTGTCGGAATCTCTTCTCTTAAATCTTGTGTTTCGCCTGGTTCATATGTCTTTTCGGTTACACTTTGTGCAAACATATGCTCATTTGAATAACGGAACACTTCTTCTTCTTGTGCGTTTACAAGGGTAATTTCATACAGCTGTTGCGAAGGAAACGTTAGTGTCTGGGCTTCCTCTGAATCGTTTTCAATATACATTTCCACATAGAGCATGTCGTCTGAAAGTTGATGATCAACTGTAAATAACCACTCACCACTCATCGTTGAATCTCCTCCGGCAGGTATATCTTGATTTTCTTCTTCATCAGCCTGTCCTCCACATGCGGCTAACGTAAAGGCAAGTGATATACCTACTAATACATTCCACGTCTTCATCGCAATCCCTCCTATTAATCTTTCCGGAACAAACCAAAGATACTAGCCGTTTCTACAATATTGGTAAATGCTCCCGGATCAACTTCCTCCACAATATTTTTCAACTCATACAATTCGTATCGTGTTAACACGATAACGAGCATTTCTTTTTCTTCAAATGTATAGCCGCCTTTTGCAGGTATACGAGTAATTCCCCGTGTAAGCCGCTGATGAATGGCTTTATTTAACACGTCCGCATTTTTCGTCACGATCATAGCTGTTAGCTTTACATACCTTGTATGGATGGCATCAATAAAGCGTGATGTCACATAAATGGAAATAAGGGTAAATAACGCTTTTTCTGGATCGAGCATGACACCTGAAGCAATGACTATGATCGAATTTAAAATAAAGAAAAAGCTTCCAACAGGACGGTCGGAAATACGGGCTAACACGAGTACGATAATATCAAGTCCGCCAGAAGAAGCGCCCCATTTAAGTAATAATCCTGCACCTGCTGCAGCGATAACACCTCCGAAAACGGCATTAAGCATGATGTCTTCAGAAAACGCATAGACAGGCAACACTTCCAAGAAAATGGTTGTTAAAACAACACTTGCAAAGCTATAAATGGTAAAGCTTTTCCCAACCTTTAACCAACCTAGAATAGCAACGGGTATGTTTAGTAACAGCAATAATATCCCTGTTGATAGTGGCACGATATACGATAAAAGCTGTGCAACACCTGTAAAACCACTCGCAAAAACATCCGCTGGTATAAAAAAGAAGTTTAAAGAACTGGCTAACAGAAATGAGCCAATGACAACAATAAAAATTTTACCGATTTCACGATTCATACGAGAGGGTCACCTTGTCCTGATTCGTGCTTTGTTTCTCGAACCAAGCAGATGCATCAAGAATCGCCTTTCGCGTAATCTTATGGTCGGCTCCTTTTTCAGCAAAAAACGTAATGTTTGCATTGTTCACATCAGGAGCGTCTTTTAGCTGTTTTAGAAAGCTTTCTGCAAATGAATACGGAACCGTCTCATCCTCAGTTCCGTGCCAAATGTAAAGCTGGCGCCCCTTTAAAACACTGACATCTTTTGAAAGATCATCGATTCTAACTTGGTCCAAGACATGTTTCTTTTGCTCTTCTGTTAGATGTGTACCTCGCTGAGCAGCTACTTCAAACATGAGTTTTGAAAATTCCTCATATTGCGGTGCACCCATAAATAAGCATGCCTTTTTAATCCACTCGTATCGCGCTAATAGACCATACGACGTAATCGCCCCCATTGAGGTTCCGCCAATATAGAGTTCATCTTCTTGTACAGCGTAACGCTCAACAACGCCTTCTACTAAATCAGGGAATTCTGTAATCGATTGTTGAACAACTGTCCAGAAATGGTGGTAAGGATCATGTGTACCTTCTCCTCGGGTTCCATGATAGAGCGCGTCTGGCAAAATAACTCGAAACCCTTGTTTGGCAATCGTATAGGCAATGTGTAAATTGTGTTCTTTGGCACTCGTTACACCGTGATAAAAAAACAACGTTGGTTTCTCATCGGAACCTTCTTCCTCTACAACTAGCATTGGCACAGTATGTATCATGTCTTCTTGTATAATCATTTTTTCACTCCTACGCTCAAAAAAGCTACCTTGTTAGGCAGCCTTTACATTCATTATTGATATCGCTCATTGTAACGCTGAACGCTGTACAAAGAACCCTCATCCACCATTTTACTATCTTCTGAAAAAGGCCTTGGATTGCCTAATTGGAACGCTTTGATTTTTTCTTCTTTTGTTTTACCTGTTACTTTGTTAAGAAAGTCTGTCCCTTTCTCTTTTAACTCAGCTCGTTTGTCACCATCCACTAAGTAAACGGTTAATGCTCCTGCCACAGCGGCTGATGCTACTGCAACAACAGTTTTTTTTGCGTCCATTATGAAAAACCCCTCTCTAACATAATCAGCTTTCGTCTCTTATAATATGTTCCCAAGTAGGGTGGTTCATAAACCTAATAAGGAACTCTTCCAACAGAGTCCCTTATTTTTTACTTATTTTTCATAGAGTTCGGCAGATTCTTTTACAATCCATTCTTGACCGAATGTTTGCTCACCATCCCACTCTAACATGCCGCCTTCATAATTACGGACATTTAGAAACCCTTGTTCTTTCATATATTTAGCTGTATGTTGACTTCTTCTCCCACTACGACATACTAGGATATAACTTTTTGCCTCATCCATCTTTGGAAGCATTGTGGGCATCTCGTTCATCGGAATTAACGGAACACCTGGAATATGCCCGTCTTCGTATTCCGTCACTTCTCTTACATCAATGACGATCGGTTCCTGATTTGGTTGTTTGTTTGTTAATTCATCTTTTAATTCTGCTGTTGATAATTGGATAACACCATCTTCTACTTTACTCATCGTAGCCTCCTATTTTTTTCTTATTCAATTGACATCTCAATATGCGGGAATGACTCACGCACTTGCGTTAACGTCACTTCTTCTGCTTGTAACTGCTCGAAGGCAGATAACACAACACCATCAATATAGTCGGATACGTTAATCGTGCCGTCTGAGCGCACATAGGCTTCATCATTTTCAGCTATTTCATAAAGAGGCTGAAAAGATTGGATACGAAAACCGATTGTTCTTCCTTGTATGTCTCGCGTGTAGTCTCTAGTATCAATGGCATGTACGCGAAAAACCGAGGAAAGATGGATATAGCGCACTTGTTCACTTTCCACATGTTTTTCTTGATCACTAGCAATTAATACATCCCCACCGTACGCAGCAGGTGTAAACACAGACATAATAAAATAAAGCGTTAAGGCCATTAGAAAGACTAGAAAAGAGCTTGTCCGTTCTCTTGCTTTTGTATACACACCTTTTTTCTGAATACTACGATGAACAATGACAAGCGTTACCGCAAGTAGAACAATGCTAATCCCAATAATGACAAATTGAAACCATCCTTCTGATAAAATAACCATTTAAAACGACTCTCTTTCTCGTACAATGATGTTGTTAAGTCATTTTTTATCGTACCATAAGAGCGGTCATTAACAAACGAAAAAGGATAGAAACTGTTAAATCTATTCATCTTGTCGTTACATAGGCATATTACCGCTATGCCTTTTAATTTCTGTACGTTTATGATGTAAACAAGCAAAACGATTAATTAAATACATCCGTGTGTCTCGAGGGCGAATCACATCATCAATATAGCCTTGTTCTGCTGCTTCATAAGGAGAATCAGACCGATTCGTTTTCGCTTCAGCCAAAATGGTTTTTGAGCTTTGATGACCCATTACCGCAATAGAAGCCTGTGGCCAAGCCGCGACAAAATCTGCTCCAATCCCTTTGCTATTTAACGCGACAAAGGCTCCTCCATACGCTTTTCGAAGAATCACAGTAATCTTTGGAACCGTTGCCTCTGCAAAGGCATAAATAAGCTTAGCACCGTGGCGCAACAACCCTTTACATTCTTGGTCCTTTCCGGGTATAAATCCACTAACGTCCTCTAAGACGAGAATAGGAATTGAAAAACAATGACAGAAACGAACAAACCTTGCGCCTTTAACACTCGCATTAATATCTATGCATCCCGCTAAATGTACCGGATTATTCGCTACTACTCCAACTGTTTCACCATTCAAACGAATAAAAGCGGTAACCATGTTTTTCGCATAGCCTTTTGAAAGTTCGAATAATTGCTGCTCGTCCGCTAAACAAGTAATGACGTCTTTTACATTGTAAACATCGCAGTCACTTTTCGGAAGGCAAGCCTCAATCTCTTGTAATTTGTCATCATGTCCAATTCTTGTATTCGTCTCTTGTAAATAGGATAAAAATGTGCGCACTTGGTCAAATGCTTCCTGTTCCGTTTCAGCAACAAAATGAGCTAGCCCGCTTTTTGTTCCGTGTACATCCGTACCACCTAACTCTTCACTCGTCATCGTTTCTCCACTTATTGCTTGCAACACCTTTGGTCCTGTAATAAACATTTGGCTTATTCGTTTTACCATAAAAATGACGTCGCTTAATGCTGGAGAGTATGCAGCACCGCCTGCACATGGGCCAAGCATAATCGAAAGCTGAGGGACTTTTCCAGAATAGTGTACATTTCGCTTAAAAATCTCTCCATAACCATGAAGTGCTTCAATGCCTTCTTGAATCCGTGCACCACCTGAATCGATTAAGCCAATGATTGGCATCTGTTTTTCGTATGCAAAATCCATTAATGAACAGATTTTCTTTGCATGCATGGCGCCTAATGTCCCTCCAGCTATGGTGAAATCTTGGGCATATAAACAGACATGCTGACCATTGATTTTACCAATTCCGGTAATAACACCATCGCCAGGAAAACGTTCTTTGCCAGTAGCAAATCGGAAAAGTTCAGAGAAACTGTTTTTATCAAGAAGTTGATCAATTCGTTCCCGTGCTAACAACTTTCCACGTTGATATTGTGCTTGTTGTTTGTCCTTTCCACCACCAAGCCTGATCGTCTCCAAGCGCTCTTCAAACTCGGTTTGTTCATTTTGCAGGTCCATTTCCATCCGCCCTTTTTTAGCATCTGGTTGTAATGTAACCAGAATGAACAAACCTATGCGTTTAGCCCTTCCGCAATACAGGTAGCGTCACACAACGAAAGGAACCACCTGATTTAATAATTTCTGAAAAATCGATTTCAATAATGGTGTACCCTCTAGCTCGTAACGCTTCATTTGTTTTCTTGTTTTGTGGCAAGGCAATCACTCGTTTTTTTCCAATTGATAAAACATTGACACTCAGATAAAATTGCTCTTCTTTCGAAACCTCAATACAATCATACCGATCCGTTATCTTTTTTAAAAACGACGGTTCAATGGCATCAGGGTAAAGTAACGCTTCATGATCAGATACTGGCTGAAACACGCAGTCAAGATGAAGAAATTTATGATCAAATGGAATCCATTCAAATTGTTTTTCTTCGTGATTTGCTTTTAACGTGTCAATACTATTTTGCGACGTACGACCGCTCGCTCCTACAAAAACAACATCTTTTGTGACAATAACGTCACCACCTTCAATCGTTCCTTCATGTAGTGAATAGAATGGGCGTCCAATAGATTGTAGAAAGGATTTTAATTTCTTTTCTTCCCCTTGCCTAACCGCACTTTCCATCCGACCGACGTAAAGTTTATTCCCAATTGTAAAACCACTATCACGCATAAAGATTTGTTCAGGAAATGCTTCATTCGGAGGCAATACTTTTACATCAATTCCCTCTTCTCTCATCGTATCCACAAGTGTCTGATGCTGCTTGCAAGCGAGCGCTTGGTCAATATTTTCATTCATATACTTTCGCTGTGTTTCGTTAATCGGTTCTTTAATCGTCATAAATTCTGGCTCGCACACGAGAACTTCTTTTAATGGATCAAACTCAGTATTACAATACACTTTTTCATTTTCCATAAGTGAAAAGCTCCTATCTTTTGATACAATCCTTTATTAAGATTTGCATAAGCCATTGAAAAAATCAATTTTTTCCATTATATTTTTATATATTCGTATACCTACAACTAGGTGTATAATAAAGAAGGTAATCTTACCTAATTTATACAGTATATCCGATATTAAAATGAAAAGAATCAGACCAAATGTATTGGTCTGATTGTTAATGAAAAGTCAGAAATAAATTGTAGCCATTTTCTGAAATGGTTTTACCGTATTTATGACGCTCGATGTGAGAGGAGAGCTCTGAAGAAAGAATGTGGAATTGTTCTTTATCACGGTTTTCCAAAGCAAGATCAATTTGTTTTCTTAAGTATTGTTCTTTAAAGTAGTAACTAGAATAAGCAAGAACAGCACGTGCATAAAGTGATTGAACCGTCAAATCAGTACGAACTTCTAAACTATTAATGATTTGCAACTGCTTTAGGACATTCTTATCAATGGCAAATGGCTCTTTCATTATTCTCCCTCCATCTGTTATGATGATATCGTTTGATTTACGTATTATTTACCCTTAATAGTATGGTCATAAACCTTAGGGCTATGGATGTTCCGGCCCATTTTTTATTGATGATAGGAAAATTTATATCCAATTTATGCGGAGGTGCCTCACTAATGTGTGGTTTTATAGGAGAACTGTTACACAAACATAATGAAACTAATCATGCAAGCGACCAAACCTGGAATGAAGCCTTAGAAGTTATTCATCATCGTGGACCAGATCAAACTGGTGAATATAAAGATGGCTTTGTTCGCCTTGGCTTTAAACGTCTTAGCATTATTGACTTAGAGAATGGCTCTCAACCATTTTCTTACGAAGATGACCGCTACCAGATGGTCTTTAATGGTGAAATTTATAACTATATTGAGCTTCGTGAAGCATTACAGGAACAAGGTGTTACCTTTCATACTCATTCCGACACAGAAGTGTTAATTGCTCTTTTTGCCCATGAAGGAAAAGACATGATTAAAAAATTGCGCGGTATGTTCGCGTTTGCGATTTGGGACACTGAAGAAAAAACGCTTTTCTGTGGTCGTGATCGATTTGGTATTAAGCCATTTTACTATATGCGTGATAATGGTCGAATTCACTTTGGCTCAGAGCAAAAATCATTGATGCCATACATTCAAGAAATTGAAGTGAATACGGAATCGTTGCAACACTATGCTACTTTTCAATATGTACCAGAGCCAAATACATTAACAACAACGGTTGAGAAATTGTTGCCTGGACATTGTTTAACCATCGATCAGAATTTATCAATTGAAGTAACAAGCTACAGTGATCGCTCTTTTTATCAACAATCTCGCAACCAGTCTCTTGAATCATTAGTGACAGAAACAAAAGAAGTACTAATAAATTCTGTCGAAAAACATATGCGCTCGGATGTACCAGTCGGTTCGTTTCTTTCTAGTGGCATTGACTCTACAGCGATCGTTGCGATGGCAAAAGAGCAGCACCCTGACTTATTAACATTCACAGTTGGTTTTGAAACACAAGGCTATAGTGAAATTGATATTGCTCAAGACTCCGCTGACAAATTAGGTGTCCGCAATATTTCTAAGATTATTACACCCGAAGAATTTTTACATGAACTTCCGAAGATCATGTGGCACATGGACGAGCCAGTTGCTGATCCAGCAGCAGTCCCTCTCTATTTTGTGGCAAAAGAAGCAAGTAAACATGTAAAAGTAGTTTTATCCGGTGAAGGGGCAGATGAGCTATTTGGTGGCTACCGAATTTATCGTGAGCCTTTAGACTTAAAATTCTTTGATAAAGTTCCTAAGAGCCTTCACCCTGCATTAAATCGTCTTGCACACCGTCTGCCATCTGCTGTTAAAGGACGAGGATTCTTGTTAAGAGGAACAACGCCGATAGAAGAGCGTTATGTCGGAAATGCCTTTATCTTTAATGAAGAGGAAAAAAGAGAGTTATTTCACTCTTACAATTCATCTCATCCTTACACAAATGTTACACGCCCACTTTATGATGCTGTGCGTGACTATGATGATTCTACGAAAATGCAGTACGTTGATATGCATACATGGCTTGCAAGCGACATACTTGTTAAAGCAGACCGTATGACAATGGCTCATTCTCTCGAATTACGCGTACCATTTCTTGATAAAGAAGTGTTTGAATTTGCGCGTGCACTTCAAACCGACTTTAAGCTTGCCAATAAAACGACAAAATTTGTTTTGCGCGAAGCTATGAAGGAAATTGTTCCTGAGTCCATTGTATCTCGAAAAAAATTAGGCTTCCCAGTTCCAATTCGTGTTTGGTTAAAAGACGAGCTGTACAGTTGGGCTGAGCAAACGATAAAAACGAGCGGAGCTGACGAATACTTTAATAAAGACTATTTGCTAAGAATGCTTGAAGACCATCGTCAAGGAAAAGCAGACTACAGTCGAAAGCTATGGACAGTGCTTTGCTACATGATGTGGCATGACTTACATCTTGCGCCAACGAATGAGACGGCAATTAAAAACGTTATGTAGTAAAAACTTGCTTACAGCAAAAAACAGCTCATGGAAAGAGTTCCATGAGCTGTTTTGTTTATCGTTTAGGAGGCTAGACATTCTGTTTCCAAAAACGCTAGAAAAGCTTGTAAATCGATAATCGTTACAAAACGATCGCCCATTTGCACGAGCTGCTTTGAAAACGAACGATCCATACTTTGTTCCTGTAGATCTTGAAAAGCCCCTTCTTCTACTTGAACAATATCGCTTGCTTCTTCCACCAATAGGGCTACGTTTTTATCTTCCCATTTACACACAAGTAATCGTGTATGTATAGTACCTTCTGTCTTTTCCTGCTCGAATACGTTCTTCATATCGACTACTGCAATAAGTTCGCCTCTTACAAGTATGACTCCTTCAATAACCGTCGGCGTATTTGGAACAGTCGCGATGGTTTTGAGCCTTTCAATGGATAGGAGCTGGCTAAGTGGTAGCCCGTATTGCTGCTGTCCACTAGTAAAAACAATGATTTTCTCTAGATTATTGCTCATGATAAGCCCTCCATTGATTCGTGAAAAATAAAGAAGTGTCTACAACCATAGCAATATTTCCATCGCCAAGAATCGTTGCCCCTAATAATCCTTTTGTTGTCTTCAATAAATGACCGAGAGTTTTAAGGACAATTTCACTATGACCAATAAAATCGTCTACACGAAGAGCGACGAGCTTGTCTTTTTGATATAAAACCACAACGGACCATTCCTCTTCCTCTAAAGGATCTTGTGCACCAACAAATGCTTGAAGAGAATAAAGCGGAATAAACTGTCCTCGAACGTGTATCATGGCTTGATCTTGCGAATACTGAATCGCCTCTTGTCTGACTGTTGCTGTTTCCAAAACAGCTGATACTGGAATAGCATATGGCCGGTTGTCTACTTGAACGAGTAAGGCTTCCATAATCGACACAGTAAGAGGTAAGGAAATCGAAAAAGTAGATCCTTTCCCTGCTGTTGAATAAACATCAATGGTACCGCCGATTTTTCCTAAATTTGTTTTTACAACGTCCAAGCCAACGCCTCGACCTGACAAGTCAGTCACTGCTTCGGCCGTACTAAATCCTGATTGAAACAGTAATTGATAAATGTCTTCATCCGCTCGCTGCATAGCTTCTTCTTCAGAAAGGAGATTTAACTTAAGAGCTTTTTGCAATACTTTCTCGCGGTTTATACCGCCTCCATCATCTTCAATCTCAATCGCTACTCGACTACCCTTGTAAAATGCCCTTAACGTTATCGTACCTTTTTCCTTTTTTTGTTGTGCTAAGCGCTGTTCTTTTTGTTCAATTCCATGGTCAATGGAGTTTCGTAACAAATGCAAGAGCGGGTCGCTTAATTCATCAATTAACGCTTTATCAATTTCTGTTTCTCCACCCTCAATAACAAAATCGATGTCTTTCTTTACCTCTTTAGCGATTTTGCGGACCATTTTTGGAAACCGCGAAAAAATCGTGTCGAGTGACATCATTCGAATGGATAACATAACCGATTGAAGGTGGCTTATGCTTCGATTAATTTTTTCAGTTGTTGTCGTCAAGTCTACATCGTCCACTTTTTTGGATAACTCTTCTAAACGGCTCTTTTCGACAACAAGCTCCTCAAATAAATACATAAGCTCATCAAGCTTACCTAACTGAACACGGATTGATTTTTGCGTTTTTTCTTCTCTGGCTTCTTGCTTACGTTGCTCAGGAACGGCTGTGGGTGTCTGTTGCTGTATCGTAAAATCTTTAACGTCTACATGAGTGATTTCTGTTAGCGATCCAACCGATTGAACAATTTCATTAGTTTCTACACCTGTAGCTGCAACTACTTGAAAGGTCTTTTCAAATAATCCTTCTTCAAGCGCCTCTGTGTAAGGGTTTGTGTACAGAATTTCACCTAGCTTACTGATTTCACTGATGACCATGTATGCACGCACACCTTTTAGCATCGCTTGTTCATCAACACTAACGGTAATCGTCTTAACCGAGATCCCTTCTTGAACGGCCTGTTCAATAATACGCAACGTATGTTCATCCATCTCTTGACTCGTAGATGTTTGTTGACCTGAACCTTGGTTAATCGCATCTAATTGCTGTTTAAGCTCTGGTGTGTGTGAGAGCTCGATACCTTGTTCGGCAACAGATTCAATTGAGCTATCTAAAAAATCAACGATGGCGTAAAAAAAATCGACATAGTGATCAGTTAAGCGTACTTTTTCCGATCGTAAATCATCAAGAACATTCTCAAATTGATGGGTGAGCTCTGCCATAACGGTAAAGTTCATCGAAGCAGCCATCCCTTTTATTGTGTGTGCTGATCGGAAAATATCATCAAGGGTTTTCCCTTGATGTTCTTCTTGTGCTAATTTTGGTAAATGCTCATTTATAAGTGAAAGGTGTTCAAGACTTTCATCAATAAACATGGACACATAACGGTTTTGACTCAATGGATTCTCCACCTTAAAAAAAGAATACGAGGAGATTTACCCTCGTACTCTTTATCGGATTGGTTTGGTTAGAAGTTTATAGTATTGTTTATTTCAGCGAGAGACTCTCTTATTACCTATTATGTGAGACAAAACGTTAAGTGCAACTAATCACGTACCCATGAACTATTACCATCACCGTCCATTTACGCCAAGTAACCATACTGTTAAACTAGCAAACACAACAATACTCATATGTATGGAAAAACCTGCATAGTCTTGACGCTTTAAAGCCATTCTGCTCGTTTCAAAAAAGAAAAACATCAGCAAGGCAATGGCACCTTTTACGGCATAATAAGGCATAAATTGATACATATATAGACTAACACTACCCGTTAAAAGCAAAAGAATTTGCGTAACACGAACAAACAGAGCGACTAATGTACGCCCAGTTCGAATGTCTCTCCAAGTTAGCAATAGCCAGATAGCAGCCCCGATAAAGAACAGTGGCCAAACGTGATTATGAAACGACAAATACGGTAAAAAGGTTTGGGCAGGAATCACGCAATGCCCTCCTTCAGCTGTAGAATAAGAATACCTACTCAGTATAGCATAAAACAAAAAAACGAGAGCAAAGAACCCTCGTTAGTTTAAATCAAAATGGTGACCATTCGCTTCATAAATAATCCATTCTGATAAATTCGTTGCATAGTCAGCAATACGCTCTACATAACGAGCGATAAAAGCTAACTGAGTCGTTCCTTCCACATTTTGTTCGTTCACATCTTGTCTAAATAAGCGTTTAATAAATTTCCCGAACTGCTCATCAATAAGGTCATCTTCTTTCGCCAATTGCTGTGCAGCAATGACATCTTTTTCTTTATAAGCGATTAGCGCTTTTGCAACCATTGCCCGGGCATCCTTTGCTAAAGTCGTTAACTCAGTTAACGTTGCCTCGTCGACATCTGAAAGTCGTCTTGACACTTTAGCCATATCGACTGCTAAATCCGCTACGCGTTCTAAATCACCGCTAATTTTCATCACAACGATCAGCTTGCGTAAATCACCTGCAACTGGTTGTTGTCTAGCAATAATATCAAAAACTTGTTCGTTTAATTCTAGCTCTCGCTTATTGATCTTTTTATCATTTGCGATAATCGCTTCTACTTTTGTCGTATCACGATGCTCAAACGATTGAATGGCTTCGTCTAGCTGTATGAGCGTACGTTCACCTAATTCTTGAATATGCGATACAGTTTCCTCAAGCTGTTGAACAAACATGCTTCGTAACATTTGGTTCGCTCCTTATCCAAATTGACCTGAAATATAAGCTTCTGTCCGCTTATGTTCCGGATTTGAGAAGATCTTACGTGTATCGTCCATTTCAATCAGTTCACCCATATAGAAAAAGGCGGTTTTGTCCGAGATGCGAGCGGCTTGCTGCATGTTATGTGTGACAATGACAACCGTATAGGTCCCTTTTAAATTGGAAATAAGTTCTTCAATTTTTGTTGTTGAAAGCGGATCTAATGCACTCGTCGGCTCATCCATTAACAGGACTTCAGGTTTCGTCGCAAGAGCTCGTGCAATACATAGACGCTGTTGCTGCCCTCCAGACAACCCCATTGCGTTTTTGTTTAATCGATCTTTTACTTCATCCCATAAAAAGGCACCTTTTAAGCTTAATTCAACACGTTCATCAAGCTCTTTTTTCTTCCGAACACCATGCACTCTGGGCCCGTAGGCTACGTTTTCGTAAATGGATTTTGGAAATGGATTAGGCTTTTGAAACACCATGCCGACATGCTTTCGTAATTCTGCTAGATCCATTGAAGAATGCAGAAGATTATCCTGCCGATAATTTAATTCCCCTGACATTCGAATTGTTGGATTTAAACGTGACATTAAGTTCAATGTTTTAATAAATGTTGATTTACCACACCCTGAAGGACCGATAATGGCTGTCACTTCTTTTTCATGTAAATCGAGATTAATATTTTTCAAAGCATGGTTTTGGCCGTACCATAAATTAAAGTCTCTCACGCTGTAGACTGATTTTATTTCCTCTAATGTCGCCACCATAGCAAATGTCTCCTCCTTACCCAAATCGACCAGAAATATAAGCCTCTGTTTGTTTATGATCAGGGTTACTAAACAACTTTTCTGTTGGATTCGTTTCGATTAGTTCACCATTATAGAAAAACGCCGTTCGATCAGACACTCGTGAAGCTTGCTGCATATTGTGTGTCACGACAACAACTGTATATTGTTTTTTGAGTTCAATCATTAATTCTTCTACTTTAGCAGTAGCAATTGGGTCGAGTGCTGATGCAGGCTCATCGAGTAAAATAACCTCAGGCTTTAATGCTAACGTTCTGGCAATACATAAGCGCTGTTGCTGTCCACCTGAGAGTTCAAGTGCTGAATCATGCAAGCGATCTTTTACTTCATCCCATAGCGCAGCTTTTGTAAGAGATTCCTCAACAATGTCTTTCCACTGCTTTTTCGGCACACCGTGAAACCGTAAGCCATGAGTCAAGTTATCGTAAATGGACTTTGGGAATGGATTCGCTTTTTGAAATACCATTCCGATTTCCTTCCGCAACGCTACAACGTTGACGTCGTCACTTAATAAGTTCACTTCCTCATACATCATGTTCCCAGTTACTCTTGCCGATGGAATTAAGTCGTTCATTCGATTAATACTTCGCAAGAACGTCGATTTCCCACAGCCTGAAGGACCTATTAATGCCAGGATTTCATTCCGATGAACAGCTAAATTTAAGTTTTTCACAGCATGGTTTTCACCATAATAGATATTAATATCTTCTGCTTTTAGTAACGTTGGTGCAGTCATCATTTCTGTTTGTTCCACTTCTTTTTGAACGGTCAGCGTCGACATCAAATTCCTCCTATTTTGCAGACGTTAATTTTTTGTGTACGTAGCGTCCTAGTAATCGAGCTACTAAGTTAAATAAGAGAACCGCAATGATAAGAACGAGAGCCGCGCCATCGGCAATATCTCTTGCATCAGGAACAAGCCCTTGTGTATTCACTTTCCAAATGTGTACTGCAAGAGTCTCTGCTGGTCGAAACACATTAAGAGGTGATGTTTCTGATAACGGGTTGAAGTTCGCCCAATCTAGCCTTGGTGTTGTCACACCTGACGTGAAAAGTAAGGCTGCTGCTTCACCAAACACACGACCTGCAGATAAAATCACTCCTGTCAAGATGCCGGGAAACGCTGCTGGTAAAATAATGGTTCGAATGGTATCCCAATGCGTAATTCCTAATGCCAAACTTGCTTCTTTTTGCTCTCTTGGTACGCTCGTAATAGAATCTTCCACAACACGAACCATTACTGGTAGATTAAATACTGTTAATGCAAGAGCTCCACCTAATATAGAGTAGCTCCACCCTGTTAGTTGAACAAAGACAAGTAAACCAAACAAGCCAACAACAATGGAAGGCAATGACGCCAGCACTTCAATACAAGTACGTATAAAATCTGTCACTTTCCCTGGTTTAGCGTATTCAGCCATATAGATGCCGCCGCCTAAACCGAGCGGTACAGTGAATAACATGGTTAATACTAAAATGTAAAATGAATTAAATAACTGTGGTCCAATTCCTCCACCTTCTCGGAAAGAGCTAGGTGGGCTTGTTAAAAAGTCTAAATCAAGCTGGCTAAAACCACGTACTACTATATAACTAATTAAACCGGCTAATACGGCAACGATCACAAGTGCAATCATCGTAAATACTGACGTTGCTAATCGATCTGTCCATCGTTTATTCATGAAAAACGCCTCCTAGATGACAAGAAACGAACGATGATAATGAACAAATAAGACATAACAAGCAAAATTAATCCGAGCGACCAAAGCACATTGTTTTCTGTACTACCTGGTACCGTATGCCCCATGTTTAATGTAATAATCGTCGTTAATGTTGCGGTTGGATCAAGTAAAGACTCAGCAATTGTGCGAGAGTTTCCGATAACCATTTGTACTGCAAGGGCTTCACCAAATGCTCGAGCCATCCCTAGCACTACAGCGGTTAATAACATAGGTGTTGCTGCTGGTACAATCACACGCCGAATCGTCTGCCATCTCGTCGCACCGAGTGCCAATGACGATTCTCTCATCCCATTTGGTATGGACCGAAGAGCGTCTGTTGCTATGCTTGTAACAGTTGGTAAAATCATGATGGATAACACGATCATTCCGGCTAAAAGACCAAATCCTTGGCCACCAACATTTTCTCGGATAAATGGAACAATGAGAGTTAAACCGATAAACCCGTATACAACAGAAGGAATACCAACTAATAACTCTACTGCTGGTTGAAGAATTTTCCGACCCCAGCTTGGTGCAATTTCTGTCATATAGATAGCGGCACCAATTCCTAAAGGTGCAGCTACAAGCGCAGCTAAAATGGTGACGGCAAATGAGCCCACAATAAATGGTAGAGCGCCGTATACCGGTCCACCTTGCTCTGCACTTCTTGATGGGTTCCATTCTAAACTTGTTAGAAATTGTATAGGGCTAACTCCATCAGCTACAAATGCTTGTATCCCACGCAAAACGAGAAAAAGCGTAATGGCTAATGTTGTTAAAATAATAATGGCCGCACATGTATAAACAACAAGTTTTCCAGTGCGTTCTTTTTTTATCGTTTTTTTCTTGTCTAGCAAACGGTCTGCTACAGATTGGGTAGCTGGCATGAACTTCTTCCTCCTTGATCTTCTCCTCAATGAAAATCAATGTTTGAAAAAGAGACTCGACTTGTGGAAGCAAAGTCTCTTTTATTTATCTTTATTTTGCTGTTTCGTTTCCTTCGGCATCTCTTTCCACTTGCATACCGGTTTCTGGAATATAACCCATTTCTGGAATGACGCCATCTTGAACCGTTTCACTGAATAAGAAGTCGATAAACGCTTTTGTTAACCCTTCCGGTTCCCCATTTGTATAAGAGTGCATATATGCCCAAATTGGGAAGTCCCCAGACATAACATTTTCGTCTGTTTGTTCGACTCCATCTACCGACAATGGAAGCACAGAACCTTGATCATCATAATAAGAAAATGCAAGGTATCCAATCGCTCCTGGTGTCTCGCTAATAATTTGACGAACGGTACTTGATGAGTCTTCAGTAATGGCATCTGAAGAAGGTTCATTTCCTTCTAAGCCGTATTTTACAAATGTATCTCTCGTTCCTGAAGAATCTGGACGATTTACAAGAACGATGTCTTGATCAGCACCACCAATTTCACTCCAATTTGTTACTTCTCCTGTAAAAATATCAATCATTTCTTCTGTTGAAAGATCGTCTACTCCTACTTCAGGGTGAGCGGCTGGTCCCATTCCAACAACTGCAATTCGGTGATCAACCAAGTTGGAAGCATCAATATCATCTTTCTCTTCTGCAAATACGTCAGAATTTCCAATCTCGACCTGTCCACTTGCAATGGAAGAAAGACCTTGACCAGAACCTCCAGCTTGTACAGAAATACTCGCTTCTAAATTCTCTTCCATGAAGACTTCACTTGCTGCCGCCACGAGCGGTTCCATTGCACTAGAGCCAGCTACGAGAATGCTCCCTGATACTTCTTCGCTGTTGGTATTCTCATCAGCTCCACCGGTTGATGCATTGTCTCCTCCTGTATTTGCTCCATCGTCTGACCCACATGCAGCTGCTGTTAATAGAAAGGCTGCGAAAACGGCTCCAAGGTTTAGCTTCTTCATCTGTTTTATTTCCCCCTATTTGTTGAGCGGTATCGTTCTTACAAGCCCAAGTATAGTTGTAAAGTATTAAGTTCATTTATGGCTCATGTAAAGCTTTTGTAAAAAGCATGAAGGTGGCATTTACAAACATTTGCACATTCAGGCTACGTATCTTGACTCTTCCAGCACAAAAAAGCACATGGCGCTTAACTTCTCCATGTGCTTTCATACATTTTGTTTATCTTGATTGTTCTTTCGTAGGTCCGTATAGACCAGGAACTGTTAAACCTGCTTGACGAAGTAGGACTGTCATTTGACCACGATGATGGGCTTGGTGATTTATCAGTAAACGCAACATCGCTCCTTTTGTCAAGGTTGCTCCTAATGCTTGAAGTTCTTCCTCCATAAATGCATCTGAATTCACCTGCTCCACAGCGTGTAACAACGCTTGGCTGACACGTTCATAAGAATCTTTCATTACACTTGCACTACTAGGCTGTTTGTCGGAAAGGTCCACATCCAGATTAAGACCGAGCTGCCCAACAAAAAAGACAGGCGAAGTAGTCAAATGCCAGCCTAGCCAACCCAATGTATTATGCCCCTCTTCAATGGCTTGTCCTAACTTCTCGTCTGATAGGGCATTTAATACTGCTAGTGTTAACTGAGACTCCTGTTTCCACTCTTGAATAAAATCGTCAACTTTACGATACATCATGTCCAACTCCTTTTTTCTATCATATAGTAGTATAGTAAAAAGCATCTCATCCATTCAAGCAAGACGAACTCAACCTTGCCAACGTTCACTTTGCTCAAGGGTTAAAGCTAAACGAAATAATAACGATTCGTTCCCTTTTGCTGCCATCGCTTGAACGCCAATCGGCATTCCTGCTTTTGTTTTGTAAACTGGCAAACTGATGGCCGGTTGACCTGTTAAATTAGCCAGTTGTGTAAACGGTGTGTACGTCAAACTTGGTAAAAACATTTCATATACAAACGCTAGTTGCTCTTTTGCAGCCAGCTGCTGAATTTGCTCTTTCATCTTTCTTTCATCAGCAGCAGAGGGGGTCAATTCACCAATCTTTGGTGCGATGGAAGCGGCACTAGGCGTAAAATAAAGATCATAGGTTTCGTGGAATTCCATGGCAATTGCCGCATGCTGATCCCAAGTTGTTAAGCTATTGGCATAATCAGCGGCTCGAACATTTTTTCCAGCTTCCGCTAATACAAAAGACTCTGTCTCGAAATCCTCTTCATGTAATTGACGATTTAAAGATTGTTCTAGTCGCTGCCGTACGTTTGCCATCTCTCCTGCATTCATCAAATAATATTGCTCCATTAATGAGCGCCCATCAATTGCCGGCGTCGCCTCTTCAACGTAATGACCTAAAGAATCAAGATATTGAATCGTTTCCATAAGTGCTTGCTTTGCTTCGCTAGAAACAGGCGTCCCGACTGGCGAAGTGTACGAATAAGCAATTCGTAATGGAGAGAGTCGTTTAGATAAAGATCGCTCAAATCCCTCTTCAAAAAGCGGTGTATGAAAAGCGGCTTCTGGTTGATGAATTTGCAGGACATCCAATGAGCGAGCACTATCACGAACAGAGCGACTGAGTACAAAGTCAATTGCTGCTCCTTGCCACTGCCTTCCGACTCCTGGTCCAACTGGCGTTCGTCCTCTCGTTGGTTTTAAACCAACAAGGCCACTAAAAGAAGCGGGAATGCGAATGGAACCACCACCATCACTGGCACCTGCAATTGGTACGATTCCACTTGCCACAGCAGCTGCAGCTCCACCGCTCGACCCACCTGGAGAATAGGATTCATTTAGTGGATTTTTGGTTGCACCGTATAATTTCGGTTCAGTAATATTCTTCAATCCAAATTCCGGAGAATTCGAGTAGCCCATCATACAAAAACCGGCTTTTTGAAGTCGTTTGGTGTAGTGGCTTGTCTTTGTCGCAATAGATCCTTTTAACAAACCACTTCCTCCATTCATTTCTTCTCCTTCGAGCGCTTGCGATGAATTTTTCAATAAAAAAGGAACGTGATAAAACGGTTCATTGTGGTTTACTGTCTCCAGTTCGTTAAAGACCTTTTCTTCTCGAGTTGAAAGAACGGCATTTAACTGTTGATTCGTTGCAATTCCGTCCAAGCAAGCTTGCAACACCTCAGTCGGCTTTACTTTTCGTTCTTTTACTAATGAGCTTAGCCCTACACCATCGTACTGCTTGTATTCATTAAAATTCACGTTAGATACCTCCTTTTCTTCAGTATAAAAGAACGCACATCATTTTGCTTATGATGTGCATGCATGAATAAAGGCTTGAAACAATTTTTTCGACTGCTCATCTGTCAAATTTTCCGGGTGCCACTGAACACCAATTTGAAAAGGGTGAGATTGATGTTCAATTGCTTCAATTACACCGTCATTCGTCCAAGCAACCGCTTGAAAAGGAAATGATACATTGCGGACAGCTTGATGGTGAAAACTATTCACGTACATAGTCGTGCAGTTAACAATTGATTCTAATTTCGACGATGCCTTTAGTTGAATTTGGTGACTTCTATATTCCCTAGGTGCTCGTTGACGATGTTGCACGAGTTCTCCTTCATATTGTGTGTGTAAGTCCTGATACATATCGCCTCCGGCTGCAATAGTTAAGATTTGCATGCCACGACAGATACCCAATATTGGCTTTCCTTCAGCTAAAGCCGCTTTCGCTAGTTCGTATTCAAACTGATCCCGCTCGGGGGTAAGATCGCCTAAATCCGGGTGTGGATCTTCATTAAATAACATCGGGTTAATGTCCCCGCCTCCTGTTAATAACACGCCGTCTACTGTTTTTATGTAGTGCCATGCTTTGTCAGGCTCAATGTTTGGTAAGACAACCGGAAGTACAGTTTTACCATTTATCGACGAGATATTGTCGATGGCTGTACTCAGTCTTCCTTCTTCAACAATAGATGAGGTAATTCCAATTAGAATCATTTGCAAGCCTCCTTTATTACTTACACTATGCGTAGCCTTAAAAATGATGTCAAGGGCACAATTGACATTTCCTACTGAATTCGCTACGCTTTTCTAATGATCGTTTGAACAGAAGTGAGGCATTTTATTTATGAAGCGAATTGTGATTCTTGGTGGTGGAATTGTTGGAAGTTCCACAGCTTTTCATTTAGCAAAACAAGGCTATGACGTCATTCTAATAGATAGCCGTCATCCCCATCGTGCTACAAATGCTGCAGCCGGCATTGTTTGTCCGTGGCTATCAAAAAGAAGAAATCAAGCATGGTACCAATTAGTAAGACGAAGCGCAGCTTATTACCCATCGTTTGTGAAATCATTAACAGCATTTGGTGGAGAAGAGACTGGATTTAAGCGTACTGGAGCCTTATGGATACATGAAAAAAAAGAGAATGTTTTAGAAACTATTGAGCGTGCAACAGAGAAGCGTCGGGAGGCACCGGAAATTGGTTTGCTCACTTATCTTGAAGGGGAAGAGCTACAGGAGCATTTCCCTCTTCTCCACTCAGAGTATTACGGTGTCTTAGTAGAAGGGGCAGGTCGTGTAGATGGTCAGCTGTTAACAAACTCAATTCAGCAAGCTGCTCAAGCCCTCGGTGCTTCAATTCTTCACGATGAGGCATCTGTAAAAGAGCATGAGGATGGTCGAATTGCCGTCGTTACAAGTGCTGGCGAACTCGACTATGATGAACTTATTATTACGAATGGTGCCTGGGTAAAACCGCTTTTCGAATCAACCTCGATGACAATCGATATTCGGGATCAAAAAGCACAAATTGTCCATATGCAAATTGATGCAGATACATCTCGTTGGCCAGTTGTTATTCCTCCTGGAAATCAATATCTTCTCGCTTTCGAAGGAGGAAAGATTATCGCAGGTTCTACTTACGAAAATCATACAAACTTTGAACCGTCTATAACCGTTGACGCCGTTCATACAATACTTCATGAAGCACTGTCTGTCGCTCCTGGTTTAAAAGCAGCTACATACATTGATACAAAAGTCGGCTTCCGTCCAGTTGCCCCTCACCATATGCCATTGTTCGGAAGACTACCGAACCAAAAAACAGTATGGATTGCAAATGGACTTGGATCTACAGGTCTTACTGCTGGTCCATATATCGGCTATGCACTTGCTGAATCTGTCGCTAATCGAGAAGTACCGCTCTCTCCATCCCTGTTTGATGTAGCATCTATTATCAAGCACTAAGTCCAGTCCATACGCTGGGCTTTTTTTGCTTACAGATTGTGTCATACGGGTATGGTATGAATGGAGGTGTTAGGATGAGCTACTACAAACAAATGGATAAACATGCGAATCATCGTAAATCCCCTGAAAAGTATTTAGTAGGCAGAGGCGAGCAAGGGGTCTTAATGGTTGAACCCTATAAAAGTGAAATTTTACCTCATTGGCGCTTTAAAACACCTGATATCGCTAAGGCTTCTGCAGAGAAAATATACGAACAGTTTCTCCAATATCAAAAGGAGGAAGATTTCGTAGGTATGGACATGGCAAGAAAATTTCTGCAAATGGGCTATACGAGGGCAAGACGATATGCCAATTATCCAGGTGGAAAAAAATACGATCAAGATGGTCATTTAAATAAACGAGATATTGATGAAGAAAAGGCAAAAGCAGCACGTTATTTTGAAGAAAAGTGGAAAATAGTTCGAGAAGATAAAGACTATTTAAACATGAAAAAACAGCATCAAGACCGTTATGGATAACTTACAAAATGGTCAAGAGCTGTTTTAAACGTTTCATGTCAGCTAGTATCGTTTCTTTAATGGCCGGTCGGTAAAAAATAGAAGAAGGATGATACGTCGGAAAGATGATTGCCCTATTATCTCGTATGTACGTACCCTCTAATCCATAGGAAAGCAGTTTTGTGCAAAAAGGTTTTCCATGTTGCTCGCTTACCTTAAACGGAGAACCAGCTAAGCGTTCCAAAGCTATTCTGCCCAACGTAACAATGACTTCAGGCTGAATAGAAGCAATCGTTTCATCTAGAAGAACTGCATGCGCGGCAATCTCCCTTTTTGTTGGCGTACGATTTCCGCGTTCTTGTATCGGCTTGTTTTTGCTTTTTCGATCTGTTTTATAAGGCCTACTACGAACAGTACTTGTCACATAAATCTCCTCACGACTTAGACCGATTAACTGTAAGTACGCTTCAAAACTTTGTTCAGATCGTCCCGAAAAAGGTTTTCCCGTCACTAATTCCGTTCGTCCTGGTGCTTCCCCAACAAATAGAACACGCGCCTTTTCATTGCCTTCCCCATGTAAAAACCCCTCGCAAGGGAAAGGCTGCATTCCTCGTTGTGCGTCTCGTATTAATTCCTTTTTGAGCATTGTTTCTTAGCCTCTTTTAGTCTTTAATTGGGCTTGTAAGAGCGCTAACTTCGTAATGCATCGTTTACGCTCTCCATCGCTTGTTGCGCACCATATCATTTGATGCAATGTGTGAAGCTGGTTTTGATCTCGGCTTTTCATAGAAACCTACTTCCTCTTTTTCGTCTTATTACCTAGTATAGACCGCTTCACCATTTATAATCGTCTGTTCTACTACAGTGTCAATCGCTAATGGATGACCACTCCAAATCACAATATCGGCATCTTTACCGCTTTCAATGGTTCCTACTCGATGTTCTAACTGAAGATGTTCTGCTGCATACACCGTGATGGCTTTCAAAAGTGTATGTTCATCAATCCCATGCTTTCGCGCATACCCTGCAGTCGTTACTAAATGTTCAATTGGAATAACTGGATGATCTGTTGTGATGGTAAACGGAACACCTGCGTCTGCAAAACCTTTCACCGTATCCCAGCTCTTATTAGCAAGTTCTTGCTTAGACCGTGCAGAAAATGTCGGTCCAATCGTAAAACGAAAGCCACTATCAAGCAGTTCTTTTTCAACGAGATGACCTTCTGTTACATGCTCAATGGTTATTTCAATCGAAAATTCTTTTGCTATCCGAATGGCTGTCATAATATCATCTGCTCGATGTGCATGAATGCGCATTGGTATGTCACCCTTAAGAACTGGCAACAGTTGTTCCATCCCCAAATCCCTCGTCAATAATTCACCTTTAGCTTTTCGATTATAGTAATCCTGTGCATGCATTAGTTCTTGACGAAGAACAGCAGCAACCCCCATTCTCGTTATAGGCATTTTTCCTTTTGCCCCGTGAACTGATTTCGGATTCTCTCCTAAAGCGGCTTTCATCGCTGATGGTGCTCTAACAATCATTTCTTCTACAGAACGACCAGTTGTCTTGATTACACACGTTTCGCCACCAATCACATTCGCGCTCCCTGGAAGAACCTGAACGGTTGTCACACCCGCTTTTCGCGCATCAAAGAAGCCACTATCACTTGGGTCAATCCCATCAAGAGCTCGTACTTCTGGTGTACACGGTTTAGTGATTTCGTTAAAATCATGACCCGCTTTTCCCACATCTTGTGCGTAAACACCTAGATGAGTATGAACGTCTATAATTCCAGGTGTAACCCAGCCTCCATTTGCATCGATGATCACGCAATCTTCTTTGCTATTAACCTTCGTTGCAACATCAATGATTTGATGTCCTTCTAGTAAGATTTCAACAGATTCTTCTTCTGTCTTAACACCTGACCAGACTTTACCGTTCCTTATGACTGTTTGTTTCACTTTATCCTCCCCTTTCTCTATACTAGTTCGACGCAAAAAAACCGCTGCCTTCTTTTTGGCTAACGGTGGGAATCCTCCATTTTTTCTTGTAGTTCTTTAATGAGTTGTTCGGCGCCTTCTTTACTCAAACAAATACTACCATTTGCGAGTTTAATATTTTCATCCGAACTCTCCCCAGTAATTAAGCACGCACTGTAGGGCTGATATTTCTCAAGTACAATTTGATCTCCATCAATTAAAATAGCAAGAGGTGTTTTAATTTCAATATTTAACATGCTTCTTAACTCTTTGGGAATCACAATTCGGCCTAACTGATCTAACTTTCTAACAATACCTGTTGATTTCACTTTTTTAACTCCTCCTTGATTTGACGAATTCCTAATTTTACCTATTTATTCACCACTCTAGTTTACTTCATCTTTTCCTGTTTTAACAGTGTGTTTCGACAAAATTAGTGTTAAGTCGCATCGGAATTCCAAAAGCTGCTAGCTTATCTAGTACTTTTTAATCATTTTCGCACAGCTGTTTTTTCAACAAAAAAAACCTTGCGTATGCAAGGTTTTATGCTGGATATACACTAACTTGTTTACGATCACGACCAACGCGCTCGTATTTAACAACACCGTCTACTTTCGCAAAAAGAGTGTCGTCTCCACCTTTACCAACGTTTGTTCCAGGGTAAACGCGTGTACCTCTTTGACGAACAAGGATTGATCCTCCCGTTACCGTTTGACCATCAGCACGCTTTGCGCCTAGGCGTTTAGAACGAGAATCACGACCGTTTTTCGTACTACCTACTCCCTTTTTCGATGCGAAAAATTGAAGGTCCATTCTTAACATATCGTCACCTCCTGTCGGTTTCAATACTCATAAATGAGCGATATGATTGTTCCATTGAATGAAGAGAAAGTTCCATCCCTTTCAAAAGCAATTGAACTTGATCATATGTTTTTGTATCCAGATTTTCTGGAACTTCACAGTGTAAATAACCACCTTCTGAACCAGCCAAATCAACAACAAGATCAACACCACATAACGAATGAACAGCATTTATCGCTCCAATGGAAACAGCAGAAGCACCTGCACAAACAATATCTTGTCCATGAGGACCTGCTTCAGCATGTCCGCTCATCGTAAACATGGTAATATTCTCTTCTTGATCATGGTGAAATTGAATACGTATCATCGGGCTTAGCCGTTAATTTTACCAATTACAACTTTTGTATACGGTTGACGATGACCTTGCTTACGACGGTAGTTTTTCTTCGCTTTCATTTTGTATACGATGATTTTCTTATTACGTCCGTGTTTTTCAACCGTTCCCGTAACAGATGCACCTTCTACGAATGGAGCGCCGACTTTTGCTGAATCGCCACCTACAAATAGGACTTTATCAAAGCTTACTTCTGCTCCAGCCTCAGCATCTAGTTTTTCAACGTAGATCTCTTGACCTTCTTGAACTTTGATTTGTTTACCACCAGTTTCAATAATTGCGTACATTTCTGCACCTCCTCATAACATAAGACTCGCCATTTTAGGCAGGAGCGTATCCGTTTAACACCTAATCCGCGCGGTTGTAAGTTCATTGGGTGCCACCAAATCACTAACACACATCATCATAGCACAGTTTCGAATTCACTGTCAATCATTGTTCGTAAGGGTTTTAAGTCGTTTTTTTGCAGCCTGTTCGTCACCTTGAAACAGAATATCATATGGCTTTTCGACTGGCAGTTGGTTTGTGCTTAGAAAAATAATACTTGAATTCAACCAATACTCTAATCGCTTTAATACAGCTTCATCGTTTTCATGAAATAGATGAACTAGCTCTGGACGAGCTTGAATAAGCATGCACTCAGCACCTCGTTGCTGGGCTAATTCATTTTCCAGTTGAAAAGCAAAGCCATGATTCGTAAGAATGCGTCCACTGCCTTGGCAAGTTGGACAAGTTTCCTGCAACATATCTGCCATCGGTAACGATGCTTTTCGGCGTGTCAGCTCTAGCATGCCTAGCTTCGTAAAACCCTTTACACTTGTTTTAACATGGTCCTGAAGTAACTCTTTTTCAACTCGCTTCAAGATGTCTCGTTGTGCTTTTTCGCTTTCCATTTCGATAAAATCGATTAAAATCATACCGCTATAATTTCGTAAGCGTAGTTGTTTACAAATTTCCACTGCTGCTTGCTGGTTTACTTCAAAGGCCATTTGGGGTTTTGTTGCTTTTTTAGTGTATTTTCCTGAGTTTACATCTACAACAGTAAGCGCCTCTGTTTCATCAATGATTAAATAGCCACCATTCTTCAACCATAGATGGCGTCGTAACGCTTTGTGAAGCTGACCTGAAACAGATAAGAAAACATCTTCACTTCCTACTGTAAGTCGAACCCTTTCCTTCAGTGATGCAGGTAGGAGTTGTTTCAACATTTGAAAATCATCATAATCGTCAACAATCCATTCATGAAGCTCATCGTTCGACTGGCGTTTTATCAATTGCTCAATTAAAGATGAACCTTGGAACAGTTGTGACGGAACTTGTGACTGATTTGTCTGTGTTCTCTTCCATAGTGCTCTTAGAAAACGCATTTCCTCTTCAATATCGGCTAGTGTAGCTTTTTCACCTTGCGTTCTTACAATAACGCCCTCTTCGCCTTGTAGAAAAGAAGTAACGTGCTCAGCTAGAGATTGGCGCGTCTCTTCTTCACGAATCTTCTTTGATATGGATACGCCGTGCCCTTCTGGTAAGTAAACAAGCGCATGTCCTGGTAGCGAAATTATTTCTGTTAGTCGAGGCCCCTTTGTTCCATCGCTTTCTTTCGTTACTTGCACGATAATCTCGGTACCTGCTTTTACATATTGGTTGATTGACCGCTCCTCGTTCCCTTGACGAGCATCCCTTTGAAAAGCTAACAACTCGTCTCGATGAAGAAAACCGTTCTTTTCGCCACCGATTGACACAAACGCAGCCTGCATGTTTGGCATCACTTTTTCGACTTTCGCTTTAAAAACAGATCCAACTAGATTAGGAATAAACTCGCTCTCGATATACCACTCTACTACTTTTTCATGATCGTCAATAACGACCGCTTCTCTTTTCAATGCTGTTTTTTTCATTCTTATTGTTTTGGCCATTCGTATACTGCTCCTTTTTCCTACCTTCTTATTGTAAAGGATGCAAAAAGAAGACACAATCATGTCTAGTTATCTCTTATTCAATTCGTCTATGGTCACGTGCGCTCCTTTTTGAAAGTAGACGTCTAACACTGCCGCTAATGAGTAAGTGGTTCGAACATGATTCTCTACTAATACAACAGTGTGTAAGTGATTTTTTCTAATCTTCTCACTCACTACTCTAAGCGTCGTTTCTTTCTCAACATAAAGATTCGACCTTTTTGTTGAGGTTTGATCGTCTAATTTAGCCATTAAAAAACGTATAAATCGATAATTCCGTTGGCGATAATCTAAAATCAAGGTGAGGATCAAGAAAGAGAAAATCATGATGAGATTTAACTTGAGCATAAAAATTAGTACAACAAAGAAACCAATGAAAAGCAGGATAAGTGACGTTAACCGTGTTGCTCTCATTGCCAGTTTATAAGGCAGGAAAGCACTGTACAGAAGATGGACAAGTCTCCCGCCGTCAAGGGGATGAATGGGAATTAAATTAAAGAGTAAAATGGCCATGTTGTGACTGATAAATAGTTGATGGTCTTGTACCATCCAAACGTCTGTCGTGTGTAAAAGGAAATAGGAAAGCCCCATCATCCAAGTATGTTGTAAGGGGCCCCAACAGACAATCCATGCCTCTTCTCTAGCAGGTCGAATGCCTTTAGGTTCTAAAACAGCGGCTCCACCGAAAGGCAGTAGTTCAATTTTAATAACGTCCCAATTAAACCGCCGCGCCATCCATACATGACCCATTTCATGGACAAAAACGATGAATAAGAGCATGAGCACTTCTTTAAAACGCCCACTTAACACACCCATTGCAATAATGACCCAAAAAAACGGGTGGATGTGTATTTTTTTTAGAAAATTAATCAAAGTTCATCACAGTGCTAGGGTCAATGTACTCACCATTTTCTTTTAATGCGAAGTAGAACAATCCTGCCTGCTCTTCATCCGCTTCTAGGATCGTACCAATTGCCGATCCTTTTGATAAAATATCATACGGGCGTACATGAACATCATCTAGCATTCCATAAACAGATACAGTTCCGTCTTGATGCTGAAGCTCAACCACTTGCCCAAGTGACTCTTCATCTTCATACAAATTAATGACATGACCGCCTTTCACTGCCTTTACAACTTCTTCAACACCTGTTTCAAGTAGAATGCCCTTTCGATCTTCTGAGAAGCTTTCTTTAATACTACCTGAAGCAGGTAATGCATAATTGACAATGTCATCACTACCTTCTTGTGCCCTTTGATCAGGCAATAGTTCCAATGGTGAACCAAATACACTTTCAAAATAAGAAGAAACAGCCGCAAATTGAAAATGTTCTTCAAAAGAATGATTGACGAATGCTTGAACACTTTCCGCTTGCTTATGATTAGCATCATAGGCGATTCCGATTGCAAAGAACAAACAACCTGATAGAATCGCTTGCAGCGCAAATTTATGAAAGCGAGAAGAGGTTGGCTCCTTGTCTTCTAACCGTTGAAATGGCATTCGGTCCTCTACTTGTTTAGGGTTGTCTTCTTTTTGCTTCTGCATGGAAGCAATTTGTTTTTCAATTTGTTTTCGTCGATCCACCTTTAAGCCCTCCTTAACGTGCGAAACACACTTTCTTTCATCGTATGACTTGTCCTGTTCATCTATTCAGATTAATACTAAAATAAATAGGGAATAGATTCTCAAGAAGGAGTGGTAATATGGAAAAAAGGAAACTTGGACAATCGTCCCTATACATCAGCAAGATGGGATTAGGTGGAATGTCTCTTGGAACAAACATAGAAACCGCTAAATCCATCATTGATGAAGCACTTGATCTAGGCGTTAATTACTTGGATACTGCGGATTTGTATGATTATGGGCAAAATGAAAAGATTATAGGAGAAGCAATTAAAGGAAAGCGGGACCAAGTCATTCTTGCGACAAAAGCTGGCAATCGGTTTACACCAGGAAAAGAAGGCTGGGAATGGGACCCTTCTAAGTCTCATATAAAAGATGCCGCTAAAAATAGTCTTTCACGTTTGAACATTGACTATATTGATTTGTTTCAGCTACACGGTGGAACCATTGAAGACCCTATCGACGAGACGATCTCTGCTTTCGAAGAATTGAAAAAAGAAGGATACATTCGCGAGTATGGTCTTTCTTCCATCCGTCCAAATGTCATTAAAGAATATGCGGAGCGCTCTGGAATCGTCTCCATTATGATGCAGTACAGCATCCTTGATCGTCGTCCAGAAGAATTATTCCCTTATTTAGAGGAGAAACCTATTAGCGTTGTTACTAGAGGGTCATTAGCAAAAGGCATCTTAACAAATCGAGCATTGCAACAGGTGAAAGCAGCTAAAGATGGCTATTTATCCTACTCTTCAAAAGAGCTAGCACAATTAAGAGATGTTCTTCAACAAAACTATGGGCACACCCACTCATTAAATGGACTTGCCTATCACTACTGTTTATCACACTCACCTGTTGCAAGTGTCGTAGCAGGGGCAAGCAGTATAGAGCAAATTCGACAAAATGTAAAAGCTGTTACAGACGAATCATTAGCACAAAAAGAGTTGGAGAATATCGCACGCATTGCAAAACAAGATGTTTATGAACAGCATCGTATGTAAAAAAAGACCGTGGCCCCGGTCTTTTTCTCTTAAATGGCTGGAACTGCTCGTAGTACTCGAAGCGTTATAAAAGTCGCAAGAATGGCTTTTAAGACATCTCCAGGTACAAAAGCTAGTGTCATTCCAAATGCTTCTTTTATTGAAACACCAGTAGTAGCCGCTAAATAGCCAGCACCACATATGTATAGTAAACCTAATCCAAATAGAAGATTTACACAAAATACGTTAAAAAACGTTCTCTTTTTCATTCTTGACACAACGTACCCTACACTTAGCGCGACAAGCATCCAGCCAATGATGTACCCCCCAGAAGGACCGAAAAGTACTCCAACCCCACCTCTTCCACCAGCAAGCAAAGGAAGGGAGCATGCAACAAGGAAAACAAATAATAATACGGCTAAAAATCCTCGTTTTGCACCAAGTAGACCACCAATAATCATTGGCGCAATGGACTGTGCTGTAATTGGCACAGGCGATATCGGTAACGGAATTGGAGGTATCGCTCCAAGCACTGCCATTACAGCTGTCATCATTGAAATTTTTGTTAAATCTTGAATCCCCATTCGACTTACCCCACTCTTTTTTCTTATACATTAGCTGAAGAACGCCCTATTGTCAACTTAATTTATAAACGGTTAACAATCATGACAATCTTGACGTAGACCGGTTCTGTCGATTATGATTACGGTAACAATCTGTCGAGAAAAGAGGGGTAGGATGAGGCGAAGGCAAGAAGTTGATTCTAGTGGCTTTATTGATATTTCATCAATGAATGCAATAAAACAGCATGCTTATGCAAAATCAAGCGTTCAAATTGATAAAGAGCTCTACGAAAACTTTCAAAATGGCGATTTACGGCATAAGCATATTTTAGAGAACGCACGTTTTGCTGGGATCATGGCTGCTAAAAACACATCAACGCTTCTGCCAAATAACCACCCAAAAGAACTAACGTACATAGCGATACAGTTTAACTGGGAAGTCAATTCAGGCAGCTGGGATTTAATTATAGAGGTAGAGGCAAAAGCAAAGCACCCTTTGCCGATTCACACAGAAGCGATGGCGGCAGCTTCTATTGCCGCATTAACTGTTTATGATTTATGTCAGCACGATGCGCAATCGATTGTGCTAGGACCTACTTATCTTTCTCGGAAAGGCAACCAAAGAGCGTGAATCGCTCTTTTTTCTTTTGTTTAACGCATTTCCCTAAACCGATTTAAAAAGCGATCGTCCCATTAGGTAGTAGCAAGCAAAAGCCCTTTCTTTTTGTAGAAGCTCATCAATTCGATCCATCTTCAAATTAGAAGTCTCTAAAAACAAAAAAAAGCTAACCCCATTAAAGTCTGATACATGACCTTAATGGACTCAGCTCCGTTTCTACTTTTCCTTATCGAACACCAAACAAACGTTTGATCTTTGTAAACATTGTTGTCGATTCTTCAATTGACATTAAAGGAATCGTTTCTCCAAGAATTCTACGTGCTATATTTCGATAAGCAATAGATGCTTTGCTCGTTGAATGTAAAGCAATCGGTTCGCCTTTATTAGAATGCTTTATCACTTGATCATCATCGAGCACAATGCCAATTAAATCAATTGCAAGGATCTTCGTAATTTCGTCTACATCGAGCATTTCACCATTTTTCACCAAGTGCGTTCGAATTCGATTAATTACCAAACGAGGACGTTCAACGTTCTCCTGTTCAAGAAGACCGATAATACGATCCGCGTCTCTTACAGACGAGACTTCTGGCGTGGTAACAACAATCGCTTTATCTGCACCGGCTACCGCATTACGAAAGCCATGCTCAATCCCAGCTGGACAATCAATAATCACAAAGTCGTATTCTTGTTTTAATTCATCTACAAGATGCTTCATTTGCTCTGGTAAAATGTCCGTTTTATCTTTCGTTTGTGCTGCAGGAAGTAAGTACAGATTCCCGTCGAAACGTTTATCTTTAATCAATGCTTGGTGCAAGTCACAGTTACCTTCCACGACATCAACTAAGTCAAAGATGATCCGATTTTCTAAACCCATCACAACATCTAAATTCCTTAAGCCAATATCCGCATCAATTAAGCATACTTTTTTTCCTTCTAGAGCAAGCGCAGTTCCAATGTTTGCAGATGTAGTTGTCTTTCCTACACCGCCCTTACCACTTGTAATTACAATTGCATCGCCCACGCTCATATCCCCTTTCTTTCGTACGATCCAAATTAAGAAACCGCTTCGGCCTCTTTTAATCCTCTACTCTCTACATCAAATAAACGTTGCACTTTTGTCAAGGTCATTTCACCGCTCGTACTGTCGATAAATACCGCCTGCATCTCAGCATCTTCAATTGTTTTATCAGCAAAATGAAGCATATGTTCATGAATATGTAAGCTTGTTGGAGACATATGGCTCGCACAAATAAAGGCACTCGTATCACCGTTATAACCGGCGTGAGCCTTCCCTTTTAACGCCCCCATAATGTAGATATTGCCAGTAGCCATTAAACAGCCACCCGGATTCACATCACCAATTAGAAGGACATTTCCTTTCATTTTAACGATTTGACCAGACCGAATCATTCTCGTTAAGGTTGCCGTCTGTACTTCCTCTTGCATCGCTTTTGCCTTTTCAACCGTCACAACATTCGAATGATAGTGATGGACGCGCAAATGGCTATTCGATGTAATAATGGATTCAATCGTTTCCTGATCGGATTTAGTTAATAATCGATTACCTAAATCAATTTGTACGTAAACAATTGGATCATTCTTCTCGCTTTTATAGTAATCAGATGATAATTTCTCACGAAGATCTTCTATTAACTGATCAAATGAACAACGATCATCTAACAAAAAGATCAAACCATCTTTTGTTCCTTTTATTGTAACGAGTGATTTCACTTGTGACATCCCTATTTCACCTCTACTAACTCCCATTGTAACAATACATTCCACGTTTAATGCATAATTCCTGCTTTAACGATTGCGAAAGCTTGCTTGCTCATTTACATGGTTCGCTAATTTTCTAAACGGTAACACTAATAATATGGCTAGTGCACTGTTTAAAACGAGTGTTGGTAGCAAACGGTCGAGAAGGAAATCCCCACCCGTCATCGTCGTTACACTTAGAATATAAAACAGACCATATTGAAAATATTCAAAGAGAAAAACAGCTATTGTACAAAGTAAAACTGCCCAAAGCGCCGATTCTTTTACCGCTTTTAACGGAACTGCTGATAGATAGCCTAAACAAGCAAATCCAAACATATAGATCCCTAAATAATTCGTAAATACAACATCATAAAGGAGACCAAAAGCAAGTCCATAAATAAGCGCAACTTGCTTGCCTGAATATAAACCAATTAAGACAATGGTCATTATAACTAACCTTGGAACGACATATTGTGTCGCTTCTGTATAGTTAGCCAGCATATAAGGAAGAAGAGAGCCTTCTAAAATGAAAAGAAAAACGAGTACAATGGAAAAATAGGTCCGACTCATTCTTCCTCACCCTCTTCATCACCCAAGCCCTCTTCGCCTGAATCCATGCTAGGTAAATGTCTTTGAACAACGAAGACGTAGTCGAGTTTTGAAAAATCAGCAGTTGGATGAATATAGATATTCTGAGATAGGCCAAATTCATCTACTTCCACTCTCTCTACTTCACCGATTAATAAGCCTGAAGGGTAAACATCGCCTAAACCAGATGTTGTTACCGTTTCCCCTTCGCTAATCGGCACGTCGATATCCACTTTTCGCATAATCAATAAATCTTCTGCGACATCGTACCCTTCAATAAAGCCCATAGCTGGATCCTCATCTTCTTCCTCAATGAGCACTTGTGCTGACACTAAATTAGTTGGGTCATTATCACTTAATAACTGCACAAAAGAAGTAAACTTACTTGCATCAGTCACTTTCCCAACCAATCCACCTTGTGAATCGATAACAGCCATATCACCTGTCACTTCATCTCTCTGACCGCGATTAATGCCAATATACTGCTCCCATGCATCAGGTGAACGATTAATTACAACAGCCGATATACGAGAGTAGTCGCTAAGAGTCTCGTCAATATCTAACATCCCTCTTAGACGTTCGTTTTCTTCATCCAACAAATCTTTTTGAACAGATAACTGTGCGTATTCCTCTAATCGTGTGCGTAGTAATTGATTCTCATCGTATACATGAATGATCTCACTTACATTTTCATAAATCCCACCAATAAAATGCGCGGGTGCAGACACTAAGTTCTGAACCCAACCAATGGCATCACGCATAATTTGTTCTGGTTGAGATAAATTCCGGTCGTCTCTCATCGTGTAGCCAATTAACGCCATTAAAATGATAATACTTACTAATAAAACAATGAGCTTCTTGTTAGAGAAAAAAGATCGCATTCTCTATCCCTCTATTTCCAATTTGATCGAGCTGAACCTGCTTTTGTACGGAATAAATGAATATTTTCCAGTGCGCGTCCTGTGCCAATCGCTACACAATCAAGTGGGTCTTCAGCCACAATAACAGGCATATTTGTTTCTTCACTTAACACTTTGTCCAAATTCTTCAGTAATGCTCCTCCACCTGTTAAGACAATACCACGATCCATTATGTCGGCGGCTAACTCAGGTGGTGACTGCTCAAGTGTATCTTTAACTGCTTCAATAATCGTTTCCACTGTGTCCGAAAGCGCATTGGATATTTCACCTGACGTTACCGTAATCGTCTTCGGAAGTCCAGTTAAAAGATCTCGACCACGAATATCCATATCCTGACTTTCTTCGTCGTCAGCGCTTGCTGAACCAATTTCAAGCTTTAATGTTTCGGCTGTACGTTCCCCAATCATTAGATTGTAAGTCTTTTTCACATATTGAATAATGGCATCGTCCATCTCATCGCCAGCTACGCGAATGGATTGACTTGTTACAATTCCGCCTAATGAAATAATGGCGACTTCTGTCGTACCACCACCAATATCAACTACCATACTACCGGTTGGTTCCCAAACTGGTAAGTTTGCACCAATTGCAGCCGCAAAAGGCTCTTCTAGCGTGTATGCTTCTTTTGCGCCTGCTTGTTTTGTTGCGTCCTCTACAGCTCGTTTTTCAACTGCTGTAATACCAGACGGCACGCACACCATGACAGCTGGTTTGCGGCTAAACATCGAACTATTTTTCATTGCTTGTTGAATAAAATGCTTAAGCATTGTTGCAGTAGTATCAAAGTCAGCAATGACACCATCTTTCATTGGTCGAACCGCTACAATATTCCCTGGCGTACGACCAATCATTTTCTTTGCGTCATTTCCCACCGCTTGGATTGAATTCGTGTCTGTACGTAGTGCTACAACAGATGGCTCTCTAAGCACAATTCCCTTTCCTTTTGTGTAAACGAGTGTATTTGCTGTCCCTAAATCAATTCCAATGTCTCTATTTCCAAACATGTATGTATACTGTCTCTTTCGCTTTCTGTACAAGCGACCTAATAAATAGACAGATTCCTCCCTTTGCATTCACGTAGGTTCGTGGTTTTTCATTCTATTTATAATGGATGTGCATGCTTTCGCTACATTTCGACATTACTATAACGCAAACTCATACCCTTTATTATATCGAATTGTAAGCAAAAAAAATAGCCTTAAAGTTCCCTAGGCAAAAAAAAGTGATTCCATGGTTATTGATAATTTTACATACTTATAAATCCACGTTCTTTTAAACTCACATAATGAGTTTCATCACCAATGATAATGTGATCCAAAAGTGAGATGCCAAGTATTCTTCCAGCTTCATTCAGTCTTTTCGTTACACTAATGTCTTCTGGACTAGGAGAAGGATCACCACTCGGATGATTGTGAAGACAAATAACAGCAGCGGATGACGTACGCAATGCCTCTTTAAATACCTCTCGTGGATGGACGATGCTCGCATTTAAACTTCCAATAAAGACTGTTTTTTGTTTTATTACATAATTTTTGGTATTTAAATAAAGTACGACAAAATGCTCTTGATGAATGCCGATTAGATCATCGGCCACGATCTGAACCGCATCATCTGGAGAAGCAATGACTCTTTTTTGTCCTTTTCCTTCTCGGTTTATTCGTTTACCAAGTTCCATTGCCGCTGCAAGTTCAATTGCTTTTGTTACTCCTATCCCTTTAATGAGCCTCATTTCTTCAAGTGATGATTCACTTAAAGCAGTTAATGTTTTATAAGTAGAAAGCAATTGAGCTGCAACCTGCAACGCCGAGTATTGCTTTGTACCTGAACGGAGCATAATGGCAAGGATTTCTTGATTTGAAAGGGCTTTCGCCCCCTCACGGAGGAATCGTTCTCGGGGACGCTCTTGAAGAGGGACATCGCGAATAATAATGGACACGTACGTAGCTCCTTTATTTAGAGATTTTAGGGAAAATGCGAAAGGTAGCGAGAGCTTGAATGGTTTTAACAACTGGTAAACCAACAACTGTGTAATAATCACCTTTTATCTCTGAAACAAACATGGCACCTAAGCTTTGAATGCCATATCCACCCGCTTTATCACACCATTCATCTGTTTCTAAATATTGCTGCAGAAGTTCATTTTGAATCGATGTCATTGTCACGTAGGTTGTTTGAGAGAAAAGAATGGACTTTTCACGCTGAAAAAGCGCAACTCCGGTAGAGACACTATGAGTTGAATCCGACAATGAAAGTAACATTTCTTGTGCCTCTTGCTTTGATTGTGGCTTTCCCAGATGGTTGCCATTATGAGACACAATTGTATCAGCAGCTAACACAACGTGATCCGGGAATTGTTTCGCAACAACACTGGCTTTTCGACGTGCAAGAATACAGACCGCTTCTTCGGTTGATTGTTTACCATCTAGTGATTCGTCTACCTCGCTTGCATAAACAGAAAATGGAATGTGGCATTGTTTAAGGAGTTCACTTCGCCTTGGGGAACTAGAAGCTAATAGAAGGGGATGGATCATAAAGCACCTCTACTTTTTCTTTTTATTGTACAGGTGTTAGAAGTAGTTTACCAATAGTAAAGAGGAAAAAACAACAACAATTTAAAAGAAGACGAAAAACCTGATGATGTAAGGTTTTTCGTCTCTATAATACTTCTTCTGTTTCGTTAAATTTAACAGAGTTCTGCTATCCTACATTCTATTTAGCTACGTATCTTCTCAACATACCGTAATATAAATTTAAGTATGAAAGAAGTTGACTTATTACGAAAGATACTCTTCGAACCAACCTAGAATAGCTTCTAATCGCTTCACACGGAGACTCGGTTTTCCACTTCTGGACAATTCATGATTCGCTTCAGGAAAACGAATAAACCGTGTTTGTTTGCCTAATCGTTTTAATGCGATAAATAGTTGCTCTGCTTGCTCTATTGGACATCGAAGGTCATTCTCACCGTGCAAAATAAGCAAAGGTGTTTCCACATTGGCAACATATTTTATAGGAGAATGTTGCCAAAGAGTCTCCATCTCATCAAGCTCAGCTTTAATTTGCCAGTCAGAAAAATAATACCCTATGTCACTAACGCCGTAAAAGCTAATCCAGTTTGAAATCGAACGTTGCGTAACAGCTGCTTTAAATCGATTGGTATGACCAACCGCCCAATTCGTCATAAACCCACCGTAGCTTCCGCCAGTCATACCAAGCCTAGACTCATCAACCCAACTATTTGTTTTAACGACATCGTCAAGAATGTCCATAAGATCCTGAAAATCGCCTCCACCGTAATCGCCGCGAACAGCATCAACAAAGGCTTGTCCATAACCATGGCTTCCTCTCGGATTTGTATAAAGCACACCGTATCCTTTTGCCGCCAACATTTGAAATTCATGAAAATACGTATTCGCGTACATCGCATGTGGTCCACCGTGCACTTCTAAAATCAACGGATACGTTTGACCTTCTTCGTAAAAAGTCGGTTTCATTAACCAGCCCTCTACAAATGAACCATCTTCCCGGCTAACATTTACTTTTTCAGGAACACTAACTTGGAATTCTTCTTCAAATGCTTCATTAAACGTTGTTAAACGGTTTAATGCCTTGTCTTTATTGCTTACATGATAACATTCACTTGGCTCCACAACAGAACTATGGGTTACAATGAATTCATCTTGATAAAAATCAAAGCCGTTTATATGTGCATCCGTGTTAGTCAGCTTTTGCTGATCACCATTTAGAGAGAATCTCCATACGTTTACTGCCCCTTCGCTGGAAACCAACGTATATAGCGACTGACCATCGTTAGAGAAACGCAATCGATTTGATCCTGTTTGCTGTAAAAAGTCTCCAATTGCTATATCGCCAATAAAATGATCGACATTTTCTGTTAGATTTAGTGTTTCCACAGTACCGGTGCGATAAATGTTTATCTTTGGAAGAGTCGCATTCTCATATTCCCGTTGATGGCTCAATAAAGCAATTGTCTGTCCATCTGGCGACACAGCTCCGCCAGTAATCACTTGAACTTCTTTCGTCACTTGCCGCTCCTGCTTCGTATCCATATTAATAAGGTAGGCGTGTGCGCTAAATGAGAAATCACGGTTTTCCGCTCGATCACTCGCAAAAAGAATGTGACGGGAGTCTCCCGAAAAGTCTAATAACTGACTATCATATTGATCAGTAGTTAGCCACTGTTGTTTGTCTGTCCTTAAATCAACGCTTCCAATGCGCATCACTCGATCGTCATGCAGACCACGCTGGTCAGACTTATATTTCATTTGATCAATAACAAGCGGCTCTGGTTTTTGTCGTGCTTGTTCATTTTCTTCGGACTCTTTAAAAAACGTTGAATACGCGACTGTTGCTCCATCGGGGGCCAGCATATAAGAAAGAATCCCATGTTCCTCATACGTTACTTGCTTGGCATCGGCCAAGCCCTGCTTTAAGAATACTTGGTTTTTTCCTTCGCGATTGGATAGATATGTATAGCCATCACCACTTGGTAGCCACTGAGGCGCCACATGCTTACCTTTTTCTTGGGTTAATTTAGTTTGTTTACCTGTCTTTATGTCTATTACATATAAATGAGATTGATAAGTATTCTCGTGCTCATCTAAGTTCGTCACGACAAGGATTGCTTTTGTTCCATCAGGAGAAACAACTGGATTCGTTACCGTGCTTAATTGATATAAAGATTGTGCCATTAACTCTTTCACTCGATAAACCTCCTTTTTTGTAAAGTATATCGAAATCTTTCGGAAGACGAAAGAAAAAAGATGTCAAATGACACCTTTTTAATGGCACTGGCTATTCTTCATTAATAAATGTTACTACTTCTTCATATTGGACAATGAGCTGAAGTAACTGTTGTTGTATGTGATAAAGCGCATCGTTTTCGTTAGATTCATGATAGGTATTCAGTTCTTTTACAGCCGAAAATAATGTATCCGCATACTGCAAACTTTTTTCACGAGCTTGCTCATTCATTTGTGAAAAAGCTCTATCACGAGAATCGCGCAAATGCTCAACAGACTGATTTAATTGTGCTATATTCTCCTCGCTAATGGAACCGCGTTCGTTCGCCACAATGAATTGGGAAGAAACGTTATTCAAAAACTGATAGACTGCATTCGCGCTCGTGTACCAATTTGCAGCATCTTCTCCACCGACTGACACTTCACCACCCTCTACTGTATACGTCTTCACATATGTCTCCTGTCCCTGTTCACCGTAATGCTCGCTTAGTTCTGTACCCCTTGCTTGATCATTAGCTACTCCTAAAAACATATATTGCGTTTCCTCACCTGGTATGAGTACGGCAGGCAGCCCTTTTTCTTTTGTCTCTAATACAACTTTTTCAGCTGTTTCCATATCTGTGAATGCGGCTCCTTGAACAACGTCCACGTGTAAGCTTGGAAAGGAGACATCTGTATAGACCGTTGCTTGAGCAGGAATAACAGCCTCGCCATACGCCGTGTCATCGTTTAAAAAGAATTGGAAGACAACAATACCAAGTCCTAGTCCAACAACAATAGCAGACATAACAGCACCAACAATTGGCCAAGGAATGGACAGCTGGATTTTATTTTTTCGATTTTTAGGAGGGAGCTTTGGTCCTTTAGAGCGGTCACCATCATCCCAAAAAGGCTCATTTCCAGATTTTTTCACATTTAATTTTTCAGTGAAGTCCACAACTTTATCTTCTTCTGGTTGTAAATCGTCATTATCTTGTGGCGTTGAATGGTTTTTTTGAAATACTGAACGATCCCAGCTAATCACTTCAATCGGTTCTGAGTCTTCACTTTTGGGTGCAGGACGACTGTTTTTTTTCATTGATTGCGGGAACTTAAAATTCATCGAATGCTTTTGATCACTCATAAGTAAACACCCCTTTCCCTCTATACATATGAGGCTTGTCTTTATTTAGACCACATAAGGTAAAAAATAGACAATTAGTGCGGCGATGCTAATAAATGGTGCAAACGGAATTTTCATTCGCTTACTGTCTTCATATTTCTGTCTAAACGAGGGATGTATAAACACAAATAATAGGGCAATTGAGGAAGCCACTGCAATAATGAGCAATGTCGATTGAATACCAAACAACAGCATAAAAAGAAGAAATAATTTAACATCGCCACCACCGAGCTGTTCTTTTTGACAAGCATAAAGTAAGGTACTCAAAAGTACAAGGCTAATGACCAATGAAAAAAGATCAAACGTAATGGGATGAACAAAGAATCGTAGCGCAAGGAGCGGAATGGAAAACAAGAGTAAAATACGATTTGGTATGCGAAAGGAGCGAATATCTGTAAGTGTAAGGAGGATTAACATTGAAATGAGTAAAAACGACATAACATAGTCTACGAAGTGATTAGCATAATACCAAGAGAGAAAAAATAAGACACCTGTTATGACTTCAATAAGAGGAAAGTAAAAAGGGATCTTCTGATGACAAAAGCGACATTTTCCCCTTAATAACAAATAAGAGATAACTGGAATCATGTCGATGGCTTGGATTGTCTGTTGACAATGTTCACACTTTGATCGCCCTTTCATCGTTTGCTTGAACGTTCCACGGGACAGAAATGAAAGAAAGTACGAGCCTGTAACCATCCCTACGAGGCTTATATAGATGCCGATTACAAAAGATTCAGCCAACCGCTATGTTCCTCCTTCTACTTTATGTGTCTTTACTCATTCCACACCATTTGTCTCTTTCCCTGCTATTTTAGAAAATGATTTCCACTCATGTGCGGAATAAAATTTTTGCTACTGCAACTATAAAAAAGATCACTGTCCTTTAAAGCATGTGCTAAAAACCGATAATGAATCGTATCAGGTTTTTTCACTTTAATAGGACAGCATTCTCTTTGTTTATCTTAACTAAATGTTTCCGACTTCCTTCTTTTTCAGAAAATGACGAGCCTCTGAAATAAAATAAAGAGAGCCAGTTACAATAATGACTTCATCCGCAGCGGCTGTTTCTATTTTCTCTACTATTTTTGTCTTCCAATCAACCACTTCTTCTTTTTGTACAACTTGCTCAATTTGTTGAAACAATTCTTTTGCAGGCATCCCACGAAAGAATGAAAAGGAACAACAGTAATACGAAACGTTCATAGATTGGAGCGCTTTTATTAAAGGTGCAACGTCTTTCCCTTCTGTCACGCCGATAAATAACGCAATTTTTTTGGAAGCAAATTGTTGCCTTAACGTCTGTGCAAGTGCATGAAAGCCTTCTTGATTATGTGCACCATCAATTAATAATGCAGGATACTTACTTAACCACTCCATCCTACCTGGCCATGTTGTTTTTCGTAATCCTTCTCCTTTTGCAAAATCGGATATGGGTCGATCTAAATGCTTCTCGATTTCTTCACTTGCTTTTAATGCAAGCGCAGCATTATGATGCTGATGCTCTCCAAGCATTGACACCGTGTACGAATTACCTTGATACGTAAATCGACTTGTGTCCATCGTTTCGTATGTGAAATCATCCTTTAGAATTGAAATAGCTGCCTGCTTTTTATGCGCTTGCTCTTCAATGACCGCTCGCACATCACTTTGAATGTCACCAAGAATAATTGGCGTGTTCGGTTTAATAATCCCTGCTTTCTCAAACGCAATCTCTTCCAGGGTATTTCCAAGAATATGCATGTGGTCATGTCCAATCATTGTGATCATCGATACGATCGGTTGAATCACATTGGTCGAATCAAACCGACCACCTAAACCTACTTCAATTAAACAAATATCTGGTTTTGCTCGCTCTGCAAAATAGAGGAACATAATAGTCGTAATCACTTCAAATTCTGTTGGCGAACCAAGGTCCGTATCCGCTAATTGTTCAACCAAAGGTCTTACTTTGTTTGCTCCCCACACTAAATCTTCACTAGAAATTGGATTGCCGTTAACTGAGATACGTTCTTCAAATCGTTCTATGTAGGGAGACGTAAATGTTCCTACTTGAAATTGTTCTTCTTCTAGTATATGTCTTAAAAAACTTACAGTGGACCCTTTCCCATTTGTTCCGCCAATATGAACAGCTGTTATCAGTTGTTCCGGATGATTTAATTTCTCAAGCATCCATTCCATTCGCTTTAAGCCGGGCTTAATACCAAAAGGCAGCAAGGAATGAATCCATGCAATTGCTTCTTCACTCGTTTTCACTGCACGTCTCTCCTTAAAAAAGGAGCTCAGGCGTTCTTTACGCTTGAGCTCTTTCGTTTTATGCGCTTAGTTCTGCAATTCGTTCAATAACAATCGTTCGCTTTGACTCATAATCTGCTTTTTTCTTCTTTTCTTCTTCTACTACTTGCGCAGGTGCTTTTGCAACAAATCCTTGGTTGCTAAGCTTCTTTTCAATACGCTCAACTTCTTTTGTTAATTTTTCTTTCTCTTTTTCCAACCGTGCAATTTCTGCGTCTAAATCAAGAAGTCCTGCTAACGGCATAAAAATCTCCATCCCAGTTAAAGCATGCGACATTGCTTTTTCTGGCGTTTCTAAATCATTTGCAATAACGAGCTTACTCGGATTTGCAAACTTTTCGATGTAGGCTGAGCCAGTTTCTAAACATGCTTTGGTTTCATCATCTGCTGGTCGAATAAACAATTCAATTTGTTTACTCATTGGTACATTTAGCTCCGAGCGAGTATTACGAATAGAACGAATGAGTGTTTTTAATGTTTCCATATCCTGAAGTGCCTTTGGATCATAGAATTCACTCGTAAAGAGCGGCCATTCTGCAACTGTAATAGACTCTCCTTGATGAGGCAAGTACTGCCAAATTTCCTCAGTAATAAACGGCATAAATGGATGAAGCATGCGCATCGTATGGTCAAGCACATAAGCAAGAACGGAACGAGTCGTCGCTTTTGCCTCTATATCTTCTCCGTATAGAGTTAGTTTCGCCATTTCAATGTACCAGTCACAAACGTCATCCCAAATAAATGAATAAAGCGTACGTCCGGCTTCTCCAAATTCGTAACTATCCAGCAAACGCGTAACCGTTTCTGCTGTTTGACCTAAACGTGTTAAAATCCACTTATCTGCTATCGTTTTCTCTTTCGTTATATCAATTTCGTTGTAGCTTAGCCCATCCATATTCATTAACGCAAATCGAGAAGCATTCCATATCTTGTTACCGAAATTCCAAGTAGACTCGACTTTTTCCCAATAAAAACGAAGGTCATTCCCTGGAGTACTTCCCGTTGCTAAGAAAAAGCGCAATGAATCGGCTCCGTATTTATCAATTACCTCTTGCGGATCCACACCGTTTCCTAGGGATTTACTCATTTTCTTACCCTCAGCATCACGAATGAGTCCATGAATAAGTACATCTTTGAACGGTCTTTTGTTCGTAAACGCTTTTCCTTGGAAAATCATACGAGATACCCAGAAATAAATAATATCGTAGCCAGTTACAAGCACATCGGTTGGATAATAACGTTTTAAATCCTCGGCATCTTCATTTGGCCAGCCCATTGTTGAAAACGGCCATAGCGCTGAAGAAAACCACGTATCTAATACATCTTCATCTTGTACCCAGTTTTCTGGATCTTGAGGTGCTTCTTTCCCGACATAAAGCTCATTCGTCTCTTTATGATACCAAGCTGGGATTCGGTGTCCCCACCAAAGTTGTCTAGAAATACACCAGTCGCGAATGTTTTCCATCCAGCGTGTATAGGTGCCTTCAAAACGTTCAGGCACAAACGTTACTTTCGTGTCTTCATGCTGCTGCATTTTGAGAGATTCTTCTGCAAGAGGCTGCATTTTCACAAACCACTGCATTGATAAATAAGGTTCGACCACAACGCCGCTACGCTCTGAATGACCAACAGAGTGAAGGTGCTCTTCAATTTCAAATAATACACCTGACGCCTGTAAGTCTTTAACAATCTGCTTACGGCAATCAAAACGATCGAGCCCTTGATACTTGCCAGCATTTTCATTCATGGATCCATCTTCGTTCATAACGAGAATGCGCGGCAGATCGTGACGATTTCCAATTTCAAAGTCATTCGGATCATGAGCTGGGGTAATTTTAACAGCTCCCGAACCAAAATCACGATCAACGTACTCGTCTGCTACAATCGGAATTTCGCGACCAATAATTGGTAGCTTCACCTTTTTACCTACTAGGTGACTGTACCGTTCATCTTTTGGGTGAACAGCTACTGCTGTATCTCCAAGCATGGTTTCCGGCCTTGTCGTTGCGATTTTAATAGAACCTGTTCCGTCCACTAACGGGTACTCCATATGATAGAAAGCACCTTGAACATCTTGGTGAATAACTTCTATATCAGAAAGAGCTGTTTTCGTATGCGGGTCCCAGTTAATGATATATTCCCCACGATAGATAAGACCTTGTTCGTAAAGTGATACAAACACTTCATTAACTGCATCCGATAAACCTGAATCCAATGTAAATCGTTCTCGGGAATAATCTACGGAAATACCAACCTTTGCCCATTGCTTTCGAATAAAATTGGCATATTCTTCTTTCCATTCCCAAGACTTCTCAACAAAGCCTTCACGACCAAGATCATGCTTTGAAATTCCTTGTTCTTTTAGGCGCGCCTCCACTTTAGCTTGAGTTGCAATTCCTGCATGGTCCATTCCCGGAAGCCAAAGTGTGTCATAACCTTGCATTCGTTTTGTTCGAGCAAGAATATCTTGCAAGGTGGCATCCCATGCGTGACCAAGGTGGAGCTTTCCGGTAACATTTGGTGGTGGAATGACAATGGAGTACGGTTCTTTAGATGGATCGTCTGTAGGTTTAAAGAACTCGCCTTTTTTCCAGTAGTCGTACCATTTCCTTTCTGTTTCATTTGGATCATATTTTGTTGGCATTGTATGCTGCTCCGTCATTGGGCAGGCCTCCTTTAGCTTAAAAAAATACAAAAAACCCTTCCGTCTCAAAGGACGAAGGGATTGTTCGCGGTGCCACCTTTGTTCACAGACTTAGTCTGTGCAACTCAAATCGACTAACGGCTCGAAACCGTTTCTGTTTACTAGAAGGTTCAACAGAAAAGCTTACAGGCGACTTTCAAGTACTTGCTCTCTAGAAAGACTTTCAGCCAAGGTCCTTCCTCTCTACTAGAAGCAGTTTCTTTACTCCTCCTGATCACAGCTTGTATATAGGATCTATCCGTATTTTATCGCTTGCTTACAAGTACGTCAATATTAGCTTTGGTTATTTTTATATAGTCTATACATTCAGAACTGCTTTTGCAACAGTTTTAGGCTGCTTGCATACAATACAGTAATCATTATACAAAGGAGGAAGGTTGCTATGACTAAGCGATTTCAAGGCTTTCCACCACCATGTCCGCCACCTGGTCCACCTAAAAAATTTGGGCGCTTTAAATTTATTTGTATTCAATGCTTACCGCCAATTTTAGTGTTTCAGCTTATTCGTACATTACTTCTTCCAACAGCTGTAGACTTATTTTTATTAACCCTTATTATCGTTTTTTTCATTTGCTTGTTTTTCGGTATTGTGTAGTGTAAGCCACCTTCAAGAAAAAAGAATCACATCATTTTGATCCTTTTCCAGTTCTTTTTCTTCTAACTGATTTTTCCATTTACCTGCAACAAGAAAGAAGACAACCATGAAAACCGCAATAACGGTTGAATTGATGAGGGTTAACCGAATCGTTAAAATGCCGTCCCACAACCGCATGCTCGCAAAGAAGAGAAGAAATGCCGTTAATTGCGTTACGATGCCAATCCCTTTCCACATAACGGCTTTTTCTTTTGTCGAAGCTTTATCATATAAATAAAAGCCGAACAAGCCTACACTCGCTAAAAGAATAATAGGTAAAAACGAAAAAGAAGATGCCTGAATATTTGAATCTAATAAGCCTGCTATTTGAATAATGAACTGCAAAACAAAATAGACAACTAGGATAAGCAAACCAACTCTTAGTAACAAAGCCATTTTTAACGATGTTGACATTTTTGGAACGTTTTTTGTTCGCTTCTCACAGTATGTGTAAATGTTCTTTTGATTCAGCTCTAAATCAATCGCATTTTTTTCAGCGTACAACCACTCATCTAGTATTTGGTGAAGAATCTGATTTCGTTTCCGTTGTGAAAAGCTAGCAGCTTCCATATAGTCAATTGCTTCTTCAAATAAGGCTTGCTTTTCATTTGTGAGCTTTTTCTTTTTTTCTTCAAGCGCTTCAGTGCCTTTTTTCTCCATCTTATACACCTACTCTCTTTTATCTGCCATTACTTTAAGCATACCCGAATTGTCCCGAACTAAGCGTATACCTCTTTATTTAATGCCATATTTTTCTTTTTATCAAGTGTAAAATCCTAAAAAAAAGCAAGCATCAGCTTAAGACTGATTACTTGCTTCCTCTTCTTCCTGAGGGACAATCTTCGGAACAAATCGCTGCACTTTACGCAGTGCATAAATGCGTTTTTCAAGTTTTTGTGTTAGCTCTAACTCATTTCCACCTTTTCGATAATCCATCATCGTGTAGTAAATCGGCTCAGGAAAAAGGAGATAGGCACTTACTAAGTATTTTTCAGCAGTAACGAGGGGCAAATGCTGTTCATATCTAGCGAACCAGCGCAGTACTTCATTTTCATCCCACAATGAGTGCGGAAAACCGTGTCTACACAAAGTCGCTAAATCGCGAGCTGGTGTATCTAAACTGGCACGCTCAAAGTTAATCAATAAAGGCTGGCCATTTGTTGCGTGCAACAGATGATGTCGAGATAGGCGCCCATGAGTTAACACACTACGGTAACTACCTTTATCGATTGTAGTCTTGTACCATTTCTCCAAATAGGTCGTTGCCTCATCCGCTAATTGCTCAAACATTTTAAAATGCGTAAGAAATGAGAGTTCAAATGGAGATAAATACGCTTTTACTTCTGCTTCATCTGCAAAACGGGATAATTCTAGCGAGTGAATTTCCCACCTAGACAGTAGGCGTTCACACGATTGATCAATAACATCTTTTGAAGCAGTTTGAGATTTAACCGTCATCCGATGAATGGTTCCAATTGAATCAGCCATAATCTCTTCAATTGATTGTCTTCCTTGGTAATCCTGGGTTTCGATCCAAGGCATTAGATAATACGACTTACCGGATACAAATAACGAATATTCCCCGAATTTTGTCGGAATAATCGGAACGAATGATGGATAGTTTAATCGTGAAAGCTTCCTTATCGCATGAATACATTCTTCTGCTTGAACTGGATCCATTGATGATTGTTTTAATGCAAACGCTCCATGTTCAGTTTCAATACGATAAATATTCCCTTGTTGTTCAACCGTTACGGCTGTTAAATCGTAATAATAAAGCAATGCTTCAATAAACGGGTTCATGTTGTCACCTTCTTTGCATCAAGCCACTTTGCTAATGCCGAAGCAAATGACTGCGTTTTATCCCACTCTCTTTTTAGGTGATCAATTAATTCAGAAAAGGCTTGACCATTGGAGGCCGCACTCCCTCGTAATAACGTATCCAATTCATCAGGAATAAGCACTGTAGCCATGATGGCTTTTCGTTCGTTGGCAGTCAACGTTGCCTGTTTATCCAATTCATTTAACAATGCATGCAATGACGCTTCATCTTTGCGCTCGTACCACGATTTAAGAAATGCCTTAAACGACTGATAACCGTACTCCGGTTTTTTTACACTTCCTTGTACGACTAGCATATGTCCACGGAATGAGCCTGTTAGTTCTGTAAACGAATCCATTTTAGGTACAGTCATTTCGTCAGACTTAACTATCTTCTTAGCCATCGTTAAACGATGATTCGCTTCCTGAAATAGAGTCCGAAAAAACAGCCTTTGTTCACGAGTGGCTTGTTCTAAAATAGGATAATCACTCGATAGCTCTTTTGGCAGCGAGATCATCGATTGATCTTTCCGGCCGGCCTGAATCATCAAACCTAGAATTTCTCCCCACCGCTTCTCATCTTGATCTTCCCGTTGTCCAGTTGGTACTTCATCATGCAAACTAATGAATTGGTTGTCCTCTTCCATATAAGCAGCGCCTTCAACGGTTCTTAGCATCCGGTTCATCATGACATAAGGCGCGACACTACAGTTGTCACGCCACTCCATATGCCACTTTAAACAAGCTTCATCTTCCCAATAGCAGATTTGCTTTATACCTTTTTCTGTGTTTAGTTGATGTTTTGATTCTAAAGACGCCTGTTTAAACCCATACTCTTCTTTCATGCGCTCAATCATCGGTCACCACCTACTTACCCTTCGAAGGTATATAAATGATTTGCCCCTCTTCAACTTTTTCACTATCAAGGTTGTTATAACGCGTTAATTGACTAGTGGAAAGTTCATAACGATCGGCAATAACCTGTAGCGTTTCTTCTTCTTGAATAATACACATCTTCCATCTGGAGAACTGTTCATCCTCATTTCGAAGCATGCTCGTTAAGTACGAAGCGCTGTCACGTTCATTCTTTCCTACATCCTCAGTCACTTCTTCGACTACATCAACTGGATCTTCAAGCTCGTTCATTTCACTCGTTTCAGTCAAATAACGGTAGGCAGGAGAGGCTTCATCATTTAGATCACTGACAGTAGCGATATCATCTTCATCCACCTCTTCTTCCCAATTGGATTGAGTGAACGTCTCCACAATGTCTTGCTCCATACTTCTATGGTTATAAGCTAGTTCTTGTTCTGGTTCTTGCCTTGGTTCTTGTTCTAGTTTTTCTTCTGTTCTTTGCTCCACATATGATTGACTTTCCTCAACCGCTTCATCCGACTGATACGCTTCGAATTGAAAAGCCGTTTCCTCTGTGCTTTCATACTCTTCTGATTCAGTGTCATTTTCAACAACTTCGTACTTATACTCAGAATCAACCAACTCAATTTCTCGCTGTTGCTCGTCTGACTTCACGCCACTAATCGACACATCTGCTGTTAATTGAATGCAGCTTTTCTCTGGTAAATCGTAATCAAAGCTCGATACTTCTACATAAATATCATCAACATGCTGAATTCGTGTCATCGGGATCGTAATATCAATTGGAAAAACATGTTCAATCTGGCCTGCTCCGGCTTCCGTTTCTGTCTGAATATCACCTGATTGACGAAAATCACTTAAAGCAGTAAAAGATGCGTCTTCATCTTCTTCTACCTCTTCCTGTATTTCTTCTACCATTTTGTATTCGCCAATAAAACGAAGACCACCTTGAATGGTTACATGATCGTCCATTTGCTTGACTGAAATTTCCGGTGTGAGGGACATGCCAATAATTTCATCAATTTGTTGCCCTTTATTAAGCCAAACAGAATCTTCAATCGAAAATGTTAAGGCTGACGACTGTTCTTGAGACAATTTAATTCCTCCTTCTTCACCATCATCCGTTGTACACGTACACTATTACGTCTATGAGCTAAGCTAGTCGATTATGCGTACAACAGACGAAAAAAAACAAGCCTTTCTAGTTTCGTACTAGCAAAAGGCTTGTAGTCGATCATTCAGCTTGAGAAAGAGTAGCAAATACACGATTTGCCGCTTCAATTGTTTTTTCGATATCGTCGTCTGTGTGAGCCGTTGAGAGGAAGAGCCCTTCAAATTGTGAAGGAGCAATTGAAACCCCTTCTTCTAACATCCCTCTAAAATAACGTGCAAATAACTCTAAATCAGCAGTCTTCGCCTGATCAAAATTCGTGACATGCTCATTTGTGAAGAAAAGACCAATCATCGATCCTGCACGGTTAATTGTATGGGGGATGCCATGTGCTTTTGCAGCCTCTGAGAGACCTTGCTCCAAACGTTCTCCTTGTTTACGAAACACCTCGTAGTCTTCTCTCGTTAGTTGAGAAAGGGTATAATATCCTGCTGTCATTGCAAGTGGGTTCCCGGACAATGTACCAGCTTGATAGATAGGTCCGCTAGGGGCAATTTGTTCCATAATTTCTCGTTTTCCACCAAATGCACCAACAGGCAGTCCTCCACCAATCACTTTTCCTAAACACGTTAAATCAGGTGTAACGCCAAGTTCTCCCTGCGCACATTCATAGCCAACCCGAAAGCCTGTCATGACTTCATCAAAAATCAACACCGTTCCATTGGCTGATGTTAATTCTCTAAGTGTTTCTAAAAACCCAGGTTCTGGACGAACAACACCCATGTTTCCAGCTACCGGCTCTACAATAACTGCCGCAAGGTCATCACCAAACTGTTCAAATGCATACTTTACACTATCAACATCATTGTAATGAACGGTTAACGTGTTCTGTGCTACTGATTCAGGAACACCAGGGCTATCTGGTAAGCCAAGTGTCGCAACACCAGAACCTGCTTTTATTAGCAACGAATCCCCATGTCCGTGATAACAGCCAACAAATTTTAATATTTTGTTACGCCCTGTATAACCTCTTGCTAATCGAAGTGCGCTCATCGTCGCTTCTGTACCAGAATTAACCATACGAACTACTTCGATTGATGGCACACGTTCAATCACTAGTTCTGCCATCTTGGTTTCTAACTCATGAGGCGCACCAAAGCTTGTCCCAAGTTCCGTTGCTTTTTTTAATTCTTCCACTACAACTTCATCTGCATGCCCTCGAATAAGCGGTCCCCAAGATAGTACATAATCAATATATTGATTCCCATCAATGTCTGTGATTTTTGATCCTTTTCCTTGTTTCATATAAACCGGATTCATACCAACTGATTTAAAGGCACGAACAGGGCTGTTTACACCACCTGGCATCAGCGGCTTTGCTTGTTCAAACGCTTGTTTTGATTTTTCGTAGTGAGCCATCTTTAGTAACCTCCTTGTGTCTCTTCATACAGCCATTGTGCAGCGTCTTTTGCAAAATAGGTTAGAATGAGCGATGCTCCAGCTCGTTTCATACTTAGAAGCTTTTCTAACACAATTGCTTTCTCGTTCACCCAACCATTTTGTGCTGCTGCCTTAACCATCGCGTACTCTCCACTAACGTTATAAGCCACGATGGGGACATCCGACATTTCCTTTACATCACGTACAATGTCTAAGTAAGATAAAGCCGGTTTGACAATGAGGAAGTCTGCTCCTTCTTCCAAATCAGACGTCGCTTCTCGCACCGCTTCTTCTCGATTAGCAGGATCCATCTGATACGTTTTGCGGTCCCCAAAAGCAGGTGCACTATTTGCCGCATCACGAAACGGACCGTAAAACGCTGAAGCATACTTCACAGCATAAGACATGATGGGGACATCCACATAGCCTGCCTCGTCTAAGCCCTGACGAATTGCTGCTACAAAGCCGTCCATCATATTTGATGGCGCAATAATATCAGCACCAGCTTCTGCTTGTGAAATCGCTGTTTTTACTAAAAGGTTAAGACTCTCATCATTCACAACATCTCCTTCACGGATGATGCCACAATGTCCGTGATCTGTGAATTCGCATAAACAAGTATCTGCAATGACAAGCATATCAGGAAATGCTTCTTTTATCTGTTTCGTTGCTTTTTGGATGATGCCATGACTCGCAAATGCTTCTGACCCAATTTCATCTTTATGATGGGGCAAGCCAAATAAGATAATGGCACGAATCCCTAATTTTTGCACTTCAGCCACTTCGTCATTTAAACGATCTAACGAAAACTGAAACACTCCTGGCATTGAAGGAACTTCTGTCTTTTTATTCGTTTCTTCAGTTACAAACAGCGGGTAAATAAAATCGTTCGCTGAGAGCGTCGTTTCCTTCACCATTGCCCGAATAGCTGCTGTTTTTCTTAGGCGTCTATGTCGCTTAAACGTTACGTTCATGTTTGTGTGCCTCCTCTATAAGCATGGCCTTTACTAAACCATCTGTTGAATAAGTATCTGCCGTCACCGTAGGCGTTAGCCCTAATTGAATTGCACGTGCATTGGTTCTTGGGCCAATACAAGCAATTTTTCGATAAAAAATGGGACATGTTTCCATGATCGTTCGTAAATGAGTAGCCGTAGATGGACTCGTTAACGTTACATAATCAAACACGAGATTTGGTAAAGCTTTTGCTTCCTCAACTGCTTCCTCAGGCATGATAGTATCATAGGTAGTTAGAGTTTCAACTTTAATGCTCTTCTCCTCTAACGCATGAATAATGGTTGGCCTCGCCAATTGACCCCTCACTACTAGTACACGCTCTCTTTCACCTACTACCGTTCGTAACATACGTGCCAACGCTTCTCCATCTTGAACCTTTGGTACGACAGATACATGATAGTGGTACTGCTCTATTTCTTGAGCTGTTTGTATGCCAACCGCTGCAATTTTTGCCTTTAATGGCCCACCTTGATAGGCTGAAAAAAACGAACGTACACCATTGACACTTGTAAATACAAGCCAATCAGCACGTGCCGCTTTTTTAGAAGCTTCAGCACCTACCGGTCGAAAGACGATTTTTATTAAAGGTAAGAAATAAGGGGTTCCGCCGTACGCTGTAATCAATTCAGCGAACTGCCTCGCATCCTTTTCCTCTCGCGTTAGCAAGATGTGCTTATTTCGCAGCGCGAGCATCACTCTAGACTCTCTCTCACTTTATTTAAAATGTCTTCCGCTCCTTGTGCAGACAACTGCTTTGCCAAATCCGTTCCTAGCTTTTCTGGATCACTACCTGATGCCGTTTCTTTTAGTAAAACTTGTCCATCTGGGGAGCCTACTAAGCCTGTTAAAGTAATTGTGCCGTCATTTTCTACTGTAGCATACCCACCAATCGGAACTTGACACCCGCCATTTAACGTATGAAGGAAAGCGCGCTCTGCTCGAACCGCAGATGCTGTTTCTTCATGATTCAATAATTGTAAAAGACGGTTCACCTCTGTATCATCTTGACGCCCTTCAAGGCCTAATGCACCTTGGCCAATTGCAGGGATACATTCATCCGTCTCTAAATAATGTGTGACAGCTGATTTGGCATATCCTAATCGATTTAGTCCAGCAGCAGCAAGTACAATGGCAGAAAACGATTCTTCCTTTAATTTTCGCAGCCTTGTCTCAACGTTGCCTCGAATCCATTGAACGGTAAGATGCGGATAGCGATGCAAAATCTGCGCAGATCGACGCAAGCTGCTTGTTCCAATAATAGCCCCTGGTGGCAGCTCACTTAACGGCACATGGTTTTCACTAATAATGGCATCTCTTGGGTCCTCTCGATCAGTAATAGCTCCTAATACAAATTCAGGCAACATTTCTGACGGCACATCTTTCATTGAATGAACGGCAATATCAATTTCCCCAGTTCGCAACGCCTCTTCAATTTCCTTTACAAAAAGACCTTTGCCGCCAACTTTTGAAAGAGTAACGTCTAGTATTCGATCCCCTTTTGTTACAATTTCCTTTATTTCAAATTGGTACGGCACATTTAATTTCTTAAATTGCTCAATGACCCATCTTGTTTGCGTCATCGCTAAATTGCTTCTTCTCGTACCGAGTACAATTGTTCTCATGCTCTTCCTCCTAAAATCATAAAACCATTATGTACATCTTTCATTTTAAAAAGGAAAAAAGCGCAATCATTGACGCTTTTGTGGCAAACGTCCGCTAGCCCAAAAGCTTCAGCTAGTAACATTCCCACTGGAGTCGTCGCCTGATGCGCTTTTCACTCTCATTATCAGCTCATATGGAAATTCAACAATGACGGCTTACGAGCGCAAAGCAACAGTGCCTTCAATCTCGCTATAGGACTCACTTTCTTGCTTCCATAGTGCCTTTATATCATTTTGGCGTTCCCGTTCTTTCTGTTCTTCTAACGTCTCTTCTAACGCAAAAATGTCCGTGAACAACTGTAGCGATAATTGGGCATCAGGCTCAGCTGCTAGTTCTTTTACCTTCGTTAACGGATCACGAAGAAGTTGATTCACAATACTTTTTGTATGCTTACGAAGAACTTTTAACTCACGATCGGTTAAATGAGGTAATTTCCGTTCAATACTAGACATCGTGTCACCTTGAATTTGCAATGCTTTCCCACGTAAAGCTGTGATGATGGGAACGACTCCTAGTGTGTTTACCCACATATTAAACTCCACAATCTCTTCTTCAATCATTAAAGAAATTTTCTCTGCTTCGCGCTCTCGCTCTTGCTTGTTCGATTCAACGATATGTTGCAAATGATCAATGTCATACAAGTGAACATTTTCCCATTCGTTTAATGTTGGCTCGACATCACGCGGAACCGCAATATCAATAATGAATAACGGCCGCTCCTCTCGGGAACGTAATGCTTTTTCCGTATTTTCTTTTGTTAATACAAATTCTCTTGCTCCTGTAGAGCTTATGACCACATCTGCACGCTTCAATTCTTCTTCTAAATGATCAAACGAGACCGCTTCACCACTGAATTGATTAGCAAGATTCTCAGCTTTTGCAACACTTCGATTCATAACAACAATGGAAGCGGCTCCATTCGCATGTATATGCTTTGCCGTCAGCTCACTCATCTCTCCTGCACCGACAATAAGGACACGCTTTCCTTCAAAACTACCAAAAATCTTTTTACCAAGTTCAACGCCGGCATAACTAACTGAGACGGCTTGAGAAGAAATGGCCGTCGAACTATGAGCACGCTTACCTAAGGTAATCGCTTGCTTAAATAGCTGGTTAAAGACCGTACCTGTTACTTGTAATGATTGAGCGAGCTGAAACGCTTGCTTAGCTTGACCAAGAATTTGCGTTTCACCAATAACCATTGAATCTAGACCACACGATACTCGAAACAAATGTTCAACTGCATGATCATTTTCTTTTATTGTTAGATAAGCGGTTAATTCATCCTTATTAATGGAAAACCAGTTTGCTAAAAACGTTTTTGTAAAATGCCTTCCGGTATGAATTTGATCTGCTACAACATAAAGCTCAGTGCGATTGCAAGTTGATAGAATCACACACTCCATAATGCTTTTTGAAGTGCGCAGTTGGGCAAGAGCCGCCGGCAACTGCTCTTCATCAAAAGCTAGCTTTTCGCGAATTTCCACCGGGGCAGACTTATAGTTCACTCCTACGACAATCGTATGCATTTAAAAAGCCCCCTAAAGCTACGTTTCCAATCTCTTACTTCTACTTTATCCAATTCTCATTATATCATGCCTAAATTATAACATGTCTAAATAAGGACTCAAAATTTTTTTGTGAACAATCCTAGACAATCCAGACAGTGAAAAAAATAAGCAGTGCAAGCACTACTTATTCTTCGTTAATTGGAGGTGGGATTGAATCGTTTTCCAAGCTTCTTCTTTTCCATACCCTGTTTCAGAGGAAAACAGTAATAAAGGATCTGCGTCATCACGATTAAGCTCTTTACTGATGATACTTAAATGCTTTTGCCATTTTGATTTAGAAATTTTATCTGCTTTTGTGGCGACTAAAATGACCGGAATTCCGAAATGCTTCATCCAATTGTACATAAGCTTATCGTCTTCCGAAGGCTTATGGCGTGCATCAATTAATTGCAACACCGCTTTAAGCTCTTCCCGCTCTGATAAATACGTTTCAATCATTTTTCCCCAGGCTGCTCGTTCGGTTTTCGACACTTTTGCATAGCCGTATCCTGGAACATCTACAAAATAAAGCATTTCATTAATTTCATAAAAGTTCAATGTTTGCGTTTTACCAGGTTGACCAGATGTTCTAGCTAGCCCTTTTCGATTGAGCATTTTGTTAATAAAAGACGATTTCCCCACATTCGAACGACCTGCAAGAGCAAGTTCCGGTAAACGATTAACTGGATATTGTTCAGGTTTGACAGCTACATGTTCTAGTTCAGCTTTTACTACTTTCATTTTTTATCTTCACTCTCATTTAATGCGACTTTCAAGACTTGATCAAGATGTTCCACTAATACAATCGTCAATTCTTCACGAACACTAGCTGGAATATCGTCAATATCTTTTTCATTCTCTTTTGGAATAATAATCGTTGTTAACCCAGCACGGTGGGCACTCATTGCTTTTTCTTTTAAACCACCAATTGGTAATACTCGACCTCTTAATGTAATTTCTCCTGTCATGCCCACTTCACGCTTCACTTTTCGACCAGTAAGTGCAGAAATTAATGCTGTCGCCATTGTGATGCCTGCTGATGGACCATCCTTAGGGGTTGCCCCTTCTGGAACATGAATGTGTATATCCGTTTTATCGTTAAAATCAGTTGATATTGAGAGCGCTTCTGACCGAGATCGAATATAGCTAAACGCTGCTTGTGCAGACTCTTTCATGACGTCTCCTAACTTGCCTGTAAGGGTTAATTTCCCTTTCCCTTTCACAGCAGAAACTTCAATAGAAAGCGTCGTACCACCTGCTGCAGTGTACGCTAGGCCAGTAGCTGCACCAATCTGATCTTCTTGCTCCGCCATACCGTAGCGAAATCTTGGCTTTCCAAGCATATCTTCTACTAGCTTTTCTGTTACTGTCACACGCTTTCGATCTTCCATTACGACCATTTTAGCGGCTTTACGACAGGTTGAGGCTAACTGGCGCTCTAAGTTTCTAACCCCAGCTTCACGGGTGTAGTGTCGTATAATTTTCGTTAACGCCTCATCTTTTACAGGCATCTGACTTTTTGTTAAACCATGCTCTTTTATTTGCTTTGGAAGTAAATAGTTTCGTGCAATTTGTTTCTTTTCAAGCTCCGTGTAACCAGGTATAGAAATAATCTCCATTCGATCCAATAAAGGGCCTGGAATCGTACCAATATTATTTGCCGTTGTGATAAACATGACGTTTGATAAATCGTACGCCTCTTCAAGGTAATGATCGCTAAACGTATTGTTTTGCTCTGGATCTAACACTTCAAGTAAGGCGGAGGCTGGATCTCCTCTAAAATCATTTGCCATTTTATCAATTTCGTCTAATAAAAAGACCGGGTTAATAGTTTCTGCTCGTTTCATCCCTTGAATGAGTCGCCCTGGCATGGCTCCAACATACGTTCGACGATGACCTCGAATCTCTGCCTCGTCACGCACGCCCCCTAACGACATTCGCACAAATTTTCGATTTAACGACCTAGCAATAGATCGTGCTAGCGATGTCTTTCCGACTCCTGGAGGTCCCGCAAGGCATAGAATAGGACCTTTCATCGAATTTGTTAGCTTTCTAACAGCCAAATATTCAAGTACTCGCTCCTTCACTTTCTCTAACCCGTAATGGTCTTCATCCAAGATTTTACTCGCTTTTTTCACATCAAGCTGATCTTCTGTTTGTTTGGTCCACGGTAATTGAATAAGCCAATCAAGGTAGTTTCGCAATATAGAGCTTTCTCCAGCATTGGCTGGCATTTTCTCATAGCGATTTAACTCTTTCATTGCTTTTTCATACACATGTTCAGGCATTTCCGCTGCTTCTATTTTTTCCTTCAACTCAGCAATTTCACCTGTTTTACCTTCACGATCTCCTAATTCTTTTTGAATAGCTTTCATTTGTTCGCGTAAGTAATACTCTTTTTGTGTTTTTTCCATTGATTTTTTTACACGTTGGCCAATTTTCTTTTCAAGGCCTAACACTTCTTGTTCATTACCAAGAAATTCAATAAGCTTTTGCAACCGTTCCTTTACATCGATAAACTCAAGTAGTGTTTGCTTTTGAGACAGCTTCAACGTTAGATTGGCTGCTATTAAATCAGCAAATTGCTCTGGTGCTGTTGTTTCCTTCAAATTCGCGAGAGTTTCTTGTGAAGCGCGTTTTGATTGTTTGGAGAACTGATCATACATGGAAAGTAGCGTACGCATTAATGCTTCTGTTTCTGTATCTGCTTTGCCATCTTGCTCACATAATTGAATATCTGCAACAAGAACATCTCCATGGTCATGAAAATGAGTAAGGGAAGCTCGTTGTAATCCCTCTACTTGAACACGCACCGTTCCATTGGCTAATTTAGTTGATTGAACAATTTTAGCAAACGTTCCAATTCTATATAAATCTTCTTCCGTCGGATCTTCTTTTGTTGTTTGTTTTTGTGTTGCTAAAAATAAATATTGATCGTTTTGCTTGGCTTCTTCTAATGCTTTTACCGATTTTTCACGACCTACGTCTAAGTGCATAATTGCCCCTGGGAAGATTAATACACCACGCAAAGGAAGGAGCGGAACTCGGCGTTCTTGATATTGGTCAACCATCCGCATGACACCTCCGCCTTTATCTTGATAAAAAATTCATTATGTCTAATCATCTTAATTCTATGCTAAAAAACACAAACGATGATACACACAATGGAGAAAGCGTCATTCTCAGTAGAGTGACGCTTTCAATCATTCATTTCCGGTTTGTTAACCATCTACTCATTTTAGCTTACGAAGTGGTTTGTTGTCCATTATTTAGATTGGTACAGCTCCTCCAGAAGTGAAGGTTTGGGCAGGTATAACATTTTCTGCGCTTTCCTCCTGGGTTAACGCAAGTTGAAAGACTTCGTCGAGGGTTGTTACCGCAATGACGTCAATTCCTTTGATTTCTCTTAAGATCGCTTGTTCATTTTCTTTCGGAATAATAACGGTTTTTGCACCAGCTAATTTAGCTGCTTTCACTTTTGCAATAACGCCACCAATAGGCTTTACTTTTGCATGAATACTTAACTCCCCTGTCATCGCCACTTCATTCGAAACAGGAATTTGTTTAATTCCAGAGTAGATACCAGTTGCGATGGCAATTCCAGCTGATGGTCCGTCGACTGGCGTTCCTCCTGGAAAATTCACATGAATATCATAGTCATTTGTAGGAACACCTTTTCTTTTTAAAACAGAAATAACATTTTCAACAGATGAACGAGCCATGCTTTTTCGTTTAATAGAGCGAACTTGTGATCCAGATTGTTCTTCTTCTGCAATACCTGTAATCGTCAATTTACCATGCTGCACATTTTCGTGCACGAGCACTTCAATTTCAAGTAATGCACCGCTTGTTGGTCCCGTTACTGCTAACCCATTTACTAAACCAATAACCGGTTGCTCATGAATTTGTCGCTCAGGACGTGGTGCCATCTGACTTGAATGGGCAACCCATTCAATATCTTTAAGCTGTACTTCTTGCCTTCCGTCAGCGCGAGCCGCACCAACAGCAATCTGTAGCATATTTACGGTTTCTCTTCCGTTCGTTGCATAGGAAGCTATTTTTTTCGATGCCTCATCTGTTAACGTCATCGCAGCTTTTTCCGCAGCTCGCTTCGCAATTTCTTCTATTTCACTAGGGTCTAACCCGCGAAAAAAGACTTCTAAACAGCGGGAGCGAATTGCTGGCGGCATTTCTTCCGGTTGTCTTGTTGTCGCAGCAATTAAACGAAAATCTGCCGGCAAGCCACGTTTAAAAATATCATGTATATGTGTAGGAATTTGATCGTTTTCTGAGCTATAGTACGCACTTTCAAGGAAGACTTTGCGATCCTCTAACACTTTTAACAATTTATTCTGTTGAATGGTGTGTAGTTCTCCAATCTCATCGATAAATAAAATTCCACCATGTGCCTTTGTGACCGCTCCTGGTTTTGGTTGCGGCACACCAGCTTGTCCCATTGCGCCGGCCCCTTGATAAATGGGATCGTGTACAGAGCCAATTAATGGGTCCGCTATTCCCCTTTCATCAAACCGCGAGGTAGCACCATCCACCTCAACAAATACAGCTGTTGATTGAAATGGAGATTGGTTGCTTTGTTTTGCTTCATCTAACACAAGACGTGCTGCTGCTGTTTTTCCAACACCAGGTGGTCCATAAATAATGACGTGTTGAGGATTGGCTCCACACAATGCCATACGCAATGTTTTCAAACCATCTTCTTGCCCAACGACTTCTGATAACGATTTTGGTCGTACTTTTTCAGCTAATGGTTCAGATAATCGAATAGAGCGAAGTTTTTTCATTTTATCTAGTTCAACTTTTGATTCTCGATCAATGTACGTTTTTTGACTGCGCTGGTTTTTTAATAAGTTCCAAAAATAAACACCAATAATAATCCCAAAAAATAATTGGACAAATAATGCAATTGTCGTAAACCCCATTTGCTTGCCTCCTAATTGTTATGTTGTCGTTAGTATGACCTTGAGACAAGTCGTTAGTCGAAAACAGCCAAGCGCATTATTTCCAATTCTAAACACGATGCAAAAAAACCACGCTGGCCATGGACCAACGTGGTTTCTACTTTATGCACTTTCTTTTGGCTTATTAAGGGTTAACTCTGTTCCGTCTGCAGATTTAATAATCGGTTCTGCACCATCTGTTATACAGCCTTCATGAATAATACACTTCACTGCATCTTCCCTAGATGGAAGATCGAACATCACATCAAGCATAATGCTTTCAATAATTGAACGGAGTCCGCGAGCACCTGTTTTACGTTCGATTGCTTTTTTGGCAATCTCTTTTAATGCTTCATCTGTAAACTCTAATTCAACATCATCGAGCTCAAGCAGTTTTTGGTATTGTTTTACGAGCGCATTTTTAGGCTGCGTTAAAATCTCAACAAGCGCATCTGTATCGAGCGGAGCAAGACTTGAAATAATCGGAAGACGACCAATAAATTCTGGAATCAGTCCAAATTTCAAAAGGTCTTCAGGAAGTACTTTCGATAGGTATTCACCTGGTTTTAGCTCTTCTTGTTTTGAATCGTCGGAGCCAAATCCAATAATCTTCTTCCCTAAACGGCTTTTAATAATTTGTTCGATTCCATCAAAAGCCCCACCACAAATAAAGAGGACGTTTGTTGTATCAATTTGTATAAATTCTTGATGAGGATGCTTTCTCCCACCTTGTGGTGGCACGCTAGCAGTTGTACCTTCAAGAATTTTTAGTAACGCCTGCTGAACACCTTCACCTGAAACGTCACGGGTAATAGATGGATTTTCAGACTTACGAGCTACTTTATCGATTTCATCAATATAGATGATACCTTTTTCAGCTTTCTCTACATCATAATCAGCCGCTTGAATGAGTTTTAGTAGGATGTTTTCTACATCTTCACCAACATAACCAGCTTCCGTTAACGATGTAGCGTCTGCAATAGCAAAAGGTACATTTAAAATACGTGCAAGAGTTTGTGCAAGAAGGGTTTTTCCGCTTCCTGTTGGTCCAATCAACGTTATATTACTCTTTGCTAATTCAACATCTTCGGAACGTGCCATTGAATTAATTCGCTTGTAATGGTTGTAAACGGCAACGGCTAAAGATTTCTTCGCATCTCGTTGGCCGATAACATAATCATCAAGAATGACACAAATTTCACTAGGTTTCGGAATTTCCTCTAGTTCAACCTCTTCTTCAGTCCCAAGTTCTTCCTCAACGATTTCCGTGCAAAGCTCAATACACTCATCACATATATAGACTCCAGGTCCAGCTACAAGCTTTCTGACTTGATCTTGAGTTTTACCGCAAAAAGAACACTTAAGCTGTCCTTTCTCCTCGTTAAATTTAAACATAACCTCACCCCTTACAGGATTTCTTTTTTCCATGATTTGCTCATAAAAGCTTAATGTCAAATCATTTTAGCATAGACTAATTCAACAAACTAGAAATATGCATTTTATGTATGAGTTAGAGCAATCACTACCCTTACTCTTCCCTCTCAAAGTACAATTCAAGCTTCATCGTGAAAACCCTTTTTTTTGAGCTACTATCATTTTGTTCAACTTAGCAGGCAATCATACTATACTTATGAATAAAAGCCTACTTTCATGTTAGGGTATCGCTGTATAAGGGAAAAAGGTACGGGTGTTATGCCCGCACCTTTTTACATTAAGCTGTTGCTTCTTTACTGTGATCAACGAGTACGTCAATCGCTTTGCGCATTTTTAAATCACCTTTTACTGTGTCAAGTCCACCTTGCGCAGAAAGTAATGCTTTGATTTCATCAGCAGAACGCTGGTACATCTCAGCCATTTTTGTAATTTCTTCTTCTACTTCTTCATCAGAAACTTGTACGTCTTCCACTTCAGAAATAGCTTCAAGCGTTAAGTTAACGCGAACACGCTTCTCAGCATCTTCTTTGAATTGGTTACGCATATCTTCTTCTGTTTGACCAGAGAATTGGAAATACATATCCAAGTTCATCCCTTGTGCTTGTAAACGTTGACCAAATTCTTGAAGCATACGATCTACTTCAGTATTGACCATTGCATCAGGAACAGTGATGTCAGCTTGATCTGCTGCTTTTTCAAGTAACGCATCACGGACAGCATTTTCTGATTCTGTTTTTCTTTGCTCTTCAAGCGTCTTACGTAACTCCACTTTAAGCTCATCCAATGATTCTACATTTTCGTTCGCATCTTTAGCAAATTCATCATCAAGCTCTGGAAGTTCTTTACGTTTCACATCATGAATTTTCACTTTGAACGTCGCTGGTTTTCCAGCTAGATTTTCTGCGTGATACTCTTCTGGGAACGTTACTTCAACTTCTTTTTCGTCTCCTGTTTTAAGACCAACTAATTGTTCTTCAAAACCTGGAATGAACGAATTTGAGCCAATTTCAAGTGAATAGTTCTCAGCAGTACCGCCTTCAAACGCTTCACCCTCTGCATAGCCTGCGAAGTCAATAACAGCTGTATCGCCGTTTTGAATTTCTCCATCTTCAACAACAACGAGTTCAGCGTGACGCTCTTGAAGTTTTGTTACTTCTTCTTGCACATCTTCATCTGTAACTTCTGCACTTGGCACTTCAACTTCTAAACCTTTGTAGTCGCCAAGCTTCACTTCTGGCTTAACTGTTACAGTTGCTTTAAATACTGCTTTTTCGTTTTTGCCAATTGATTCAATATCTACTTCCGGGCGATCAACAGGGAAAATTCCTGTTTCTTCAACGGCATTTGAGTAAGCCTCTGGTAACATAAAGTCGATTGCATCTTGATAAAGTGATTCAACTCCAAATTGCTTTTCAAAAAGACCTCTTGGCATTTTCCCTTTACGGAAACCAGGTACGTTTACTTTTTGCACAACTTTTTTAAATGCTTTATCTAAAGCGTCGTTGACTTTATCTGCTTCAACTTCAAACGTTAAGACGCCTGTATTCTGTTCTGTCTTTTCCCAATTTGCAGACATAATATTTCCCTCCAACATGTAATTTCTACACTACTTTATCACGTTTTTGACAACCATTCCATTATAACATATCGAATGAATCTTTCAATGTCTTCCTTCTTATGAAATAAGTCGGGTTCATTTATGTTGTTTTTACTATAGCTGAAGCGCCTAAGCCTATGTATGAAACCATTCGTTTTGGTTTTGAGCCTCTAATAAAATGTCTTGTTCCAATGCTTCAATTTCATGTGAAGCAGAGAGAACATCGAATCGCTCACACTCATAACATTGGACCATTGTCGTCTCATCTGTTTCGAGACCGAGTTGTTCCGCAGCGACTAGATGAAACGCACAAGCCCAAGCCTTTGGATTTTCTGGATTAAGTTCAAATGGGTATGTCATAAGCAAGTATGTGTGGTGTAGTTGTTTTGCCATATGTAATAAAATTGGGTCTTCTTGCTCAAGCTGGTCTTCTAAAGCTTCTCTTATCGCCTGATCTACCTGTCTTTCTCCTGGCTCTTCAAGCTCACTAGGGGTGATAACAACCACTTGATGATCACGTTCATATCGTAATGGTTTACGGTCTCCCCATTCATGTAACAACTGTAACGCATATGTGCGCATAAGCGGGTTCGTTTGTTTATTTTGGACAAAGCTTCTAATCTCATCAGTTAAATCTGTCAGACCGAGTTTACGAACAGTTTGCAATGCATTCCATTTAGCTGGTTCATTTGCTGCATGAAGTCCAGCTTTTAATTCAAGCATTGTTTCTTCTTGATTTTGTTTTGACACTGATGCTTCACTATACTCATTTGATTCGCTCATTTGTCGGCTGAAATGAAGTAGTTCATAGAAGGTTTCTGCATCTTTTGCAGGAATTTTATCTTCGCTTAGAACTGCTTCCAATAAGTGAACGACTTGATCATAACGAGATAGTTGGACAAGTAATGAAACATGCACTTGCAGGATTTCAAAATAATTACCAATTCCTTCATTTAATAGCTTTTCTGTCTCCATGACAGCTTCCTGCTGACGATTTAATTCAATTAAGCTTAGTACAGTCCCAAATCGCGCTTGTGGATCCCCTTGATCATAAGAAGAAGCTTCTGCAAAAAGCTTGTACGCCTTTTCTGCATGCTTTTGCTTTAATTCATTCATCCCTTCTTCGACCAAACGTTTCACTAAGCCAGGAAATAAAATGATATTATTTTTCCCTTGCTTTTTCTCTTTCAATTTTTATCGCCTGCCTTCTCTATATGCCTACTTTAACACGCCTTCACTCTCTAACAAAAGATTCCCATGTTTTTATTCGTTATTCGTTCCCTAATCCCTTTCATTCAAAACCTTAAGAAAGCCCCTTAGTCATATACTAAGGAGCTAGGATCATAGAAGTTTTTAAAACGTTACGTGTTTTTAGCTGATATTGAATGGCTTTGACTGTTAACCATTTGTGTAAGACGCTTCAAATGTCGTTATCCGGTCTTCAAGCTTCAGCGTTAAGTCAATTTCATCCCATCCGTTAATAAGCATATTTTTCCAATGTGGATCAATTTCGAATGATGACTCAATGTGATCAGCGATAACTTTTTGCTCAAGCAAATCAACTGTAATATGGCTCTTACCTTGATTCACCAGTGTCATCCATCTGTTTACTTCCTCATCTGATAGTTGTATAGGTAATAGACCATTCTTTACACAATTGTTGTAAAAAATATCAGCGAAGCTTGAAGCCATTACTACTTTAAAACCGTAATCATATAACGCCCAAGGAGCGTGTTCCCTTGACGAACCACAGCCAAAGTTATCTCCGCTAATTAAAATACTTGCTCCTTTAGCAGAGGGGTGATTTAATTCAAAGTCCGGATTTTCTTTTCCTTCTGCCTTGTAACGCCAATCATAGAACAAAAATTGACCAAACCCCGTTCGTTCAATTCTTTTTAGAAACTGTTTCGGAATAATTTGGTCGGTATCAACATTTACGCGATCTAATACAGCTGCCTTACCTCTATGAATGCGGATCGGATTCATTTTACATCGCTCCTTACATCAAATGTTCGCACGTCGACAAAATGACCGCTCACCGCAGCCGCTGCTGCCATCGCTGGACTCACTAAATGTGTACGTGATCCTTTTCCTTGTCGTCCTTCAAAGTTACGATTTGACGTTGATGCACACCGTTCTCCTTCTGGTACTCTATCCGGGTTCATACTAAGACACATACTACAGCCTGAGCTGCGCCAATCAAAACCTGCGTCTTTAAAAATCTGATCAAGGCCTTCTGCTTCAGCACGACGCTTTACTTTTTCAGACCCAGGCACAACAATTGCCGTAACATCTTGGTGTACATATCTTCCTTTTACGATTCGAGCGGCGGCCTCAAGGTCACTAAAGCGCGAGTTCGTGCAAGATCCAATAAACACATGTTGGATTGAAATATCTGTAAGAGGCGTACTCGGCTCTAACTCCATATAAGCAAGGGCTTGTGCAATTGCACGCTTTTCATTTTCTGAAGATGCATGCTGTGGATCCGGAACAAAAGAAGAAATTGGGGCACCTTGACCAGGATTTGTTCCCCACGTCACCATTGGCTCAATTTCACTTGCATCAATCGTAACCGTGCGATCGTAAGTTGCATCAGCATCCGTTGCAAGTGACGACCAGTATTCAACAATCTCTTCGAACGCCTTATCTTCTGGTACACGACTTCTCCCTTTTAAATAGTCAAATGTGACGAGATCAGGACTAATTAAACCTGCCTTTGCCCCCGCTTCAATAGACATATTGCATATCGTCATTCGCTCTTCCATCGTCATCCCACGTATTGCTTCACCAGTGAATTCAATGACGGAACCAGTCCCTACATTTACACCAAACTTTGAAATGATCGCAAGGATCACATCCTTTGCAGCAATGCCAGTACCTAATCTTCCTGTAATATGAACTTGTAATGTTTTCGGTCTTGACTGCCACACTGTTTGAGTAGCCAATACATGCTCGACTTCACTCGTACCAATTCCAAATGCCAATGCCCCGAAAGCTCCATGAGTAGATGTATGGCTATCTCCACAAACAATGACATGTCCAGGCTGCGTTAAACCCAGTTCTGGTCCAATTACATGAACAATTCCGTTATCTGGATGCTCCAGATCAGCAATTTCAATACCAAATTCACGGCAATTGTCCGCTAATGTCTCCATTTGTAAACGGGCAATTTGATCTTGTATATCGTAACGGTTAAAAGTCGGTACGTTATGATCCATTGTTGCAAATGTACGCTCTGGTCTACGCACCTTCCTATTTGCGATTCTTAATCCTTCAAATGCCTGTGGTGACGTCACTTCATGAACCATATGCAAATCAACATATAGCAAATCCGGCTGGTTAGATTCTGAAACAATCGTATGTTTCTCCCATATTTTTTCGATAATTGTTTTTCCCATACATGCTCCTCCTAAGAGTGAATTGCTACTTTTATTTCCTTAATGACTGCCGCCGTCATTTCTTTAGTTGAAATCGCATCGATCATCGTTAAATCGGCTGTACGATACCCTTTTAATAGCACTTGATTAATCGCCTGTTCAATACAATCTGCTTCTTCTAACATACCGAAGCTATACCGAAGTAGCATCGCAGTCGATGCAATGGTCGCTAATGGATTCGCTTGGTTTAAACCAGCTATATCTGGTGCTGATCCGTGTACTGGTTCATACAACCCAAAGCTCGTTCCGTTTAAACTGGCGGAAGGGAGCATTCCAAGTGAACCAGTAATCATTGAAGCTTCGTCACTTAAAATATCACCGAATAGATTTTCTGTTACAAGAACATCAAATTGCTTTGGATTTCGTATAAGCTGCATAGCGGCATTATCCACAAGCATATGTTCTAGCGTTACCGACGGATAATGAGTGGCAACTTCGTTTGCACATTCTCGCCACATTCTGCTGGACTCAAGAACATTGGCTTTATCGACTGATGTTACATGCTTTCCCCTAATCTCCGCAAATTGAAAAGCGCGATGCAAAATACGTTCGATTTCGCTTTTTTTGTATACAAGTGTATCAACGACCCCTTCTTCATTATCAATCGCACGACGTTCTCTCGGCTCTCCGAAATAAATACCACCCGTTAACTCTCGAACGATGAGCACATCTACGCCACTTACTACTTCTGGTTTTAAAGTTGATTCTTCTATTAAGGCATCGAGCGCTTGCACCGGCCGCAAATTTGCATAGAGATTTAATGCTTGGCGAATGGCAAGTAATCCTTTTTCCGGTCGGAGATGCGGTGGTTGCTGGTCCCATTTCGGTCCTCCTACCGCACCCAGTAAACAAGCATCAGAGGATTGGCAAAGCTCAATTGTTTCTTCCGGAAGCGGAACGCCAGTCGCATCAATGGCTGCTCCGCCTATTAAGCCCTCTTGGAATTCAAATTGGTGTCCATATAAGTCCGCGATTACTTGAAGTACCGCTTTACCTGACTCGACAATTTCAGGGCCAATACCATCACCAGCTAATGTTGCAATCCGTTTCTTCATTTGTATCCTCCTACCCTACTGTTGATGGTTCTTTTTTTCGTTTTTTTTCATTTAACATGCGGTTTACAGCGTGCAAATAGGCTTTCGCCGATGCTTCTAAGACGTCATGTGCGACACCTCGACCAGACTGGGACTGCTCCTCTTTAGACAGTTTAACGTGTACTTCAGCTAACGAATCTTCCCCTTCCGTTATGGATTGAATACGGTAGTCTGTTAAACGATATTCATAGTCTGTTAGCTTTGCTAGTGTATTATAAATGGCTTCTACACTCCCAGACCCTGTACTTGCTTCTGTCATTTCTTCTTCACCAGATTTGATTAATTTAATAGTCGCTGTTGGCGTTTGATTTGTACCGTATGATACTTGTAACGCTTGAAGGGTGTACGTCTGCACTTGTTCGTCGTCACCTTGATCAATCATTAGTGCGTAAAGATCATCTTCTGTAACAGTTTTCTTTTTATCCGCTAGTGTTTTAAACGATTGAAACAATTGATTGAGTTCTTCGGTAGAGCCTTTAAAACCTAATTCTTTCATTTTCTCTTGGAAAGCATGTCTTCCAGAATGCTTCCCTAAAGGATTTGATGACGTTGCGCCAACAAGCTCTGGCGTAATAATCTCATATGTTTCTTTATGTTTTAACATTCCATCTTGATGAATACCCGATTCATGTGCAAATGCATTTGAGCCGACAACCGCTTTATTTTTTGGAATTGGCATAGACGTGTAGCGACTGACTAATGCACTTGTTCGCTTCAATTCGTTAAGCTGTATATTCGTACCCGTTTTATAGAAGTCTGAACGGATATGCAACCCAACGGCAATTTCTTCTAGGGAAGCGTTTCCTGCTCGTTCACCGATGCCGTTAATCGTACACTCGACCTGCCTTGCTCCTCCTTGAATAGCAGCAAGAGAATTTGCCACACCCATTCCAAGGTCATCGTGATTATGAGTAGACAATATAGCCCTGTCGATATTTGGAACGTTTTTGGTCATATATTCAAATAATTCGGATATTTCCTTTGGCATCCCGTACCCAACTGTGTCAGGTAGATTAATAACAGACGCCCCCGCATCAATTGTCGCTTCAATAATTTTAGCTAAAAATGCCCAATCAGAACGACTTGCATCTTCTGCAGAGAATTGAACGTGTGGGAATTTTTTTGCAGCATACTTTACACTTTCGACTGCACGCTCAACGACCTGCTCTGGTGTCAGTTTTAATTTATATTGCATGTGGATGGGTGATGTTGCTAAAAATACATGAATACGCGGTTCAGCACTTTGCTTTAAGGCTTCCCAACATGCATCAATATCTTCTTGCTTTGAACGCGCTAACCCTGTTACAGACGAGTTTTTTATTTGGGTTGCAATATCCTTTACAGATTGGAAATCTCCTTGAGAGGAGGCTGGAAATCCAGCCTCAATGATATCTACACCTAAACGCTCTAGTTGGAATGCAATGTCTAACTTTTCTTTATGGTTAAGGTTTATTCCTGGAGATTGTTCTCCATCACGCAATGTTGTATCAAATATTTTAACCTTCCCCATGGTTAACGGCTCCTTTTTTTTGTTTTGATTGCTTAACAAATGGCATCATTTCGCGAAGTTCACGACCAACCACTTCCAATGGATGATTCGCTTCGGCTGTATTAATAGCGTTATACTCTGGACGATTTAACTTGTTTTCAAGAATCCACCCTTTAGCAAACTTTCCTTTTTGAATGTCGTCTAGGATCGCTTTCATTTCTTTTTTCGTCTCGTCTGTTACGATACGCGGTCCAGCTTGGAAATCTCCCCATTGAGCTGTATCCGAAATGGAATAACGCATGTACTCTAATCCACCTTCATACATTAAATCAACAATTAGTTTCAACTCGTGTAGACATTCAAAATACGCAATTTCTGGCTGATAGCCTGCTTCAACTAATGTTTCGAAACCAGCTTTTACTAATGCGGATGTTCCACCACACAATACAGCTTGCTCTCCGAAAAGATCTGTTTCCGTTTCTTCTTTAAACGTCGTCTCCAACACACCTGCACGAGCAGCACCGATTTGTTTCGCGTATGCAAGAGCAATTTCCTTCGCTTCACCAGTCGCATCCTGATAAACTGCGATTAACCCTGGTACACCAGCACCTTCTGTGAATGTACGGCGTACGAGATGACCTGGTCCTTTTGGTGCAACAAGGAATACGTCTACATCACTTGGAGGAACGATTTGATTAAAGTGAATGTTAAAGCCATGTGCAAATACTAACGCTTTTCCAGGTGTAAGTTCACTTTCAATAGAAGCTTTATACACTTCCGGTTGCTGTTCATCTGGAAGAAGAACCATGATTACTTCTGCTTTTTCTGCTGCTTCTTGAACGGGATACACATCAAAGCCGTCTTCTTTTGCTTTCTCCCAAGACTTCCCTTGACGCAAGCCAACAATTACATCTACGCCTGATTCCTTTAGATTTAAAGCATGTGCATGACCTTGAGATCCGTATCCAATAATTGCTACTGTTTTCCCATTTAAAAACCCTTCGCTTACATCACCATTGTAATAAACTTTTGCCATTGTCAATCTCTCCCTTTTTTTAATAAATAAGTGTTAAACGCGACGTGTCCGGTTGTGTTTTCACGCTACGGCTTATGGCTGTAACGCCAGTTCTTGCGATTTCTTGTATGCCATAGGACTTAATCAATTCAATAAATGCTTCGACCTTATCCGTGTGACCCGTTACTTGAAGGGTTAATGAATCTCTCCCTACATCAATCATTTGTGCTCGAAATGTCTCAGCAAGTGATCCGATTTCTGCCCGTTGTTCAGGTGTTGCGGCTATTTTAATTAAGGCTAGCTCTCTTGATACTGTTGCTTCTTCAGTCACATCTTTAACCTTCAAAACATCGACTTGCTTATGGAGCTGTTTCATCACTTGTTCAACGTTTTCCATTGCATCAGCTACAACAACAAACGTCATTCTTGAAACAGTAGGATTGTCAGTGACACCTACAGTGATGCTATCAATATTGTATTGGCGTCTCGCAAATAAACCAGTAATTCGATTTAGTACGCCTGAACGATTCTGAACAAGGACGGTGATTGTTCGTTTCACAATGGCTCAACCCCTTCCATACAGTGATGGCCTTGACCTGGACAAATCATGGGATAGACATTTTCTTCTTTTGCTACACAAACTTCCAGCAATACTGGACCTTGATGATCAAAAGTTTCTTTAATTGCTTCTGATAACTTCGACCGTTTTTCAACCTTAATAGCTTTAATATCATAAGCTTCTGCCAATTTAGAGAAGTTCGGCTGAACCGGAAACAACGAGTGTGAATAACGTTCACCATGAAATAATTGCTGCCATTGCCGGACCATTCCGAGTGAAGCGTTATTTACAATGACAATTTTCACTGGCAGCTGTAGTTCTTGTAAAATGGACATCTCCTGCAAGGTCATCTGAAATCCTGCATCACCAGTAATCGCGATAACTGGAAGTTCAGGCTCAGCAATTTGTGCACCAATTGCTGCAGGGAATCCAAATCCCATGGTGCCAAGCCCCCCACTTGTAATCCAACGATTCGGTTTGTTGAAGGAGAAATATTGGGCTGCCCACATTTGATGCTGTCCTACATCTGTCGTGACAACAGCTTCACCGTCTGTATGCTCATAAAGTCGTTCTATTAATTCTTGTGGTTTAATGACTTCTTTGTCGAGTTTATACCATAATGGAAACTCCTTTTTCCAACGCTGTGTTCGCTCTCGCCATTGATCATGTTGTTCAAGTGGACGAATATCCCCTTCTAATAAAAGTGTTAAAGCAGCTTTTGCATCGCCAACCACTGGAATTTCAGCAGGAATGTTTTTTCCAATTTCAGCTGGATCGATATCAATATGTGCAATTTTTGCATTTGGCGCAAAATGTTCCAATACACCTGTTAAACGATCATCAAAGCGAGAACCAATATTCAAAAGAAAGTCTGCTTCATGCAAGGCCATGTTTGCTGCATAGGTGCCGTGCATGCCTCCCATTCCAAGATGATTTTCATTATTTCCCGGGTAAGAACCTAATCCAAGCAACGTTGATACAAGAGGAATTTTTGTTTGTTCCACAAAAGAAGTCAGCTCTTCAGACGCTTTTGCGTGAAGTACCCCAGCTCCAGCAAGTAGAACTGGTTTTTTCGCTTCTCGAAATGATTCCAGAACCTTTCGAATTTGCTGCTTATTCGGTCTTGCATTCGGTTGATACCCTGGTAAGTAAACCGGCTTGTCGTACGTAAAAACCCCCATTTGCTGCGATATATCTTTTGGTAAGTCAATAAGTACTGGTCCCGGTCGACCACTTTGAGCAATGTGAAACGCTTCTTTAACCGTTTGGGACAATTCTTCAATGGAGCGGATTTGGTAATTATGCTTTGTAATTGGCATTGTTATACCGAGCATATCCGCTTCTTGAAAAGCATCTGTTCCGATTACTTTTGTTCCAACTTGACCTGTAATGACAACAAGAGGAAGTGAGTCAATCATTGCATCCGCAATTCCAGTGACTACATTTGTTGCTCCAGGTCCTGAAGTGACAATACATACACCAGGCTTCCCTGTTACCCTTGCATACCCTTCCGCTGCATGAATCGCACCTTGTTCATGTCTTGCTAAAATGTGATTGATACCGAGCTTATAAATTTCGTCATACGTTGGAAGAATAGCCCCCCCTGGGTAACCAAATATTACATCTACTTGTTCCTTTACTAAGGACCGTAATAAAATCTCAGCTCCAGTACAAGGCTCATTCGTTTCTTTGGTTGCTTTGTTCTGTTCTTCCGCTTGTTCACTCGCATGTAGCATGCATTCTCTCTCCCTTCCCTCTTTTATATAAAAAAAGAAAGACTTCCTCAAACCCCATGTATGATTACCATACAAGGGGCGAGAAAGTCTCTCGCGGTACCACCCTTATTCACTAATATCATTATTAGCCTCATTTTTTTGATAACGAATGGTGGTTCAAACCATCCGACGACTCCTACTTATGTTCAAAGTCATACTCAAAGGTGAGTTTCACATTTACTTTATCACCGTTTTCCAGCAACCAACGGCTCTCTGTAGATAATGTCAAATGTTACTTTCCTTCTCAACGTGTTGTGCTATTAAATTTTCATAATACCGCCAGTATTTGCGGATGTCACAAGCTTTGAATAGCGGGCGAGGTAACCTTTTTTCACTTTCGGTTCTGGCTCTACCCAGCCTTCTCGTCTTCGGGCTAAATCTTCTTCAGAAATATCCCAATCAATTGTACGATCAATTAAATTAATTGTGATTCGGTCTCCATCTTCTACAAAGGCAATCGGTCCACCTTCAGCAGCTTCTGGTGAGATGTGTCCAATTGAAATGCCTCTTGAAGCACCTGAAAAACGGCCATCTGTCATTAAAGCGACTTTTGTACCTAATCCTCTTCCTTGGATCGCTGAAGTTGGTGCAAGCATTTCCGGCATCCCCGGTCCACCTTTAGGGCCTTCGTAACGAATGACGACAACGTGGCCTTCACGTACTTTCCCTTTGTTAATTTGCTCTTGAGCTTCTTCTTGAGAGTTGAAGCAAATGGCTTCGCCGTCAAAAATTCGAATCGATGGATCAACGGCTCCTACTTTAATAACAGCACCATCAGGAGCGATATTACCATAAAGAATCGATAAGCCACCTACAGGACTATATGCCGTTTCTTTTGTTCGAATGACATCAGTATTCGTAATTTCAGCATGAGCCACTGTTTCATAAAGAGACTTCCCTGTTATCGTCAGTCGATCTCCTTTAATAGCTCCCATGTGAATTAATTCTTTAATTATCGAAGCGACGCCACCAGCCTTATGCACATCATCCATTGAATAATCTGAAGCAGGACTTATTTTACACAAATACGGAACTCTTTCCGCCACTTCATTAATTCGAGTTAAGTCATATTCTATTTCTGCTTCATTTGCAATCGCTAATGTGTGTAACACTGTATTAGTCGAGCCACCCATTGCCATATCAAGTGCGAATGCATCATCAATTGTTTCTTCTGTGACAATATCTCGTGGTCGAATATCTTTTTCAATTAAATTCATGAGATGCTTTGCTGCATCTTTTATTAAATCATGTCTCGCTTGTGATGTGGCAACAAGTGTACCATTTCCTGGTAACGCAAGACCTAGCATTTCCATTAGTGAGTTCATGGAATTAGCGGTAAACATTCCAGAACAAGAGCCACAAGTCGGACAAGCTTGTTGTTCAATTTCAAGTAATTCTTCTCTTGTCATTTTTCCTGACGCAAATGCGCCTACGCCTTCAAATACGGAAACGAGAGATAAGCTTTGCCCATCCTTTGTTCTTCCGGCCTCCATCGGGCCACCAGAGACAAAAACGGAAGGGACATTCGTCCGTACCGATGCCATTAACATGCCAGGCGTTATTTTGTCGCAATTTGGAATATAGAAAACACCATCAAACCAATGTGCGTTAATTACCGTTTCCGCTGCGTCGCAAATAATTTCTCGACTTGGGAGTGAATACCTCATCCCAATATGCCCCATTGCGATTCCATCATCTACACCTATTGTATTGAATTCAAACGGAATCCCTCCGGCATCAATAATCGCTTGCTTCGCTACTTCTGCAAACTTATTTAGATGCATGTGCCCAGGAATGATATCAATATATGAATTACAAACACCGATGAACGGTTTATCCATATCTTCCTCACTTACACCTGCTGCACGAAGAAGACTCCTATGAGGTGCGCGATCAATTCCTTTCTTGATCATGTCGCTTCTCACATCAATCTCCCCTTACTAAACTGTTATTTCTTGTGAACAAAAATATCCACCTGAGAAATACATCTGTTTTTTGTTTAACTATTATTGAAACTTACTATACGCGTGTTCATTTTTAAGGTCAACCTTTTTTTAAAAAGAAATTTAATCTTTCTGTCATTTGAATACGCTTACAGTCTCAAGGGATTAAGGATTCAACCTATGAAAAAATCTTTTTAAAAAAGGCTATAAATTTCTGAAAAACGGGGATAGTAAAAAAAGGTGGTGATTTGATGCAAGCAAACCATAATAAGAGAAAAAGCAAATTTGCTCCTTTATCCTTTCTAGTCAATCTGTTTAAACCTGTAAACCGTCCTTCTCTCATTCTCGTTACAAATCATTGGAATGAATGTAAAAACGAGTCTCAACGACTACTTTGCCGAACGCTAAGAGAAAACGGCTTGTATGCGTCACCAGATTTTTTTGTAGGCAACATTCTTGTTCATGTTGCATTGGTACCTTACCGAATTGCTTTCTTGAAAAAACAAGATAGCATCCAAGAAAAAAAAGCAACTCGCTCGTTACAGCGAAAAGGATGGACCGTTTATTTCATTTCTGAAGATCAGCTAAAAGAAGATGTTAACACATTTTTATACGCGTTTAATAAACAAGCGCAACCTCTTAAAAACGCCTCCCCCCAATAAATGTAGGCGTTTTTAGTTTTGTCTTTTTCATAGTTCTTTACTCAGAGGAATACATTGTAAGAAGCTTTTTGAAAGGAGCATGCTATGCTGTTTTTAAAAGATCATCCAAACTTACAAGGATTTGAGATTGGGGCATTCTCGTACGGATCAACACTTGAAATTGTACATTTAGTTCCAAATGTGACATTAAAAATCGGAAATTATTGTTCATTTGCGGCAGGTGTACACATTCTTTTAGGTGCGGACCATCAAGTTGACTGGATTACCACTTACCCATTTAACGTTTTCTATCCTACTATATCAACAACAACTGAACACCCAACGAGTAAAGGTGATATTATTGTCGGTAATGATGTCTGGGTGGCAAGTGGTGCGGTCCTTTTATCAGGCATTACGATCGGTGATGGAGCCATTATCGCTGCCAATGCCGTTGTTAGCAAAGACGTTTCACCCTACTGCATTGTAGCAGGCAACCCGGCTAAACCGATTAAATACAGGTTTACAGAGGAACAACGAGAGCAGCTCTTACAAATAAAATGGTGGGATTGGCCAGTGGATGAAGTCATCCAACTATCGCCTGTTTTACAATCTGGCGATATCGACCAATTAGTCGCTTATGCAAAACAGCGATCGACGTAAGATGAGCATTACCAGTTCGTGGTGCTGTCAGTATGGCCGCCGGTTACCATTCTGGTATCAACCGAGCAGTAGGACAATACAAAGTGTATTCACATCAAGATAGTTTTATTCTGAACCAATCTTTTCTATACGACCTGCTTTTTATATTTCAGAATAATAAAAACCTCGGTTTATTTGGTGTCATTGGCACTAGAGAATTGCCGTTCCGTGGTATGTGGTGGCTAAGTGACTAAAAGGTTAAAGTGGGAAAAATCATCGAAGTTCGCGATACGTTTAAACGATGGCCTTTTAATGGCGGCACAATATGACCTAACTTGGTCAGAGGAAGCCATTACAGGTTGGCATTTTTATGACACTGCCCAACCTTTGCTCTATGCAGCAAAGGGATTTGATGTAGGTGTAGCACACCAGCCAAGTCCATGGGTCATTCACTATTGCGGCGACTCTACGATGAAAGGCTATTATGAAGCGTTACCGGCTTTTCAGCAATGGCGCAAACAGTTAAAGCAAACGTTACAGTAGCGCACGTCAACCTACCCTTTTCATACTAAAAAACCCCTCTTTCAAGCAAGAGGGGTTTCACTATGTATTATATAAGCGTCCCAGGAGAGATTCGAACTCCCGACCGACGGCTTAGAAGGCCGTTGCTCTATCCTGCTGAGCTACTGGGACAATGGAGCGGGTGATGGGAATCGAACCCACATCATCAGCTTGGAAGGCTGAGGTTTTACCACTAAACTACACCCGCATGGTTTTTATCAAACATCTGCTATGTGATGCTTTTAAAAAAATGAGTTTGACATGGCTATGATCATGCCATTCTGTTATGTAACGCTTATGAACAGCGCCGCAAGAACTATTTGCGACGCTTATAAATATACACGATTAAAGCTAAAGTGTCAACTAGTATAAAGAAATTTGTTAAGCTTTCTAGCTGTATTTAGCGGGAAGTAAAACGAGCTTGTAACTCTTCAATGGCTTTACCGTCAATTGTGTAGTAATCAACGCTCACTGTGTCTTCGGACAATTCAATAAGGCAGTACGATCCTTCAAACGAACCTTTAGGTAATCGAAGGCTCCCAGGATTAATTGTAATCACGTTATCGAATCTCTGTACTTTCGGAATGTGGGTATGTCCATAGATCGCAATGGATGCTGCATTGTCCTGCGCTTTACGCACAAGCTCTCCTAAGGAACTCTTTACACCCTCATGATGCCCATGGGTTAATTGAATGCGATGTCCTACTAAATCAAATGTCTCTTCTGAGGGAAAAGCAGCGAATACATCACAATTTCCTGCTACCGTTTTAACATCCATGAGTACAGCCGCATCAACCGGTAATTCGGAATCTCCGGCATGAAGAATGAGGTCAACTTGACTTCTGAGAGGGTTTAAAAAGGAGACTAGTTCTTCTTCCCACCCATGTGTATCGCTTAAAACAAGAATCTTCATGTTTATTCTCCTAACAAATAATCTTTTAGCTGTTCAATGGCTCTTGCGCGATGGCTAATTTCATTTTTTTCCTCTAAAGTCAACTGTGCCATCGTTTTAGCGGTTTGACCAACATAAAAAATAGGATCGTAGCCAAATCCATGCTCTCCCACTTGTTCATGGGAAATAAAGCCTTCGCACTGTCCTTCAAAGAAAATGGTTTCCTTATTCGGGCTAGCTAGGGCAATGGTACATACAAATCGGGCTGTTCGGTCTTGTTCAGCAACTCCTCTTAAATCTTCAAGTACTTTTTCGATATTAGCTTGATCATTTTTCTCTTCGCCTGCATAACGAGCTGAAAATACCCCTGGTCTTCCATTTAAAGCATCGATGACTAACCCAGAGTCATCAGCAACAACCGTTTCGTTTAGCGCAGTTGAAAGAACCTCCGCTTTCTTTTGCGCATTATCTTGAAATGTTTGGCCATCCTCAATAATGTCAGGAATGTGGGGGTAATCTAAAAGAGACTTTACTTCATACATACCCTGAAATAGTTTTTTAAAATCTTCTACTTTCCCTTTATTCGACGTTGCGATTAGTAGTTCTTTCATAGCTAGATCCCCTCTTTTCCCTAAGTAAGCTCACCTATTATGGCTTTCTGTGCTTCTATAAGCTGTTTAATGCCTGCTTCTGCGAGATCTAACAACTCATTTAATTGCACTCTACTAAAGACCGCTTCCTCACCACTGCCTTGTATCTCAACGAATGCTCCAGCACCTGTTTGCACAACGTTCATGTCAACATCCGCTGTAGAATCTTCACTGTAATCTAAATCACACAAAGCCCCTTTGCCTTCTACTATACCAACAGACACAGCAGCAAGATAATCTTTAACGAAACGCTTTTCGACGCCTTCTGTCTTTTGTAAGGCAAGTACCATCGCAACAAATGCACCCGTTATCGCCGCTGTACGTGTACCACCATCCGCTTGAATAACATCACAATCAATCCAGATTGTTTTCTCACCAAGCTTGTCCAGATCCACAACTGCTCGCAAACATCTTCCAATTAATCGCTGAATTTCCATTGTTCGTCCACTAAGCTTTCCTTTAGCAGCTTCTCGGATCGTTCGTTGCTCAGTCGCTCTTGGTAACATGGCATATTCAGCTGTAAGCCAGCCTTTTTTTTGTCCTCGTAAAAAAGGCGGCACTTTATTTTCGATCGTCGCTGTACAAATCACCTTTGTCTCACCAACTGTGATCAGTACTGACCCTTCCGCGTGCTTTGTAAAATTCGGCACAATCTCGACTGGTCGAATTTGATTATGATTTCTGCCATTATGTCTCATGTATTTTACCCCTCTTCTTATCAAGAAGATTTTCTCTTTATCGTCGTATAGTATAACATAATAAAAAGAGCACCTGTAAGGACAGGTGCTCAATTCTTATAATGGATTTTTATTAATATGTGCTGGTCGTTGAATCGTCTCTACTGCTTCACCTGATTCAGAAAAGACATTCTCTTTACCATTGACAAGAATTGAAATTTTTTCGACATCGTTTCGTTCTGTTAGCGATAGCGCAATAGATTCGATAATGGACTGCTCAATATATGCTTGATCGCCAACCATCGTTTGAATGGCTTCATTAAAATCAAGAACGAGCTCACCATCTTTAATTTCAGGATCGTTCAGCAACATCATATCGTCATTCATCTCTGTAAGCAGTGTTCTCATTTGTAAAGATGGACCGTCGATTAACTCATTCACTACAGTAACAATTTCATTATCTGCATCTGCAACTCTTCGCGTAACTGGAACATAGTACGTTTCATTTTCATGAGACCCTAGGAAATAAACGGTTACATCTTGACTATTCGTAAAGTCAACGACATTGCTATAGTCTAAATTTATACCGTCTTCTCGACTAAAGTTGCCAACGATAGGCGTTTCGCTCATCGGTAACTGCTCTAGTTCTACCCCGTTCACTTCGATTTTCACTTCATCGACATCTTCGAATTGTGTTAATGTCCATGTCACCGCTTCAAACATGCCCTTCTCATCTGCCACATTGTATTCCTCGAATTCATTCGAAAAATTAGCAACAGCAATCTTATCTTCTTTTAAATGATTTACATCTACCGTTGTTCCTGCAGGTAAGACAGCTCTAAACCCATTCGGTAATACATCTTGAAGCGGGCCATCTGCAACAAGATACTCTAACGATTGCTTCATAGTACTATCTGTTTTAGGAAGTTCGATTGTTTGCGGTACGACCATACCATTACTATCGAATAAGTAAAGTTGACGCAGGTTTTGCGCTTCTGGATCTTGATCAGGCGTTTGCTCAGCATCCGCTTCATTGTTCTCGTCTGTATCCTTATTTTCCTCAGCATCCGATTCCTCTTCAGAATCTTCTTCATCTGCTTCACTCAAGGAAGGATCCGTTTCTTCCGTTTCGTTTGTGTACGTGATTTCCGGATCATCTAAACTTACAGGCTCATCCGCTCCAGTTGAACACCCTACTGCTAATGTAAGTGTGACAATAAGTGGCGCACTGATTCCAACTAATTTCCGCATTGCTTTCCCTCCCAGAATGGTTGTACTTCCATGTATACGAGCCTACTGTTCGGTTTAGACCAGCTTGTTCAAGAAAATAAAAAAAACGCTCTTAAAAGAGCGCTTTTTTTAACCATATCTTTCAGAAGCGACTAGGAACGTACCGGGAGCTTTTCCCCTAGCACGTCTAAGCGCTCTTGATGCTGTTCTGGCGAGAGCTGCTGTTCCTTGACATATAAATTTCTCGGATGCACACGGCATTCAGGTGTACAGCCGCGTAAATATTTATGCTCATTATCTTCAGAAGCAAGGATCTGTTTATTACATTCTGGATTTGCACAATTCACGTACCGTTCGCAAGGCTGTCCATCAAAATAATCTTTTCCAATTACTTTCGGATCAACTTGATTAATTGGGACCGTTAAACGTTCGTCAAAAACGTAGCACTGTCCGTCCCATAATTCTCCTTGGACTTCTGGGTCTTTTCCGTATGTCACAATCCCACCATGAAGTTGAGACACATCTTCAAAGCCCTCTTGCTTTAACCACCCAGAGAATTTTTCACAGCGAATGCCACCCGTACAGTAGGTTAAAATCTTTTTGTCTTCAAATTGCTCTTTGTTTTCACGAATCCATTCTGGTAGCTCTCTAAACGTTTTTATATCTGGCCGTACGGCACCTCTAAAATGACCTACATCATATTCATAGTCATTTCGAGCATCAATAACAACTGTATTCTCTTGCTGCATCGCTTCTTTCCACTCAGCAGGAGATAGATAATTCCCTGTCACTTCAAGGGGATTAACATCATCTTCATGCAACCTCAACGTTACAAGTTCTTCGCGCGGTCGTACATGCATTTTCTTAAAGACATGCATTTCTTCAAAATCCTCTTTAAACACAATTCCTTCAAAGAGCGGATTTGACTCAAGCGCCTGTTTATATTGATCGGTTTGCTCTTTTAAGCCAGACACCGTTCCGTTGATCCCTTCCGTCGCAACAAGAATGCGGCCTTTTAAATCTAAACTTTTACAAAATGCTAAATGATCAATCGCGAATTGCTCCGGATCCTCAATGGTTGTGTAATGATAGTACAACAATACACGGTATTCTTTTTCCATGTTCACCTATCTCCTTATATTTGCAAGATACAATTTGCAGGTGGCTTACCTCAATTTACATCTGTGCTACTTTTATTCCACTCCATATTATACAAAAATATCACCAAATGTCTAGCTTGCAAAAAAAAGCTGCCCCGTCAAGGTTTAGTAAGCAACCTTACAGGACAGCATCTATTGAATGTATTTATTCAACGCCGAAAAATGCTTCAGCTTTCTTTAAGTATTTTTCGTCTTCAGGTGCCATTTCGTACTCCTCAACAATCGCATCTACCGGGCAAACTCCTTGGCAAGCACCACAATCGATACAAATATCCGGATTAATGTAGTATTGATCTTCTCCCTCTTCAATACAATCTACAGGACAAACATCAACACATTCTCCCGCTTTTTCACCAATACATGGACTTAAAATTACAAAAGCCATTCTTTGTTACACTCCTTTGTATAAAACCGAAGCTTGTTTACTTCAAATTTTGTAGTTCATTATAGTACTAGCATACACTCGATTCCGAAAAACTTAAAGCATTTCACTCAAAATCTTTCCTTATTTATACCCTATCGCTCTACTTTTAAACGGTGGTCGAGTGTAATGGACTCGATTTGAGCCGATATCAAGTTAAACCGATCTCGAGCAAACGCTTCAAACGGCTTCGCTGCGCCTGTAGTAAAGAATCTGTGCTGTGGCGTTTGACCAGCTGTTCGGTTTAACGATTGATGGAACAGCACACTACTCACTTCTCTAGCCGTTTCCTCTCCAGAAGAAATAACTGTAACGTGAGAAGGTAGATTGTGTTCAATGATGGGCTTTAACAGTGGATAGTGTGTGCACCCTAAAATCAACGTGTCATACGTCCCATTTTGTAGTGGTTCTAACGATTCTTTTACGATTAACTCCGCCTCTTCGCCAGCGATGATCCCCTGTTCAACGAGTGGAACAAATAATGGACAAGCTAGACTTTCTACCTGTACGTCTTCACTTATGGACGAAAGAGCTAGAGAGTACGCTTGACTCTTTATTGTTCCAGTTGTTCCAATCACGGCTATCTGTTGATTGTTCGTCACTTTCATAGCGGTAATAGCGCCTGGTTGAATAACACCCACTACAGGAATGTCTAACTGTTGCCTTGCTTCATGCAACACAACAGCTGTAGCTGTATTACAGGCAATGACGATCATCTTCACTTCAAATGTCAATAAGTGGTCAATCATTTCCCACGTATAGCGCCGTACCTCTTCAACGGATCTCGGTCCGTAAGGGCAACGTTTTGAATCGCCTACATAGTAAATAGCTTCCTTCGGCAATTGACGCATTAGTTCCGTAGCAACCGTTAATCCGCCATACCCCGAGTCAATAACCCCGATCGGTTTATCCATAAAGTTCTCTCCTCAATAAAACGATCTTACACTATTCTGACCGAATTTCTCGTTTCGTCTTCATTGTTTCTAACAGCATGCTCAAGTTTTCTTCAAGTATGTTAACTTGTTCACATGAAAAATCTTCGAGCATTTCAGCTAAATAATGCTGACGCTTTTTTATCACTTCTAAAATGATCTCTTGACCTTTTGTCTTTAAATGTATTCGGACGACACGACGGTCGGATTCATCTTTAACTCTTGACACGAGCTCATTTTTTTCCATACGATCGATTAAATCGGTTGTCGTACTACAAGCGAGATGCATGCGATCAGAAAGTTCACCTATGGTCATATCACCATATTCATTGAGCCATTGGAGCGCGACAAATTGTGGCGGAGTAATGGGAAAATGCGTTAAAATCTCCCTTCCTTTTTGCCTCACTAAATCTGCTACTTTTCGTAGAGACTTTTCAATATCCTCAAACTGGCGATAGGATACCTCATACGTTTTTTCCAACCAAAACACCTCCGCAATTAATCAAACCGTACCTCTTTTATTCTCATTGTACCTAACTATTTCCTATTACCGCAACCAGTACTTCCAACAATTTAAAGGCAGTTTCACTACATTCCTTTAAATAACCAGACTGTACAACACGCGTAATTAAAAAAATTGAGAGAATGCGTTATCATTCTCCCAATCCTTTTTGACCTATATCAGCTAATTTAACAGCCTTTTTATTGATAATGCTTTTTAACTAACGTTTCCACCGCTTCTGATGTACTCTCAAGCAAAGCGTTTTGAGCAAAAGTACTTAACTCTTCTTTAGAAAGCTTACTTAGCTGACTACGCGCTGGTAAAACAGATGTCGCACTCATACTAAATTCGTCTAATCCAAGACCAAGTAACAATGGAATGGCAATCTCATCTCCTGCCATCTCCCCACACATACCTACCCATTTGTTTTCTGCATGCGCTGCCTTAATAACCATATCAATTAGCCTTAGCACAGCAGGGTGATACGGTTGATAGAGATAGGACACACGTTCATTCATGCGATCCGCTGCCATTGTGTACTGAATTAAGTCATTTGTTCCAATACTAAAGAAATCAACTTCTTTTGCAAATTGTGGTGCCGCTACAGCAGTGGAAGGGATTTCTACCATGATTCCTACTTCCAGTTCCTCTGAAACCGTTACACCGTCTGCTTTTAGCTTTTCTTTCTCATCAGCTAAAATTTCTTTTGCTTCACGAAGTTCTTCGATTGTCGCAATCATTGGGAACATAATTTTTAAATTTCCGTATGCACTAGCTCTTAAAAGCGCACGTAATTGGTCACGAAACATATCTTGTTTTTCTAAACAAAGACGAATCGCACGGAAACCTAAAAACGGGTTCATTTCTTCCGGTAAATCAAGGTACGGAAGCTCCTTATCGCCACCAATGTCGAGTGTACGGATCACAACAGGCTTGCCTTCCATTCGTTCAACCACTTCTTTATACGCTTCAAACTGTTCTTCTTCACTAGGAAGCTCTGTTCTTCCCATATAAAGAAATTCTGTACGATAAAGACCAATGCCTTCTGCACCATTTGCAAGTACACCGTCTAAGTCTTGAGGAGTTCCAATATTAGCTGCTAATTCAACATGAACACCGTCTTTTGTGACTGTTTGTTCATTAACAAGCTTAGCCCATTCCGCTTTTTGTTCAGCAAACTGTTGTTGTTTTTGCTTGTAAGTAGTAAGTTCCTCTTCTGATGGGTTAATTAAAACATCGCCATCAATACCATCAACGATAATCATATCGCCATTGGCAATCGTTTTCGTCGCTTGTTTTGTTCCAACAACTGCTGGAATCTCTAAAGAACGAGACATAATAGCAGAATGTGATGTACGGCCACCAATATCTGTGGCAAAACCTTTAATGACAGCTGGGTTTAATTGCGCTGTATCAGAAGGCGTTAAATCATGTGCAATAATAACAGTATCTTCGGCGATTGCTGCCAATGATACTACTTGAATGCCCATTAAGTGCCCTAATACACGACGAGATACATCACGAATATCAGCAGCACGTTCTTGCATATATGCATTATCCATGTTTTCGAACATGGAAATAAACATATTAGCTACTTCGTTTAATGCATATTCAGCTGTAACTCCATCATCATTAATTTTTCCCTTTACAGAATCAATTAATTCAGGGTCACTTAATACAAGTAAGTGGGCAGAGAAAATCTCAGCTTTATCTTCGCCAAGTTCTTTTAATGCCTTTTGTTTAATTTCTTCTAGTTCTTTCGTAGATTGTGCTAACGCTTCCGTTAAACGTTCTACTTCTTTCTCTTTGTTCGATGCTTCTTTTTGCTTAACCGTAAAGTCAGGTTCTTCATGAACAAAAGCTTTAGCAATCGCGATTCCTGCAGAAGCAGCGATTCCTGTTAGTGTGTTACTCATTATTCTCCTAATCCCTCTTTTACAACTTCTTCAATTGCTGCTAATGCTTCATCAGCGTCCGAACCTTCTGCTTTAATTGTTACATCAGCGCCTTGTCCAACACCTAATGACATAACACCCATAATGGATTTTAAGTTTACAGACTTTCCTTTATACTCTAACGTAATATCTGAAGAGAATTGACCTGCTTTGTTCACAAGCTGTGTTGCTGGACGAGCATGAATTCCTGTTTCCGCTGTAATTTTAAACGTTTTTTCTGGCATAATAAGTTCCTCTTTTCTATAGAATAATTTAGTTGTGTCCGATTTTTTTGATCTTTCTCAACCATACCCGGAATGAGCAATAACTAACATCATGTTTCATTAAAAAATCTAAAACCTCATTCAGGCTAGATCTTTGTTTAAAACATCGTCATTATAGCATGCCCCATTTCCCCTTTCAACACAAAAGAATCCTTATTTCTTTGTATTTAGACTAAATCCGACATCAAATGCTCACAAGCGTATTTCGACACCTTGTTTTAGAAGTTTTTTCATGAATGCTCACATCTTCCATTCATTATACATATACTGTTTTGACTAAAGCCTTTCTGGTTACGATAGCCATCTCTTAGCCCGGCATGAAGGAGTGAACATATTGAAAGGAGCAGACTTCGGACCTAAACCCTTGCTTACAAAAAGGGAACGCGAAGTATTCGAACTACTTGTCCAAGATCAAACGACAAAAGAAATAGCGAATCATCTTTTTATTAGCGAAAAAACCGTTCGTAATCACATTTCGAACACAATGCAGAAATTGGGAGTAAAGGGGCGCTCTCAAGCAGTAATTGAGCTTATTCGACTTGGAGAAATTCAAATATAAAAAAAGCCTGCAAAGGGCTTTTTTTATATGCGTATTTTTTGCTTAATGGATTCTTGAAAAGGAGATGCCTTCCCTGTTTTTCCGTCAATTTGGACAAGTGAACCGCGGCCAAGCAAAGTCGGTTGATCATTTACTAAGCCTAAATAATGAAGTTCCATTGACGAAGTCCCTAGCTGCTGAATCTTCACGCCAACGTTCACCTGATCTCCATATTTCATTTGTGCTACATAATCACACTGTAAGTCTGCAGTAACAATCATTAATCCATTGCCTTTTAGCCATTCTTCCATTAACCCTTTGCTTTCAAAAAAAGCTAAACGCGCTTGTTCAAAGTAAATAAAAGCAACGGTGTTATTCACATGTCCAAATGCATCTGTTTCCGAAAAACGAACGGAGATGTCTGTAAAGAAATCAAATTCTTTTTTCCAGTCTTCTAGATTTTCAATATATGCTGGTAACCGCAAAGGTATCGCTCCTTTTGATAAAAAAAAGACTGCCTAAAAGACAGCCTTTTTCGAGTTTTAATAACTACCAAAGAAATTTTTAAAGGATTGCAGCGCCGTTGCACGATTCAGCGAGGCAATGGATGTTGTCAAAGGAATTCCTTTCGGACAAGACTGCACACAGTTTTGTGAGTTTCCACAATTCAACAGTCCCCCTTCATCCATTAATGCTTCAAGTCGTTCTTCTTTATTCATTTCACCAGTTGGATGAGCATTAAACAAACGAACTTGTGACAATGCGGCTGGACCGATAAACTCTGATTTTGAGTTTACATTCGGACAAGACTCTAAACAAACACCACATGTCATACATTTTGAGAGTTCATATGCCCATTGACGGCGTTTCTCAGGCATTCTCGGCCCTGGACCTAAATCATACGTACCATCGACCGGAATCCACGCTTTTACTTTCTTCAATGAGTCAAACATGCGGCTACGGTCTACCATTAAATCACGAACGATCGGGAATGTGCGCATTGGCTCTAAACGTATTGGCTGTTCCAGTTTATCAATTAAAGCTGTACACGATTGCTGTGGTTTGCCGTTAATGACCATTGAACATGCCCCGCACACTTCTTCTAAGCAGTTCATATCCCACGCTACCGGTGTTGTACGCTCACCTTTCGCGTTAACTGGGTTACGTCGAATTTCCATCAAGCAAGAAATGACGTTAAGGTTTGGCCGATACGGAAGTTTAAATTCTTCATCGTATACGCTACCGTCTGGACCATCTTGTCTTGAGATAATAATCGTAATCATGTCACTCATTTCGCTGCAGCTCCTTTACTTTTTTGTGTATAGTCACGTTTACGCGGTTTAATAAGTGACGTATCGACTTCTTCATATTCAAAATCTGGAGCCCCTGTTGCTGGATTATACCAAGCTTTTGTTGTTTTTAAGAACTCTTCATCGTTACGCTCAGGGAAGTCTGGTTTGTAGTGAGCCCCGCGACTTTCATTACGATTGTACGCACCAATTGTAATAACCCTTGCAAGGTTTAACATTCCTTCTAATTGACGCGTAAAGGATGCCCCTTGGTTCGACCAGCGAGATGTGTCGTTAATGTTAATGTTTTTAAAGCGCTCCATTAGTTCTTGAATCTTTTCATCGGTTTTTAAAAGCTTATCGTTGTAACGAACAACGGTTACGTTATCCGTCATCCATTCACCAAGCTCTTTATGAAGAACGTATGCATTTTCTTTACCGTCCATCTTTAGGATGGATTCAAACTTATCTTGTTCTTTTTTCACTTCTCCTTCAAATAAAGAAGAGGACAAGTCTTCTGCCGCTTGATCTAATCCATTAATATAGTCAAGCGCTTTTGGACCTGCCACCATACCGCCGTAAATAGCAGATAGCAATGAGTTTGCACCTAAACGGTTTGCTCCGTGCTGAGAATAGTCACACTCACCAGCTGCGAATAGTCCAGGAATATTTGTCATTTGATCATAATCGACCCACATGCCACCCATTGAATAGTGAACAGCAGGGAAAATTTTCATTGGTACTTTACGAGGATCATCACCCATGAACTTTTCATAAATTTCAATGATGCCGCCTAGTTTAATATCAAGTTCTTTTGGATCCTTGTGGGAAAGATCAAGATAAACCATGTTTTCCCCATTAATGCCAAGACCTTCATCAACACATACATGAAAGATCTCACGTGTCGCAATATCACGAGGAACAAGGTTTCCATAAGCTGGATATTTCTCTTCTAAGAAATACCAAGGCTTTCCGTCTTTATAAGTCCAAACTCGTCCACCCTCACCACGGGCTGACTCACTCATTAGACGCAATTTGTCGTCTCCTGGAATCGCTGTAGGATGAATTTGGATGAATTCACCGTTGGCATACGCTACACCTTGCTCATACAACTTCGCTGCTGCATAGCCTGTATTGATCATGGAATTCGTAGATTTTCCGAAGATAATTCCTGGTCCACCTGTTGCCATAATAACTGCATCGGCTGGAAAACTTCTAATTTCAGCAGAATTTAATTCTTGCGCCGTTAAGCCGCGACAAACCCCGTCATCAATAATGGCCGATAAAAACTCCCAACCTTCATATTTCGTTACGAGACCTTGTACTTCATAACGTCGAACTTGTTCATCTAGTGCATAAAGTAACTGCTGACCAGTTGTTGCCCCAGCAAAGGCTGTTCGGTGATGCTGCGTTCCACCAAAACGACGGAAATCAAGTAATCCCTCTGGTGTTCGATTAAACATCACGCCCATTCGGTCCATCAAATGGATAATAGACGGTGCTGCGTCTGCCATTGCTTTTACTGGAGGTTGGTTTGCTAAGAAATCGCCTCCATAAACCGTATCATCAAAATGTAGTGCCGGAGAATCTCCTTCTCCTTTTGTATTAACCGCTCCATTAATACCACCTTGGGCACAAACAGAGTGGGAACGTTTTACTGGTACAATTGAAAAGAGATCAACAGGAACCCCTTTTTCAGCAATTTTTATGGCTGCCATCAAGCCAGCTAAACCGCCGCCAACTACAGCTATTCTTCCTTTACTCATTTCGTCCACTCCCTATACGTTGCAAGTCTTATTTACACAAATGCTAGAGCTGAAGCAACACCTACATATGTAAGTGCTATAAAAACGACGATCGATACATACGTCATAATCTTTTGCGACTTAGGTGTTAGGGTAATTCCCCACGATACTGCGAAAGACCATAATCCATTTGCAAAATGGAAGGTTGCTGCCACGATACCCACTATATAAAATGCAAACATCCAATTGTTTTGCAAGATATTTGCCATCATTTCGTAATTTACTTCTTGACCAAACATAGCTTGGACTCTTGTATCCCAGACATGCCAAGCGATAAAGATCACTAAGAAAACGCCTGATACACGTTGTAACAAGAACATCCAGTTTCTAAAAAATCCATAGCGGCTTGTGTTGCTTTTGCCTTTAAAAGCAATAAAAATGCCATAAACTGCGTGGAACATAATTGGTAAAAAGATAATAAAAATTTCAAGTGCATAGCGAAATGGAAGGCTTTCCATAAAGTGTGCAGCTTGGTTAAAAGCTTCTGGACCTCTTGTTGCAAAATGATTAATAACAAAGTGCTGAATTAAAAAGATACCAATAGGAATAACTCCTAATAACGAATGCAGTCTTCGATTAAAGTACTCTAAATTACTCGGCATACACGTTCCCTCCACAAATGTTTTCCAGTTTCTTACCCCTTTTAGAAATGAATGACAATTTCTATCTCTTTCGTATACATGTACCTCCCGCTTCATTTCTTGCCTATTCACAAAAATTCAACAAAACTATGAAACAAACAGAACACTTTCATTTTACTCCTAGGGGTTTTTTGAGTCAAGAAAACGGATTCAATTCTTATTGATTTAAAAGGGTTTTGAATCTTCTGTCCAATCGGTCATTTAAAAAGGCTGACAAATGATTCAAAGAACTGTACTATAGAAGGAGCAATTTTTTTGAATCAATGGGGTGCTGTTATGAGTGAAACAAACCAGCAATTAAAAGGCTACGAATTAATCCGAAATGATGTGCTTCAACTTGTTCTAGGCAAGGAGCATGACCACTTATTGTATTGGGTTGGAAAATCGTTAGCACGAAAGTATAAGCTAGAACAAATAGAAGAACTACATACGTTTTTTAGACAAGTGTATTGGGGAGACCTCTCCTTAGTTAAACAAAAGAAAAATGAGTGGTACTATGAATTAAGCGGAGAATGGATGACGAAAGAAGATGAACGGTCGTACCAATTAGAAGCAGGATTTCTAGCAGAAACACTTGAAGCCCAGTTTGCCGTTGCAACCGCTGCGACCTATACAAAAAAAGGCAAAGCGATACGCCTTACCGTTCATTTTGACCATAAAGACACAGTAGCCATTTAATTAGAAAAAACTGCAGTTTACTTTTCTGACTGCAGTTTTTCATATATTTGCTTAGCTACGTTTCTTGGCACATACTCTGCCAATTGATCCATACTCGCTTCGCGCATTTTCTTCATCGAGCCAAACGCCTTTAAGAGCGTTCGCTTACGTTTTTCGCCTACACCAGAGATGTCGTCAAGCGCAGATTGAAAAAAACTCTTCGAACGGGTTTGGCGATGAAATGTAATAGCAAATCGGTGCACTTCATCTTGTATACGCTGTAGCAAATAGAACTCATGGCTATCGCGCTTTAATGTTACTACTTCAGGTGGGCTACCTATGAGGAGCTGTGATGTTTTGTGAGTCGCGTCTTTTGCAAGACCACATACAGGAATCGACAGCCCTAACTCATCCTCTACGACTTCTTTTGCTGCTGTAATTTGACCAGTACCCCCATCAATAACAATTAAATCTGGTAATGGCGCCTCTTCTTTAAGCAACCGTATATAACGTCTTCGCACTACTTCGCGCATGGAGCCATAATCATCAGGCCCTGCCACTGTCTTAATTTTATACTTTCGATAATGTTTTCGAGCCGGCTTCCCATCAATAAATGTCACCATCGCAGAGACCGGATCTACTCCTTGAATATTGGAATTATCAAACGCTTCAATGCGGTAAGGTGTTGAAATATTCATCGCTTTCCCTAGACGTTCAACTGCTTTAATTGTTCGTTCTTCGTCTCGCTCGATTAACGAAAATTTCTCTTTTAATGCAATTGCTGCATTTTCTTCAGCTAGATCAAGGAGAGATTTCTTCTGTCCTCTTTTTGGTTGGCTGACTTTTATGTTCAAAAGCTCTGTTAATAGTTCTGCATCCACATGTTCAGACACAAACAGTTCTTTTGGTTTAATATGGTTCTTTTCTAAATAAAACTGCGCAATGAAGGAGAGCAGCTCTTCAGATGCTTCTTGATAAATTGGAAACATGGCGACATCCCGTTCAATTAACCGCCCTTGTCGCACGAAAAAGACTTGTACACACATCCAGCCCTTATCATATGAAAACCCAAATACATCTCGATCGGTTTGATCTGAAAAGGACATTTTTTGCTTTTCCATCACTTTATCCATTTGAATCAACGTATCTCTTAGTTCTTGGGCACGTTCAAAGTCTAGCTTTTCTGCTGCTTCTGTCATTTTCGCTTGAAGACTTTCCTTTATTTCGGTATGACCATACTTTAAAAAGCGAGTAATTTCATGAACCATTTCTTGGTTTTGTTTATCGGTGACGTTATACACACACGGGGCTAAACATTGACCAATATGATAATACAAACAAACGCTATCTGGCATCTTACGGCACTTTCGTAGAGGATACAACCGATCTAACAGCTTTTTTGTGTCAGAAGCAGCCCCTGCGTTTGGATACGGTCCAAAGTACTTTCCGCCATCTTTTTTCACTTGACGCGTAATGACAAGGCGAGGATGTTTTTCATTGGTTATCTTTATATATGGAAAGCTTTTATCATCTTTTAACAGCACATTATATTTAGGATCATGCTTTTTAATTAATGTCAATTCAAGAATTAAAGCTTCAATATTGGTAGAGGTGACAATATATTCAAAATCATGAATTTCTGTAACTAAACGCTGCGTCTTGGTATCGTGGCTGCCAGTAAAATAAGAGCGAACACGGTTCTTGAGAACTTTCGCTTTTCCTACATAAATAATCGTTCCTTGCCTATCTTTCATTAAATAACAACCAGGTTTATCAGGAAGAAGCGGAAGTTTATTTTGAATGGCATCATTCATAAATTGACCTCCTATGTGTAAAAAAACCGCCTCCCTTTTAAAAGAAGGCGGATCGTCTTACATTTGTTTGTTAAGAAGTTCAGCTAGCGCTTCTTTTGGTTGGAAGCCAACAGCTTTGTCAACGACTTCTCCGTCTTTAAGAACAAGTAAAGTTGGAATACTCATCACACCAAATTTACCAGCTGTTTCTTGATTTTCGTCAACGTCTACTTTAACGATTTTCGCTTTATCGCCAAGGTCTCCATCTAACTCTTCAAGAACTGGTGCAATCATCTTACAAGGTCCACACCAAGGTGCCCAAAAATCAACGAGTACAACACCGTCTTTTGTTTCTTCTGTAAAGTTTTGATCAGTTGCGTTTACAATTGCCATTTTTAAAAATCCCCTTTCCATTACAACGTGCTTTAAGTATAACACTTCCATTTGAAGCAAGAAAATAATTTGCTCTATCATGTAGAGTGCCCACTGTTGATTTATGATAAACGATAAAGTTATAAAAGAAAAGCCACTTGCTCAAGCAAATGGCTTACAACTTTAATTTGTTACCAATACGTTTCGTAATTCTTCTGTTAAAAGCGGTACTATTTCAAACAAGTCTCCAACAATCCCGTAGTCAGCTACCTCAAAAATGGGTGCTTCCGGATCTTTATTAATAGCGACAATGACTTTTGAATTCGACATACCCGCCAAATGTTGAATAGCTCCAGATAAACCAATAGCAAAGTACAAATCAGGTGTTACCACTTTTCCTGTTTGCCCAATCTGCAATGAATAATCACAGTACTCAGCATCACATGCACCTCGAGAAGCCCCGATTGCACCGCCAAGGAGCTCAGCTAATTCTTCTAACGGTTTAAAGCCGTCAGTACTTTTAACGCCTCGTCCTCCTGCTACAATGACATTCGCTTCAGATAGATCCACTCCGCCTGTCGCTTTCTTTACAACTTCTTTTACAACTGTGCGTAAATCACGAATATCAACTGCTAGTGTTTCCACTTCACCTGTTTTCGTATCATCTTTTTCAAGTGCCAAAATATTGTTTGGACGGATTGTAACAATCATTTTGTCGCTTTCTGTTGTTCGTTTTTCAAATGCCTTCCCAGAGTATATCGGTCTTGTGAAGTGCAGATCATCAATTGCAACAACGTCTGAAAATAGTGCCGCATCCATTTTCACAGCGAGTCGCGGAGAAACGTCTTTCCCTATAGACGTATGACCAAGAACCACAGCATCTGGATTTTCTTTGTCAAACACTTGTAAAAATGCCTGTTTAAACCCATCGGTCGTGTAGTGTTTAAGTGCCTCATTCTCTACTGCGATGACACGGTCTGCTCCATATGCAAACAACGTTTTCGCAAGATCCTTCACCGTATCGCCAGCTAAAACTGCTACGATCTCTCCTCCATCAGCAATTTGTTGTGCAGCTCCAATTGATTCAAACGATACGTTTCTTAACTCACCATTTTTCGCCTCTGCAAGAACAAGTGTTTTTCTACTCATAATGAAACCTCCTTTTATATCACTTTCGCTTCTGATCGTAATAATGAAACAAGTTCTTTCACTTGTTCGCTTGGTTCACCTTCTAATTTCTTACCAGCTTGTTTTTCAGGTGGTAAATACACTTCGCTAACGGACGTTTTTGCTTCAACATCCTCTTCATCCACATCTAAATCATCAAGGTCAAGTGTTTCTAGAGGCTTCTTCTTCGCTTTCATAATCCCCGGCAAAGAAGGGTAGCGTGGCTCGTTTAAGCCTTGTTGAGCCGTTACGAGCAAAGGCAGCTGCGCTTCTAGTTTTTCTTCGTCTCCTTCCACGTCACGAACAATAGAGGCGGTTTGACCATCAATGGAAAGACTTGTAATCGTTGTTACTTGCGGAATATCTAATAGTTCTGCAAGCCTTGGACCAACCTGGCCAGATCCACCATCAACGGCTACATTTCCAGCTAGTATAATATCGAAATCCTGCTCTTTAAAATAAGCGTGTAATAATGATGCTGTGGTATAGGGGTCACTCTCTTCAACCTCTTCGCGGTCAAGAAGCACGGCTTTATCTGCCCCCATCGCTAATGCGGTGCGAAGTTGTTTTTCCGCATCTTCTTCGCCTACCGTTACAACTGTTACTTCCCCACCATGAGCTTCTCGAAGAACGAGCGCTTCTTCTACAGCGTATTCATCATAAGGATTAATAATAAATTCTGCACCATCTTCTTGGACTTTTCCATTTGTTATCGTAATTTTTTCCTCTGTGTCAAAGGTGCGCTTTAAAATAACAAAAATATTCATCTATAAACCCTCCTCTATTAATTCCCTTTAAATACAGGCTTTCTCTTTTCTAAAAATGCTTGAACACCCTCGTTCCGATCTTCTTGTTTAAACACTTCTCCAAATGAGGCACGCTCTTTCTCTAACCCTGCTTCTAGCTTGTTATCGCTAAATGCCACTAATTCCAAGGTTTTCTGAACGGTTAGAGGGCTCTTACCTGCAATAACCTTGGCCATTGAACGTGCTTCTGAAAGAACGTCTTCTTCAGGTAAGACATGATTAATTAGCCCAACTAAGTAGCCTTCTTCTGCTGTAATTGGTTCACTTGTAAGCATGAGCTCTGTTGCTTTAGCTTTTCCAATGAGTTTAGGTAATCGCTGTGTTCCACCAAATCCAGGAATTAGGCCTAAATTCAGTTCAGGCAACCCGAGCTTCGTTCCTTTTGCAGCTAATCGTATATGACAGGCTAACGCAAGCTCTAAACCGCCACCTAAAGCCGCACCATGAATGGCAGCAATAACTGGTTTAGGGGATTGCTCAATTTTCGTAAACGTTTCTTGTCCAATCCGACCTAATTGAGCAAACTCCTGTTCATCTTTTACTTCTGTAAATTCTTTAATATCAGCACCAGCTGCGAAGAAGCGACCCTCTCCATGAAGAACCACTGCTTTAATCTCCTGATCTTTGTATACGTTTTCAAAAATCTCGTTTAACTCAGCCATTACACCACGTGAAAGCGCATTGGCTGGAGGTCGAGTTAGTGTAACAATGGCTACACCATCTTCAACCTTCCACTTAACATGCTCCATTTCCTCTAACCCCTCTCCTCTTTACCGGTTAAGCCATGAAGTAACATTTCTTGAACCGTATTTGTTTGGTTTGTTAACGAAAATTTCCCTTCGGACATAACCCAGTTTGAAACGACTTCATCAAGCGTTCCAAAAATCATTTGTCTCGCCAATAAAGGATCCAATTCGACATGAAAGGTACCAATTTTTTTCCCCTCTTGTACTATTTCGTCTATTAAGAGAAGATATCCTTTTAAAACTTGATTTATTCTTTGTCTCAATTCTACTTTAGACTGACGTAACTCTAATTGAGTGACAACAGCAAGGTGATAATCTTTCTCCAATTGAGCAAAATGAGACGAAATCAACACCTTTAATTTATCTTCAATGGTTTTTTCTTGTTTAATTTTCAACTTGCTCGTTTCAACAAAAGAACCCATTTTTTCTTGAAATAAGGAGATCAATATATCTTCTTTGTTTTTAAAATATAAGTAAATGGTTCCATCTGCCACACCAGCTTCTTTTGCGATCTTTGACACTTGAGCTTGATGAAACCCATGCTTAGCTATGACTAATACCGCTGCATCAATTATTTTATCGAATTTTTGACCTTTACGTTTGCTCACTACAATCTCTCCTTGCCACAATCATGAATGAGTATTCATTCATATTACTATTATAGTAAATAAGAGGATGATTGTCAAATAAGAAACTGGTTTCTTTGCCTGCATAGCAAAGAAACCTTGTGTTCTAAGCTTGCTTTTTTTCGTGTGTATCTCTCTTTGTTCGTTCTTCATCTAATAATACTCTTTTCAATATTTTACCTGTTAATGTAGCAGGCAGTTCATCTCTAAATTCATAGTACTTAGGAAGTTTGAAAGCTGCCATTCGTTTTGCGCAATAGCTTTTTAACTCCTCTTCCGTAATGGAAGCACCCTCTTTTAATACAACAAATGCCTTCACCGTTTCACCACGGTATTCGTCTGGTACACCGATTACAGCGGCTTGCACAATCGCTTCATGTTCATAGAATACTTCTTCAATTTCTCGAGGATAAATATTGTACCCGCTTGCAATAATCAATTCTTTTTTTCGATCCACTATATATACGTAGCCATCCTCATCCATTCTGCCCATGTCACCACTTTTAAACCAGTCACCATGAAACGTTTGACTTGTGTCTTCTGGTCGATTCCAATAGCCCGACATCACTTGAGGACCTTTGATAAACACTTCACCAATTTCTCCTATTTCTGCTGGTCCGTCACGTTCTAACGAAAAAATCATAACATCTGTATCTGGCCAAGGAATACCTACACTTCCTGGCTTTCGCTTATCCCATATAGGGTTCGCGCATGCAACTGGAGATGTTTCCGTTAATCCGTACCCTTCTACAATTCGACCGTTTGTCAGCTTTTCAAACTTTTGCTGTACTTCTAGCGGAAGAGCGGCCGCTCCACTAATACATGCGTTCACTGACGTCAAATCATATTCCGTAATATCTTCTTGTTTACAGAGCGCAATATACATCGTTGGTGCACCTGGAAATAGCGTTATCTTCTGCTTTTCAATTGTTTTTAGCACATCTTTCGGATTAAATCGTGGTAAAAGAACCATTGTCTGCGCCTTCAAAACGGCGACATTCATAACAGTAGTCATACCATACACGTGAAAAAATGGCATCACACCGAGTACACGCTCTTTAGCCGGTTCAGCTTTATACAGCCACGCATTACACTGCTGAGCATTCACAACAAGATTATAATGAGTTAAGATAACGCCTTTTGCTAGCCCGGTAGTACCCCCAGTATATTGCAATAACGCCACATCCGTACTAGTCACTTCAACATCGGGCTGCTTGAGACTACCCTCTTTAACAAGTTTAGTAAACCGTAATATCCGATCTGAGTATTCCACTTTCACTTTTGGAATGCCTTGCTTTTTCTGTACAAGTGGAAAAAGCATGCCTTTTGGAAATGGTAAGTAATCTGGAATACTTGTAACAATAATCAGTTCAAGTGGCGTTTGCTCCATTACCTTTTGTACCCGAGGTAAAACTGAATCAAGACAAACAATGAGTTTCGCTCCTGAATCAGATAGTTGATGCTGTAGTTCTCGTTCCACGTAAAGAGGGTTTGTTTGAACAACAATTCCACCTGTCATTAGAATGCCGTAATAGCTGATGATTGATTGTGGAGAGTTTGGTAACATTACCGCTACTCGATCTCCTTTTTTCACCCCCAATTTAATCAGCTGATTTGCAAAAGAAACTGCTTGGTTATGCAAATCCTCATATGTGATTGATTTTCCTAAAAAATGAACAGCCTCGTGTTCAGGATACGCCTTGGCAGATTCAGTGAAAAAATGTTGCAACGGAAGCTCATCATAATGCATAGATTCCTTCACAGTTTTCGGATAGTGCTGCGTCCATCTTTTTTCAACGATCTCCATCGTTCCCCTCCTCATTCAGGCTCCTCACAATAGAAATGCATTCTCCTCATTTCCATTGTATTGTAATCGCTTACAGTTTCCAATTGTTTTTTCTTATTTTTTCAAAAAAATATCTTTATGAAGTCTCCCACTCTCCTTTACTCGCTTTTGTGCATGCTTTGCGTCGAAGGCATTTACGAAAAGTGCTCTTTTTCTTATGTTGAAAGAAACCGATCTCTACCGGTCCTTTTTAGCTTAGCTAACCAAAAAAAGAAACGGACATCGTCCGTTTCCTTACGCTTTTGAGCATGTTACGCATAAATGAACAAGAATAGAATTCCTGCTAGCGCAAAAATAGCACAGCAAATATACAATATGCGAATTAACAGTTTCATGGCTTTCCCCTACCCTTTTATTCCTGCTGAAATAACGAAAGACAATCCAATTGACAGAAGGAGAGATACTAGACCGACCGCACGATTATCATTGCCTATTTCTTCATCGACGTTGAAACCTGGTGTTAAAAACTCAAAAATAAAATAGCTAAATAGTAGAAGTACAAAGCCAAAGCTACCCCACATGAGCATCATAAGCAACGATTCAGATTGATGAATGACGTTGGCGAAAATATTCGCCACACCAAACATCTTGCCACCAGTTGCCATTGCAACAGCAACATTGCCTTGCTTAATCTCTTCCCAGTTATTGTACTTCGTGACCGTTTCAAAAATCGCAAGAAAAACAATGAGCATTAAAATCGTAACACTATAATTTGCGATTGTTTGAATCCATTCATTTGACAATAAGCGCTCCATCTCTATAGCCTCCTATTTCAATTCCACTACCGTATTGCCAAGCCCACCTTCATTCATTCCACCATCACGAGAAGATTTAATACGTGGATGACTAGCAACAAATTGCTTTACACCTTTTCTTAGTGCACCAGTGCCTTTTCCATGAATGATGGAGACTTGATGGTAACCAGCAAGGAGGGCATCATCAATATATTTTTCAATTCGATTCATCGCATCATCATAGCGGACACCACGTAGGTCGAGCTCCGCCTTTACATGAGCATCACTACCACGAATAGTTGTAATCGCTTTTTGTGGCTCTATAGTTTTTGCTTGTTCAAGCACTTGTATGTCATCAAGCGCAACTGTCATTTTCATAATACCAAGCTGAACTTGATACTCGTTGTCCGTCACCTTCTTTACAACCGTACCTTTTTGGTTAAAACTGATGACTTTTACTTCATCTCCAGATTTTGGAATACGTTTGGCTTTTTCTGCCGTTTTCTTCACTTGTTTTTGCTTTTTATTGAGCTTTGGCACCGCTTCATTCAGATGCTTTCGAGCGTTAATAAGCTGATGTTCTTTTACCTCATAACCGGCTTTTTGCAAATCTCTAAGTTCGGAAATGATCACTTCTGCCTCTTCTTTCGCATCAGCCACTGCTTTTGCTGCTTTTGCTTCCGCTTCTTCTATCATTTTTTCTTTCATTCTTTCAAATTCATCGAGCTTTGTCGCTAACTCGGTTCGAAGCTTGTCTGCTTCAAGCCGTACTTGGTGCGCTTGACTCCATTCTTGTTCAGTCGATTTGCGGCTATCTTCTAAAGATGAAATCATATTTTCCACTTGTGTCGAATCGCTATCAATCTGTAGTTTCGCATCCGCAATAATACCTTCTCCAAGTCCTAATCGTCTCGAAATCGCAAACGCATTGCTTCGTCCAGGCACACCAACGAGTAACCGGTAAGTCGGTCGAAGGGTTTCTACATCAAATTCGACGCTAGCGTTAATAGCGCCTTCCCGGTTAAACGCATACCCTTTTAATTCACTATAATGCGTTGTCGCAGCCGCCAAAGCCCCTTTCTTATAAACAAAATCAAGAATGGCAATGGCAAGTGCTGCTCCTTCTGTTGGATCTGTGCCTGCTCCTAATTCATCAAAAAGCACAAGGCTATTTGCATTCATTTTCTCTAAAATCGAAACAATGTTTTTCATATGGGATGAAAAGGTACTTAAGCTTTGTTCAATAGACTGCTCATCCCCAATATCTGCAAATACATGCTCAAATACAGCTAATTGGGTTTCTTCTTCAGCAGGCACATGGAGTCCTGATTGCGCCATTACCGTTAGCAAGCCAATTGTTTTAAGGGTAACCGTTTTACCACCTGTATTCGGTCCTGTTATGACGAGAGAACGGACTTGATTTCCAATCGCAATATCACTTGGGACAACGTCTTCACTTGGCAATAAAGGATGCCTCGCTTGTTTTAAATCAATGACCCCTTGATTGTTTAAAATGGGTTTTACCCCTTTAATCGACTTTGCATAATAGCCTTTCGCCGAAATAAAATCCATATCCGCTAGCGTCTCTACATTGACTAATAATTGCGCTTCTTCTTCAGCTACTTTTGATGACAATTCCGTTAAAATACGTTCGATCTCTCGTCTTTCTTTCGCTTTCGCTTCTGTTAACTGATTATTTAACGTGACGATTGAAGCAGGTTCAATAAACAGCGTCGCTCCTGATGAAGATTGATCATGGACAATCCCGCCAAAACTCCCTCGATATTCTTGCTTAACCGGAACAACATACCGGTCGCTACGAATCGTCACAATGGCGTCAGATAACATCTTTCTCGTACCGCTCCCTCTTGTGAGAGATTCGAGTTTTGATTTAATTGTCGATTCATAACTACGCATTTGATGACGGATCGTGCGTAATGCTTGACTCGCTTGATCTAATACAGTGCCATAATCGTCAATACAGCTTTTGATCTCCCTTTCAAGTGGTGACAACGGTTCAAGGACTTCTATTCGCTCTTGCAACAGCGGAATATCAATATTTCCTTCATCAATGATCTCTTCAAAAAAATACTTAAGTTGTTTACTTCCGTAAAGAGTTGATGCAATTTCTGTAAGTTCACTTGCAGAAAGAACCCCTCCAATCGCCGCTCGCTTTACGTGTGCTTTTATATCGCTAATTCCACCTAATGGAACATGGCCTTTTAGACGAATAATATCACTTATTTCAGCAGTTTCATTTTGTACTAATTGAACGTCATCTAAATCGATTAAAGGCTTCAATGCTTGTACACGTTGCTTTCCTAAGCTTGATGCCACAAAACCAATCAGCTGCGCTTTCATTTTATCGTATTCTAACACTCGGAGTACGTGCTCCATTAGTAAAGCCTCCTGTCCTGCTTGTTCGTATTTAACCATGCAGTCAATTTTTCCGTTGACCACGTATTAATAATTGTATCATGCGGTACCTTCGCTTTCGTTGCTTGTCCATAACCATAAACAACATCTTCTAACATGTCTATTCGATGAGCATCTGAATTGATTGCAAGAGGTGCACCTACTTCAACCGCCCGCTTTAGCCACATTAATTCTAAATCAAGACGATTTGGATTTGCATTCAGTTCTAATACAGTCCCTGTTTCTTTTGACCATTGAATAAGCTGTTCCACATCTACTTGATAACCTGCACGCTTTCCAATTAAACGTCCGGTGGGATGAGCAATCATGTCGACATGAGGATTAAACATCGCTTGCTTCATCCGTTTCATCATATCTGCTTTACTCTGTGAAAAAGAAGAGTGAATGGATGCAATGACAAAATCAATTGATGCTAGCACGTCATCTTCATAGTCTAGGCTACCGTTTGGTAATATGTCCATTTCAATTCCAGTAAAAATCGAAAAATCCGTATGTCGCTCATTCCAATCCCGAATCGCTTGATGCTGTGCTTTTAACCGTTCGACAGTAAGTCCATTTGCAACTTTTAGATAGTGTGAGTGATCGGTAATGGCAATATGGTGATAACCTTTTTCTTTAGCGGCTTCGGCCATTTCTTCAAATGATTGGGCACCATCACTCCATGTCGTATGCATGTGTAAGTCTGACATCACTTTATAGGGCACAAACTGTTGTCCAATTGGATGTGCATCAATCTCTGTGCCATCTTCTCGTGCTTCCGGGGGAATAAAGGCAGTATGAAAGTGGTGAAAAAAATCAGTCTCATTAGGAAATGTGAGAATTTCGCCGGTTTCTAGTACCTCTACGCCGTACTCATTTATTTTTTCACCTTGTTGTTTTGCTAGCTGCCTCATACGGACATTATGGTCTTTGGAGCCAGTAAAGTGGTGTAAAGCGGTGGCGAACGCTTCATCCGCCACAATTCGAAAATCAACAGACACAGAATGAGGGTTTCCTTTTATGTTCAAAGAAACTTTCGTATCCCCTTTTGAAATAATATCGGTTCGATCCTGTAAATCAAGAAGGCGTTGTTTCACAACGGCAGGTTGATCGGTAGCAATGATGTAATCTAAGTCTTTTACAGTTTCGTTTAACCGTCTTAAGCTCCCAGCTCTCGAAAACCGAATGACTTCTGCCCATTCGTTTAACTGACTTTCCACCTTTTTAGCTATAGGCAGGACAGTCGCTAGTGGGAGTCTGTCAGGACGTTCACTCCACGACTCAATCGCTTGAATCATTTTCTCTTCAGACTTGGCTCCAAACCCTTCAAGTGCTTGAATCGTGTTCAATTTGGCTGCTTCAAGCAATCCTTCTTTACTCTCTATCCCTAGCTCTCGATACAATCGCCCTACTTTTTTGCCACCTAAACCTGGAATTTGGATAAGTTCCATTAAGCTGGCAGGTAAGCTTTCTTGTAATTCACTTAATACGGTTGACTGTCCTGTCTCCTTTAACTCTAGTATGACTTCTGAAGTAGCTTTCCCAATTCCAGCAAGTTGCTGTGGTCGATCAATCTCTTGCAAGGACCGTTCATCCTTCTCCAATGCTTGTGCCGCTTTTCGATAAGCTGAAATTTTAAAGGTGTTTTCTCCTTTGATTTCTAAATAACGTGCAATTTCCTCAAGGGTTTGAATCACTTGTTTTTTATCCAACTTCTAACACTCCTTTACAAAAAAAAGCTCGCTATGCGCGAGCAATCATTAAAATGAAGGTCTTACCCATAATTCACTTAACCAGTCTGATAAATAAGGTGTATGATTAATCATTAAATCTGCGACAACCGATGATTGAAGCGCCCCTTGTATGCTTCCTACTGGAATAACTGTTGCAACAAATAAGAGAACAAATAGTAATAGATAAATTTCTAAAAACCCTAATATGCCGCCTAAAAGACTGTTTACCGTTTTTAATATAGGCAAATGAGAAACAAAATCTAACATCGATCCGATAATATGCAAAATGATTTTTGTCACAAAAAAGAGAATCGCAAACGCGATGGCAGAATAATACACACTTTCCGCATCGAACGATTGGATAATCATTCCGATGGCTCCATCCCCTGAAAAGTCCGGATATGGAATGTATAGTCGTATCGTATTTGCTAATGGCTCATAATAACGCCAAGCAATAAAAATTGCTACAAAAAAGCTTACTAAGTGTATGAGTTGCAAAATAAACCCTCGGCGCCTTCCAATAAAGAAGCCGAAGAGCAATAATACAAGGATAATTAAACTGAGCATCTTACTCTCCTTCAATGTCCCGTTTTAATTTTAAATAGTCATCCGCAATATTTAATGCAGTGAGTACGGACAATTTCGTTGTATCTAAATATGGATTTCTTTTTTTTAATTCGTCCATTTTATCGTCTATATATTTGGCAACCGTTTTGACATGGGCAGCTTGTTCTTCACTTACCACATTGTACGTTTGACCTTGAATACGGACTGTCGTCCTCGTTTTATTATCATCATTTTCCACGAGAGAACCTCCATACCGTTAAGGCATTAGTTGAAACTAATCTTCATCATACCATGTCAGACTTAAATTGGAAACTGCTAAATAGCTGAAACCCAAAGCTGGCGCAGTTTTTCCATTCTTTCACATAAATCCTCCTTGCCACGAATGCGCCGTTGCTTTGGCCATAACCGGAAAGCCTTTGGCGCAAGCACAGCGTGATACTATTTGCGAAACCTAAAAAAAGAGCTCTTCCATCCATCACTTTAAGTGACTTATTGGAAAAACTCCTTCCATAATTTAAACTAGCAAACGTTTTTTTTATGAACGTAATGTCGCTTGGTACGTATCTGTTAAAGCTTGTAACACTTGCTCATGCTGCTCTTGCACCTCTTCATCTGTTAACGTTCGTTCATTATGGCGATACGTTAACGAGAAAGCAACTGACTTTTTACCGTCCTCTAAGTGATCACCTTCATATAAATCAAACAGACTCACTTGTTTAAGTAAGCTACCGCCTGCTGCTTGAATCACTGTTGTTAAGTCGGCAACAGGAATGTGCTGATCCACGACAAGAGCAATATCTCGTCCAATCGATGGGAATTTCGGTACACCTTGGTACAGAACCATCTGATTAGCTTGGGTGAAAATCGACTCTATTGTCAATTCAAACACATAAGACTCATCAAGGTTCCACTCATCCTGTAACGCTGGATGAACTTGACCAATTATTCCAATCGGTTCACCTTTTAACAAAACGGTTGCGGTACGACCAGGATGAAAATCAGCTTGTTCTACTTGCTTGAAACTCACGATGTCTGTTAAACCGAGTGAAGCAAATAGTTGCTCAACCATGCCTTTTAACAAGAAGAAATCACTTTGCTTCTTCTCGCCTTGCCACATATGGTTTAAGTAAGTGCCGCTAATAAAACCAGCGACACGCTCTTCTTCTCTAGGTAATGTCGTTAATGTTTCTTCCGTTGTTAAGAAAACGGACCCTAGTTCATAAATAAAAAGGTCTTGATTACGGTGGTTACGGTTATGAGCAGCGATATCATATAAATGTGGCAGCAAGCTCGTACGCATCACACTTCGTTCTTCACTCATCGGCTTGTCAATGCGTATTGGCTGGTAGACATCGTCAACGAAACGTGCTGCTTTGGCAGGACTTGTTAAAGAGTAGCTTATGACATCTGCCAACCCAGAAGCGCTAAGAACACTGCGAATTTGAGTGCGAATGAGCTGTTTCGGCGATCGTTTTCCTTGAGTGGTTGTGCCGATTGGTAACGTAGAAGGAATGTTATCATATCCGTGTATACGTGCGACTTCTTCATAAAGGTCTTGTTTAATCACAAGGTCTTTTCGACGCTCAGGGATGGTGACAACGAGATCATGATCTACTTTTTCGCACGGAAGCTGGAGACGCCCCATGATGCTAGCCACTTCAGATATGGATAAAGTCGTTCCTAAACGATGGTTCATTTGATCCAAGTTAAGAGAAATCGTTGTTTCTTTTTTCACACGATGATCGACAGTTACATCGCCACTTAATACTTGACCACCAGCTAAGTCTTGAATTAAGTAAGCTGCTCTCCTCGCCGCTTCTCCAATTCTGCTCTCATTCACACCTTTTTCAAATCGAGCACTTGAATCGCTTCTCAGATTGTTTCGTTTAGATGACTTTCGAACAAGTCCAGGTGCAAACGATGCCGCTTCAAGAACAATCGTTGTGGTTGAATCTGTAACTTCGGAATCCAATCCGCCCATTACCCCTGCTAAAGCAACAGGCTCTTTTCCATTCGTAATAACGAGTTGCTCTTGGCTTAACGTCCGTTCAATCCCATCTAATGTAGTGAATGATTCATCGCTGTACGCGCGTCGAACGTGAATTTTTCCTGTTCCAAGGGCATGATAGTCAAACGCATGTAACGGCTGACCATATTCAAGCAACACATAGTTCGTCACGTCTACCACATTGCTTATCGGGCGTATTCCCGCTGCCATTAGGCGATTTTGTAACCAAGCTGGTGAAGGTCCAACTTGAACATTTTTTATTACTAGTGCTTGGTAAAATGGTGTTTCTTCAGCATGATCAACTTGTACGCTAATATAATCTTCAGCCGCTTCTTTAATTTCTCTTACTTTTGCTTTTGGCAACTTAACTGGACGATCATATAGAGCCGCTAACTCATAGGCTACACCAATCATATGCATACAATCTGATCGATTCGCAGTTAAGTCTAGTTCAAGAACTCGATCATTTAATGCCATTATCGCAAGCACATCATCTCCAGGGTCTACTTCTGCACCCTCGGGAAAAACATAAATTCCTTCTGCATAGCGCTTAGGAACAAGCTTTCCTTCAATGCCAAGCTCTTGTAAAGAGCAAATCATCCCTTGAGAAAGTTGGCCTCTTAATTTTGCCTTTTTAATCTTCACATTACCGGGTAATCGCGCTCCAACCTTAGCAACAGCCACATATTGACCAGCGTCAACATTCGGTGCACCGCAAACAATTTGAACTGGTTCCTCTTCCCCAATGTCTACTTGGCAGACATTTAATTTATCTGCGTCTGGATGTTGCTCAATTGCTTTTACATAACCGACCACAATGTTGGTTGCGCCGTTGTTTCGATTATGAATAAAATCAATTTCGATTCCACTTCGCGTCATCTTCTCCGCAATTTCTTCTGGCGTAATATCATCTATTTCAATGTAGTGTTGTAACCATTCGTATGAAACTAACATTTATTTTTTATCCCCCTCACTTTGTATGAAACTGCTGTAGAAACCGGTTATCATTTGTATAAAACTGGCGAATATCATCAACGTCATACTTTAACATCGCTAGTCGCTCAACACCCATTCCAAAAGCAAATCCACTGTATTCATTTGGATCAAATCCACTCATTTCGAGTACACGGGGATGAACCATGCCTGCGCCTAATACTTCAATCCAGCCAGATTGCTTACACACTCGACAGCCTTGTCCTTTACAAATCCCACATGACACGTCAATTTCTACTGATGGTTCTGTAAAAGGAAAGAAGCTTGGACGTAAACGAATTTCGCGATCTTGTCCAAAAAACTGTTTAGCAAAGAGTTCAAGTACACCTTTTAAATCACTCATACGAACGTCTTTGTCTACATAAAGCCCTTCTGCTTGCATAAATTGATGAGAATGAGTCGCATCATCATCATCACGTCTAAATACTTTTCCTGGAGCGACTACTTTAACTGGCCCTTTCCCTTTATGAGCTTCCATTGTTCGTGCTTGAACTGGCGATGTCTGCGTTCGAAGCAATGTGTCCTCTGTTATATAGAAAGAGTCTTGCATATCACGAGCAGGGTGATCTTTCGGTAAGTTTAAGGCTTCAAAATTGTAATAGTCTGTTTCAATTTCAGGACCTTCCCCAACTGAAAAGCCCATTCCTAAAAAGATTTCTTCAATTTCACGAACGACTTGATTTAGTGGGTGGGTTGTTCCTTGTGTCGGTTTACGTCCAGGTAGCGTGACGTCAATCGTTTCTGCCTTTAATTTCTGATCAAGAGCAGAAGCGGCCATCTTCTCCATTTTTTCGTCAATTGCTGCTTTAATCTCATCACGAACGACATTAGCCAATGCGCCAATAACCGGTCGCTCTTCAGTAGATAACTTCCCCATCCCACGTAATACTTCCGTGATCGGACCTTTTTTCCCTAAATAGGCGACGCGTACGTCTTGTAATTCTTTCTCTGATTGAGCTGCTGTCACTTTAGCTAACGCTTCTTGTTTTAATCCTTCTAATTGTTCTCGCATCTTATAGCCTCCCTTAGCATTCAAGAAAACAACAAAAAGAGCCTCCATCCCCTGGAAAGGGACGAAAGCTCGCGGTACCACCCTTAGTTCACATACGTAAAAACGTTGACTTCATTCACTATAACGGCTCTTAACCGGTATCCTCTTTTAAGAGGACAGCTCCAGAGTGAATTCAGTCCTGCCGTTCCTTAAAGTTGCTTCCAGTCTAGACAACTTCTCCCTATAAGGTGGTCATGAACGTACTACTCTCTATCATTGCTTTTTTCGTTATTTTATTGTCTTCTATTATAATCAACTTGCCCTTAATGTGCAAGGCTACCCTTGTAAAGAAAAAAGCAAAATGCCAGTTGCTATTCCTACATTAAGCGACTCCGAACGCTGACTGATTGGAATATAGACATTTTCGGTTGCTTGAGAAAGTAAAGAGGGCTGTACACCTTCTCCTTCATTCCCTACGAGTAGTGCAAAGGAAGGGTAGGTTTGATCTCGCTTAAGAGGAGAAGCGTTTGTTAAAGCTGTACCTATGACGGGTACAGTTTCCTTTTTAAAAGTCTCTATCCATTGATGAAGATCACCTGTGTAAACAGGCATGTGAAATAAAGCACCTTGGGTCGAGCGAATGACTTTATCATTATATACATCCACTGTTCCTTTACCTAAGATGACGCCTGACGCATGTAGTGCGAGAGCCGTCCGTATGATCGTCCCAACGTTTCCTGGATCTTGAACGCTATCAAGCAACACATACGTTCCGGTTAACGACGTCGGTTGTTTCCAAACTTTTTTTTGACAAACGGCGATGATACCTGGAGCCGTTTCGGTCATTGATAATTCATCCATAACTGCTTGTGTGACATAGTATACAGAACCAGAGAAAGGTGTCTCATAGTCGGTACGAGTTGTGATCATCGCCTCGATCGCAACAGATGCTGCAAGTGCCTCATCAACTAGATGATCGCCTTCTATTAGGAATGAGTCAGCCTGCTCTCTCCCTTTTCTCGTGTGTAACTTTTTCCATGCCTTTACGCGTTCATTTTTCGTTGATTCAATTGTCTTCAACTGTTTACCCTCTCTTTTTTACTGTTCTTCCTAAAAGAATAGCTTGTTTTATACATAATTTCTACCCTTTAGAAGCCATACTATAGAGGATTCATTTAACCTAGGGGGTAATCGCATGGGATTTAACTTACGTGGTGCCATTATGTCTAATATTCAAGGATCAAGCCAAGAGGATGTTGAAGCAACGATTCTAGACGCTATTCAAAGCGGCGAAGAAAAGATGCTTCCTGGACTTGGCGTTCTCTTTGAAGTGTACTGGCAGCAAGCAGATGAATCAACAAAAGATCAACTTTGCGCCGATATTAGCAAAGGCTTAAACTAAAAAAAGCGAGCGATTCCGCTCGCTTTTTTTGTATATACCTTTTAAGACTACTTGCCTTTATCCCGCATAGACATAGTACATGTCTATTATTTGAGGTGTAACCTTTGCTAATCCGATGGTTCTTTTCCATAATCGCATTCATCCTACTGTGTTACGGTATATCGTTTATGTTTCAACATCCGATGGAAACATATGGGTTCCGTGGATTTCGCTTTTTCTTATTTATCTTCCATCTTTGCATCTTCTTATATGGCATTGATTTAATTCGTAATCGTTTAAACGAACCTTAATTCATATAAACGACATTAATCAGAATAAATAAGACGACGACGCTTAAACCGATTAAAACCCATGGCGCCAATTTCCACTTCCCTTTTTCTCCTTTTCCAAGAGAGGCCAAACTAAAGCCAACACTAGCAAATAAGACGAGTAGTGCAATGGAACCAAGCGCATTGGTGACCCATGAAGGATAAGTTGTTGCAAAACCCGTTATAAGAAACACCGCAAATACGCTCAGCATAACAGAAGAAATGACTGTTAACACAAAAGACCACTTTCCGTATCGATCCATTTGCTAACCCCTTTTACTTATGAACCAAACGTTAACTGTTTCACTGTGTCTGCATCCAATTTTTTTATGACTTCCACTAATAGCTTGACCGTATTCTCATAGTCATCTCGATGTAAAATACCTGCATGAGTGTGGATGTATCGCGTCGCAACGGTAATGGAAAGAGCCGGTACCCCATTTGCAGTCAAATGAATAGAGCCAGAATCAGTACCTCCACCTGCAATCGAATCATATTGATACGGTATTTTATTTTCATCTGCCGTTTGTATAACAAGATCTCGAAGATCTTTATGAGGGATCATCGATGCATCAAACAAGATGATTTGCGGACCTTTCCCTAAGGTACCTTCGCCTTTTGTTCCAGGTGTGTCAGCTCCTATCCCTACATCAACACCAAATCCAATATCTGGTTGAACAGCATGGGCGCTTGTCTTTGCTCCTCGTAATCCTACTTCCTCTTGGACGGTACCCACACCATAGACAACATTAGGGTGCTCTTGACCTTGTAACTGTTTTAAGACGTCGATAGCGATTGCGCACCCGATACGGTTATCCCAAGCCTTCGCCATTAATAGCTTTTCATTTTTCATAACGGTAAATTCACAAACTGGCACAACTGCATCTCCTGGCATAATTCCAAATTCAGCTGCTTCTTCTTTAGAGCTTGCCCCAACGTCTATAAACATGTCTTTTATATCAACAGGTTTTTTTCGAGCCTCTGGTGACAAAACATGAGGTGGTTTAGAGCCGATGACACCTGCAACATTTCCTTTTTTCGTCATAATGGTCACTCGTTGTGCGAGCATCACTTGCCCCCACCAGCCACCAATCGTTTGAAAACGCAGGAAACCTTTATCGTCAATTGTCGTCACCATAAAGCCAATCTCATCTAAATGGCCAGCAATCATAATTTTAGGACCTGCTTCATTGCCCACTTTCTTAGCAATCAAACTTCCTAGATGATCGGTCTCGATCGAATCCGCATATGGAGAGATGTATGATTTCATTACATCTCTAGCTTCTTTCTCAAAGCCAGAAATTCCATTTGCATCTGTTAAATCTTTTAGCATTTGTAATTGTTGATCCAAATTTAGCACTCCCTCTTTGCACAATACCGTTAGTATAACGAAATTTCTTTTTTTCAACAAACGTTTAGTGGACAAGTTGTTCGGGAAACTTTATAACTATTAATGAAACCTTCCTTTTTCTTCTTACGTAGTATGACTAGTAAGGGATCTATTTTGAAAGGAGCTGTCCTCTATGCTTGTTATTCTATTCCGCATTCTCATTATCTTAACCATAATTGTCATTGCTTATAGCCTCATTAAATATATAGTAAAGCCTGAGAGGAAGCTGACAAAAGCGCAGGAAAAAAGAGAATTTTATTTCCTTGATGAAGAGGATAATGTCCGAAAAAATTTTTTTATAACGTATAAGGGCTTAATGTTTGAAGGGGAAAAATATTTAGAGGCTACAGCTGATTCCTTTGACATTACCCGTATTCACATGCAAATGGATCAGCATTCTTTAAAGGGCTTTCGCTATGAAGACTTTCATTTTTTAGAAGAAGAAATTCGAATCCGCTATCCAAAAGCTTCAATAGAATGGTCAAAACCAGTTAAAGCGTTCATGAAATCGTCATCGACAAGCGATCAACCTATTACGTAAGTAAGCAAAGACAACGCCAGCATACTCTTACTTGAGTACGCTGGCGTTTTGTTATTACTCGGCTTTTTTCAAGCCAATATTAGCTCGAACCTTTACTTCAGAATATTTCTGCTCATTTCGTTCTTTAGATAAATAGGTGCCAATAATGCCTCCTAAGAAGCCAATAGGAACTGAAATAATTGCCGGATTCGTTAAATCAATTAACGGATCACCGACTATAAACGCAGTGCCATCAGCTCTTATGACATTCGGACTCACGGCAACTAAGAACAACGCAGACAGTAAACCTGATAGCATAGCCGTAATGGCCCCCGTTGTGTTAAAACGCTTCCAATAGATGGTGTATACGATGACTGGGAGATTCGCACTTGCCGCCACACAGAACGCTAGTGCAACTAAAAAAGCAACGTTCATATTTTGAGCAAACAGGGCAAGTATGATTGACAAGATCGCTACTGTGACAGAGGCTAGTCGCGCTGCTACCACTTCTTGTTTTGGTGTTGCTTGACCCTTTTTAATGATTTGTCCATACACATCATGGGCAAATGCAGATGCTCCTGACAAAACTAGACCAGCAACAACAGCAAGAATCGTCGCAAATGCAACAGCTGCTACAAACGACATGAATAGTTCTCCACCCAGCTCCTCAGCTAATAAAGGGGCTGCCATATTCCCAGCTGGATTTGCTTCCATTATAGCATCAGAACCTACAAAAGCAGCTGCACCAAAGCCTAAGAAAATCGTAAGTAAATAGAAAATCCCAACAATCCACGTTGCCGTTACAACAGAGCTTCTTGCTGTCTTCGCATCTCTTACTGTGAAGAAGCGCATAAGAATATGTGGAAGCCCCGCTGTACCTAGTACTAATGCAAGCATTAAGGAAATGGAATCAATTGGAGCTCTTCCCTGGCCACCTGGATTTAAAAACCCTTCTCCTTCCATTGAACTTACCGTTGAGAACATTTCAGCAATATTAAAGTTAAATTGAAACAGCACCATAATGGAGATTAACACTGTAGCAATCATAAGCAATGCTGCTTTTACGATTTGCACCCAGCTCGTCGCAGTCATTCCTCCAAAAAGTACATACGTTGTCATCATCACGCCTACTAGTAAAACAGCCCATGTATAAGGAATATTGAAAAGAAGTTGTATAAGTGCACCGGCTCCTACAAGTTGCGCAATCATATAGAAAATGACAATGGTAATCGTACTTCCAGCGGCGACACCTCGAACTTTCCGAGCATCGAATCGAGAATGAATCATATCAGCTAATGTATATTTTCCTAGGTTGCGCAACGGCTCGGCGACAATGAACATTACGACGAGGTACGCGACTAAGTAACCAATACTATAAAAGAAACCATCAAATCCAAAAAGGGCTATTGCACCTGCTATGCCTAGAAAAGATGCCGCAGATAAATAATCTCCAGCAATCGCCAAACCATTTTGCCACCCTGTAAGCCCGCCTCCTGCTGTATAAAATTCACTTGCTGTTTTTGTTCGCTTGGCAGCAAAATACGTAATAACAAGGGTTAATGCAACGATTGCTAAAAACAGTGTAATGACGGCTGGATTCATAGACTAGCCCTCTCTTTCTGTTCACTTTCTTCGATTACCTCTTCAGCGAGTTTATCGAATTTAGCCGCTTTTTTTACGTAAAGCGTACACAAAGTCCAGGTCATGATAAATTGTGCTACAGCTAACACCCAAGCCCACGTAATATCGCCAAAAACTCGTCCATTTAACACATCTGTATAAACGGCAAGTACGGGTAACGAAAAGTAAAAAAGCATAAAAAAGATGATGGATGGAATTAAAAAGCCTTTTTTCTCTTTCATCAGACGTTTAAAAGACGGGCTCTTCTCAATTTTCTCATAGTACGAATCCTGATTTTTCCTCATGCCGACTCCTCCTCTATGGGTTTCAATTCATTAGTAAAACGATTTTCCTCCTTAAACATATCAGAATATATTTAGTTTATGAAAACGCTATCAATAAGTCAATTATTAATTTTCAAAAAATACCATCATTTGCGATTGTGTTCGTCTACCTCATACCAAAAAGAAAATCCCCCTTACTTTTGAGGTAAAGGGGCGTCAATGTCGTTTGGCTGATAGGTGTCAGTAGGCTTTTTAGGACGAATAATAAACATAAATAAAACTAGGAATAAACAAAACACGACTAATCCTGGCAAGGGTAACTCATGGATTAAGCCGCCGAAAGCTGTGTAAACAATAGCTGGTGACATATTCATTACCGCTGATTGTTTCACATAATCACGATAATGCTTAGACTCTTCCATTACATAAAACGAAAGCGCATGGAAGTGAACAAACGGCATAATACGCAATAAAAGTAGCTGCCATATTGTTAAACTCGTTTTTGATCCGAGAAGCTTTTCTTTCACCATTTTTAGCTTGTCATATACTTTTGGAAATCGCTCAATGAGCCAATAAAACGTTAGACTTACTCCCATTAAGCCAACATATGAAAAAATCATTCCGTAAAAGAGTCCAAATACATAACCACCTGCTAGCGTCACAAGCAATACAGGTAGAAATAGCACAGGACGTAAAATATGAAGAATTATAAATAATACCGGTGCCAACCAGCCAGCAGCTTCAATATAGGCGAGTGCGTCTGTTAGTAAGCCGTCCATCGTCATGCCTCCTCTTTACCATGTGTATGCTACAACGATGTGTAAATGAACAACCCTACAGCTAATTGCAGAACAACAAGTGCCGGTATTCCATATTTAAATGAAGGCTTTCTTGTCTTATGGCGAAAACTATACATACCTGCTAGTAAGCCAACACTACCACCAACTATAGCTAATAAAAATAGACTCTTTTCTGGTATTCTACTTTTTTGATGGCGGGCATTGTGCTTATCCATACCCATTACAATAAAAGTAAAAACCGAAAGCAAACTAAGATAAACAAGCATTGATTTATTTCTCCTATATACTTTAAAAAAGTACAGCCAGGTGGCTGTACTTTATATTAGTTATTTAAGCTAGCTTTCGCTTGGTCAGCTAATTGAGCAAATGCTTTTTCGTCATTTACAGCAAGTTCTGCAAGCATTTTACGGTTTACATTAATTTCAGCAAGCTTTAATCCGTGCATTAGACGGCTGTAAGAAAGACCGTTAATACGCGCTGCTGCATTAATACGTGTAATCCAAAGCTTACGGAAATCACGCTTTTTCTGACGACGGTCACGGTAAGCATACTGAAGTGATTTCATTACTTGTCCTTGAGCGGACTTGAATAACGTATGTTTGGAACCGTAATACCCTTTAGCTAGTTTTAAAACCTTTTTACGACGACGACGAGCGACATATCCACCTTTTACTCTTGGCATCGCAAATCCCTCCTTCTATCTGAACGAACAGTTTATTTTTTCTTGTATGTTAGCATTTGACGAATACGTTTGAAGTCTCCAGAATGAACAATTGCAGACTTACGTAATTTACGCTTTTGTTTCTGAGATTTGTTACGGAACATGTGGCTAGTATACGCGTGTGAACGCTTTAGCTTGCCAGTCCCAGTTTTCTTGAAACGCTTTGCAGCGCCACGGTGAGTTTTCATCTTAGGCATAATAACGTCCTCCTTTTAACTAATCCTAAAAACTAAAATTATTTCTCCGCTTTTGGAGCCATAATGAGAAACATGCTACGTCCTTCCATCTTTGGACGAGATTCAATAGTGGCAATATCTTCACATTCTTTTGCAAGACGCTCTAGTACATCACGCCCGATTTGAGAGTGTGTAATCGCACGACCGCGAAAACGAATAGAAGCTTTTACCTTATCGCCTTTTTCAAGGAATTTACGTGCATTTCGTAATTTCGTATTAAAATCGTTGTCTTCAATCGTTGGACTAAGACGAACTTCTTTAACAGTAATTACTTTCTGCTTTTTACGTGTTTCCTTATCTTTTTTCTGCTGCTCATAGCGATATTTTCCATAATCCATGATACGGCAGACAGGCGGTTTCGCATTTGGTGCCACGCAGACAAGGTCAAGATTTACTCTTTGTGCCATTTCCAGTGCTTCATGCTTTGATTTCACGCCAATTTGATCGCCATTAGCGCCAATTAAACGTACTTCTCGAGCTCGAATCCCTTCATTGACCAACATGTCCTTGCTAATAATGAGCCACCTCCAGTGGTTTTTGTGATGCAGCTAAAGCAATATAAAACGTCGATACGCAAAAAAATGCAGGTACACACGGCACCCACATTTAATCAGCTTATTAAATAAAAAACTGACGATTTCTAACCTGACAACCATTGTCAACAGGTGAGAAGCGGGTGCTTCTTCTTGCTTTATTTGACTAACACAAGTGCTAATATACCATTATTTTTTACCCTTGTCAACGTATGTTCTCTTTATTCGTACCGCAACGCATCAACGGGATCCAATTTAGCAGCTTTATTAGCCGGTAGTAAACCAAAAATGACCCCAACAACAATAGAGAACGTTGTAGCAATTGTAATTACAGGAATGGAAAGTGCAACGTCTAAATCAAACCCATTTCCAATTAACACGACGAGTAGGCTTCCAATCAAAATTCCCATTAGTCCACCTAAGAATGTGAGTACGACCGATTCAACGAGAAATTGTAGCATAATTTGTCCTGTTGTCGCCCCCATTGATTTACGAATACCAATTTCCCTTGTTCGTTCTGTAACGGAGACAAGCATTATATTCATAACGCCAATCCCACCAACAAGTAAAGAAATGCCTGCAATCCCACCAATAATAACCGTTAAAATTTGTGTTATTCCAGCATCCGCTTCTAAATATTGGCTGACATCATGGCTTTGATACGCATCAATCGTATCGTGGTTCGTATTCAACGTATACATGACATCGGCAACGGCCCATTCCGCTTGTTCAACAGACGCTGCGGAAATACTCAAACCTGAGTATCCTTCTCTGAAGAAAATTTGTTTCCACGTTTCATATGGCATAATGACTTGTTCATATTCATAACTAAGAATGCTTTCCGATGGAGCTAGCACTCCAATAATTTCCATTGGGTAAGCGCCAATTTTCATCGTTTGGCCAACAGGAGATTCATATGGAAACAACATTTCTGCTAATGATGAACTAATGACTACTTTTCTCGTACCTGCTAAAAAATCAATGGGCGTTAACAACTCACCATCCATCGCTTCATATTGGTAAAGATCAAAGTAATGCATATTTGTGCCAATAATATCGGCTTCGCTCTCCATTTCTCCAACGCTTAACGTCCGGTAGTCAGAGGCTGTAGCAACAACTGACTGCACATCTGGTAATGCTTGAATATCTTCTAAGTCTTGTTCGGTATATTGCTGTCCAAACCATATATTTGGGTTCTGTGCTTGATCTTCCTCTGAAGGTTCAAAATAGACGGTGCGAATGTTTTCGACACCAATCATTTGCTCTTTTAGCTTTTGTTCTGCTCCTTGCCCAATAGCAACAACAATGATAACAGCAGCAACACCAATAATGATTCCTAGTGTCGTTAATATAGCGCGCATCTTTTGGGCAGCAATAGAACTAAAGGCCATTTTTATATTCTCGATAATGTTCACGTTTTCAGTCCTCTCCCCAATACGTTACGATGCGGCATCGTTAATTTTACCGTCACGTACGTATACAACTCGATCCGTCTGAGCAGCTACCTCGTTTTCGTGGGTAATAATAACAACCGTCGTACCTGCTTGATTGAGCTCTCGTAATAAGCGAATAATGGCTTCACTTGTTTTCGTATCAAGTGCTCCTGTAGGCTCGTCAGCAAGAATTAAGGATGGTGAATTTACTATTGCCCGGGCAATAGCGACACGCTGTTTTTGTCCACCTGAAAGAGAGGTGGGCTTGTAGTGAACACGGTCCGCTAAGCCCACTTTAGCAAGGGCAGCAAACGCTCTTTCCTTACGTTCTTTTTTCTTCATTCCACTATAAATTAATGGTAGCTCAACATTTTTCCAAGCAGATTGCCGTGGGAGTAAGTGGAACTGTTGAAACACAAAGCCAATTTTTTTATTACGAATTTGCGCAAGCTGTCGCGGTGTCTGTCGATCAATTTTTTCACCATCGAGTATATACTGACCTGTAGTTGGTTTATCGAGACAGCCTAAAATGTTCATAAGCGTTGATTTACCAGAACCGGAAGGACCCATAATCGACATAAAACTCCCTTTCTCAATCTGTAAATCAATTGGAGAGAGCACTTGCGACCAAGAAGGACCTAAGCGAAATGATTTCGTCACTTGATTTAACGTAATCACAACTCATCATCTCCTTCTTGCTCCTCTAATTCTCCAGTCTCATCTTCTTGATCCATTTCATCGAAATCACCTTCTTCAAATTCGCCCTCTTCAAATTCGCCCTCTTCAAATTCGCCCTCTTCAAATTCGCCTTCAATAAATCCTTCTTCATAAAATTCTTCTTCATTGAATTCACTTACCGTAATCGTCATTCCTTCTGTAACCATTTGCATATAGTCTGCAATCACAAGATCTTCTTCTGTTAGGCCCTCTATGATTTTCACTGAGTAATCATTCGCGTAATCAATTTCTATTTCACGACGAACGGCAACGCCGTCTTCATAAACAAAGACAAAGCTCCCCACCTCATCATATTGAACCAACTCCATATCCAGCGTCAGGCCCATCTCTTCACTCGTCACAATTTCCGCCATCACTTGATAACCAGGACGTAAATTTTCCGTTTCTCCCTCGGTTATTTTAATCGTTACAGGGTATTGCGAACCAGACGAATCTCCATACCAATCATCACCCTCTGTTGGAAAATAGGATACATCAATCACTTCACCAGACCAAAATCCGTCTTCAATTGTATCGGAATAAATAGACGCAACATGACCGAGCTCCACATCCAACGATTGTCGCTCTGACACATTTCCTGTAATTGTAAATTGAGTCGTATCGGCGATTTCCATTAAAGGCAACGAGTTTCCTAAATCGTCTGTATTTCCACCTTGATCGTTGATGCTCAGCACTCTTCCGTTAATTGTACTCGTTAACGTCAGCTCTCCTTTTTGCTTTTTCGCTGTTTCTAATTGATTTTGCAGACGTGAAATGGCATAGTTTTCCGCTTTTTTTTGATCTGCCAATTCTGCCAGTTCAGCATCTAATTCAGCAACCGTTACAAGAGGTTCTATTTCCGTCCGATCCCCTGTTTCTTCATCTTCAAGATAGGTCGGTTTAACGTCAGGTCCGTTTTTCCGTTTTGTTATCTCCGCCTCTGAAGCAGTTAAATTACGGATCGTCGTTTGTCCTTGTTCAATCTGTAACTCAAGATCTTGAATTTCAAAATCAATTTCTGTGGTGCTGTATTGTAAGATTGGCGTACCTTCTTCTACTTCATCACCCACCTCGACAAGCACTTGATAGGAACCTTGTTCAGTAGAAGGTTGCACGACTTGTCGATTCACTAGCTCAAGTGATCCTGGCACCATCACGACCGTACTCAAATCCTCATACATAGGCGAAATTAAATCAAACGTTTCCTCATAACTACTTACAGCCAAATCTTTTCCCTTTGTCATACCATAAACCGTAAATGTACCAACAGATGCAACAACTAAACTAGCAATGATCCCCTTTTTCCAAGATTTCATGTTACATCATTCCCCCTACTACTTGAAAAATAAATACTACTGCATACATACCTATACCAACTGCAATCGCAACAAATCGTTCAAATGCTGCAGTTCGAATTAAACCGATCACAATTAAAATGATAAAGAGCAACGTCGATATTTCTAAACTTGCTAAAAAGGGATAGAGAATATGCTCTTGATTGACAAACACCGTTGGTGCTGTGTACATATAGCCATATGTTCCGGCGATCGTGTTCATAATCATGACATACAAAAAGCCTATACCTACGACGAGTGTAGCAAACACCGTCATGGAATAGAGAGTCCCATACGTAGTATCCCGATTGTGCATTTTCGCAAACGCAAACAGAAGCAGCGAAAGAAGAGGTGGAACAGCAGCAAATACTCCTAAAACAGCAAGCCATACGATCGCGTTCGTCACAAATGAATCTATATTTATACTTGAGAGTGGATCGGGCTCATAGTAATAGTCGTCCATGTACATATCCTCACCATAAAATTCACCCGTTTGAGATGGAACAAGACCACCTTGTCCTGCTAAAACAGGAATAAGTAAGCCAATAAGCACGATAGCTAAAATAAAAAACATTGGTCCGAGCGCTTTAGGTTCATAACGAATGCGATCAAATTGCTTTATAGGGCTTATAATAAATGAAAAAATATTTGGTTTTTTATAATAATTAGCTTCCTCCATATGGTGTAGCTCACTTCGTTGCTCCATTACACGATCCCCTTTTTTCTTTTTATTTCCTTAATTATACAAGCATTTCATAAAAAAAGGGGCGACTTTAGAAAAACTTTAGAATTTTTTTGTTTAAATGATCACTTTTTAGGGAATAGTATTCGATTAAACATAATGAGAATTGATCCGTTAAAAAACGCCGTCCCCTTATAAGGAGCCGGCGTTTGCATTTATCTATATCATTTTAATGGTTTCTGTAATGTTTATACTCTTGTTCACCGACTGCACAATTGGACAATTTTTCGTCGCTAACTGCAACGCTTTTTCCAATTTCTCGAAATTCGCTTGAGCGCCTTCAATGATGAAGGTTAGATGGACTTCCGTCACTTCATTTACATTCGCTTCATTTCGAACAACGTCGGCTTCTAGATTAATTGATTTGTACGAAATGCGCTTCTTATCCAAAATGGTTCGAAACACGCCTCCGCTACAGACGGCAATAGACGAGACAAGTAGTTGGAATGGCCTAAATCCAGCAGATTCATCACCACTTATATCGAGCTTTCCGTACGGTAAATCAATTGTGTACCCGATATCTTTCATTTTATAGTTAAGCAACCTAAATCACTCCTATTCTCTACTTCTAGTATACGTTACTTCTAAAAGAAAAAACAGTCTATTCATTCCTTAGAAATAGACGTATCATCGTACCTATACTGTTTATATGGAGTGATGCTATGTTTGGTCTTGAACAAAACCGCGTTTCCCTTTCCCTACACAATGAGCTGTGGAAAGAAGGTTTCCAAAAGGAGAAGCAACGATTAAGTACGATTCTTTATGCGTTTACTCCTACGATTGAACACATTGGTTCTACAGCCATCCCTGGTTTAAAAGCAAAGCCTATACTTGACATTTGTATTGGCATCGACACTCTATCACTTTTTCATCAATTTCCATTTGAGACACTTCAAAACGATCACTTTCACCGCTTAAAAAATGTTCAGCTTGACGACCGCTTTGTTTTAGCTAAATTCACCGATCAAACGTACACAAACAAATCGATTGTTTTGCACATTGTTGAAAGAGACTCAACTACTTGTAGCACCCTTCTCTTATTTCGCGATTATTTGAGAAACAATCAGGATGTCGCGCTTTTATACGAACAGCTTAAACTGTCATTAGCGAAACAATTCCCCACAGATCCAAAGGCATATACAGATGGGAAAAAAGCATTTGTTCAAAAGATCTTAAAAAAGGCTGGTGACCACCGATGAACGTTGTCGAACTTACCGGAAAACACATTACCCACTACCAATCAAATGTACTATCCTTCCCCCTTGCACTTACAAAAGAAGCTACTCACATTCAACTAATGGCTCTGCAAAAAGGCAACAAAATTGGCATGCATAGAGCGGCAACGTCCCAACGACTATACTGTGTAAGTGGCTTGTTAGAAGTACGTAATGAATTCAGTCTTGAATTAGTCAAGCCTTTTCACTTTGTTGAGTGGGAACGAGGTGAACTTCATGAAACACTTGCACTAGAAGACGCACAAATCATCGTCATCGAAACCATTTCATTTAGCTAGTGGAAATTGATGCCAGACCATTAAAATTCATTTAAGAGATTGTAAAAAGGCTGGCATTAAGAAATCTCAATGCCAGCCTTCATTTTTACTTACGTGCCTCCGCTTTAATCATGTCGACAAACGTTTGTAACGCTTGTGATTCAGATTGACTTTCACCATATTTACGAATATTAACAGTGTCTGCTTCTAGTTCTTTATCACCTAGAACAAGCATGTAAGGAATTTTTTGCATTTGTGACTCACGAATCTTGTAGCCGAGCTTTTCGTCTCGGTCATCAATTTCTACGCGAACACCAACGGCTTGCAATGCTTCTTGTACTTGTTTCGTATAGTTTAAGTGCACTTCATTTGAAACCGGAATGAGTTGAACTTGTACAGGTGCTAACCATGTTGGTAAAGCCCCTTTGTATTCTTCGAGTAAGAAGGCAACAAATCGTTCCATTGTGGAAACAACTCCACGGTGAACGACAACAGGACGATGCTGCTTCCCATCTTCGCCTACATATGTTAAATCAAAACGCTCAGGGAGCAAGAAATCAAGCTGAACAGTTGATAACGTTTCTTCTTTCCCAAGTGCGGTTTTCACTTGAACATCTAGTTTCGGACCATAAAAAGCCGCTTCACCAATCGCCTCATAATAAGTAGCACCGAGAGCATCCATTGCTTCTTTTAACATGGATTGGGCTTTAGTCCACATCTCATCGTCATCAAAATACTTTTCTTTATCTTCAGGATCACGATAAGATAACCGGAATGAATAATTTTCTAAACCAAAATCTTTGTAAACTTCTTGAACAAGACGAACAACACGAACAAATTCATCTTTAATCTGGTCAGGGCGACAGAAAATATGTGCATCATTTAGAGTCATTCCTCTTACACGCTGTAATCCTGAAACCGCTCCTGACATTTCATAACGATGCTGCATTCCAAGTTCAGCAATGCGTAAAGGAAGCTGACGATAGCTTCTCATATCTTGTTTATAAACCATCATATGGTGTGGACAGTTCATTGGACGGAGCACGAGGGTTTCGTTATCCATTTCCATCGGCGGGAACATATCATCGCTGTAATGCTCCCAGTGACCTGATGTTTTGTATAGTTCAGATGAACCTAAAATCGGTGTATACACATGCTGGTAACCAAGACGCTCTTCTTTATCAACAATGTATCGTTCAATAATACGACGAATTGTCGCACCTTTAGGCAACCAAAGCGGCAACCCTTGTCCTACTTTTTGGGATAACGCGAAAATACCGAGCTCTTTTCCTAATTTACGGTGGTCACGCTCTTTTGCTTCTTCAAGCATTTGTAAGTGAGCTTTTAAGTCTTCTTTCGAAAAGAAGGCCGTTCCATAAATCCGTTGTAACATCTTATTTTTAGAGTCACCACGCCAATAAGCACCTGCTGTTGACAACAGTTTAAATTCTTTTATTTTGTTCGTTGAAGGGACATGGATTCCTCGACATAAATCAAAAAACTCACCTTGCTTATAAATCGTAACCTTTTCATCCTCTGGAATGGCTTCAATTAATTCAAGCTTATACGGATCATTTATTTCTTTAAAGCGAGCAATGGCTTCTTCTCGACTAACAACTTCACGAATGATTTCTAAATTCTCACCAACAATCTTCTTCATTTCTTTTTCAATTTTTGGTAAGTCCTCAGCTGTTATAGACTCATCGGCATCAATGTCATAATAGAAGCCCCCCTCAATAACTGGTCCAACTCCGAGCTGCACGTTAGGGAACAAACGTTTCACTGCTTGAGCTAGTAGATGGGCGGTACTATGACGCATGATCTCCAGTGCTTCTTCTGAAGATGCTGTAACGATTTCAATCGTGCCATCGTTTGGTAGTGGTGTTTTCAAGTCGATCAAATCGCCATTCAACTTTCCTGCTAACGCTTTTTTCTTAAGTCCTGGGCTAATTGAAGCTGCGATCGCTTCTGTAGATGTACCACTTGGAAATTCTTTTTTAGCTCCATCTGGAAATACAAACTCCATGTGTATTCATCCTTTCTTCTTCGCTTTTTTTCAAATAAAAAAACACTCGTTCCTCTAAAAAGGGACGAGTGTGGTTTCGTGGTTCCACCCTAATACAATACTCTACATACACATAACGGTTGCGGGCCGGCTTCGATTACTTGTTTTCACCGAAGCAGTTCAAAGGTGGTAATGATTCAATCGTACTTAGGAGCTTCCAGCCTAGACTCCATTCTCTAGTAAGCCATCATTTGAAACATCTTGTCCTTCTCATCACTTTTTACTTTACTTCTTCACATTATACATAGACGCATAGGCAGAATGCAAGTCTATTTTCGTCTTCTTACTTGCTTGTTGTCGCATACCGTTCGAATGGATACACTTTTAACCGCTCTTGGTAAATGGATTGAATAAGTAAAATGGTATGATGGTCCGGCTGTTTTGTGAACAAGTAGATGTATTCTGGGGACATTTCAATGAGGGCAAGAATGAGGTACTCCATTTTCCCTGCAACCGTATGGTCGCCTGTTCTTTCAGCCATATAGAAGTGACATTCATCCTTTGTTAGTTCTCGAAATGCATCATCATAAAAACGGAACGTCTCATCGTGCACTAGATAAATAACACGCCGCTTCGTTTTTTGCTGTCCAACAGTCTGACGAATGACATCAAGAGTTGTTTGATGTTCTTGTTCTAGCCAATATTCGTCCACCGCTAATTCTAAACAATCCATCACAATTTCCGTGTATGCTTTCATTCTGAATGTTAGAAACGGTTCATAAAAAAGTGAATCCTGTGCCTTCAATTGGTATAAAAAAGCTGTATAGAGCGCTGTACATCGACTGCTTGCCAGCCTTTTACTAACAACGTCTTCTCGATCTTCGTTTAACATCGCTTGCGCAATGGAGATCACTTGTTTTTGTTCTTCTTCTACTAAATTGTACTCATTATAGGCAAACTGGTTTAGCAAAAGGTGTTCCTTTGTTTCAATGACATCTTCTGTTAAAAGCGCTGCTAAAAAACTATAGTAAGGGTCATCTGATTGATCTGTCTCATCGGTAAGGAGAAACCGTAGTTCATTCCCTTCTCTTTGTTCCATTGTGGCATTTATGCCGAGTTCATGAAATTGTTTAATGGATTTAGCTATTTTTTTAGCTAGTCTATCATAATTGCCTTTGTCTTCAAAATAAATTGCAAGCAAACTCAAGTCCCCCTAACATCCCGCATACTCTTCTTTCTTCACACTTTACTTTTAACGTATGTATTAAAGAGAAGAAACATGCCTTCCGAATGCAGAGGCTATTATAAAAAATAAATGCCCTTGAGCGCCAAGCACTCAAGAGCATTTACATTCGTTAATTTTGCATGACAAAATCTTTATCAACAGTCTCATCGCCTTCAAAACGGTGAAGGATGTCATACTTTGTATTTCGCTGAGCTGGAATCTTACCAGCTTCGCGAATCAGTTTTAGGGTTAAGTTGGAATTGACCTTATGTGTTGTGTTCGCAGCAGACACAACATTTTCTTCCATCATCGTACTTCCAAAGTCATTACAGCCAAAATGCAATGATTTCTTTCCAACTTCAGGGCCCATTGTTACCCAAGAAGACTGGAAATTAGCAATGTTATCAAGGAAAATACGAGAAATTGCCACATTCTTTAAATAGTCTTCAGGCGTTAATTTTTCTAAACGTCGTAAACCTGTGTTTTCAGGCTGCAATAACCATGAAATAAACGCAGTAAAGCAACCTGTTTCGTCTTGAGCATCACGAACGCGTTGTAAATGAAGCGCCCGCTCCTCGAATGACTCGCCAAAACCGATAACCATTGTTGCTGATCCAAACATACCGACTTTTTTTGATGCCTTCATGGCTTCTAACCATTGATCGGCAGTTACTTTCAAACGGCTAACACGCATTCTTGTTTCCTCTGTAAGAATTTCTGCGCCACCGCCTGGCATTGAATCAAGTCCTGCTTCATGAAGTTCACGCAATACATCTTCAACAGACATATCCATTACTTCTGCTATCTTCCATATTTCAGCTGGCGAGAACGAATGCATCCAAATGTTAGGAAACCTTTTTTTGATTCCTTTTAAGAGGTCTGTATAATAATCGAGTTTTAAATTGGGATTGGTTCCACCCTGCATTAAGATTTCTGTTCCACCAACGTCTTCTGTTTCTTTTATTTTTTGAAAGATTACTTCATCATCAAGAACGTAGCCGTCTTTATGATTTGGCGGACGATAAAAGGCGCAAAACGAACAATACGTATCACAAAAGTTTGTATAATTGACATTACGTCCAATTACAAATGTTGTCACTGGCTCAGGGTGCCATTGCTTCATTATTGCGTCTGCCGCTCGTCCTAATTTATCTAAGTCATCACATTTATAAAGTTCCACAGCATCTTCCATGGAAATACGTTCGCCGTTAACGGCTCTTTCTAGAATCGCATCTACGCTCATCTCTTGTACCCCCAAGCACAAATAAATAGTCTAGTAGTCTCTATAATCGTATCATAGTTATTCTTAAACTTCCAATTCAATCGGCTTCAATGCTCTATATAAAAAGAAGGAAGGGATGACGCTCCCCTCCTAACTTCGGCGATTTTTTCCTTTTACTTCAACAAGAGTTGTAAAGTGCTTGATTCGTTCCATGATCCGTTTCGCTTTCAATTCTTCTGTTCCACCTTTATCCGAATAGGATAACTGAACTTCCAACTCATCGTAATCATAATTTGATGTAAAAACAGTGGGCAATCGCTCTGACATGCGATACTGCATAATAGGACCAAGGATTTCGTCTCTCGTCCACGCTGTTGTTGTTTCCGCTCCAATGTCATCTAACATAAGAACCGGTACTTTACGAACCGCTTCTAATTTCTCTTGAAAGGTACCATCTCCAATAGCAGCCTTCATCTCGCGAAAGAAATCAGGTGTATAAATAAGTGCGCTTTGAATACGACTTTCTTTCAAATCATTAGCGATTGCACCTAATAAATAAGATTTACCGACACCAAATTTCCCATGTAAATATAAGCCGTGACCATCCTCTCCAGGCTGTGCTGTTGAAGCAAATTTAATCGCTTCCGTTATTGCCTTTGTTCGATCAGAATCCTGCTCTATAAGGTCAAAAGTTGCTTCTAACACATCTTTTGGAATATAAAAAGATTGGATCAAGCCTTGCTGAAGCTTTTTTTCTTCATCATCCAGTTTAAGTGGACATTTAGAATACGTTAGCTCCAAACTACCTCTTTCCACGTAGACACTTGGACGATACCCTTGCATCATATTAGGACAGTTTTCCAAACCTGGACAGGTTTCACAATGCTCCCGTTCCTTTTTAAATTCATAGAGTTTGCTTAAACCGCGATCGATCATGTCTTCAGTCACTTCATTCGCTTCACGTAAAAATGATTGAACTGGTTTCGACATCACGACTCGTTTTTTTTGTTCTGCGATTTGTTTTTGAAGTCTTCCGCCTTTATCAATGGCAGCAAACGATTTTTGAATGGAATCCATTTAATGATCTCCCTTCTGCGCACGACGACGGTTCCGTTCCGCCATCAATTGGGCAAGCTCTTGAGTATCTGTATTTCCTTTCGATTCGCTTGTTTTCACAGCAGGTTGCTGAGATGATTGCTGCTGATTTTTTTCTTCATCCTTCTCTTGGACTAGCCATTTAGGAAGCGCACTCTGTCGCTTATTCCGTTTGCCAGCAGAACGGTTTGCTTGTCCTTCTTTTTTCTTTTGTTTATCTGTTTTAACGAGCTGGATAGCCTCCGGAACCGTTCCAATCTTTTTTCGCTTCCAATGGCCGGCAATTTTTTGCATAAATAGTTTTGATAATTTCATATCATTCTGGAATAAATTATAATCAATCAACACATTAATGACTCCAGGATTTAATAGATAATCCACCATTAACTCTTCAATAATTTTTATGTCAGGAGGTGACACAACTGCCCCTTCTTGTCTTAATTCAAGTAACGTTAAAGGAGCTGTTTCTTCATAAAACCGAATAACCCGCTCTTCCTCTGACTTCGGCTCCTCTTGAACCGTCCGTTTTGATTCTGGTTGCGTTTTTAGTCCAAGAGCAGGTGCTACTGCACTGCTTTCGAGCTTATACCATGTTTGTACCGTTTTCCGTAAATTCTTACCCTCTAATTCTCCATTCACAATGGCGCGTTCAATTAAATTTGCCATTGTTAATGGTTCAACTTGATAAACAAAGGCTAATTTTTTCACTAATTCTAGTAACTCATCCGTTAGCACATCTTTTGGCACTACATAACTTGATAAGGATTGTATCATTAGCTCACTATCGAAGTTCTGAAACGACAGCCCTTGTTTGTCTTTCCCGAGAATATTATGGCGACCATCTGTTGTAGAGCCTTGTCGATCCATTAAAGCAGACTGCATTTCTGAATGCTGCAACGAAGCAAAGACATCAGAAAACGACACCGTCACTTCTTCATAAGCATCTTGATCAATTTCCTTTAAACTGAATCGTTCCTTGATAGCAAGATACCCTTTTTTGCCTAATTTATTAAATAAAAAGACACTAAGCACGTCATCAGTGAAAAACTGAACTGGTTTCATTGGCGGCTGAATCTCATAGATAAACGATCGCTTATCCTGTGATTTATGCTGATATGTTCGCATTAAATCAATCGCTTCTAGCTTTTTTCGAGCTTCTAGCAAATCTGACATCGTTAACCCAACCATTAATCGTAAATGCTGATGGGTATGCACATCCCCTTCGAAAACGTCTTTTGGTAATTGAGCAAGTAAGCTTTTGTATAGCCCCACAGCATTAGCGCCAATTAACGGTTGATAAAGCAATGTGAGGACATGTGTATCAATCTCGGTAATAAAGTCCGCTAGCCTAATCCTATATGAGTCAACTGGCAATACTTCTTTCCAGTGTGTAGACATCATTCTCCTCCTAGCGTAAAAAAGAGCTCAAGCGCAGCTTCGCTTTAGCTCCTTTTATCCTTTGTTCATTAAATCCGTTAGTTCTTTAATAAAAACATTAATATCTTTAAACTGCCTATAAACAGATGCAAATCGCACATAGGCAACGTCATCGACTTCTGCTAAATACCCCATAACGAGTTCGCCTACGTCTTCACTTTGGACTTCTTTCTTCCCATCGTCACGCAATTGGCGTTCAATGTTTAGAACGATGTCTTCAAGGGTCTCAATAGGAACAGGACGTTTTTCGCACGCACGAACAAGCCCTCTAAGCATTTTTTCTTTACTGAACTCTTCACGCATTCCGTCTTTCTTTATGACCAGTAACGGTGTTTCTTCGACCGTTTCAAAGGTTGTGAAACGCTGCATGCACTGTTCACATTCGCGTCTTCGTTTAATTGAACGACTTTCATCGCTTGGTCTAGAGTCTAATACCCGTGTACCATTATGGTGACATTTGGGACAGCGCATCTCATCATCTCCATTTGTGACCTATACACTTCATTTTAGTCTATCATAGTAAAAAAAACACGTTCTGGCAAGCAATTATAATAATTCACTCCCAAGTGCTGAACCTATGTATGGAAGGGTATCATCTAGTTCCTTATATAGAGAAACTGTTAATTTACGGCTGCTTCCGAAGTCACTTGGCAATGCTGTTTCGGTTGCGCAAGAGAAATCGACTGCTGTGCGGAACGGCTTAACCGTTATAACCGATACAACGATAAGCACTTTTTTTCCTTTTGTAGACTGTCCAACAATCTCTCCACGCTCTTCCTCACTGCGCTTAATCACGAAGCCACGTTTTTTTAATACGTCTTCTACAGCTTTCATTGCTTTATCTTTTGACGTTTTATAGTAACGTGTTTGCAGCTCTTTACTAGGATGCACTTCCCCTGTTTCTGTTCTAGTACTAAACACTCGATTAAATGTATCGCGAACACCCAAAGCATCCAACTCCCCTTATCACCTTTTTTCTTATCATACCATAAGATTGTAAGCGGTACAGAAGCGTTTTATGCACATACTTTCTTTAAACTACAACTACGCAAAAAAAGTACCGCATTGTGTATGCGATACTTTTTATTCATTAACGAGCTGTTTCGCTCATTTCCATTTTCTTATCCATTTTTATCGGTCCCATACCGCGAGGAATTTCAACCACTTCACTCGTTTTTGCGCCTAACTCTTCTGCAATAAAGGATGCAGCTACGTTAGGATCAATAATTGGACCACATGTATACACGTCAATGCTAGCATAGCCATGCTCTGGAAAGCTGTGAATGGTTAGATGTGATTCAGAAATAATCACGACTCCACTTACACCTTGTGGTGCAAATTTATGAAAAGCAACCTCTCTCACTTCGGCTCCTGCTTTTAACGCTGCATTCACAAATACTTTTTCAATAAATTCCATGTTATTCAGTTTCTCTGTGTCACAACCCCAAAGCTCGGAAATGACATGACGACCCATTGTATCCATATCGATATCCCCCTTAATCGTTATTCGCCATGCACGCATCTGCATGTAGGATCGCATTCGTACAGGGGGGAAAGTTAGTCCAAAGAGGTCCTAACCCATGCTGTAAGAAAAAACGAATCCCGTAGTTAAACGAACTCACGGGATTCAGTATACTTGTTTTAAATCGTTATTGCAACTGAAAATTAAAGAAATCAGCGTAATTCAACCTTAGGACGCAGAGTACTCTTCCTTCTTGTTTTTCATTCGCTCAGCAACAAAGTTCATAAGGTCAACAACTCGGCAAGAGTAACCCCATTCATTATCATACCAAGCTAATAGTTTTACTTGACGATGATTTAACACTGTTGTTGATTGCCCATCAATGACTGCTGACTGCTCTTCGCCATTAAAATCGATCGAGACGAGAGGCTCACTTGTAAAACCTAAGATCCCCTTCATCGAATGATTCGCTGCGTGTACAAAGGTTTGATTCACTTCATCAACAGTGACATCAGTTTTCAACTGCACCACAAGATCGACAAGCGATACGTTTGGTGTCGGAACACGTAAAGCCATACCCGTTAATTTTCCTTCTAACTGGGGTAATACTTTTGAGATTGCTGTCGCTGCACCCGTAGAAGTCGGAATAATTGACTGGCCACAAGCACGAGCACGACGCAAATCTTTATGTGGGTTATCAATATTTTTTTGGTCATTCGTATAGGAATGAACCGTTGTCATCATACCGCTCTCTATGCCATATGTTTCTTCAAGTACTTTGACTACAGGAGCTAGGCAATTTGTCGTGCAAGAAGCGTTTGATAAAATTTGATGTTCTTCTTTGTAATCGCTTTCGTTTACGCCCATCACAATCGTCACATCTTCGCCTTTAGCAGGAGCTGTAATGATGACTTTCTTTGCCCCAGCTTCAAGGTGGTAACCAGCTGTTTCTCTTGTTTTAAATTTACCAGTCGCTTCAATGACAATATCAACGTTGAGTTCTCTCCAAGGAAGTTGTTTAGGATCTCTCTCGGAAAGTAACATTACTTCCTGTCCATTTACGAATAGTTTTCCATCTTGTGCAAATACTTCACCGATAAAAGGACCATGAACTGTATCATATTTTATAAGATGCGCCAACGTCTCTGCTGGATAGGAGGCGTTAATCGCTTTAATGGTTACATCACCTTCCAAAAATGCTTTACGGAATACCATTCTTCCAATTCTTCCAAAACCATTGATCGCTATGTTCGTTTTCATCAGGATTTCATCCTCTCGGTCTGAAATGTGTTATATTTTTTAGTATCATTCTATGAAATAGTATAACATAAATGAACAAAATAGCGCTATTATTTTTCTTGAATCGAAAAAAAACCGATTAAAGGATCACTTTTGGTTCTTTTACTGTTTCCAAAGGATAAATGAGGAGTAAAAAGGGATAACACAATACATGAGCGAATCATAACGAAAAAAAAACTTTCATCATTTCATTTATGATGAAAGCTTTTTGTTTTTCACAATTATGTTGCTGTGATTGTTTGTAAAATGGCATCAATCTGATTGTATGTTTCTTGCTTCGTTCCCGTATTTTTAATCACTTGATCTGCATACTGTACTTTTTGCTCTAAAGGAATTTGTGCACGTATTCGCTGTAACGCTTCCTCTTTTGTTGATTGATCTCGCTGCATTAAACGAGCTAATTGCGTTTGTTCATCAACATAAACAACCCAAACTTGATCGACTAAATGAAATAAGTGACTTTCTACTAAAAGTGGAATATCAAAGATGATAAGCGCATGCCCTTTTCGTTCAAAAGCCTCTGCTTCTTTAAGCATTTGTTTTCTTACTGCTGGATGAACAATTTTGTTGAGTTGCTGTCGTTTTTCTTCACTTGTAAACACAATGGATCCTAGCGCTTTTCGATTTAACTGGCCATCCTCATGCAACACATTTACACCGAATGTATTACTAATTTCTTCAAGCGCTGGTGTACCAGGTTCAACAACCTGTCTTGCAATTTTATCTGCATCAATAATAGGGTGACCTTTTTCGTAAAGATAGGTTGAAGCTAAAGACTTTCCACTTGCAATTCCACCTGTTAAACCAATTTTCAAGACGGTTTCCCTCCACTACAGCTTCAAAAGCCCAATAAGTATAAGTAATAAGCCTGGAAGAAAAGACAATCGTTTTACCCATTTCACATGAGCGAGGCGATATCCCCCTACCATCCCTAATGATACAAATAGAGCGCTAAGAAAAGCAACCATTAGTGCCAAACCAATTGGTGAGAAGCCCATTAAGGCCGCCGCAATCCCTGCTCCAAATGCATCTAGTGAAAGCGCTAAGCCAAGTAAGAGAGCTTCCCGTCCTGTTACCGTTCCCGATGAATCCATGTCTGCTTTCGCTGGATCTCGCAGGATATGAATGACGTATCCAAACATTTTTATGGTAAAATCGACATCTTGTTTTTGCAAGCGCTGAACAGGTTCCTTTTGTGGACGATACGTTTCAACTAGTGCCCATGCTCCAATGGCAATTAGAATCAGTGCACCAATTGTTTCAGCTGCAGAAATGGAAATCACTTGCGCAATCGTAGCTCCGACACTCATGGCAATCAGAATGGAAAATCCAGAACACAATCCAATGAAGGCAAGCGAAAGCCACGGAATTTTAATTTTTCGCATTCCGTATGTTAATCCAACACCAAAGCTGTCAAGACTCAAGGCCATGGCTAAAATGATTAAGGATAACAAAAAACCCCTCCTTACTAATTCATCATTGAACTAGTATATGGAGAGGACTGATTTTGTGTTAATGCTGACATTGAGGACAATAATGTGTGCCTCGTCCTCCTACAACTGTCTTCGTGATAAGCGTCCCGCATTCATGACATGGTTCGCCTTTTCTACCGTAAACGTTCAGACTTTGTTGGAACATCCCCATTTCACCTTGACCGTTTACATATGATTTAATAGAACTTCCTCCAGCATCTACCGCTTCCTGTAACGTTTCTACAATAGCTGTATGCAACACCGTCATCTCCTCTTCCCCAATTGATGAGGCTAGACGCTCAGGTTGAATACGCGCTCGATACAACGCTTCATCCACATAGATATTCCCTAGACCAACAACCGTTTTTTGGTCTAACAGCGCCGTTTTAATCGTGCGCTTCGATTGTTTATAGGCATCATTTAATCGTTCAACCGTAAACTGTTCAGAGAATGGTTCCACCCCTAGTTGCGCAAGCGGCAAAACGGTCTCTTCTGTACCCTTCGTAAATAAGTGCATCGTTCCAAACTTTCGTACATCTGCATACCGAAGTTCTGTTCCATCTGTTAAATGAAAAATGACATGGGTGTGCTTACCTGAAGATTCTTCAGGCGTATACACCCCATAACGTCCTTCCATTCTTAAATGTGAGATAAGCACAAAATCAGTTAGTTCAAATAAAAGAAACTTCCCTCTACGTCTTATGTCCAAAATGGTTTGACCAGCAATTTGTTGCATGAACTCATACGCATCGTCTGGTTCCTTAATCATTTTAGGCCAATGAATGGTCACGTTATGAATCGTTTTGCCTTTAACGAGTTCAAGTAATGTTCTTCTAACCGTTTCCACTTCAGGTAACTCTGGCATCTGATCTTCCTCTCCTTTTACTTTGCGTCATACCAAGAAGAACCGCTTGACACGTCTACCTGTAGGGGAACATCTAATGATAATGCATTTTCCATTACATTTGTAACAAGTTCCTTCAAAGCCTGTTCGTCTTCTGGCGCAACTTCAAAAATCAATTCATCGTGTACCTGTAACAACATCGTGACTTTCAACGAAGAACTCGCTAGTTCGTCACTCATATTTACCATCGCTTGCTTAATAATATCCGCAGCCGTCCCTTGAATAGGCGTATTCATTGCCGTACGTTCGGCAAAACTACGTTGATTAAAATTACTACTAGCTAACTCAGGCAAATACCGACGTCTCGCCAATAACGTTTGAACATAACCTGTTTTCTTTGCTTCTTTTACGACATTTTCCATATATGCTTTTACATCAGGGTAGCTAGCCAAATAACGATCTATAAATGCTTTTGCTTCTTTTCGAGTGATGTTTAAATTTTGCGAGAGACCGTAATCACTAATTCCATAAACAATACCGAAGTTTACTGCTTTTGCGCTACGCCTCATTTGATCCGTCACTTCATGTTCTTCAACATGAAACACGTCCATAGCCGTTTTTGTATGGATATCCATATCCTTCAAAAATGCTTCTTTCATTCTTTCGTCGCCTGATATGTGTGCAAGTACTCGTAATTCAATTTGTGAATAGTCAGCAGACACCATCACCCAACCCTCTTGAGACGGTACAAATGCTTTACGGATTTTTCTTCCTTCTTCTAGTCGTATCGGAATATTTTGCAAGTTGGGATCTGTTGAAGAAAGCCGTCCAGTTTGTGTAAGTGCTTGATTAAATCGTGTGTGCACTTTTCCTGACTGCTCATCCGCTACTTTTAACAATCCTTCAATGTAGGTTGAATACAGCTTTCCGAGCTGACGATAGAGTAAAATATGTTCAATAATTGGGTGCGAACCTGCTAATTTCTCTAATACATCTGCACTTGTAGAATAACCTGTTTTTGTTTTCTTTACTGGCGGAAGCTCTAACGTTTCAAATAATACTTGTCCTAATTGCTTCGGAGAATTAATGTTAAACGTCTCACCAGCTTCTTTATGAATCTCTTTTTCAAGATTTGCTAATCGTGTCGATAAATCGTCACCCATGTTCTGAAGCTGCGAGCGGTCGACTTTGATGCCTTCTTTCTCCATTCGTCCTAATATAACAGATAACGGCATTTCAAGTTCTGCAAAAAGCGAAAATTGTTCGTTTTCCTTCAGCTCATTTGCCAATATGTCTTTTAATACATACATCGCATAAGCTTTTCTAGATAAATGCGCAGCAAGCTGCTGCTCATCAGGAATTGCTTGCTTTGCCCCTTTTCCATAAACGGTTTCATCTTCTAAGACACGGACTGATCCTTTTCGAGATGCAATATCGCTCATTTCATGGGAAGAAAGAGACGGATCAAGTAAATATGATGCCATTTGTAAATCGAAAGCAACACCATGTAATTCAATATCTTGCCATGCTAACGCAACAACTGCTCGTTTCGCATCAAACAAATACTTTTCTTTCTTCTGATCGGCCATAAACGTTTGAAAGAGATCTGACTCTACAGCAACCTTTGTCGGAATAAAGTAGCTCCCATTTTTATTTGCTAAGCCAACCCCGATAATATCAGCATGATGATAATTGTCACCGAGCATTTCAATCACTAAAGCGGATGGACTGACAAGATGATCTTCCTTTATCTCCGAAACCACTTCAAATGGCACTTTCTCCAATGCCTCTTCTTTTTGATCTTCATTGCCACCAATCCGATTTAATAAAGAATTAAATGCATATGCTTTAAACAATTCCTTAACTGCTTGATAATCAAATCCGTTATATGCTAAGTCGTTAAGAGCCGTTTCTAACGGTACTTCCGTCATAATGGTTGCAAGTTGTTTACTTAAAATCGCTTGTTCTTTATTTTCCTCTAACCGCTCTTTAAGCTTTTTCCCTGAAACCTCATTAATCGAGTCAAGTACAGTTTCCACGTCTGAGAATTGAGTTAACAGCTTAATAGCCGTTTTCTCTCCAACACCAGGAACACCAGGGATATTATCAGAGGTATCCCCCATAAGTCCTTTTAAATCAATAATTTGTTTGGGTGTTAGCCCGTATCGCTCTTCTATTTTCGCTTCATTATAACGATCAACTTCGGTTATTCCTTTTCGAGTAAGCACGACTTCGATATGGTCATCAACAAGTTGGAGTAAATCTTTATCTCCCGTAATGACAACAACCTCAAACCCTTCTTTTGCTGCTTCTACAGCCTGTGTTCCAATAATATCATCTGCTTCGTACTCTTTTGCTTCATATCGTTTTATAGAAAAAGCATCTAAAAGCTTATGAATCATAGGAATTTGACCGGATAATTCTGAAGGTGTTTTTTGACGCGTCCCTTTATATTCAGCATACGTCTTATGTCGAAATGTCGATTTGCCTGCATCAAATGCTACGAATAAATGAGTGGGCTTTTCTTCCTCAAGTACTTTTAAAAGCATCGTTGTAAAACCATAAACTGCGTTCGTATATTCCCCTTTTTCATTGCTTAAAAGCGGTAATGCGAAAAAGGCTCGGTAGGCAATACTATTTCCGTCAATTAATACTAATTTTTTCAATCGGGATCTTCCCTTCCTAGCATAACTTGTATCGGTATTGTACCATACTCGCAATTGAAAAAGAAAACAGATGGGAACGAGCGTACGCAAAAAAAGACAAGAGACATAGCTCTTGCCATCAAAGTCGACCGACAGAGGAATATCGATCAGGATAAGACCGTTCTTCCTAAGTGTAGGCGACAAATGTGTTGTGGATATAAACGAACTGTAAAGATCTTGTTAAGCTTGTCTCTTTGGAAACAAAATTTTAAATACCGATCCCTTTCCTTCTTCACTTTCCACTTCTAGTTTTCCATGATGAGCTTCAGCCAAATGTTTCACAATCGCAAGACCCAAGCCTGTTCCTCCAGAATTTCGACTCCTCGCTCGATCAACTCGGTAGAAACGTTCAAAAATACGAAGTCTTTCTGGCACACTAATGCCAATTCCTGTATCTTTCACTTGAAGCTCCACATCATTTTCTTTTTCAATTAACTTTACGTGAACCGTACCATCCGCTGGTGTGTACGCAATCGCATTTGTAACAAGGTTTAAAATAATTTGTTTTAAGCGTTGTGCGTCTCCCTCAATAGTAGATTGACCTGTTTCTGTTACATGAATGGTCATTTTCTTTTCTTCAGCTTTGCTTGAAAGCAATGTGACAACTTCATCGGAAATCCCTTTTAAGGAGACTTCTTCTAAATGGAGTAAGAATTGAGCATTTTCAATTTTAGACAGTTCAAGTAAGTCCATGATTAGCGTTTGTAGACGATCACTTTCTTTCCAAATAATCTCCGTAAATTGCTTCGACAATTCCGGCTCTTGAAGCGCACCATCAATTAACGTTTCCGCAAAACCTTTAATTGACGTTACCGGTGTCTTTAATTCATGAGAGACATTTGCGACGAAATCTTTGCGAATTTGTTCAAGTTTCTTTTGCTCTGTTATATCATGGAGTACAATCGTTACCCCACGCAAACGACCGGAATCTGTCACAACAGGAGCCCCGTAGACGTCATAGACTTTCGTGACAAAATGATCTGTCCATTCGATTTGTCCTCGTTGTTTTGTTTCAGTCATATAGACCGACTGGACAAATTTACTAAGATTATCACTTGGAATAATTTCATAGTAAGGCTTACCTGTTATTTCCTGCGCTTTAACGAAAAACAGTTGTTCTGTTGTTCGATTTACCAGCTCTACATCGCCACGAACATTAATAAATAATAACGCACTCCCCATATGATCAATCAAAGCAGCCATTTGTTCTTGCTGTACTTTATGACGCCTTGACAGTTGTTCTAGATTGTATGCGAGTATATTAATGGAGCGACCTAAGCGTCCCAGTTCTTTATGTTGATCTTCAAACGTCCGTGTTTTATAGTCACCTTCTGCTAAACGAATCGCTGCCTCTGTCGCATGATCAATCGGTTTAATAATTTGCTTTGTAATGCGCGTAACAAGAATAAATAGAATGAAAAATGCAATGAAGAAGCTTGCTGCAATGACGAACCATACGGTTTGATTAATTTGGTTAAGTGATTCTACTGATAAACCTACACGAATATAACCTAGAAGCATTTCATCTTCATAAAGAGGTAAAGCATAATAAAGCAAGTCCTCACCGATTGTCTCACTATACCTTAGTTCAACGTCGTTATCAGCAAGGGCGCGCTTAATTTCAGGTCGATCAAGATGATTTTCCATTTCTTCTGGCTCAGCCCATGAGTCTCCTAAAACCGTTCCTGTGTCATCAATAATCGTTAAACGTCCTTCAAATAATTCACCGGCTTTAGCCGCAATTCGCTGTGCTTCCTCTTGCTCTGGAAAGCCATTTTCCGTGACGGTCCATGTTGCTAGTGCTGTTTCGTTCTTCATTCGCTCTTCAATAAAATTTAAATACTGCTCATTTGACCAGGCACCAATGGTTAGTCCGAGTGCTAGCAAAACAAAGGTAACAACAAGCATAATGCTTACAACGAACCGATTTTTTACGTTAGTCATTTGAGATTGGTTCTTCCAACTTATAGCCCAGCCCACGAATCGTCTTAATGTAAACAGGCTTTTTCGGATTTGGTTCGATCTTTTCTCTCAAGTGGCTAATGTGTACATCGACTATTCGTGTATCACCAACAAATTCATAATTCCATACAGCATTAAGAAGCTGGTCTCTCGTTAACACCCGGCCTTTATTCTCAGACAAGTAGACGAGTAGCTCAAACTCTTTTGGTGTCAAGGTTAGCAAATCCTGCTTTACGTATACTTCATAATTGTCTGGGTAAATGGTTAAGTCTTTTATGACGCGTCCCTTCCCTTTTACAGCTACATCTTCTTTAGTAGCCTGTGTCTGGTCGACCCGACGTAAAATGGCACGCACTCTTGCGGATACTTCTCGAGGTGAAAATGGTTTAGTCATATAGTCATCGGCACCTAATTCTAGACCGAGTACTTTATCAAATTCATCATCTTTAGCCGTTAGCATTAAAATTGGTACAAAAATATGTTCCTGCCTTAAATTGCGACACACATCCATTCCATCCATACTTGGTAACATAAGATCAAGTATGATTAAATCGAAAGGAACTTCTTTTGCTCGCTCAAACCCAGCTAGTCCATCTAACCTCGTTTCCACTTCAAAGCCAGCCTGTTCTAAGTTGTACTTGAGTAAGGTGGAAATGGATGGTTCATCATCGACTACTAAAATGCGCTTTGCCATATAGGTAGTTGCACTCCTTTTTCTTGTGTTTGAACGGTCTTATCCTATCTTCTCTCTATTCTCTCTTAAGTATAGCAAAAATATAAGAATGTGCTATTCCTTTATATCAGGAAGGATTGTTCGGTAAGGTACAGGTGAATTTAAAACGGTTGATGTATTAATGGTTCCGTACGGTATTAATCGATCAATAAGAGCACGCATACTATTCACATCCGACACAGCGGCTTTTAAAAAGTAGCTTACTTCTCCAGTTACTCGATGGCACTCGATAATTTCTGCTTCATCCTTTATAACCTCTTCAAAATCCGATAGCGCCACTTTCAACCCGCTAACTTGTATTAAAAGCAAGATATCCTTGCCGATTTCTTTTAATGATACCCGCGCTGTAAACCCTTCAATAACACCTTTTTCTTGTAAACGTACGAGACGTTCTGACATACTCGGTCGGCTTAATGCCAGCTCCTTTGATAATTCACTAATTGTCATCCTGCCATTGTCTTGAAGCAGCTTTAGGATATCGCAATCCATTTTATCCATTAAGAAAATCACCTTTTTTCATTTTGTACAAATAATTTATCATTTCCCTTCATTTATTAAACCACATTTTAGAAGATCCTACTAGTTGTTATACAAAACTCCTTCATTGTTATATAAACTTATAGTAACAATAACGTGTAGGTGATTGAATGATTTTTTTCCGAAAGGCCATTGCGATTTTATTAGGTTGTTTCATTGTTTCGATTGGCGTTTTATTGCTCCGTCACGCTGGTCTTATTACTGGCGGAACAGCTGGTTTGACCTTAACCTTATCCTATTTAGTTAACCTTCCTTTTTCCTTACTCTTTTTCCTAGTAAACATACCGTTTTACATATTTTCTTTTATAAGAATGGGCTTAAGCTTTACAATTGTGACGATGCTATCGGTTACATTTTTATCCTTGTTAACAGCGGTTGATACGTTTTTACCTTCTTTTACAGTCCCAATGTTTTTTGGAGCTGTCCTAGGTGGGGTTAGCATTGGGACAGGATTAACGCTTTTATTTAATCAGCAAGCTTCTTTAGGTGGGGCAAATATTCTTGCTTTGTATCTGCAAAAGAAAGCTGGAATTGACCCAGGCAAAACAAACTTTCTTTTTGATGCGTTTGTTGTACTCCTCAGTTTCCTAGTCGTCGGTCTTATCCCGGGACTGTTTTCCGTTCTGTCTATTCTTATTACATCTAAAATCATCAGCCTCTATAAACATCGCTTTATTAAACATGTCAAACCAGTTCAATTAAAAAAAGCCTCTGTCTCTGGTGCCGGAGTATAATAGAAAAATCCTCACGCGTAAACGCATGAGGATTTTTATTTATGCTGTTGGTAAAGCATCCATTACATGACGAACAGAATCAGCAGACTTATTTAACTGGTCTTGTTCCTCATCTGTCAAGTCAAGCTCAATTACTTTTTCAATACCGTCTCCACCTAAAATAGTAGGAACCCCTAGATATAAGTCGTGATGTCCATACTCGCCTTCTAGATAAGCAATTGTCGGAATCACTCTTTTCTTATCTTTGACAATCGCTTCAACCATTTGCGTTAGGGATGCTGCCGGTGCATAGTAGGCACTACCGTTTCCAAGTAGTCCAACAATTTCACCGCCACCTTTTCGTGTCCGTTCAACAATTTCCTCTAAACGCTCAGGCGAGATTAATGTTGAAAGTGGCACGCCGCCAGCTGCTGAATAGCGAATAAGTGGAACCATATCATCACCGTGACCACCAAGAACAAATCCAGTAACATCTTCAACAGATAGATTTAATTCCTCGGCAATAAACGTTCTAAATCGAGCTGTATCCAATACACCCGACTGACCAATAACCCGATTTTTCGGTAATCCCGATTCTTTGAATACCGTATACGTCATCGCGTCTGCTGGATTCGTTAACACGATGATATAGCAATCTGGAGAATGTTTGACAATTTCTTTTGTTACAGACTTCATAATTTTAGCGTTAGTGGAAACTAGGTCATCGCGACTCATACCTGGCTTACGCGCAATTCCAGCTGTGATGACAACAACATCGGAGTCTTTTGTATCTTCATAACTCGATGTGCCAATAATTCGGGAATCAACACCTTGTACAGGTGTTGATTCCATCATATCTAACGCTTTTCCTTTTGTCGGTCCTTCCATATCCGGAATATCAACAAGAACAACGTCGCCTAGTTCTTTTTGTGCAACCATAAGAGCCGTTGTTGCACCTGTAAAGCCACTACCGATAATTGAAATTTTTCTACGTTTAATCGCCATGCTAACATCTCCTCGTTCTCATTATGATTCACATTTGTTGATTAGAGGTTTTTGATTAGTTCATCAGCAAAACCAGAACAAGAAACTTCTGTTGCATCATCCATCAAACGTGCAAAATCATATGTCACGACTTTACTTTCAATGGTTTTATCCATTGACGACATGATCATATCAGCTGCTTCTGTCCAGCCAAGGTGACGGAGAAGTAGTTCACCAGACAATAGAACAGAAGATGGATTTACTTTATCTAATCCAGCGTACTTAGGAGCAGTACCGTGAGTAGCTTCAAAGATTGCATGCCCTGTATCGTAGTTGATATTCGCTCCTGGAGCAATACCAATTCCACCAACTTGTGCTGCTAATGCGTCGGAAATATAATCTCCGTTTAAGTTCATTGTAACAACAACATCAAACTCTTTTGGACGTGTTAAAATTTGTTGCAAGAAGATGTCTGCAATTGAATCTTTCACAATAATTTTTCCAGCGGCTTCTGCTTCACTTTGTGCTTGATCGGCAGCTTCTCTTCCTTTTTCCTCAACAATTTTATCGTATGTTGCCCACGTAAAGACTTTATCTCCGAACTCGCGCTCAGCTAAATCGTAGCCCCAGTTTTTAAATGAACCTTCTGTATACTTCATGATGTTTCCTTTATGAACAAGCGTTACACTCTTTCTACCTTCATCCAAAGCGTATTGAATAGAAGCACGCACAATTCGTTCTGTTCCTTCTTTTGAAACTGGCTTAATACCAATTCCAGATGTTTCAGGGAAACGAATTTTATTAATGCCCATTTCATCTTGTAGGAACGCAATGACTTTTTTCACTTCATCGGAACCTTCTTGGAATTCAATTCCTGCATAAATATCTTCTGTGTTCTCACGGAAAATTGCCATATTTGTGTCTTCTGGACGTTTTACAGGCGAAGGAACACCAGTGAAATAACGAACTGGACGTAAACATGTATAAAGATCAAGCTCTTGACGAAGCGCAACGTTTAACGAGCGAATTCCTCCACCAATTGGTGTTGTTAAAGGCCCTTTAATCGCAATTAAATATTCACGTACAGCATCTAATGTTTCCGCCGGAAGCCATTCACCTGTTTGGTTGTACGCTTTTTCACCAGCTAAGATTTCTTTCCAGTGAATTTTGCGCTCTCCACTGTATGCTTTTTCTACTGCTGCGTCTAATACGCGAGATGCTGCTGCCCAAATATCAGGACCTGTGCCGTCTCCTTCAATAAAAGGTACAATTGGTTCGTTTGGTACATTTAGAACTCCGTTAGTTGTTTGAATTTTTTCTGCTGCCATGTGTATTCCCTCCATCCAAATATGTAGAACGGATGACTCCGTTCAATTTTTACATTAAACTAGTTGCTATCTTGATTCAATGGAAACATATGAGCGTTTATCAGGACCAACATATTCTGCCCTTGGTCGGATTAAACGATTGTTTGCATATTGTTCTAAAATGTGCGCAAGCCATCCTGATGTGCGACTAACTGCAAAAATAGGTGTAAACAAGTCATGCTTAATTCCAAGACTATGATAAACCGTTGCAGAATAAAAATCGACGTTTGGCAATAAACCTTTTTCTTTTGTAATCATCTCTTCAATTTGAATCGACATATCGTACCATTTCGTTTCATTTACAACACTTGTTAATTGTTTGGACATATCACGCAAATGCTTTGCACGAGGATCCCCATTTTTATAGACACGATGTCCAAAACCCATAATTTTTTCTTTGTTGTCTAATGCTTTTCTAAGGTATGGTTCTACTTCTTCTGGCTCATTAATGTCTAATAGCATGTTCATGACAGCTTCATTTGCTCCACCGTGTAAAGGTCCCTTTAATGCACCAATAGCAGCTGTTATTCCTGAATAAACGTCAGACAGTGTTGCTACACAAACACGTGCAGTAAAAGTTGAAGCATTCAATTCATGATCGGCGTGCAAAACAAGTGCTTTATTAAACGCCTCTACAGATAAATCATCCGGTGTTACACCATTTAACATGTATAGAAAATTCGCAGCAAACGATAGATCTTTGTTCGGTGGAATTGGCTCTTTTCCAGAACGAATCCGTTCAAAACCTGTCACTATTGTCGGAATTTTCGCTTGAAGTCGAACTGCTTTGTTATAATTTTCTTCTTCGTCCATCTTTTCTGCATCTAAGTCAAACAAGCCAAGCGCTGAAATAGCTGAGCGCAACGCCGCCATTGGATGTACGTCATTAATTGGATAGGCTTTCATTTGAGTGAAAATTTCTTCAGGAACTTCGGCTTCAGCAGCCAACTTCTCTGTAAACGATTTCAATTCTTCTTTGGTCGGAAGTTCACCATTCCAAAGTAAATAAATAACCTCTTCAAAGCTTGCATTTTCTGCTAACTCATCAATGCCATAGCCTTGATAGGTTAATTCATCGTCAATAATTGAACTTACGCTTGACTGTGTTGCTACAATACCTTCTAATCCACGAGTAGTAGTCACCTATATCTCTCCTTTTCTCTAATAAATCCTTCACAAGACGTAACGATACCAAGTGAAGCGTTTTCGCAAAAGGATGCGAACTCTCCTATCTCCTTCAACAATGAAAGAATACGATTCAAACTGAATCGAGAGCGGGTTCATAGTCTAGTAGGCTAGCCATAAACCAAACTTGTTAAGCAACTTAAATGAAGTCGAATGACAAAACAGATTTATCTCTACCATAACCGAAAGAAGGTAAGATATAAAGTGTTTTGCGACAACCTAAGCACTTCATATCATACCATAATTTTAAAAATACGGCTATAACCAGCATTTTTCGACATGCTATCTTCTTTTAATGACAACAAACCTACCGTTTGCAATACCAGAGTGAATGCTTTTTAATATGCCCGCTTTTATAATGGTTCTTGTCCACGGTATTAAAAACATCGCTCCGACAACATCTGAAAAAAAACCAGGTAACGTTAACAGTGCACCACCAATAAAGATACAAGCACCATCAATCATTGCCTGACTAGGAACTTGTTGCTTTTGCATTTGGAGTTGAGCTAAACGTATGACCTGCATGCCTTGACGACGTGCAACTAAAAAACCGATAATGCTGGTCGAAAGCATAGCAAGAATGGTGTACCAAACTCCAATCCATTGCACGGAAAAAACAATGAGCAAAAGCTCAATTAATGGAATTCCAATCGCAACAGGTAGAAGAAACCGTTTGAACATAAATGACCACCTCATTTATAAGAAAAAGAAGAGCAGTTGCTCTTCTTTTTCTACATTATAGTACACGCGCTTTGCCGCTGTAAATATTCCCGGTTTTTGCATCAACCGTTACTTCTTCCCCATCGGTAAAGAGAGCCAATGCATCATCAACACCTACAACAACAGGTGTGCTTAAGTTCAAGCCTACAACTGCAGCGTGAGACGTTAACCCGCCTTCCTCTGTAATAACAGCCGCCGCTTTCTCAAATGAGTCAATCATATCTTTGTCAGTAGATTTTGTAACAAGGACTGCGCCTTGCGTCATTTTCGCACTCGCTTCAGCTGCATTCTCAGCTAAAACGACTTTGCCTGAACCAGAACGCTGGCCAATGCCTTGACCTTTTGCTTTCACTTCTCCTAGTACATGTACTTTAAGAAGATTTGTTGTTCCCGTTTCCCCTACTGGCACACCAGCTGTAATCACAACAAGGTCTCCTTGAGCCACATGTCCTGATTCCATAGCCGCCTCAACTGTTAAGTCAAGCATTTCATCTGTCGTGCTTGCTTGCTTACCAAATAGCGGTGTTACGCCCCATACAAGCGCCATCTTCCGAAATGCTCTTTCATTGCTTGTAATCGCCAAGATTGGTGATTTAGGACGGAAACGTGAAGTCATGCGTGCCGTGTAGCCACTTTCTGTTGCTGTTAAAATAGCTGTCGCATCTAGGTTAGACGCCGTATGCGCTACAGACTGACCGATTGCGCTTGTGATCGTTTGCTTTGATTCTTCACTTTTCTTCCGTAACAGTTGATCGTAATTCAAAGCTTGCTCCGTACGGCTAGCAATATTGTGCATAGTTTGCACAGACTCTACAGGGTAATCCCCTGCTGCTGTTTCACCCGATAACATAATCGCGTCTGTACCGTCAAAGATAGCGTTAGCTACGTCACTTGCTTCGGCACGAGTTGGGCGTGGATTTCTTTGCATTGAATCAAGCATTTGTGTTGCCGTAATAACAGGCTTTGCTTGTTCGTTACATTTCTTAATTAACTGCTTTTGTACAAGTGGTACTTCTTCAGCAGGAATTTCAACGCCTAAGTCGCCACGAGCAACCATTAATCCATCTGATACTTCAAGAATTTCATCGATATTATCGACACCTTCTTGGTTTTCAATTTTAGGGATAATCGCAATGTCGGCTGCACCGTTTTTCTCAAGTAATTCGCGAATTTCTAATACATCAGATGCACGACGAACGAATGAAGCCGCTATGAAATCAACATTTTGCTCCACACCAAACAGAATATCTGCTGCGTCTTTATCTGTCATACCTGGTAGGTTGACACTAACATTTGGCACATTTACACCTTTTTTGTTTTTCAATGTACCGCTGTTTTTTACTGTTGTAACGATTTCGTTATCACGAACATCTGTAATCTCAAGGCCAATTAAACCATCATCGAGTAATAACGTACTACCTACACTACAATCATTGACAAGACCTGGGTACGTAATCGAAATCTTTTCTGTTGAACCGACTACTTCTTCCATCGATACAATAAGTTGTTGTCCTTTTACAAGGTCAATTGCACCGTCTACAACCGTTTGCGTACGAATTTCAGGACCCTTTGTATCTAGTAAGATCGCAACGGTTTTTCCAGTCTTCTCGGATGCTTCGCGGATATTACGAATACGCGCTCCATGTTCCTCGAAATCTCCGTGGGAAAAATTTAGACGGGCTACGTTCATACCAGCGTCTATTAATGAAACCAGTTGATCCACCGATTCACTTGCTGGTCCTATTGTACATACGATTTTTGTTTTACGCATTTTGTTCCTCCTACTATTTTCTTAAATCGACAGTTCTTGCGAAAGCTTGTACATATCTGTGTCAATTTTATGTGGTTGATCTAAAATATCATTAATGGAATGACAAACAATTTCATTACGTTGTATTCCTACAGTCATGCCCGCTTTACCTTCTAATAATAAGTCAACGGCTTTTGCAGCTAAACGACTAGCAAGCACTCGATCAGCTCCAGTTGGTGATCCACCCCGCTGAATATGTCCTAGCACCGTTACACGTGTCTCCACATTCATTTCAGCACTAATTTTTTCACCAAAATCAAAGCCTGATCCAACACCTTCAGCAACAATAATAATACTATGCTTTTTGCCACGCTCAACACCACGTTTAATGTTGGCAAGAATGAGGTTCATATCATGCTCTTCCTCTGGAATAACAATTGTTTCAGCACCATCAGCAAGTCCTGCCCAAAGCGCAAGATCTCCTGCATGACGACCCATTACTTCAATAACGTACGTACGCTCATGAGATGTAGCAGTGTCACGGATTTTATCAATGGCATCAATAATGGTGTTTAGCGCTGTATCAAAACCAATTGTAAAGTCTGTTCCAGGTATATCGTTGTCAATCGTCCCTGGTACACCAACTGTTGGGAAACCATGCTCGCTTAATTTTTGCGCGCCACGATAAGACCCATCTCCACCAATGACGACAAGTCCTTCGATTCCATGTTTCTTAAGTTGTTCAATACCCTTTTTTTGTCCTTCAAGGGTTTTGAATTCTTCACATCGTGCTGTATATAACATTGTGCCGCCTCGGTGGATAATGTCCCCAACAGAGCCGAGCTCCATTTTCTTAATATCGCCTTCAATTAAACCTTGATAGCCATAAGAAATTCCATACACTTCAATTCCATGATAGATTGCTTTTCGAACAACTGCGCGAATCGCTGCATTCATACCAGGTGAATCGCCACCACTTGTTAATACACCAATACGTTTCAATTATGTTCCTCCTAACGAACAATAAGACAGACGAAGCTTGTCTTAACTAGTCTCTGCAAGTAAAGATACCACTTTGATTTCCTGAACACAAGTGTTTCCATACTACAAAAAATGCTTTCATATCAATGAAAGCACTTCCAAATCATTTAGATTCTGCTTTAACTCGTTTATCAGCTATTTGTCCCATTTTCTTATACTTTTCATATCGTTCCTCTAAAAGCGTCTCTACAGGCTTTGCTTTTAAGTCATTCAAGGCATCACGTAACACACGTCTCATGCTAACAGCCTGCTCCTCCATGTTACGTTGCGCGCCGCCTTTAGGTTCTTCAATAATTGAATCGATTACACCAAGCTCATATAAATCCGGTGCAGTAATTTTCATCGTCTCTGCCGCTCTTTTCGCTTGTGTAGAATCTTTCCATAATAATGCAGCTGCGCCTTCTGGTGAAATAACCGAATACGTTGAGTTCTCCAACATATAAATTCGATCAGCAACGCCGAGGGCAAGTGCCCCACCGCTTCCACCTTCTCCTATGACAATGCTAATAGTTGGAACGTTTAAACCAGCCATCATAAGTAGGTTTCTTGCAATGGCTTCGCTTTGGCCACGCTCTTCTGCCGACTTACCTGGATAAGCGCCTTTAGTGTCAATAAAGCAAACAATTGGGCGATTAAATTTTTCTGCTTGCTTCATTAAGCGTAATGCTTTTCGGTAACCTTCTGGATGAGGAGAACCAAAGTAGCGCATAATATTTTCTTTTGTATCTTTTCCTCGTTGGTGACCAATTACCGTAATAGGCTGATCTTCAAACGTCGCAATTCCAGCAACAATCGCTTTATCATCGCCAAAAAGTCGATCACCGTGAAGTTCCAGAAAATCAGAAAACAAAAGAGAAATATAATCAAGGCTCGTTGGCCGTTCATGATCTCGAGCAATTTGCACCCGTTCCCATGGCTGTATGTTCGTGTAGACCGATTCCTCTAGTTCTTGTAAACGAACTTCCATTTTATGGATCTCAGAACTTAAATCTAAATCTTTTTCTTTTGCAAATTTGCGAAGCTCTTCTATCTTATTTCGAAGCTCCAATACAGGTTTTTCAAAATTTCGTTCAGTAGTCATGTTTGCTCCCCCTACCTACTGGTGAATTGCCAACACTGTTGTCAGCGTATCTTTCATTTCTAGTCGTGGGATAACTCGATCTAATTGCCCATGCTCTAACAGAAATTCCGCAGTCTGGAAGTCTTCCGGAAGTTCCTCTCGAATCGTTTGTTCAATAATGCGACGACCAGCAAAGCCGACAAGTGCTTTTGGTTCTGCAAAATTGTAATCACCTAACGATGCGAAACTTGCGGAAACACCACCTGTAGTCGGATGTGTCATTACTGAAATAAACAAGCCACCGGTGCGATCTAATTTTTCAAGTGCAGCACTTGTCTTCGCCATTTGCATTAAACTAATCATCCCCTCTTGCATACGCGCACCGCCAGAAGCAGCCACGATAATTAGAGGATGTTTCGTTTCAATTGCTTTTTCAATTGCTCTTGTCAGCTTTTCACCGACCGCTGCCCCCATACTCGCCATTCGGAAATGAGGATCCATAACAGCTAAAACAACTGAATGACCGTTTAATTCACCAACACCTGACACACACGCTTCGTTTAAGCCTGTTTTCTTACGGTCTGCTTCAAGTTTCTTCTCATAATCAGGAAACGCTAATGGATTTCCACCAATTACATCGGCATCCATTTCCTGAAACGTTCCTTCGTCTATTAACGCTTCAATTCGTTCCCAAGCGCCCATCCGGTGATGATGTCCACATGTTCGGCACACACTTAAATTCTTTTTAAGGTCTTTAGTGTACATAATCGTGCGACATGATGGGCATTTTGTCATTAGCCCTTCAGGTACTTCTATTTTTGCTCGCTCAGATGGAATCGTTGCATATCGTTTCTTTTTCTTAGAAAACATATCCTTTAACATGGGATCGCTCCTTGCTATATCCTTTAAAAACGGCTGTTTTTCAAGTGATGACTCATCGCTTCCAACGCCTTCTCTACTTCTCCATGCTTAATCGCTTCGACAACTAGCTCGTGTTCTTTAATCGACTCAGGTGGTCTTCCCTTACGTTCAAGAGATTCTTTAATTGCTTCTTTATTAAACGCCACTAACGATTTCCAAATATTATAAAGTAAAACATTCCCACATGCTTTAACGATAGTCTCATGGAACTGGTAATCTGCTTCTACAGGAAAGTCCCCATGACTCCATTTCATTTTCGAATGTGAAATAAGCTCGTCTAAGTGGTGTACTTCGTCTTCAGAAATTCGATAGACAGCTAACTTTAACGCTTCTATCTCTACAATTCGCCTCGTCTCACTTAAATCCTTCCTTGCTTGGTCGTCTTTTAAGATAAAAGATAAAAGCAGATCCACTAGCCTATAGCTTGAGGGAGCTTTCATGAAAGTCCCTTCGCCTCTTTTTGTCTCAATGATGTCAAGAAGCTCTAAGCCTCGTAAAGCTTCACGAATGGATGAGCGACCAACTTGGAGTCGGTCGCTCAATTCTCTTTCCGATGGTAGCTTGTCGCCACTTTTTAAGTCATCTTGCTGAATCATCTCGCTAAGGGCACGAATAATTTCAATGTAGCGTTTGTCCGTAGCCATAGCGCCTCCTTAGTCGATGATCGTTAATTGTCTCGTTTTCTCCGCAACCTCTTCAGGGTCCACCTTTACTCTTGAAACCCCTGTTTCCATTGCTTTTTTCGCTACTGCCGCTGCAACAGCTGGAGCAACACGTGGATCAAACGGTGCAGGAATGACGTAATCTGCCGTTAAATCTTTCTCGTCCACTAAGTTAGCAATGGCATAAACGGCTGCAACTTTCATTTCTTCATTTATATGCGTAGCTCGTACATCTAATGCTCCTCTGAAAATACCAGGGAAAGCAAGTACGTTGTTTACTTGGTTAGGAAAATCTGAACGACCTGTTCCGATTACAGATGCACCTGCTGCTTTTGCATCCTCAGGCATAATTTCAGGAATTGGATTGGCCATAGCAAAGATAATGGGATCAACGTTCATGCTTTCAACCATTTCTTTTGTAACGGCTCCAGCAACAGACACACCAATAAAGACATCGGCGCCTTTCATAACGTCTGCCAGTTGACCTTCTTGTCTATTAGGGTTTGTACGCTTTGCAACTTGTTCTTTAACAGCGTTCATTCCATAAGGACGACCTTCATAAATGGCGCCCTTCGTGTCGCACATAACGATATCACGAACACCCATCCGCAACATTAATTTAATTATCGCAATACCAGCAGCACCGGCACCATTTGCCACTACTTTAATTTCTGATAGCTTTTTGCCGCTTAGTTTAAGTGCGTTGATTAAACCAGCTAATGTAACAATAGCTGTCCCGTGCTGGTCATCGTGGAAAATAGGAATATTTGTTTCTTTCTTTAAACGTTCTTCTATAACAAAACAGTCTGGAGCAGCTATATCTTCTAAATTCACTCCACCAAACGTAGGCTCAAGCATTTTAACGGTATTAACAATTTCATCCACGTCGTTCGAACGGAGACAAATTGGAAACGCGTCTACTCCAGCAAACGATTTAAATAAAACTGCTTTACCTTCCATAACAGGTAAGGATGCTTCTGGACCAATATTCCCTAGCCCAAGCACAGCAGTCCCGTTACTAACAACCGCAACCATATTGCCTTTCATCGTATATTCATAAACCGATTCAACATCTTCAAAGATTTCTTTACATGGCTCCGCTACTCCTGGTGAATAAGCTAAGCTTAAATCCCTTGCATCTTTAACGGGCACTTTCGCTTTTGACTCTAGTTTTCCTTGATTAACACGATGCATGTGAAGCGCTTCTTCTCTCGTAGTAGACACAATTCTCTCTCCTTTATATAAAACCTGACTGGTCAGACCACCTATTGTTCGCCTTCTATTATAAACACGTTCGTTCCATCTGCCAATAGGTTGATGGAAACTTCTTTTATTCTTGCTCATCCTCACGTTCTTCTATGCGGACGTTATCTTCACCAAATAACCGTTTTAAAAGCTGGATCGTTCGCTTTGACGGCTGCACAGCATATTTATCTGGAAGCTTTATTTTGGTATGATTTTTTTTTCGATATAGGATGACAGGTGCTGTCCCCCTATCTTGGCTTAAGATGTATTTTAAATCACTTAATTTCGTCGGCACATCTTGCTCTTTTTCAATATAAACGTGTAGAAATTGTTTACTTTCAGTTGACGGCAGTTGATTCAGATCAATCGCTTTTTGAACAATGAACTGTTTTTTTCCTTCTCTTTCCTCTACAATTCCATGTAAAAGCACGAGGCTTCCCTCAGTTAAGACCGTTTCCACATCTTTCCACACAGTAGGAAAAACTACACACTCACATTCTTCCGTCTCGTCACTTCCAATAAAAAAAGCCATTGCTTTCCCTTTTTTTGTTGTAATTTTTTTTAGTGCTTTCACTAACACCCCTACTCGAATACCTTTTCTTGAAGGTTCCGCTTGGATAAGTGTCGTGCGGTGAAAAGGCGCGAGACGCTCCTTTTCATTTTCAATTGGATGACCAGAGAAGTAAAACCCAAGCACTTCTCTCTCCCACCCGATTTCTTCCATCTTTGTTGATGGTTCAATATCTATATAGGCAGGTGTAACTGGATTAATCGTAAACAAACTACCTGCTGACTGCTTAAAATCATCAATTTGTTTAGCAAATGCAATTGCTTTATCTACGTTTGCCAATAAAACCGCTCGTGAATATCCCCAATGATCACATGCACCGGCTTTAATTAATGCAGTTAGAACTGGTTGCGTGATGGTTGAAGAATACACCTTTGCAACAAAGGTAAAGAAATCTTGGAACGGTGTCGTTCTTGCTTCTTTAATTTGATCTACGATGCGCCGATTTACGGTTGTAATTGGAAGTAGCCCAAAGCGAATGCACGCTTTTTCCACAGTAAATAAAGCATGACTATCTTGAATAGATGGTGGAAGCACCTCAACGCCTGCTTTTCTAGCTTCATAAATATAGTTGTAAAGCTTCTGATGATCTTGCCAATTGGCTGAACAGAGTGCCGCAAAAAACGCTTCTTGGTAGTGCACACGCAAATAAGCCAGCCAATAACTGATCATACTGTAAGCCGTTGCGTGAGACTTTGGAAATCCGTAATTCGAAAATTTTTCAATTAATGTAAATAACGTCTCTGCTTCCTCTTTCGTATAACCTCGTGCTATCGACCGCTCGACAAAAGAATCCTTATTCATTAACTCTCGCTGTTTTTTACTGATGGCTCGTCGAAATATGTCTGCCTCAGCAAGACTATATCCAGCACTAATTTGTATCAATTGAATAATTTGTTCCTGGTAGACGATGACACCGAAAGTTGGTTGTAGAATGCGGTTAATCTCCACATGGTGAGAAAATGTTTTTTTCTGCTCATGTTTGCTTTGAATATAGTCTTTAATAAATGTCATTGGACCTGGTCGATACAACGAAGTCGTTGCGACAATATCATTAAAACTGGACGGCTTTAACTGCTTTAACACACGTCTCATTCCGTCTGATTCTAATTGGAAAATACCCGTTGATTCTCCTTGTTGTAATAAGCGAAACGTCTTCTCATCATCGAATGGAATATCGCGCAAATTGAGTTTCTGATTTGTTGCTCCTTCAATTAAACGGAGCATCTGTTCAAGCAATGTCAAATTCTTCAAGCCAAGAAAATCAAATTTTACGTACCCGAGCGCATCAAGACTATCCATATCCGCTTGTGTAATGACCCGTTCATCGCTTCCATACTGAAGAGCTACTTTTTCTTTAAGGGGACGATCGCTAATAATCACTCCAGCAGCATGAGTTGATTCATGTCTGAGCATGCCTTCTAATTGCTTTGCAAAGAAAAGAAGTGTATCAAGCTCAGTTGATTGAAACGATGAAAATAGCCCTTGCTGTTCAGCCTCTTCCAATGTGAGCGCTGAATTCATCGCCTTTGCAACACGATCAACGAAGCCACTGTTCAGTCCAAACGCTTTTCCTGCATCTCGAATGGACGCTTTTCCTGCAAACGTACCGAACGTCAACACTTGCGCGACGTGATCGTTTCCAAACCGTTCTCGAACGTATTGAATCACATCGTCTCGACGGTAATCAGGAAAATCAATATCAATATCTGGTAGCGAAATTCGCTCTGGATTTAAAAAACGTTCAAAGAGCAGACCATGCTTAAGAGGATCAACATCTGTAATACGCAATGCATAAGCAACAATAGAGCTAGCAGAGGAACCCCTTCCTGGCCCTGTAAGAATATTAGAGCGATGAGCATAATTCATAAAATCAGCCACAATTAAGAAGTACGAAGCAAAACCAAGCTGTTTAATTACGTTTAGTTCTTTTTCCAATCGCTCCATTGCTTCTTCCGAAGGGTTGGACTGGTACCGTTGCTGAAATCCTTTCATTGCTTTTTCCTGCAGTTGTTCATGTGCCTCTTTTTCTTCTAAACCGTCAAAGCGTGGGATAGTCGGCTTTTGAAAAAGAGTAAACGTCTCTATCTTGTCAGCCAACGCATCCGTCTCCTGCAGAAGTGCTTCTGAGAACCGTTTCTTCCGTTCTGTTAACGACAATAAGTACGCGTTTTCCGATTCTTCTTCTAGCACTACATGATCCACCGTTGTTCCTGCGCCAATTGCAGTGAGCAAACGATAGAAATCGTAGTTTTCCTCTTTCAAAAATCGAATAGGCGGTGCTGCCACGCATACAATACCATGCGCTTCCGCAAATTCGATAAGTGTATAATCACTTGCACCATGAATTTCTAATCTTCCTTCACTATGTGAAGTAAGTGCTAACCACCTTTTGTGCCAGTCCTTCGCTTGAGTAAATGACTGACGCGACAATAAAACAATACACGCCGTTGTATGTTGCTGAAAAACTTCATATGAAATTCCGTTCTCCTTGCTCATCCGCATCGCTGAGCTTAGTTCAACTAGTTGTTGATAACCTTGCTTATTTTTAGCAAGCAAGCGTACGGTAAGTCGAACGTCTTTAACAAGGACTGTGCATTCTAGCCCGACCAATGGTTTCATATCAACTTTCTCACACTCTTTTAAGAAATCGTACACGCCACTTAATGTATGCTTGTCTGTTAATGCAAGGTTTTTATATCCTAATTGCTTAGCTTGCTGTACATAGGCTTTTATCGTTAAGCCGGACTGAAGTAGACTATGCTCACTATAAATATTTGAAAGCAAGGTGCTCAACACCATCACTCTCCTTTACCTTCTACTATCGAATCTCCGTTATTTGTTGTCATAAACGTAATGGTTTGTCCTTATATATAATTAATACGTAGAAACGAGGTGGTGAAATCAATGCTTTTAACAAAAGAAATGCTTGCCCATTTAGTAATGAACTTCTTCATCGCTTTCGGCGTCATGATTGGTGGTGCATTAATTGGCGGTATAGGTGCCTTTCTAATCGGAAAACCCGTCCTTAGTGAAATTTTCAGCTTATCGAACAGCTTAAAAATCTGGGCAATTGTCGCAGCCATTGGTGGTTCTTTTGATGCGATTACGAAAATAGAAAGCGGCTTATTTAGCGGTGTACATGAAGATATTTATCGAACGCTTGCCATGCTGCTCGTTGCTTTTTGCGGTGCACAATCTGGCTCTATCTTGTTAAGGTGGATTGTAGGTGATCCAGTCTAATGTTTATTCCCAATTACTCGAAGCACCGAGGCTGGCTGCGTTTTTTCGCTGGCATCATGATAGGCGCCTTAATCGGCTGGTCTTTTTTCATTGCCGAATACGGACAAAAGCACGACCGCCTTCATGGAGAAATTGGAAAAAAAGACATCATTATTGAAGAATTACAAGCAAAGAACGCACAATTCATTCATGATTTATCATTACAAAATGAAGAAAATGCCCGACAGCTTCTGGTGCAAACCGTGTCTGTCACCATTTTAAATGCTGAACGCTACCATTTGAGCCAACTAAACGTATATGAACTAAGGCAGCAAATTTTAAAAGAGCTACAGCACCTTCAAGGGACAAGTATTGAAACCATTGCTAGTTTAACCGAAGTCATGGAAAGCGCCGTCGAGAATAAAGTCTACAAAATTAATGATAACCACTATACTGTAAAAATTACGAGAACGTACGCTTTACCAGACTTTCGTATTGATGTTGAAATCATTCATGAAGAACAAGCGAGCACCCCTTAAATCTTTCAATGCTTAAACATGCACTGCTTGTCTTAGCTTCCGAATGATTTCTTCCACTTCCTTCCAAGAATACGCAGTTGCTCCAGCGGCTACAGGATGACCACCACCATGGTGTTCTTTAGCAATCCCATTAATGACAATGGCCTTCGATCTTAGTCTTACGCGGATACGATCTTCCTCTTCTACAAAAAAGACCCAAATTTGAATATCTTCTACACCAGAGAAGCAATTTACAAGCAAAGAAGATTCGTTAGATGTAACATCAAATGATTGTAACGTCGCTTTTGGAAGCTTCATTACCCCAACACGCCCATCAAACAACTCAAAATTTTGCAGAATATATCCCTCTAAGCGGACAAGCGGTAATTCTCGCTTGTAGAGTTGATTAAATAATTTCTGAGTATCCACTCCTTGATCAAGCAATAAAGCAGTTCTTCTTAACGTCTCTCCTGTTGTATTGCGGAATCGAAAACGACCTGTGTCTCCGACAATTCCTGAATAAAGTAAAAATGATGCTTCTTCAGTCAGAGTTAACACAGACGAATGCTCTTGTAGCGCAACAATTAATTCCGACGTTGAACTTACCGTGGTATCCACAAGCACAATGTCTCCATAAGGCTCTTCATTCGGATGATGATCTAGCTTAATTAGCACTTTCCCATCATTGAAACGATCGTCGCTTATCCTGTCTGTGTTTGCTGTATCACAAACAATCACCAATGCACCCTCATACACGTCGTCATCAATTGTATCCATTCTTCCTAAGAACATAAGAGATGGTTCTTCCTCGCCTACAGCATAGACATGTTTATTCGGAAAGCTTTGTTTAATCATAGCCTTTAAGCCAAGTTGTGACCCTAACGCATCAGGGTCTGGTCGCACGTGACGATGAATAATGATCGTTTCAAATTGTTCGATTTTCTCAATAATATGGTTAAACATTCTATGACCTCTTTCAATCAGAACTAGTCTTTTCTATTTTTACGCTGTACAATAAACACAGCTTGTCTATATAGGAGGACCTGTATGTTGAATCAAATTCTTATTATTGTAGCCATTGCTGCTTTTCTTTTATATCTTTTTAGTCGAATTAAAGCGATTCGTTTAAAAGATTCTTTAGAAAAGAAGATTTTAGAATCTCGAGCGCAACTGGCCTTAGGTGCGACATTAATCGCTATTAGTGTTATTTTACTACTCTTGTCAAACTTCACTGCCATTCAAATAGTAATTGGCGGGATCTTTTTACTGTTTGGTATTGCCAACGCTACTCACGGGGCACGCGCCCATAAACATTATACAGCTCAACTTGACTAAACTTCCCTAGGCTACTAGGGAAGTTCTTTAAGCTTCGATCAACTGTGCTGTTAATAACGCTTTCCCAACAATCTCTCCTTCTCGGTAAACCTCCACATCAAATTTGCCGTGTTTTCTCCCCACTTCTAGCAATCGTGGTATAACTTTTACTTCTGTATCAATTTGAATGGGCTTTAAAAAGTATAGTGTTAAATTTTCGACAACGATATCGCCACGCTTGTGCATACGTAATGTACGTCTAGCCCCTTCAATCATAATCGTTGTCATTACCCCATAAGAAACCGTTCCTAATTGATCAGTCATTTGCGGGCTAACAACAATATGATAAACAGGCTCTTGTTTATTTTCTGTCACCTGCTCCATTCTGCTTGTTACAATTTCTTCTAAGGTCTCTCCTACGTGCGGCTGACGTTGTGTTGTTTGCATAGCCTTTAAAACATCTTGTCTACTAACAACACCAAGCAACCTTTTTTGTCCATCGGTTACAGGTAGCAATTCAATGCCTTGCCACACCATAATATGGGCTACAGCGGCAATTGACGTTTTTTCATTCACAGTAATAGGGTTTTGCGTCATCACTTTTTCGATTGGCTGTTGTTTTAATTGATCAAATACGTCTTTTGCAGCAATCATCCCTTGTACTTTAAGCGTATTGTCCACAACTGGATAGCGACTATGACCTGTTCGTTCGTTGAGTTCTTGCCAGTGCTGAACCGATTCACCTATCGTTAAATAGTACGTTTTTTCTAACGGAATTAAAATATCATCAACTACGACAATCTCTTTTTTAATTAACTGGTCGTATATAGCTCGGTTAATCATTGCAGCGACTGTAAATGTATCGTAAGACGTCGAAATAACCGGCAAATCAAGTTCATCTGCAAGCTTAATCACATCTGAGCTCGTATCAAAGCCTCCTGTAATTAACACTGCCGCTCCTGTTTCAAGGGCGATCTTATGCACTTGATAACGATTTCCAACAATGAGTAAGTTTCCTGCCGTTACATAGCGCATCATAGCTTCTGTTTTCATCGCTCCTATGACAAAGCGACTTAGCGTTTTATGTAAACCAGATCTCCCTCCAAGAACTTGTCCATCAACAATATTTACGACTTCTGCAAAGGTTAGCTTCTCGATGTTGTCTTTTTTCTTTTTCTCAATTCGAATCGTTCCTACTCGTTCAATCGTTGAAACAAGCCCCTGTGATTCGGCTTCTTTAATTGCTCGATAAGCCGTCCCCTCACTTACAGACATTGCTTTAGCAATTTGACGAACGGAGATCTTTCCTCCAATTGGGAGCTGAGTAATATAATCAATTATTTGCTCGTGTTTAGTCACTTTGGCACCACGCTTTCACCATTTCACTTCTATTTAGTATACGACTTGACGTAGTGCCCTAGCAACTTCTTATCCGTACTGTCTTAACTTTTTTCGATTTGCCGCTTTAGCAGCAAGTTTTTCCTTCTGTTCCAAACGTTGGGCTTTTAAAACAGCAAGTCCATTTCCTACGACTACAAGCAAACAAAAGCCAACCCAAGAATAAGCAAAAACTTGGCTTAAACCAGCTTCCTTGAATGGTAAGTGTTCAAAAGCATAAGCCCCCATAATACATGCGAGGAGCAAACAAATCACACCACGTTGTTTCATCGAATCCCTCCTTGTCTACTACTTTATGTACAAACAAGTGGAACATGACTAAAAAAAGACCGAATACAAGGGATTCTGTCCTTGCATTCAGCTATATGTCTTAAAGGCGAATCGTTTCACCCGCTTCTAAAAATTTTCCTTTTCCGTGTGGCAATCGCTCCACAAAAGCTTTAGCATCTTGCTTAATAGGTGGGAAGGTATTGAAATGAATTGGAACCGCTACTTTTGGGTTTATCCATTCAACAGCTGTCTCTGCATCTTCAGGGCCCATTGTGAAATTATCTCCCATTGGTACAAAGGCAACGTCAATATTATTTCGTTCACCAATCATTTTTAAATCACTAAATAATGCGGTGTCACCCATATGATAAATCGTTTTGCCTTCTGCTTTAAACAAAATTCCACCTGGCATTCCTGTATACACAATTCTTTGGTTTTCCTCCTCTGTATACGAGGAACCATGAAATGCCTGTGTAAACTTCACGGTACCAAAATCAAATTCGTACGAGCCACCAATCGACATAGGATGAACAGATTCTACACCTTGAAAACTCATATAAGTAGCGAGTTCTGCTACGGCAACCACTAGTGCACCAGAGCGTTTGGCTATTTCCACAGTGTCCCCAACATGGTCATTATGACCGTGGGTAAGTAAAATGACATCAGGATGTTCGTCTTGCGCCGTCAGATCCGTTTGGCTATTTCCTGTAATGAACGGATCAATTAAAATCGTTTTCCCGCTTGTTTTAATTTTAACAACTGAATGTCCATGAAAACTGACTTCCATTCTCTATCCCTCCAATTCAAACTTATTCATTCTTTTTATTAGCCTGTTTAGAATTAACCTAAACATTCCTACTTTTATGTTTTATAATAATAAAGAAGAGGGGGCAGGTAAAGAATGAACTTAGAACGACTGCAATTACTACAACAGCATACGAAACAAGAAGAAGCGGACTTTGCTTTTATTACGAACAAAGACTCTTTATTTTATTTAACTGGATTGCTTGCCAATCCCCATGAGCGATTAATGGCGCTTTTCATCTTACAGGATTCTTATGTATTTGTTATTCCTAAAATGGAACAGGAGCTTGTTCGGCAAGCAGGTTATCAAGGCGACATTCTCCCTTACAGCGACCATGAAGACGTATGGCAACTGATAAAAGAAAAACTTCAGGAAAACCAACTAACTACTATTACGTCGATTTTAATGGAGGAAAGCACACTAACTTTCGCCCGTATGAAAGCTTTAGAATCGCTGGGCCATTCGATTCGTTTTACGAATTGCGAACACGTTCTAATGAATCAGCGTTTAGTAAAATCTGATGATGAATTGGAAATTTTACAAGAAGCGGCTGCTTTTGCTGATGCTGGTGTCGAGTTTGGCATTAAAGCATTGTATACAGGAGTTACAGAATTAGAAGTCATTGCTGAAATTGAATACGAGTTAAAAAAGCAAGGCATTTCGGAAATGGCGTTTCAAACAACGGTTTTGTTTGGCGATCATGCCGCCTCTCCACATGGTAAACCGGGGACACGCGCGTTAAAAGAAGGCGAATTCGTATTGTTTGATTTAGGAGTTGTAGTAAATGGCTACTGTTCCGACATTACACGTACAGTTGCATATGGCGAAGTCCCTGAAAAGCACCAGCTTGTTTACAATACAGTCTTAGAAGCAGAGGAAACAGCGGTTGCAGCGGTTAAACCAGATGTTGTCATTGGGGAATTAGACACGATTGCTCGAACCGTAATCGAAAACGCTGGGTTTGGTGATTATTTTACTCATCGTTTAGGTCACGGTCTCGGTATTAATGTACACGAATTCCCTTCTATGAGTCAGAACAATGTCGATGTACTGCTAGAAGGCATGACGTTTACAATTGAACCAGGTATTTATATCCCTGGTGAAGTAGGTGTTCGAATTGAAGATGATGTCGTTGTCACAGATAGTGGCGTCGAGACACTGACCATTTTCCCTAAAGCACTTATTAACGTCCCACCAAGAGAGCACTAGTATAAAAAACAAGGGGCTATGGACCGCCCCTTGTTTTTACTTTTCCCAGCTCCATATATAGCGCTCACTCTGAGAATCCATCCATCGTATCTCAAAGCTAGACATCTGTGGGTAATATGGTTTTAACACCTGTTTATACTGGTCAGCTGTTTTCGTTTGATCTAATTGAAGCAAAGCAGTCATTTTTAGTACTTGAACCTTGGCATGGTCGCCTTTCATCACTTTAGTACCTTTCTCGTACTCGTAATGGTTTGGATTATCAAATTCCCATTGATATTCCACATCCTCTTCCACAACAGTAATTCGAACTGAAAAAGCATCCATCAATTCATTTCCAGATACCGCCACTGCTTTTTCTGACATTTGAGTAAAGCAAAGCAGCATAAGTAAAAACATACCGATCACACGCTTCATATCGCACCTCTTTTTTCTTAACGTGTGTGGTTTTCGATAAATTTATTCATCTGTATCGGTGGATAACATCGACTCCGCCAGTTACTTCAACTACGGTGCCTGTGACCATATCTGCGTTATCTTCACATAAAAACATAACGGTTCGGGCAATATCTTCTCCTGTGCCTGATCGCCCGATTGGTGTATTTTGATCCTTATGATGACGTGCTTCTTCAATCGTAGCTTCCTTCATCTCTCCCATTATATTACCTGGACATACCATATTCGCCGTAATGCCGTATTCCGCTTCCTCAATTGAAATGGTCTTCATTAATGAAACGAGCCCCACTTTAGCAGCTGCATAAGCAGATCGGTAAATCCAGCCAGGTGCATTGTTGGCACCTTGGAAGCCATAAAAGACGATTCGACCAAATTGCTGTTTTCTCATAATCGGAACGACTTCTTTCATTAGATGAAAAGAAGACGTTAAATTGCCATCAATCATAGCATTCCACTCAGCTTCTTCATAATCCACCAGCTTCTTCTTCTCAAATACATAAGGGCCTGCATTATGAATACATACATCTATTCGACCTGCAAATGCTTGAGCACGTGTAACAAGTTCTTTGCAATCATCTCGCTTTGTCACGTCTGTTCGAATAATTTGTAAGCGCTCTGTTCCCCATTTGTCTTGCAACGTTTGTGCACGTTCGCGGTCATTTAAATACGTAACCGTTACTTGATAGCCTGACTTCAGAAATGATTCAGTTACTTTTAAACCTAGTCCTTTTGTCCCAGCCGTTATCATTGCATGTCGCAACTCATTCACCACCACATCGTTAGTTATCTCTTTTTAAGATACACTACCTTTATGGTAGTAGGCAAAAAAAAGACGACCACGCTTGAAAGGATGAAAGCGCGGTCGTCAAAAGGTACTTTTCTAAATGGAAAATTGTCCTTCCGTTGTCCGAATAAACATGACCTTATTTAGCGTCGTCTTTATGATCCTCTTTCGTTTGGTTTAATGCTTTTCCTTGATCTTCTACTGTACCTTGCTGATAAGATGCCATCAATTGATCATGTACAAGCGTTTCTTCTGATTGTTGTTTTCGTTCTTCGTGTTTGTCCATTTTACGACCTCCTTTTTCTATAGAATGCCTTAAAAAAAGAAAACTATGAGAAAAACAAAAAGGCTTGGATTTCTATCCAAGCCCTTGTGCTAACCCTTACTTACGATTTCTTTCGCTTTTTGTATGGCGGTTTCAACTTGAGCGAAGCCTGTACCACCTGCACTATTTCGACGAGCCACTACAGTCTTTGGTTGTAAGACATCGTAAATGTCTTCACCAAATAAGGCACTTGCCTCTGTAAAATCATCCATTGATAGATCAAGTAAGTACACGTTTTTTTGAATTGCATTTAAAACAAGTTTCCCCACTACTTCATGGGCTTCACGAAACGGCATTCCTTTTGTCGCTAAATAATCTGCTAATTCTGTTGCATTGGAGAAATCTTGACTTACTGCCGCTTCCATTTGCTCTGTTTTCACCGACATACTCGCAATCATACCTGAAAAAATGCGAAGTGATCCTTTTACAGTTACAACGGTGTCAAACATTCCCTCTTTATCTTCTTGCATGTCTTTATTGTATGCGAGAGGAAGCCCTTTTAACGTCGTTAATAGGGAGAATAAATTACCATACACACGACCGGTTTTTCCGCGAATGAGCTCTGCCATATCAGGGTTTTTCTTTTGCGGCATAATACTAGAGCCTGTCGCAAACGCATCATCCAGTTCAATAAACTGGCATTCTTGAGAGGACCAAAAAATCATTTCCTCACACAGGCGAGATAAGTGCATCATGAGAGTAGATGAAGCTGATAAAAATTCCACAATAAAATCACGGTCACTAACCGCATCTAAACTATTCTCATAAATACCGTCAAACCCTAGTAGCTCTGCTGTCATATGACGATCGATCGGAAACGTAGTTCCTGCAAGTGCACCTGCACCTAGAGGCGACACATTCACTCGTTTTAAACTGTCATGAAAACGACTGTAGTCACGCTCAAGCATCCAAAAGTATGCAAGTAGATGATGTGCAAATGACACTGGTTGCGCACGCTGTAAGTGTGTATAACCAGGAATGAGGGTTTCTACATGCTCTTGAGCCTGATGAATAAGTGATTCTTGCATAGCCCGAATCGCTTCCATAATTGTCTTTGTCTCTTTATACAAGTACAGGTGCATATCTGTAGCCACTTGATCGTTACGGCTACGTCCTGTGTGTAGCTTGCCTCCCACAGGACCAATCTCATCAATTAGTTGCTTTTCAATATTTAAATGAATGTCTTCCTGAGCAACTTCATATGCTAGCGTTCCCTCTTCGGCTTTTTTCTTCAACGTTTGTAAGCCAGCTACAATTGTATTCTTTTCTTCTTCCGTCACGATTTCACAAGCGGCAAGCATCGTCACATGAGCGATGCTACCTTGAATGTCTTCAAATACTAATTGTTTATCAAACCCAATGGAGGCGCCAAATTCATCGACCCATTCTTCGGCTGATTTGGTGAATCTTCCGCCCCACAGTTTACTCACGATGTTACCTCCTCTTTTGCTTTTGTGACCATGCTGTGTACCTTCGTTGGCAATCCCCATAAGGAAATAAAGCCAACTGCTGCATTGTGGTCAAACTCATCATCCGGTGTATACGTTGCTAATTTTTCATTGTAAAGAGAATACGGTGATTTTCTTCCTTCTACAATTGCATGCCCTTTAAAGAGCTTCACGCGTACAATACCTGTTACGTGCTGCTGTGACTCTTTTAAGAAGGCTTGAAGAGCTGGCTGAAGGCTGGAGAACCATAAACCTTCATAAATTAATTCAGTTAATTTCTTTTCAATAACAGGTTTAAAGTGTGCCAATTCCTTCGGCAACGTTAAGTCTTCAAGCTCTTTATGGGCCTTAATTAGCGTCATTGCACCTGGACACTCATATACTTCACGCGATTTAATACCAACAAGACGGTTCTCTACATGGTCAATGCGTCCAACACCATGCTTACCAGCAAGGTTATTTAAAGAAAGAATCAGTTCATCTAATGGCATCGCTTGACCATTAATAGCCACTGGTACCCCTTTCTCAAAATGAATCTCAATTGTATCGGCTGTATCAGGTGTTTTCTCTAATGGCGCTGTTAATTCATAGGCGCCTTCTGGTGGTGTCGCCCAAGGATCTTCTAGAATACCGCACTCATTGCTTCTGCCCCATAAATTTTGATCAACAGAATATGGGTTATCTAAATCAATTGGAATTGGAATATTGTTTGCTTTTGCATATTCAATTTCCTCATCACGGGACCATGCCCAGTCACGAACAGGTGCAAGGACCTTTAGATCAGGATTAAGTGCTTGAATGGATACTTCAAAACGGACTTGATCATTCCCTTTTCCAGTGCATCCATGGGCTACTGCGGAAGCACCTGTTTGTTCTGCAACCTCTACAAGCTTTTTCGAGATTAATGGGCGAGAAAGAGCAGATACTAGCGGATATTTTTGTTCATAGAGTGCATGAGATTGAAGAGCTGGAAGAACAAATTCCTCAGCAAACTCTTTTTTCGCATCAATGGTATACGATTGAATGGCTCCAACAGTTAATGCTTTTTGCTTCACAAATTCTAAGTCTTTTCCTTCGCCTACATCAAGGCCAACGGCAATCACATCATACCCTTTATCGGTTAACCATTTCACTGCTACGGATGTGTCTAATCCACCTGAATATGCAAGTACTACTTTTTCTTTCGCCACAAAAATCTCCTCCAGTTTTTATGAATAAAAATTCTCATTATATTATTTTTATACAATCAAAGGTGAAAAATGAACTGGGGGTATGCTCCCCAGTTGTATAAAACCAAACAATCAACTTATGAATATACATTACTTTACCAGTCATAGATTGTTTTGACAAGAGGTTTTTGGGATTTTTTGTTCTAAGTTTTAAATCCCTTCTATCGAACTATTCGTTTCTGTATAATTCTAACTACTAGTTCTCTGAAAAGCGATGAAGCCAACGCTTTCTGTAGAAGCATTGTGCATCCAATGTTAACGATTGCATAGATTTATAGGAGACTGAAGCTTGATATGTACCAAGAATGATACGTTTCAACGGAACACGTTTAGGTCCAACTTGTTTATACAGTGACATGCGTATAATCTGTTTTAATAGCTGCTTTATAACGGCCTCTGATATCATGTCTTCTTTCCCAAGATACATAGGCTCATTTTGGTCACACACAATACCATCATTTGTTAACGAGCGCCACTCTTCATACTTTAAATGCTTTGGTAAAAAACTGTATAGTAACAGCCGCAGTGACAAAATGGTTTCTGCAGTCCCACCTGTTTGAGTGAATTGATAAAAATGACCGACTTTATTAAGTGCTTTCTTTGATAAATACAGACTAAGAGGAATGTGTGTCAGTAAAGCCATGTTTGAGTGGATACTCATCCCCCCCTGTAAGAGAGCAAGCAATCGAGTTCGCGCTAATTCTTTTTGTAAGAGGTGTTCCTTCTCATTTCGAACAGCAATGGAATCATCTGGTTCTAACTGTATCATTGACTGAAACGTTGACTGTTGTAAAAAGTCAGATTGAATCCACTGATACAATTGAATGGCAATTGGATCCGTGTACTGTGTCCACTTTTCGTCAATTGGTTGCCTCCCATCATCCCTGCCCTTTTTCTTTGATTGAATGAACAACTGCTTTTCATACTGATCAATTTCTGCTAACCATTGCTCAACACTAGACACGCTTGTCATTCTCCTTCCTCATCAAAGTGGGTAAACATTTTCCTTTTAAATAAAGGAATATATGGAAATCCTGCTTCGTTAACTTGCTCTAGTGCTCGTAATTCTGTATTCATCCGTTTCAAATAAAAATACAAAATAGCTTCCGCCGTTTTTGGCTTTACTGATGTCTCTTCTGTTTGATCATACTGACCAAGAATGGTGTGTTTTAGTTGTACAATCTCTTTATTAAACTTATCAATCTTTTGCTGTTGTGCCGCTTGATTGATCATTTCGACACTTAATACAACTTGACCAATCAGCTCACCTACAGCTGTATATTCAGGGGTAAGTGGATCATTTAATGCTTGAATTTTTCCAATGTCACCTAATAAGCAAGCCGCTAAAACAATGTCTCGATTAACCGTCTTATACAAAGGAAGGAGCTGCAGTGCTGCCGTCATAAGTTCAACAATTTGCTCTAGTAGCCCTGCATAATAAGCATGATGATAGGTTTTACCAGCAGGATAGGTAGTCAATTTCTCACGAATCCCACGATTACTGTATATTTCTTTCACAAGCTGTTGTAGAGTAGGCGACTCAATCTCATCCATCATCATCCGTAACTCATGCCAGAGATCTTCTCGGGATAGACCCGGCTTCGAGATTAGTTCAGTTCGATTTATTTGATCATCCTCTGTCGCCAATCGGATTTTCTTTATTGTTAACATTTGCTTTGAACGAAAGGTTTCAATGGCTCCTTCAACCTTCACAACCGATTTTGGGACAAACTTCTGCTGTTGGTCATCTGTTATATCCCACAGCCGAGCCGAGAGGAGGTTATGTTGCTGTTGCAGCGTAAAATTTGCGTAAAGCGACCCGTTTGCTGCCTGCTTAATTTCACGCTCTCGAATCATATAAAAACCAGATTCCATCATCAACACCTCCATCCATTATCTTAGCTGAGAAGCGTTTAAAAGGCAAAAGAAGTTCTTACCCTCATTCTAGCTTTCAACCTGTATCTATACTATTTTTTTCTCATTCCAAGCATTCTTAAGAATAAAAAAAGCTAATCCCAATAAGGTTTAGCGAAACAACCTAATGGGACAGCCTTCTTTCTTTATTACGTTAAACGAACTGTATCACGGGCAATCATAACTTCTTCATTCGTAGGAACAATCAAGACTTTCACTTTGGAATCCGCAGTTTGTAAGAAGGTTTCTTTTCCGCGTACATTATTTTTAGATAAATCAACTTCGATTCCCATAAATTCTAAGCCTTTTAGAACGCGCTCTCGAACAACGGTGCTATTTTCGCCAATACCGGCTGTGAAAATAAGAACATCAATGCCGCCCATACGTGTTGCATACGCACCAACATAATCCTGAATTCTTGAAGTAAAGACATCAAGAGCTACCTTTGCACGCTCGTTGCCTTTTGCTTCTTCACTTTCGATATCGCGTAAATCACTTGAAAACCCTGTAAGACCAAGCAGTCCACTTTGCTTATTTAACGTGGAAATTACTTCTGTCACCGTTTGATTGGTCTTATCCATGATGAACGGGATAAGAGCTGGATCAATATCACCAGAACGTGTGCCCATTGTCACACCTGCAAGAGGTGTAAAACCCATAGACGTGTCAACTGACTTACCACCATCAATTGCTGCTATACTTGCTCCATTTCCTAAATGACAAGAAACCATTTTTAAGCTTTCAATTGGCTCAGCAAGCATTTCAGCAGCTCGTTCAGACACATATTTGTGAGAAGTGCCGTGGAATCCATATTTACGAATACCGTGCTCTGTATAGTATTCATATGGAAGGCTGTACAAGTATGCGTGTTCTGGCATCGTTTGATGGAAAGCCGTATCAAATACTGCGACGGCCGGTACATTTGGAAGCACTTCTTTAAATGCTTTTATTCCTGTAATATTTGCCGGGTTGTGAAGTGGAGCCAATTCGGACACTTCTACAATGCCTGCTAATACATCGTCCGTTATGAGAACCGAATCGTTAAATTTCTCGCCGCCATGAACAACACGGTGACCAATTCCCTCAATATCATCTAGAGAGGAAATAATATTTAAGCTTGTTAGTTTATCAAGTAACATCTTCACAGCTTCGGAATGATCCGCAATATCTGCTGTAGTTTCGTGCTTTTCTCCGTTTTTCTCAATTGCAAAAACAGAGTCTCTCAATCCAATGCGCTCAACAAGGCCTTTTGTAATAACTATCTCTTCAGGCATTGAGAGTAATTGAAATTTAAGGGATGAGCTCCCTGCGTTAATTGCCATAATCGTAGCCATAATTTTTCCTGCACTCCTTTAATCTAAAGCCATCTCTACCATTTAAGCATTCTCTATTCGTCATTTCAAGCAGACAAAATTGGTAAAGCGCATACATGTAAATAATTAAAATTTACTGTTAATTAGAATAGTTTTTCTATAAAAAAAGGGGTACCATGCTCACATGATACCCAGCCCTCTTAGCGCCCAAGTTGCTCCTTAAACCACTTATTAATACTACTCATCATTTCCTGCATAGCAGATACGTTTGAAAACGATGGTAACTCTGCGAGAAGAGCTTGCTGTGGCTTCTTCATTTTTTCCGCTTTCTTTTGAATCATTAAGATGCTTTTTTGCTGTTGCTTATTGGAAAACATTGACGCTGGTAACTGCAATAAGCCTAAGACAACTGCATGCTCTTTTAGGAAAGCGTGAAGCTTATCGGCTTGATCACTTTCAAAAATAAAATTTGGCACCAGTAACAAGCCAAAACCGCCTGGCTGGAGCGCCCGAATACCTTGTTCAATCATTAAGTGATGAATATACGAATGGCCTGATTCAGCTTTTAGATCATAGTTAGTTGCGATATCATCTTTTGGATAATAACCTACAGGCAAATCCGCTACAACAAGATGAACATCAGGCATGTTGACGTGCAAACTATCTTGGTGAAACAGCTGAATTTCATGCTTTTGTAGATTAGCACTTGCAAAAGCATTCTTAAGCAGCGTCTCATCCACTTCAAAACCATAGGCCTGACCAATTCGACCCTCTGCATGGTTACAGATCGAGAAAAGCAAGTTTCCAGATCCCACTGCTAAATCGAGGACATCTCCTGTTGAATCTGTACCCTGTAGTTTATTTGCTAGATAGCTCATGAACAAGCTAACAGCATCAGGGGTCATGGAATGGTTAGGCTGAACAGTCCCTTTCATTCCTTTCATCACAGCAAGTTGAAATGCTTTTCGAACGTCTTCTTTCGTAAACGTGATGGAGTTCACTGGCTCCATTAACTGAAGAAGCTGCTCTTTACGTTCACTTGCAAGCTCTTGAATGATAGCTTTTTCAAATAAATTGTCCCCAGCTTCTGCTAAGGCGTCTAAATAGGTCACATCCAGTACTTGCTCTAATACCTTTGCTGATTCGTCTAAATACTCGTATAGCGCTGTTACATTGGTTTGTTCCATACAACCTTCACCCTTTTGTTCTCATTTTCACACTTAGCAAATGAAAAAGCGCTACCGACGGTGAGTGTTCATGGACAACGCCTCAGCTTTTTTCACATAGATCACTCTTATGTGTCTAAGCTGCCGTTCTCCTGAATTGATCATCGTCGAATGCGCCCCATCACTCCAGCTCTTTTGTTTCACTTTACTCACACAGATGTTGCCCCTATGTCGGAGGTCTTTGTTATTCAGAAGTTCCGTCTTCTGTCTGTATACGTGCGTTTACGTTCACCTTTCTAACATGAACATTTTTAAGACACGTTAATCATTATGACCGATTTTTTATTGCTTTCAATGCTGCATCATAATCTGGGTGCTCACTCACTTCGTTAACGTACTGCGCATAAATCACTTCGTCTTCTTCGTTTACAACGAATACCGAGCGTGCTAGTAGACGTAACTCTTCAATTAATACACCATAGGCTTGTCCAAAAACAACCTCTTTATGGTCAGATAATGTTTTCACTTCATCAATTCCTTCTGCAGCACACCATCTTCTTTGCGCAAAAGGTAAATCGACACTAATAGTTAACACAACTGTGTTTTCTAAAGTCGCTGCTTCTTCATTGAAACGTCGCGTTTGGGCATCACATACACCTGTATCAATAGATGGGATGACACTTATAAGCTTTATTTTCCCTTTAAAATCAGCTAAAGAAACTTCTGTTAAATCATTTGCTAGCACACGAAAATCAGGTGCCTTGTCACCAACTTGTACTTGTTTACCTACTAATGTAACTGGCTTTTGTTTAAACGTTACTTGTGTCATATGTAATCCACTCCTTTATCTTCTTATCATACCGTCTCTTCCTTGTGTAATGCAAAAATGATGCACAACACTACGTAAGAAAAAGAGCGTAAAGATAGAAGTCTTTACGCTCTTACTCGTTATACTATTGGATCTTCATAAGGTTCATGATCATCGTCATGTGAAGCATGGTGTTTATCATGATGGTCATGGCCATCATGTCTCATGAGATGTTGAATCTTTTCAAACGCTTGAGGCGCTAAGTCTAATAATCGTTCGTACAGATGGGTTGAACTGTCAAGATGAACCATATTAACTCCTTTATGATTCACAACAAGAAAAGCGATAGGTGTAATGGATACGCCACCTCCGCTTCCTCCGCCAAAAGGATGCCCTTGTTCAGCATAAGTTTGTGAGTGCTCTGTATAAAACTCACTTCCTCCAGCGGCAAAGCCAAAACCCACTTTTGATACAGGCATAATAATACTGCCATCAGGTGTTTCGACTGGATCACCGACAATGGTGTTGACATCTGCCATTGCTTTAATGTTTTCCATAGCAGTCTTCATTAAGCCTTGAATAGGATGTTCCATTTCACGTATGCTCCTTTATTGAGTAAAATAACGTTCTCCACCTGAAGCCGGTTCAAAACGCTTTTCAATTTTTTTGTAACTGATTACTAACAACAGCAATGTAGTCATAGCGTGCCACAATGTAAAGGTGACTATGCACGATAGAAACATTCGATATCCTTTCATTTGAAAATGTGGCGTTACTTCCAGTCTTTTTTCCCCCTTCCAATTCACTTTCGTCTGTACCCATCCTAAACACATTGATTTTATTGTCCAGATCAGTCCGGCTAGCTGCGCGGTTTTCGCAGCGTCCCCTGTTCCGAACTCTGTTTTCCACGTCACATGTTTGCATGTAACTTTCCCTAAAAAGCGGTACGCCAATTGCTTTAGTTTCGGAAAATGTGCCGCTAATCGTTTAGCCATTTTGATGTATTTCTTAAGACTTTCAATCCCCCACTTTTTTTTCTTTTTCTTATCGTTAAAGATCGAGTCCTCTTCTTCTTCCACTGTAACAGTTTGCGTTGAAGCATTCACATGAATAACAGGCACTTCCAACGTATAGACTTTCAGTCCTATAACGTATACGTACAACGTTAATAAATCATCCTGCTGGTGATGAGCATAGCGGATATGTATTTTAATTGGTATAAATAAAACAATCAGTAAGATGACTAAAAGAATGATTAGTGGTAGTACAATCCAAATAAGCATAAGACCGCCTCCTTTCCTTTACTATGCTCAACTAAATAAAAAAAAACCAGCTAATGATTTAGCTGGTTTAATCAATATGGACAACATACGTTTCGGCAAATAAATCATGTATTCCTTGTTTCTTTGGTGTACATGCAACAACAATGTAAGCAAGCCCATTAATATTTCCTAAAAGAGGGGCATGTTGTAAGAAACGTCCTACCCCTTCTCTAAAAAACAATTGACTCCACGTTAGTTTTGCTCCATTAGATGATATGACGCGTATGCCAAAAATCATTTTTCCTAGCGTTTGTTGAAAATAGCGGGTCATTAACGCAAAGTAAAGAAAGAAAACAATAGCGTAAAGAACACTCGGTAGTAAGAAGACCGTCGCAAAAAATGCCCACCGTGAGTCTCCGTCTGCAATGAGCGGAACCCATGTACTAACGAGCACACCGTTTAAGCCTGTAATTATTAATAAATCAACTATAAATGCCCAAAATCGCATCCAAAACCCAGCATAACGATAGGTATGGGGTTGCGCCTCTTCTTCAATAATTTCGGTGGCATCTGCTGGTCTAAGGTGTCGTTTTAATCGAACTGATCCTGTTGTATACTCCATTTATTCACACCTCATTCATGATTGTACATGTAGTATGGCTTTGGCTGATTAAAGTCAATTTTTATCGGGCTATCATTCCCAAACAATTGCTGCAACGTCAATCCAAATAAGTTTCCGAAATTCAAAAATTCATCGTTTGATACGACTTGATAATTACTTCCTAATTCCTCACGCATAGCAGTAATGGCATCTTCTAACGAGCCTAATTCATCGACTAATCCTTCTTCCAACGCCTGTCTGCCTGTATAAATACGGCCATCCCCAAGTTCACGTACACGATCTTCTGCCATATCGCGACCTTGAGCAATCACATCTACAAATTCATCATAGTATTCATCGACAATCGCTTGAATAATTTCATCTTCCTCTTCAAGTGGCTCTCTAGTTGGAGAAAGAATATCTTTGTACGGACCACTCTTGTATACTTGCTCTTCAATACCAATATTGTCGAGTAGTTCAGATACATTGTACGAGCTCATAATAACACCTATTGAGCCTGTTAATGTTTGTGGCGTTGCAAATATCCGATCCGTCGGTGCGGCAATATAGTAGCCTCCCGATGCGGCCATACCGCCCATTGCTACATATACAGGTTTATCTGTTTGTTCTTTCATTTCAACGATGGCTCGGTGAATTTCTGCAGATTCTAATATACCGCCACCAGGTGTGTCGACAGACAAAATGATTCCTTGTACATCACGGTCTGTCATTGCTGTATCAAGATCTGTTAAAAAAGCAGCGTGATCGTAACCGCCTGTATCAAATAAACCTGGTTCTCCTGTATCAATGATAGGACCAGTCACTTCAAGTAATGCAATTTGTCCACTAGGATCGCCATCACTTACAATGGTTTGGTCAGCCCCTCCAAGAACGGGTGCTGAATATGTATTAAATGCCACTGAAATGGTGGTAATCAGTGTAAACAATAGAACAAAGGCTCCAATTCCTAATGCTATCCATCTTCTTGCTTTCATTCTGTTACTCCTCCTTTTTCATAAACCGTATACCCATTTACAATCGTTTCCAACACACTTGCTTTCATAAATGCTTCTTCTCCTCCTCTAAAAAGATCTCGATCAAGTATTGTCAGGTCCGCGTCATAGCCAACCTTGATTTTTCCTCTTGTTGCTTCTTTTTCAATGGCATAGGCGCTTCCTATTGTGAATAGCGCTACTGCTTCATAGGGAGTTAATGCTTCTTTTACGTTATAAGTACCTTGATTGTTCTTTCGATAAATGGCCGCATGCATCCCTTTTAAAGGTTCGATGGGTTCAATTGGTGCGTCAGAGCCCCCTGCACAATGAATTCCAGCTTCTATCAGCGTTTTCCACGCAAAGGAAAACGACATTCGCTTTTCCCCAAGCCGCTCTTCTACCCAAGGAAAATCAGACACAACAAAATGTGGCTGCACGTCAATAACAATTGGCAATTTTGCCATGCGTTGCAATAAATCTTCTCTAGCTACTTGAACATGAATAAGTCGATCACGCTTCTTACTTTTTTCATTTTGTTCAATTGCGGTTAACGATAATGCCAAGGCTTGATCGCCAATAACGTGAATAGCTACTGCTAGCTGTCGTTTTCTAGCTTGGCAAACCAAGTCATGAAGAGCAGTTTGGTTATGAATTAACAGTCCAGATGTACTCGGATCATCTTCATAAGGCTCACTTAATGCTGCTGTTCTGCCACCAAGAGCACCATCTGCAAAAATCTTTAACGCTCCCAGCTCTATATAAGGGCTTATGGTTTGTTGCTGTGTATACGGCGATGCGTCATACGCAGACAGTTCTTCGTGATGAATGAGTAAATGAGCACGGAACGGCTTTTGCACATTCACAACTTCTTGGTAGATATCCAATGTTTCAGCGAGACCGTTGTAATAATGAAGATCTTCACTATGACCTCCTGTTAACCCTTTCGCATGGCAATCATCAATCGCCATCTGAAGCGCTTTTTTAATTGAAGCTTTTGCTAGTGGTGGCATTAAAGCTTGGACGTAGTGTACTGCAGCATCATGCAAAATTCCATTCGGATTTCCATGTTCATCTCGCTCAATCTTCCCACCATCTGGATCTGGCGTATGGCGGTTAATTCCAGCTAAATCAAGAACCGTTTGATTCACAATAGCTGCATGACGACAAATACGCATAACAAATAGAGGATGCTTTACGCTAATCTTGTTTAAATCGGTCACTGTTAGTAACGCATGATTTGGATCATTATGTTCGTTCCAACCTAACGCTTCAATCCATTCCCCTTCTTGCACACATATCGCTTTTAATTTTGCTAACGCATCTTCCTTAGTAGACTGCGATAAATCTACTCGAAGTAGCTTTTGTCCGTGAGCAATTAAATGAAGATGGCTATCTACGAAGCCCGGATAAATAAAAGCGCCATTAAGATTTTTCGTGCTTGAAGCGTGCCTAGACCACTTTTCAACTAAATGCTTTGACGTACCACAATCGATAATTTTTCCATTTTCTATGTAAAGTGCCTCTACTTGCTCTCCTTCTACTTCCATCGTGTAGACGACTGCATTATAAAGAAGTGTTCCCATTCTCCTCCTCCTTTTTGTACTAAGTATAGCATTAGACATCAAATGAGAACATGAAAAAGGAGCAGGGAATCCTGCTCCTAGCCATGAATATGAAATTATTTTTGATATCCACCCATTTGTTGTTCAGCTTGAGCTACAAGACGTTTAGTGATTTCACCACCTACAGATCCGTTAGCACGAGCAGTTGAATCAGGACCAAGGTTTACTCCGAATTCGCTAGCGATTTCGTATTTCATTTGGTCAAGAGCTTGTTGTACACCAGGTACTACTAAGTTGTTTGTGTTTGCCATGTTGTTTCACCTCCTTCGGTACTTCTAGAATGTGCGAAAGAGGAAATAACATACATACAAAATCACTGGAAATTTTTTAAAATAAATTTTCGACTGAAGAACTGCCTTCATAAGCGTTGATATGAACTGTCTCAATCCTATTTAAGGCGTCCTCACATTTTTTTTCAATCTCCACATATTGCTCAAATTTTGCGGCCCCTTCTCGTTTCGGCTTTGTCTTGGAGTCTGTTGGTAAGAAGATGGTACAGCAATCTTCGTAAGGCAGAATTGATGTTTCATACGTACCAATACGCTTTGCATAAGCAATGGTCGTTTCTTTATCAATCGCAATTAAAGGACGAATAACAGGCAATGTCGTAACTTCATTAATCGTATTCATACTCTGCAACGTTTGCGATGCCACTTGTCCAAGGCTTTCCCCATTTGAAATTGCTAAAATTCCGTTCTTCTGAGCAAACGCATCTGCAATTCGTAACATCATTCTACGCATAATAGTCATCTCATAATTAGAGGGAACCTCTTTATGGATATGTGTTTGAATATCTGTAAATGGAACAAGGTGCACCTTAATGCTTGTCCCGTATTTCGTTAATTCTTTTGTTAAATCGAGTACCTTTTGTTTTGCTCGTTCATTCGTATATGGTGGACTATGAAAATGAAGCATTTCAATTTGGGCGCCACGTCCCATTAACATATGTGCTGCAACAGGTGAATCGATTCCTCCAGATAACATGTGCAACACTTTTCCACTCGCTCCAACTGGAAGTCCTTTTGCTGCTTCTATTGCCCCACCAGTAATATACGTACCTGCATCACGCACATCAATGGATAGTTCGAGTTCAGGTTGATGAACATCTACTTTTATGGCTCCGTCTAGAGCGCGCAAGATATGTCCACCGATTAGATGGTTAAGTTGTTGAGATTGAACCGGAAATCCTTTGTTCGCACGCCTAGCTGAGACTTTAAACGTTTTAACATTCGGATGAAGTTTTTCAATAAAAAAAAGGGCTCCTTCTTTAATCGTGTCGACGTCATTCTCCACCTGCATGGCTAAACTAAAGGAATAAATACCGAAAACATTTTTTAATGCTTCTTGAATGGGTGTTTCGTCAGCACCATGTAAATGAACAATAATTCTCCCTTGAATTCGTTTTGCCGTTACACCTGGAAACGGCTTTAATACTTTACGAATGTTGGCAAGGAGAAGCTTTTCAAAATGACTCCGATTTTTCCCTTTTAATGCTAGTTCTCCGTAACGCACAACAATATGATCGATATTCATTATGTTACCTCCTGAAGTTTTGGAACGAGTCGCTTTAGTGCCTTTATACACGTGGTCATCTCTTCTTCCGTTGTTAAAAAAGACAAACTGATTCGTATTGCCGTTTCCGCACGCTGCCGATCATGCCCTGCACCTAATAGAATTCGGCTTGGAGCACCTGTTTTTGTTGAGCATGCTGATTGAGTTGAAACGTATATTTTTTCTTGAGAAAGGGATTGCACGAGTACTTCCGCTTTGATCGCTGGAATGGACACATTTAAAATATGTGGCGCACTATTGCTAACCGGCGAATTGATGAACACACCTTTTATTTGCTCAAGTTCGTGTATGACTAGCTTTCGCAAAGAAAGTAGACGCTCTTGCTCTTTATTCGCAACCGATGCTCCCATTTCAAGAGCTTTTGCGAAACAAGCGATACCTGCTACGTGTTCTGAACCGGGCCGAAGAGATTGTTCTTGCCCACCGCCATATAGGATAGGCTTCACTAGAGAAGGGTTTTTCGCATACAACAGCCCTGTTCCATTTGTACCATGAATTTTATGAGACGATAACGTCATTAAATCTATGTTGGAAAGTGAGCCAATCGGGACTTTTAGCAAGCTTTGCACAGCATCAACGTGGAACTGTATTCGTGGATAAGCTGATAACATCTCCGCTAGTTCCTGAATGGGTTGAATCGTTCCTAACTCACCTTGCACATGGCCGATGCTAACAAGCACCGTGTTCTTCTTAATGGCATCTTTCACTTGCTCAACCGTTACTCTCCCAAAAGCATCTCCTTGAAGATATGTCACTTCATGACCTGCATCTTCTAGTTGTCGAACCGTTTCATAAACAGACGCGTGCTCCACAGTTGTCGTAATCATATGTGCACTCTTTTCTTTTGTCACAATGCCTTTAATTGCTAACACATTGGCTTCTGTACCGCCACTTGTAAAGAGTAGCTGTTCTTTCTGACAAGAAAGAAAGTGGGCTATTTTCTTTCTTGCGTGGTTCAATACCTGCTCCGCTTCCATTCCTACTGAATGGAGCGATGAGGGGTTTCCAAAGTACTGCGAAGAAATCGTTGTATATAATGTTAAGACCTCTGGATAAGGTTTTGTTGTTGCACTATTGTCAAGATAAATCATGTAACAAACTCCTTTAACCTATAAACGCTGTATAATCACAGCTAATCTTAGCATAGATACGTTGTTTGTGCAGACAAAAAAAACGAAGCCACTTGAAGTGTCTTCGTTTAAGCTGAAAGATGTTTTGTCACTTTATTAAGTAAATCTGGTTCGTAGCGTTGAACAGCTTGTTGGACAATGGAGAGTGCTTTTTCGTAATCGTATTCTAGAAAAGCTTGTTCTGCCTCGTCAAGCTCTTTTCGAACAGTATCATCCTGTCCTCGATAACGATTACTATATTGAATGGCAAGCTCTGCCATTTGTGCGGTTTCAACCATTTCTTTAATGGCAGCACTGTTTTTTTCAACGACTCTTACGGCATCTTGAACGAGAGCTTCTACTTCTGTCATTTCGAGAGGAAACGATTCAAGACCTTCAATTGCTTTGTTGATTTTTCCTTCCGCTTCATCTAATGCTTCTAAGTACGTAACAGGAACACCTGGTAAATTACTTTTATAAAGCAATCGCTTCGATTCAAGCACTAGCTCTCGCAACTGACTAACTGTTTCTTGGGCCTGTATTTCGTCTTTTCGCAGTCTTCTTAAACGGTCGATACTTTCTTCAATCCCGTTAGAAAGCTCTTCCATTTGTTTTCGCCATTCTTCTGTCATTTCAAAAATAGAAGAAAACGATTGTTTTCGATTTTCAAACACATCCATAATAAGCGTTAGCTGGCTCTGCACATTCCGTAAGTTTTTTTGCAATGTTTGTTGAAGCTGAATTTCTTCCGCTGCAATCATATAGCTTTTTTCCACTTGCGTTGTTTCATCAATAAGCTGTTTCATATTTTGATAGGCTTTTTCCACTTGGGCTTTTAAAGCTGGAACTTGCGCTAACAGCTTGCTTTTATAATTCGCTTCCTTTTCAAGGGTTTCATACATTTCATCAATTTCTGTTTGAAGCGATTCAAGCGCTGCTGCCGCTTCATCCACATTTAATTCTTTTAATGCTATGTACGCCTCATCAATTTCTTCTTTTTGCATGGAGATTTTTGATCCAAAAGAAAATGTCTCAAGGTGATAACCATCTTCTTCCATTTCTTTAATACCTAATTGCAAATTTGATAATTCACCAGGAAGTGTAGAACGAACTTGCATAAGAAGATGAGGGATGCGTTCCATCTTCTCATTTAGAATATAAAGGGAGTCTTTAATTTGCAGAAGCTGCTTTCTTGCTTGCAGGTAGCTTCCATTTTGTGTCGATTCTTCAAAAGCTAGTAATGCTTGTTTAGCATGACTCATCTCTTCATCAAGGGCTTTAATCGATTCACCAAACGAGCCTCGTTTCTTTAATAATTCGGCAGACAGCGTTTGGTAAAGCTCCTTTATTACTGCAATTTCACTGCGATTCTTTTCTTCTGCAGAAACGAGCTTATCAATATCCTCTACCATTAAATCAAGCTGCTGCTCAACAGACAGAAGTCGATTTTCTACCCATTTTAGCTGGTCTTTCGCTTTTGTAATTCGGTATTTACCGGCTAATTCTTCAACCTCAATAAGTTGTTCTTCAATGCTAGGGAGAATAGACTCAAGAATTTCGTCCCAGTCTTTTCGCCAGCTTTCAAATTTCTGTTCTGTTTCCCCAGACATTTTCAGCTTTTTCACTTTTGAAATTTCCTCTGAAATATTCCGATTAAGTATTTGGTTTTTTCGATTATCTAATTCATCGACTGATTTATGTATTGTTCGCCTAATTAACATTCCAGCAACTGTACCAATTACAATCACAATTAGTAAGACGACAACGATACCAATAATAATATCCACTGGAGACTCCCTTCCGACAAGCTCTTTCATCCTCTGCTAATTTTCTAGTTTATCCGTTTTCTAATACGTATTATAATATCATGAAAGCGACAGTTTGTGTGCAGATTCAACAGATCACTTCAAGACAATTTTCGCACTACCTAAAACCGATTGAATTGTTATACACAGACGAAGGAGGTTTTCGATAAAAATGCTAGATGGGCATGTCCACACACCTTATTGTCCGCATGGATCGGCAGACGCAATGGCTTCTTATTGTGAAGAAGCCATTAAACAAGGGATTACTCAGCTTTCATTTACAGAGCACGCTCCCCTTCCTGAGGGTTTTAAAGACCCTACCCCAGCCCAAGACAGTGCGATGCGTTGGGACGATGTTCCTACTTATTTTGCTACAATAAAACAGTTAAAAAACGACTACGCCAAATCGTTGCGCATACTCGCTGGTTTGGAAGTTGATTATATTGTTGGTTTTGAGAAGGAAACGACCGCTATCCTTAACGAACTCGGACCCTATTTAGAAGACAGTCTGTTATCGGTGCACTTCTTACAAACGACTAACGGTTATCATTGCTTAGACTACAGTGCTGATGGCTTCTGGTCCCTTGCAGAAAAAATTGGTGGCGTAGACGCTTTATATCATCTTTATTATAAAACCGTGCAATTGTCCATCGAAGCTTCACTAGGCTCTTTTAAACCAAAACGGATTGGGCATATGACATTATGTAGAAAATATCAACTGCGGTACCCAGCTAGTCATTCTTTTGAAACAGAGTGGATGCATATACTAAAAGAAGTTCGGGCGCAGGGTCTTGAATTGGACTATAACGGTGCAGGCATCATAAAGCCTGACTGCCAAGAAACCTACCCTCCTCTTTTTATTGCGAAGACGGCTAAAGAGATGGGCATCCCACTTATTTACGGATCTGATGCCCACACTGTAGCTGGTTTAAAAAGTGGATATGACGCTTTGCTTCCCTAACTTCTAACTAAATGAAGTCGCTTAACATCCCTTGTCTCTAATAACGATCTCATCCATTGCTCGGCATGGGTCACATATCGTCTCATAAACAGATGATCGTCTGGCGCAACTAAAAAGAGTTCTTTTAAATATTGCGGAGATGAAAATGGTAGTGTTAACATATTTCGTAAGTGAAGAACGGTCAAATCTATTGGTACTCTTTTCACTTGCTTCGCATTAAGGTGGACCTGAATAACTTGCTCTAAAAGAAATTGCTCTTTTCTCAAGTACGTACTCATCACTTCGCGTACGAGGGTAGAGTCCATTGTCATTTCTCGATGCGCCATTCGTGCAAGTAAATGGCAAGATTGTTGATACGTAAAGACTCGTTTAAATAAGTGAGATAATACTTGCTGTAGGTCGCCATCTGATGTGCGCATGGCTTCTTCTATAGAATGAATGTAGCCTTCAAAAAATTCAATGAGTAAGGTTTCAAATAATACGTGTTTTCCACCAAAGTAATACGAAATTAAAGCAGAATTAACCGAAGCTTCTTTGGCAATATCTCGAACGGACGTACCATGATAACCATTCGTATAAAAGAGCCGCGTCGCAGCAAGCTTAATAGAATCTTTTGTTTGATCACTCATTTGGATCCCCTCCGATAAGAGTTGATTGCACAAAACCTTTTCCCTTACTTCTGTATTCGACTTGCTCTTACAAGCTCCTGTTAAAGAATCCAAATATAGACCAAATATTTTTAGACAAATACCGTGATAAAAAGGCGATTATTGTATCATAAAAGGAGAATCTGTCATGTTTTCAACAAGCTCATATTCCAACAATAAACAAGAAGCATATGAATTGCTTTTAAAACAAGCAAAAGCACTACTAGAGGATGAAAAAAGCACGCTTGCAAATTATGCAAATGCGAGTGCCTTGCTTGGTCAATTTTTAACGGATATAAACTGGGTCGGTTTTTATATAGTAAACGAAACTGAACTCGTTTTAGGTCCTTTTCAAGGATTACCTGCCTGTACTCGCATCGCTATTGGTAAAGGGGTTTGCGGTACAGCCGTTTCTGAGAATAAAACGATGAGGGTTGCAGATGTTCACACCTTCCCAGGTCATATTGCCTGTGATGCAGCATCAAATTCGGAACTTGTTGTTCCAGTGTGTCATGATGGAAAGGTAATTGCCGTGTTGGATATTGATAGCCCACTAAAAAATCGCTTTACGGAGGAAGATCAACTCTACTTAGAGCGTTTCGTTGCAACAATAGAGCCATACTTGAAAGCAAACCTTGACTTTTAAACAAATGTTAAGTATGATTATTCGGTGTGAAAGACAGCCGAGACAAGCTGTTGTTTGTTTTATTCCATTCCTCGCGGCTGCAAGGTATGAGGTGCACTGTGTAACTTCTAGCTGTCGAAGCGAAGGTGCATGAAAATGGAATAACTTACATTCAGAGATTGTCAGACAGGTTGTTATTTTGCAAATCAAAATAACAAGGAGGAGACTACTTATGTCTCGTTATACAGGTCCATCTTGGAAATTATCTCGTCGTCTTGGTGTTTCACTAAGCGGCACTGGAAAAGAGCTTGCGAAGCGTCCTTACGCTCCAGGTCAACACGGTCCAAACCAACGTAAAAAACTTTCTGAATATGCGCTTCAGCTTCAAGAAAAGCAGAAGCTTCGTCATATGTATGGCGTTAATGAGCGTCAATTCGTTCGTATCTTTAATGATGCTGGCAAAATGTCTGGTATCCACGGCGAAAACTTCATGATTCTTCTTGAGTCTCGTTTAGACAATCTTGTTTACCGTTTAGGTCTTGCTCGCACACGTCGTGCAGCTCGTCAACTTGTTAACCACGGTCACGTAATGGTAGATGGCTCTCGTGTAGATATCCCATCTTACCGCGTAAAGCCTGGTCAAGCGATCTCTCTTCGTGAGCGTTCTCGCAACCTAACTGCAGTGAAAGAGTCTTTAGAAGTAAATGACTTCACTCCAGCGTATGTATCATTTGACGAAGAAAAGCTTGAAGGAACGTACACGCGTCTTCCTGAGCGTTCTGAACTTCCTGCTGAAATCACAGAAGCACTTATCGTTGAGTGGTATTCTCGTTAATAAGCACGTAAAAAACGTCTGCCTGATAAAGGTAGACGTTTTTTTTTCGCATGCATCACAGCTAATTCTTATACTAGACGTAATTTCGCGAATTTCCGCTTTCCAACTTGGACAATCATATCGTTTTCCACTGAAACGATCATCTTTATGTCATCTTGCTTTTCTTCATTAATCTTGACGCCGCCACCTTGAATCATACGACGCGCTTCTCCTTTTGAGTTTTGAAGTTTCAACTCAACAAGTAAATCAATAATGGATACGTCTTTGTCACCATTCCAATCTACAACAGGTAAATCCGTTGGTAGCGTTCGTTTTTGAAAGACTGTCTCAAAATAATGTTGTGCTTCTTTTGCTGCTTCTTCGCCATGGTACATTTCAACTAACTTTCGTCCGAGACGCATTTTCGCATCACGAGGATGAACGGAGCCATCTTTCAATCCTGCTTCAATGGCTTCTACTTCTTCCATCGGAACGTCCGTCGCAAGCTTAAAGTATTTCGCCATTAACTCATCTGGAATGGACATCGATTTACCAAAAATTTCATTTGGCGCTTCGTCAATACCAATATAGTTGTTCAATGACTTTGACATTTTGCGAACACCGTCTAACCCTTCAATCAGAGGAAGTGTCATCATGACTTGCTTTTCTTTACCGTACGCATCTTGTAACTGCCTGCCCATCAGAAGATTAAACGTTTGATCTGTACCACCCACTTCAATATCTGTATCCATTGCCACAGAATCATATCCTTGCATAAGTGGGTAGAAAAACTCGTGTACAGAAATCGCTTGACCAGATTTATAACGCTTATTAAAGTCTTCTCGCTCTAGCATACGAGCAACTGTCATTTGGCCAGCTAAATTTAACACATCTTCAAACTTCAGTTCTGATAACCAGTGTGAATTATAAAGAATTTCCGTTTTATCCATATCTAAGATTTTGCCGTATTGCTCTACATAGGTTTGTGCGTTTTGTTTTACTTGCTCATCTGTTAACACTTTACGTGTTTCTGATTTTCCAGTTGGATCTCCGATCTTACCTGTGAAATCACCAATTAGCAATTGAATATGATGACCATATTCTTGAAACTGACGTAGCTTTTGAAGCACAACGGTGTGACCAATATGCACGTCAGGCGCAGATGGATCCATGCCTAATTTAATGTTAAGAGGCTTACCTGTGCGCACACTCTTTTCAATTTTTTTGCGAAATGCTTCTTCTGGCACAATTTCTACAACCCCACGCATTAGCGTTTCAACTTGCTCATTTACTCGATTTATTTGCTCAGCGGTTAACTGATTTTCTTCTGACATGTCTCTTCCTCCTCTATTTTTGAACACAAAAAAAGCTCCTCCCAAAAAGGGACGAACATTCGTCGCGGTACCACCCTTGTTGAAGGCAGAATAAGCCTTCCACTCTAACGATAACGGTTTTCCCGTCTTTGTGGTAAACACAAAGAAAGCTCCCAGCTGTAATTCTGCTCATGACATGTGCTAGCTTTCACCGCCCGCTAACTCTCTACTGACTACAACATCATAGGCATACTTCGGCTTTTCAACGCTTGTATACTAAATATAAACTTAGTTTTATCATACCTCGTTTTTAAAGTCAACAGAACGTGTATGCCCGTATTCTCATTTATGGTATACTCACCTTTATAGGGGGGAAACAATGAAATCTTTTCTATTACATGTAAGAAAATCCTTTGAGCAAGTGAATCAAAAGCTTGCCGACATTCATTTTTTTCGTAAGGTAGGCATTACCTACCAAGTACTTTGGAATTTACTACTTGTTGCACTTATCGTCGGGTTTTTACTCGTTCTATTAGCTGGTGGAACAGCAGCCGGTTATTTTGCATCTCTCGTTCATGATGAACAACCTTACTCAGAAGAAGAATTACGCACCCACGTAGGGTCTCTAACAGAAACGAGTGAGATCTATTTAGCTAACGATGTCTATTTAGGAAAAATACGAAGTGATGTTGAGCGAGACATTGTGACATTAGATGACATAGCTGATGAAGTGAAATGGGCTATTGTTGCAACGGAAGATGAACATTTTTACGAACACGAAGGCATTGTTCCAAAAGCGCTGCTTCGCGCTACGATGCAAGAAATCGCAAATTCGTCGGTGCAAACTGGTGGAAGTACGCTTACTCAGCAATTGATTAAACAACAAGTCCTTTCTAACGAAGTGTCGTTTGATCGGAAAGCAACTGAAATTATGCTTGCCATGCGACTAGAACACTTCATGTCAAAAGACGAAATTTTAGAAGCTTACTTAAATGTAGTTCCATTTGGACGAAATGCTTCAGGTCGAAATGTAGAAGGCATTCAAGCGGCTTCAATGGGCATTTTTGGCGTAGCTGCGTCTGAGTTAAATTTAGCCCAATCAGCTTATTTAGCTGGTATGCCACAAAGTCCATTCGGCTACACACCATTTACAGGCGATGCAGATGTGAAAGATGAAGATGGCTTACGTCCAGGCTTTAATCGCTTCCGCACAGTCCTTAACCGGATGTATGAGAGTGGATACATTGACCAAGAGCAGCGTGATGAAGCCCTTGACTATGACCTTGCCGCTGATTTTATCGAATATGCTCCGGACCCAATGGCTAGACACCCGCGGTTAACATCTGAAATTCTTGAGCGGGCAACAGAAGCACTGCTTGCTGTAGAGAAAGAGTCCTTTGAAGGGTGGGATCAGCTTAGTGCCAGCGCCCAAAGTTTAGAGGAAGAAGAAATGCGCGGTACTGTACAAAATCGAATTGAAAATGGCGGGTATAAAATTACTACAACCATTGATGAAGACTTATATAGCGCAATGAACGATGCTGCCAGCAATTCTGATTATTATTTCGGTCCGAATAATGGCAATGGGGACCCAGAAGAAGTCGGTGCCGTTTTGATTGATAATCGCACAGGAGCCATTCTTAGTTTCGTTGGCGGACGGGAAGAAAATTTAGATAATCAGTTAAATTATACGACTCGTTTACGTTCACCTGGTTCAACGATTAAACCCATTCTACCGTTTGCCGGTGCTTTGGAAGCAGGGGTGACCCAACCAGGGCTTGTCATTCCAGATACGCCGACTAATCGTAGAGTAGATGGAGTACCAATTAACAACTATGATAATAGTCATGATGGGAATATTACGCTTCGTGAATCTTTAAAGCGTTCCCGCAACGTACCTGCCATTAAAGCATGGTGGCACGTACCAGAGGAATTAAAACAGCACTTAATTCAATCCTCAGGCGTTACCAATATGTCAACAGTTGAAACAGCTGCTATCGGCGGTGGCGGGGCAACCGTAGAACAAATTGTCTCTGCCTACTCTGCCTTTGCGAACGATGGTAAACGACCTGAAGCATACATGATTGAGAAAATTGAAACATACGATGGAGAAATTGTGTACGAACACGAAAAGAAAGAGTTTGACTACATTAGCCCACAATCAAATTACTTACTCGTCGATATGATGCGTGATGTCGTCAGTACTAGTGGCGGAACAGCTAGTCGAGTTCCAGGCTTACTAAACTTTAGCGCAGACTGGGCAGGTAAAACAGGTACATCTAATGAGAATATTGACTCATGGTTTGTTGCGTCAAACCCTTATGTCTCTCTTGGTGTTTGGAATGGCTATACAGGCAGCAAACAAGTACCATTGTTAGAACGCTACAACGGAATGGGTACTGGTGAGCGTACGCAAAATATTTGGGCCAACATTGCCAATGCAGCGTACAGTGTAAAACCAAGCTTAATGACGGCTGAAGGAACGAGGTTTCAGCGTCCTAGTGGGTTAACCGAACGTCGCGTGTGTGGGTTGACAGGTGGTTCTTCAAACGCCATTTGTGACGAAGAAGGTTTAGTCACAACGGATCTTTATAATAACAACCTATTGTCTCGAATCGATGGTTTGTCCCCTTTCCAAAGTGAATTAAAAAGCACGGTTCAAAAACAGCTGGATGAATTACGCAAACGAGAAAGAGACGAACGTCGTGAAAATGATAATGATGATGATGATGAAGACGATGACAGCTCTTCTGACGACGGCGAAGAAGAAAACGATAGTTCTAACGAAGATGAAGACAATGAAGATGAAAATGAAGATGATGATGATACAGACGAGGGAACTACAGACGAAGAAGAAGATTCAGCCGACGATGAAGAAGAATAAACGAGCAAAAACCATCCAACTAGTTGGATGGTTTTTTTGATTAATCTTCCATTGTCGATAGATCACCAGTCGGTAAATCAAGTTCCCATGCTTTTAACACACGACGCATAATTTTACCACTGCGCGTCTTAGGTAAAGAAGAACGGAACTCCATTTCCCGCGGTGCCGCATGGGCAGCTAAACCATTTTTCACAAATTGACGAATCTCTTCTTTTAAATCGTCTGTTACTTCATAACCATCACGTAAAGCTATGAATGCTTTAATGATTTCACCACGAACGGGGTCTGGTTTACCAATTACTCCAGCTTCAGCAACTGCTGGATGTTCCACAAGTTTGCTTTCAACTTCAAATGGACCAACACGTTCACCTGCTGTCATAATGACATCGTCAATTCTTCCTTGGAACCAGAAATAACCATCTTCATCCATATATGCTGAATCACCAGAGATATACCAGCCTGCTACTTCAAAATAACTCTTAAACTTCGGTTCGTTATTCCAAATGGAACGCATCATCGACGGCCAGCCAGCTTTAATGGCTAAATTCCCCATCCGGTTTGGAGGTAGTTCATTCCCTCGATCATCAACAATGACCGCGTAAACACCTGGAATTGGTTTCCCCATTGAACCTGGACGAATTTCCATTGCTGGATAGTTACAAATCATTTGAGCACCTGTTTCCGTCATCCACCACGTATCGTGAATACGAAGATCGAAGACATTTTTCCCCCAACGGACAACCTCAGGATTCAGAGGCTCACCAACACTTAATACATGGCGTAATGAAGAAAGATCGTATTTCTTCACAAGCTCATCCCCTGCACTCATAAGCATTCTAAATGCAGTTGGTGCACTATACCAAACGGTTACATGATAACGTTGAATCGTCTCATACCAATCATCTGGAGAAAAACGTCCGCCACGTACCACATTCGTCACACCAGCAAGCCAAGGACCGAAAATTCCGTAAGATGTACCTGTTACCCAACCGGGATCCGCTGTACACCAATAAATATCATCATCCTTTAAGTCAAGTACGATTTTAGCCGTATGGTAGTGTTGTACCATTGCTTCGTGAACATGTAAAACACCTTTTGGTTTTCCTGTTGAACCAGATGTGTAATGAAGAATAAGTCCATCTTCTTTATCCACCCATTCTACTTCTAATTCATCTGATGCTTCGTCTAACCGTTTATTAAATTGAAGAAACGCGCCGTTATCTTCATACTTTTTATCATCAACAAGAACCGTTTCGAGCTGCGGTAAATCGTTAAACGGCACACGCTCTAGTAATGTAGGCGTTGTTACAAGTACTTTAGCGCCACTGTCTTCAAGGCGATCCTTAACAGCTCCCTCCATAAACGCTTCAAATAATGGGCCTACAATCGCACCTAATTTGACTGCACCAAGAAGCGCAAAATAAAGTTCAGGAGATCTTGGCATAAAAATAAATACACGGTCTCCTTTTTCTACACCCGCTTCTTTCAACACATTTGCTGCTTTGTTGGAATATGCTTTTAACTCTTTAAATGTATAGCGTTCATCTCGACGTGCGTCACTATAGTAAAGCGCAATTTGATCCGCTTTCCCATTTTCAGCGTGGCGGTCAATGGCTTCATAGGCTATATTCATTTTTCCTGTTTCATTCCAAGAGAATGCTTGTTTTACTTGATCCCAATTAAATTGTTCTTTTGCTTCTTCATAATTTTTCAGGTTATATTGTCCATCAATAACAGGAAGCGCTTTCATAATAGCTTCACACCTCTCCTTCTCTAATTGAGTTTATTATATACAAGAAACGTCTCGATTTCAATTGATTCATCTTAATAACTTTCAGAAGTGCTAGTCAATTTCTAATCCTTTAACGATAAGAAAAGACGTTAGACTTGATCTGTAGTATACTGGTTGGGAAGAATGTTTAATTGAGGTGAAGCTATGGACCATCCAAAAAAGTTTGTTAGAGAACCTTTCTCTTTTCAGTCGAAAACGCTTTATTTAGAAGGCCCATTACAACCAAATGAAATTGAAGCATTAGACTATCATGAAGCACTCGTTTCTTTTCGCCCTGCTGAAGCGCAAAAAAAAGCACTAATCGAAATAGCTGAACTTCCTGAAGGAAGAATTAATGTCATTCGTGACGATCAGAAAATTGTCGGTTACGTCACCTTCGTTTACCCCGACCCACTTGAGCGCTGGTCAGAAGGAAAGATGGAAAATCTAATTGAACTTGGTGCGATTGAAATTGCACCTGAGTATCGAGCAAATGGATTAGGAAAACAGCTACTTCAGATATCAATGAAAGATCCTGCAATGGAAAACTATATCATTATAACAACAGAATACTATTGGCACTGGGATTTAAAAGGAAGCGGTCTTGATGTTTGGGAATATCGTAAAGTAATGGAAAAGATGATGAATGCAGGTGGACTGATTTGGTTCGCTACAGATGACCCAGAAATTAGCTCTCATCCTGCTAATTGTTTGATGGCACGTATTGGTGCGAATATTGATCAAGCTTCTATGGAACAGTTTGATCAGCTTCGTTTTGTTAACCGCTTTATGTATTAACGAACGAGAGGGGGCTACGTTCTGCTTAGAAAGCAGGGTGTACACAAATGAAATTACATCTTATTATGCGTACAAACGTTTATACACTTACTTCAACTCATTCAATTCAAGACGCTATTGATTTAATGGAGCAAAAATCGATTCGTCATATTCCAATTATCGATCATGATGACAATGTTATTGGGATCATTTCCGATCGAGATATACGCGATGTGCGCCCGTCGATTTTAACTCAGAAAACAGATGAGTCTGTGTTTTTGAAACCGATTTCATCCATAATGGCGTCGCCTGTTTTAACGGCTCACGAAGATGACGATGTACAAGAAACGGCTAAATTATTCTATCAACATCGGATTGGCTGTTTACCAATAACCGCTAATGGACGTATAATAGGCATTATTTCAGAGTCAGATATTCTGTACAGCTTGACAGCACTTCTTGGTGCAGACCGCCCTACGTCTGTCATTGAAGTATGTGTGCAAAATTATCCTGGAATGCTCGCAGATGTAGCGACTATTTTCAAACAAGCTGGTGTGAACATTGTCAGTGCTGTGGCGTACCCAAGTCAAAAAGTAAACTATCATATGCTTTCTTTTCGTGTACAAACGATCGACCCAAGAAAAGTCATTCAGAAGCTTGCTGACAGTGGCTATGACGTATACGGACCATCCCTCCCATCCATTGGAGGTGAACGGTAATGACGAAAGAACGTTCTGCCTTTATTTATGGGGCAGATGCGTATCCGTACAAGTTTAGTGATACTCATCCATTTCATCCTCTTAGGCTCCAACTGACCCACTCTTTATTAGAGTCAATCGGTGCATTAGAGGGTGTACAGATCATTTCACCAGAGCGAGCAACAGATGAACAATTAGCCTACATTCACGATCCTAACTTTATAGAAGCTGTTAAAGAAGGTGGGCAAGGGTCACTTGATACGGTTAAAGCGCAAACATTTGGATTAGGAACAGAAGACACGCCTGTCTTTCCTCATATGCATGAAGCTTCTTCCTACTTAGTTGGAGGGACAATTGCTGCCTGTGATGCAGTGCTACGAGATGGATATGCGCATGCATTTCATCTTGGAGGAGGCTTGCATCACGGTTTTAGAGGACGAGCATCTGGTTTTTGTGTCTACAATGATTCATCGATTGCGATTGAATACATGCGACGCAAATATGGCGCTCGCGTACTTTACGTTGATACAGATGCCCATCATGGAGATGGTGTTCAATGGGCTTTCTATGAAGATTCTGATGTTTGTACATTAAGTATTCATGAAACTGGCCGTTATTTATTTCCAGGAACCGGTCATGTGACAGAGAAAGGGTCTGGGGAAGGCTTTGGTTATTCTATTAATATTCCATTAGATGCCTTCACAGAAGATGACTCCTTTCTTCACGCCTATAGGGAATCACTTAAAGAGGCTGTGACCTTTTTCCGCCCGGATATCATCTTAACGCAAAATGGAGCGGATGCGCATTATTATGACCCATTGTCTCACCTTCACCTCTCTATTCAATCGTTTCGTGAAATTCCTGCCATTGTGCATGAATTGGCACATGAATATTGTGAAGGTCGCTGGGTTGCGATTGGCGGGGGAGGCTACGATAAGTGGCGTGTAGTTCCAAGAGCTTGGTCCTATATTTGGCTAGCGATGACTGATCAGCTTCACCTTGCTGAGGAACGGATTCCTAAATCTTGGCTGCAACAATGGCAAAAAGAAGCTGCGGAAATTCTTCCTTCTACTTGGTCAGATCCAGCCTTTCCTGTTATTCCACGTAGAACCGAAATAACCGAAAAAAACCGACTTACTGTCGATAAAGCACTTTATCATATCCGACGCGAACAAGAAAAAAAATGATTGGCAGACAGCCAATCATTTTTCTTTATTTTGTTGAGTCTCTGCTTTCAATACGGTGAGGTAATGTGACAGTCGACTCTGATACGTCTTCTTTATTCATTAGTTTCGTTAACAGACGCATGGATACAGCACCGATATCATATAACGGCTGAACAACAGTTGATAATGTAGGACGAACCATTGTTGCTAAGCGCGTATTGTCAAATCCAACCACTTCATAATCCTCAGGAACGTGTAACCCTTTGTCTTGAATACCGTGAATAACACCGAGAGCCATTTCGTCATTTGAAGCAAAAATGGCTGTTGGCTTCTTCTCAACTTCTACAAAAGAATCCATTGCTTCAATACCTGAATCGTATGAGTAATCACCAATGACGATTAAGTCCTCATCAAACTCAATGTTATTCTTCTCTAAAGCGTTTCGATAGCCAGCGAATTTTTGATAGCCGTTGATGGGATCTTCTAATGATCCACTTAACATACCGATTCGTTCATGACCTTTATCAATTAAAAACTGAATAACGTCTTCTGCCGCTTTTGTGTAGTCAATATTAACAGATGGAAACGACTTTTCACTATCTAACGTTGCAGCTAGAACAATCGGTACTGGCGAGCGTTTAAATTGCTCTGCGTGCTCTTCAGTAATTTCTCCACCCATAAACACAATTCCATCCACTTGCTTTTCAAGTAATGTGTTGATTAAATGAATTTCTTTGTCTTTATTTTGATCTGAGTTACATAAGATAATGTTATATTTGTACATCGTTGCGATATCTTCAATACCACGCGCTAATTCCGAAAAGAAAATACTTGAAATATCTGGAATGATTACACCTACTGTTGTTGTTCGTTTACTCGCTAATCCTCGAGCTACAGCATTAGGTCGATACCCTAAACGTTCGATTGCCTCAAGAACTTTCTTTCTTGTTGTTGGTTTTACATTTGGGTTTCCATTAACAACTCTTGATACTGTTGCCATAGATACGCCTGCTTCTCTTGCTACATCATAAATGGTTGTATTCATATGTTTTACCTGCTAAACTTCAGCAGTTATCCTCCTTTTTATGTTTTATCAAATGTGTATTATTAAGTTCACTAAACTCTGTTTTTCAAACTTATTTCCTATAAGAATACGATATACAAAGATTTAGTGCAATATAAAAGCTCATTATCACAAACATTTTCATAAATGAAAAACAGTTTTCTTTTTTATGGAAAACAGTTGAAGCGCTACCATTAATAATGTGCCCGTTTTTAGTAAACTTTAAACAAAGGATTTGAGTAAGAGAATCCAGGTAGTAAGTAATAGAGGAACAAATAAAAAAAGAAAAAAAGCGCGAAAACGCCTTTTTTCTTTTTATCATTATAATTTAAGATTGTGTCACTGCTTGTTTAATTAACCCTGATGATTCTAACGCAGTCATAAATGAATTAAACTCATCAAAGTTCATTTGTTGAGCAGAATCAGATAACGCAACTGCTGGATCTGGATGTACTTCAGCCATAACTGCGTCTGCACCAATAGCAAGTGCTGCTTTTGCAGTAGGAAGCAAGAGGTCTTTTCTTCCTGTTGAATGCGTAACATCAACCATTACAGGTAGATGCGTTTCTTGTTTTAAAATTGGAACGGCAGAGATATCTAGCGTATTTCTTGTTGCTTTTTCGTACGTACGAATACCTCTTTCACAAAGCATCAATTGGTCGTTTCCTTTGGACACAACATATTCTGCTGCATGAATAAATTCTTCTATCGTCGCTGATAGTCCGCGTTTTAGTAGTACTGGCTTTTTAACAGAACCAGCTGTTTTTAAGAGCTCAAAGTTTTGCATGTTACGAGCTCCAATTTGAATCACATCTACGTAATCCAAAGCCAATTCGATATCTTTCGGTGTAACGATCTCACTGACAACGGCCATATCAAGCTCATCAGCAACACGTTTTAAAATTTTCAGCCCTTCTAAACCAAGCCCTTGGAAATCATAAGGTGATGTTCTTGGTTTAAATGCTCCGCCTCTTAATAGACGCTGACCATGTTTTTTCATTTCTTTTGCAACGGCTAGGACTTGCTCATAGCTCTCAACTGCACACGGGCCAAAAACAAAGCGTTGTTTGCCATCACCAATCGTTTCACCTTTAACATTAACGGTTGTATTTTCAGGGTGTCTTTTTCGAGAAACGAGAAGTGCTTTACTATTGTCTTCCTCTTGAAGCTCTAGGCTTGCTTTAAAAATCTGCTTAAATAAATGCTGAAGGGTTCCTGTTTCAAACGGACCACTATTGTGCTCTGCAATGTGATCAAGCATTTTTCTTTCACGTACTGGATCAAATCGAGCTATACCCTGCTGTCTTTTTACTTCACCAATTTCTTTAACAAGACGAGCCCGCTTGTTAATTTGTTCAAGTAAATCTAAATTGACCTTATCTAATTGATCTCTTAATTCGTCTAGCTGATCGTGACTCATTTCTCTCCACCTCTCCAATGTTCTTTTATTTATTCTGTTTATTATAACGAAGAGCTCGCAAAAAGTCACGACTTTTTTCTTTATTACTTAAACGCTTTTATGCACTAAAGTATACAGGTGGTAAAAAGAGTGGGCTTAACCCACTCACTATTGATTACTTTTTAGCCGCTTGCTTTGCTTTTTTTTCAGCATCTTTCACTTCACTTTTAACTGTTTCAGAAATGTTTTTACCAGCTTCTTCAGCATCTTCTTTTAAATCTTTCGCTAAGCTTTTTGCTTCTTCCACTTGGTTCTCTGCTTCCTCTTTTGCTGTTGCACTTAAGTCTTTCACTTTATCCACTACTTGTTGTGACTGATCAGTTACCACTTTTGCTAAATTTGATGATTTTTCTTTAGCGATGTCAGCCCACTCGTTTCCTTTTTCATACACATCGTTTGTTAACTGAGCTGTTTTTTCTTTCGCGTTATATGCTTGCTCACTAATATCGCTGCGAAGTTCTTTCCCTGACTTCGGCGCTAGAAAAAGAGCTGTAGTCGCTCCTACAATTCCACCTACTAATGTACCAATTAAAAAGTCTTTTGTATTCATGTCACCCATTTTAAAGTTCCTCCCTAGAATGTTTTTGTTCTAATTGTTGTTTGCGTTGCTTAAACTTTGTATAGAAATCCAAAACAGCCTGACCCCATTGAATGGCTTGAGAAACTGTTTCAGCATTTCGACTAGTTTCCGCGTTCACTTTTGTTGTCACTTGTCTAACCGATTGGTTAACCGACTTTAACGATTCCCCTAAATCTTTCGATGAGTCGAATAATACTTGAAGTGAATCGGACTTACGTTGAACATCATCAGCTAAAGCATTTGTTTTCTTTAATAGCTGTTCTGACTCTGTTGTGATACCTTTCATCTGCACTTCAAGTGATTTGATCGTTGCTGAAGTTTGTTCTAATGTCTTTGTTGTTGATTTCAGCGTTATGATTACGTAAATAACAAAAAGTGCAATTGCTATCGCAATAATGAATACACTTATGTATAGCAAAGCCTCCAATTAGCATACCCCCTCCTCTTGTTCTTTACCCAATTTTACTATCTTAAAACAAAAGATTCAAATTAGGGGTTGGAAAAAGTAATTCGACACGTGCACTTGAATTCCTTCTTTCTTCAATACTTTCTTGCACGATTTATAGGTTAAAAACACCGTATAAAACGAATTCAACTCACTTGCTTCCCAAGTTGAATAATGCAAAATAAAAAAGGTAACCGGTTTTGTCGGTTACCTTTTCTATACCCTCAATTTACACAAACTATGCATTAGCCGCTTTTTTTCTGACTAATCTCATATGCTTTTTGATATTTTTGTATATCACCGGCTCCCATGAATAAAAGTACTTCATGTTCATGAGCTTGCAAACCGTCAATATCCCCTTCATTCATTAGATGACTTCCATTAATGAGCTGTTGCAGCTGCTCGATCGTAAGGGAACCTTGATCCTCTCTCGCTGACCCAAAAATATCACACAAATAAACCGTGTCTGCTTGACTAAGTGCATCCGCAAACTCTTGCAAAAAAGCTTTTGTTCGTGTAAAAGTATGTGGTTGAAAAATCGCTGTTACTTTTCGATTTTTATATTTTTTCTTCGTCGCTTCAATCGTTGCCGCAATTTCCGTTGGGTGATGCGCATAATCGTCAATCAAAATTTGCGAGCCGAATACTTTTTCACTAAACCGTCTTTTTACACCTGCAAATGTTTTTAAGTGCTTGGCTACATCCTCATACTGAAGACCTTCATAATGACATAGCGTAATAATCGCTAGGGCGTTCTTCACATTATGATCGCCAAAACCAGGAATTAAAAACGTGCCATAAAGATCACCACGAATATAAACATCAAATACGGTGCCCTCATCCGTGCTTTTAATCTCTCTTGCTTGAAAATCATTGTCTTCATTTAGCCCGTAATACAGAATAGGTACATTGGCTTTGAGCTCTTGTAAATGTTCATCATCCCCACAAGCAATGATTGCTTTCTTTACTTGACTAGCCATTTCCTGAAAGGCATCAATCACGTCTGTTACACTCGAAAAATAATCTGGGTGGTCAAAATCAATATTCGTCATAATACAGTAATCAGGAGAGTAATTTAGAAAATGACGACGATATTCACACGCTTCAAAAACAAAGTAGTTAGAGTTACTCGTACCTTTACCAGTTCCATCACCTATCAAGTAAGAGGTGGGTTTTATTGAACCTAATACATGAGCAAGTAAGCCAGTAGTCGATGTTTTACCATGAGAGCCTGTAATAGCCACACTGGTAAATTGTGAGATAAATGTTCCTAAAAACTGTGGATAGACATCTACTTTTAAGCCTAACTCGCGCGCGCGAACGATTTCTTCATGTGTTTCTCCATATGCTGCTGACATAATCACATGCTGCTGTTCCTTAATATTGTCTGCTGAAAAAGGGAATAAAGGAATCCCTTTTTGTTCCAATGGTTTCTGGGTGAAGATCGTTTCTGTAATGTCCGATCCTTGAACGTCTTCTTCCATATCATCTAATATTTGTGCCAATGCACTCATACCAGAGCCTTTAATTCCGGTAAAATGGTATGTTGTCAATGATAAAGCCTCCAATCTAAGCCCTAGGTTTCTCTAGGTGCAGATCCAATCACTAAATTTCCGCTAATAATTGTTAGTATATGCCGTAACCTTTAAAAGGTCCGATCAATCATGCTAATCCATCACTTTCCAATACATATCATATATAAATTTTATGCATTTCTCAAGTTCAAGCTAAATCTGATTCCTTTAACTGTTCCTCCGTAGCAAGCACCGTTCTTGGCTTGCTTCCCATAGCACCCGATATAACGCCTCTTTGCTCCATCATATCGATAAGCCTTGCTGCTCGATTATAGCCTACACGAAATCGACGCTGAATACTCGATGCTGAAGCAGTACCTTGCTCAACTACAAAGTAGCAAGCATCCTCAAACAGTTCGTCTGCCTGTTCAGTTTGTTCAAAAACCTTTTCTATTGTCTCACTCTCAAATGCATAGTTAGGTGTTCCTTGCTTTTTCACATAATCGATGACTGCTTCAATTTCGTCGTCTGATACAAATGTCCCTTGAACTCGTACAGGTTTTGAAGCACCGTTTTCATGAAACAGCATATCGCCTTTACCGAGTAAGCGTTCGGCGCCTCCCATATCCAAAATGGTTCTTGAATCAGTTTGAGACGAGACTGAAAACGCGATTCGAGTAGGAATGTTCGCTTTAATTAATCCTGTTATCACATCAACAGAAGGTCTTTGCGTAGCTAAAAGCAAATGAATCCCACATGCTCGTGCTTTTTGAGCGATACGGCAAATGGCATCTTCAACATCTTGCGGTGATACCATCATCAGATCAGCTAGCTCATCAATCACGACAAGAATGTATGGTAGCTTTTCATAACGTTCGTTATACTTCTCAATATCACGAACTCGCATTTGACTAAAGAGCTCGTACCTTCTTTCCATTTCTTGTACAACCCATTTTAATGACGCTGTAGCTTGCTTCGGATCTGTAATAACTGGCGCAAGTAAATGTGGTATATCGTGATAAGGAGCCAGTTCAACCATTTTCGGATCAACTAAAAGAAGCTTTAATTCTTCTGGAGAAGCTTTGTACAGCAAGCTAATTAAAATCGAATTAATACATACACTTTTCCCAGACCCTGTGGCTCCTGCCACAAGTCCATGAGGCATTTTATTGAGGTCTGTCACAACCGGATTACCAGATATATCAAGCCCCAATGCTGCAGTTAAAGGAGAAGATGGGTTTCGGAATACATCTCTTCGCAAAATTTCTCTTAACATAACTGGATTAGAAGTTCGATTTGGCACTTCAATGCCAATGGCGTTCTTACCTGGAATTGGCGCTTCAATTCGTATATCTTTAGCAGCAAGTGATAGCTTGATATCATCAGTTAGATTCGTAATTTTATTCACTTTTACGCCTCGTGCAGGTTGGATTTCAAAGCGAGTCACAGCTGGTCCTTTAGTACGATTGACCACTTTCGCATCCACATGAAAACTTTGAAGTGTTTCCTCTAGTAAAGTAGCCTGTTCATCAAGCCAAGCACTATCATCATCAGTCATTCGCTCTGGATATAAGAGCAATTTGAGTGGTGGCGGTTCATAGGCACTCGTTCTTTTTTGCTCTTGATTCTCCTGTTTTCTCCTGCGATCTGTCGGCAACATCAACACATTAAACGGAATGTCTTTTCTATGTTCTTTAGAATCGTTCCCTTTAGAGGGTGCCTGTTTCACTTGTCGCTGCTGTTGACGTTCTGATGTAACCAAGTGATGATCTTGTTCTTTCAGCTCTACTTCAGCTTGTTCCAAAGTTTCACCATCAGTTTGGTTCAGTTCCTCTTCCTGTACCGCAGTTTCCTCATTAGCTTGTTTGAGCTCTCCATCTTTTTGTACAATAATCACTGCTTCAGCTTGGTTCGTTTCTCCGCCTTCTTGTTCCACAGAGTTCGTATGTTTCACTTCTATTTCTGCTTCTTCCACAGCTTCAGCTTGTTTGAGCTCTCCATCTTCTTGTACACTAATCTCTGCTTCACCTTGGTTCGTTTCTCCGCCTTCTTGTTCCACAGAGTTCGTATGTTTCATTTCTATTTCTGCTTCTTCCACAGCTTCAGCTTGTTTGAGCTCTCCATCTTCTTGTACACTAATCTCTGCTTCACCTTGGTTCGTTTCTCCGCCTTCTTGTTCCACAGAGTTCGTATGTTTCACTTCTATTTCTGCTTCTTGCACAGCTTCAGCTTGTTTGAGCTCTCCGTCTTCTTGTACACTAATCTCTGCTTCAGCTTGTTTAAGTGCTGTATCCTTTGCTCCAGCAGGTTTGCTCGACTTCAGGTTGGACAAAGCGGTTCGATCTTCTGTATGAAGACGAGTTGATTCTTTTTTGTTATCTGAACCGTATGTAGCTAGCTCTTCAGCTCTTAACTCTTCTTCCTCGACCGACTGCTCTGACGTCTCCATGACGATCGCACCGTCTTCAACACGTTCCACATAGCCTTCATCCTCTTCTAATGCAGAAAGAAAAGACTGCTGAACGACTTGTTGATCATTCTCTTTACTTTGATGATTATCCTTTTCATTCATACGCTCCATAAATGTCTGTTGAGACTGTCGCGTATTACGCAATAACCAATTGTAATCACTATTATCTCGTATTGGGTCTTTAGGAAGTCCATGTACAGGTGATGGCGTAGCTGTTGGTTTAAAATTGCCCTGAAAGAATGTTGTATTTGCTACGTTCGTCACTCGATTATTCGGGCTCGTTTTTTTTGAGCGCTTCCCACTATTTTGCTCTGGTTTATCTAATGTCTCTTTAGTACCTTTGTCACTATGATACGCATACCCATAATAAAACGTCATGCGCGCTTCTTCTAATTCTTCCTCTTGGGTATTTTTACTACGCGTTTGTTCACTACGTTCGCCATCATTCGACGTATTTATAGGGTCTGAATCACTTTCTTCATCATCCCCTTTAAAAAAACGTGCCCATTTGTTCCAAATACTCATCTCTTCACCACCTGATGTAAAAAAGCTGGCAGTCGTGGAGAAAGCCAGCCCCCTTTACCATTATAAAAATGCAGACCCTACAACTCTATCCTCAGGTAAAACAAGTATGCCTTTTTCTGAAGAGGCATCTTGTAGGCCTAATTCTTTTGCAGAGCAAATCATTCCGTGCGACTCTTCTCCTCGCAATTTTGCTTCTTTAATAACCATACCACTTGGCATAACTGCACCAACTTTGGCAACAACGACCTTTTGACCTGCTTCTACGTTAGGAGCACCACAAACGATTTGTACGGTTTCGTTCCCTAAGTTTACACGGCACACAGACAACTTATCGGCGTTTGCGTGTTGTTCGCAGGCTTCGACATAGCCCACAACAAATAAAGGCTTCTGCTCTAGGTCAAGTTTAATAACTTGGCCATTATCCTTGGCAGCTTTTTTAAGAAGTGCTTGTACCTCATCTGTTAAGTCAATCGCACCTTCACCGCTAATTACTCCGTAGTTTGAAGCATTTAACACATTTATTCCCACTACTTCTCCAGATTCACGTTTACTAATTTGTACGAAGTCACCATGTTGCTCAACGAAACGATCGTCGATGCCTACTTGCTCTTTTACAAGTAATAAAACATCACCGATTCCTTTTTTGTTATAAAAAGCGTTCATTTTCTTCTCCTCTTGCTACGATTACATGTAGCGTTTCTAGTATACTTAATCATGCCCGAATGTACTATCGGTCTTTAGGCTTTTTTTGCGCCAAAATAAAAACAGGTTCAAGTTCACCGTTTTCAACTGCGAAAGGCAATGCCGTCACCGGGATGCGGCCTGTCCTAAAAAATTGTAAGGCCATTTGTCCTAACACATCATAACCTGTATGATTTTGAATATCTGCAATGATTAAAGAGTCTTGATGAGGAATTGCCATAGCAAGTTCCCCTTTAACCTGTTGTTCCATCTTTTCAATAAATGATTGATCGAGCACTCTACTTGCATCATAACCATCGTTTGCACTAACAAAGTAAAACGTATTTCCCGCAACCTCGTCCTGTTTTAACGGACAATCAAGTGATCGCACGTTAAACAGTGCAATTTCTTTTAATTCTTTTAACCCTATTGGACTGTTTTCTATAAGTTGTTCATCAAGTAGCGTGTATGTTTCACCTAAATCAAGCGCGTAATAAATTCTTGTTTCCGCCGTGTGCTCATCAAAGACTAGTTTTTTACCGTCCTTCGTTTCTTCTGGAAATGAAGCCGCACGAATAACTGGGAAGATGTGTTTTTCTTTCCCTTCGAGCGAAATTTGCTCTTTCATTGATTCTAATCCAACTCGTACATGCCGAATGGCTTCATCAATTGCATCATATTCTTTTCGCTCCCACCTTGCTAGTAATGGTTTAAGCGCTAATGTCACACCTTTATTAATAGACGGATCCTCAACTCGCAATGTGCTCTCTTTATGATCATAACGGATGGTCCAGCCATCCCGTTGCAGTTTGTTTTCAATTTGTTTTCTAAAGGTTTGAAGATTCAACGTTAACCCTCCTTCTCTTTCTAAGTTTAACATGAATGTGGTCAAACGAAAAAGCTAGGAGGTGTTTTCACCTTCCTAGCCAACTTTTGTTTCCGCTTCTGTTAAGAATGTTTGAATTTCCTCTTCCGTTTTACGATCTTTTGAAACAAATCTCGCTACTTCTTTTCCTTCTGAAAAAGCAAGAAAGCTCGGAATACCAAAAATATCATGAGCAATACATACATCCAATAGTTTATCTCGATCAACATAATAGAATGTAAACGTCGGATAATCCACTTCTAATCGTGGTAGAAATGGTTCAATCACTCGGCAGTCTGGACACCAGTCAGCAGAAAATAGAAATACAGCCGTTTCCGTTTCTTTAATTTTATTAAATTCTTCAACACTTGCTACATGTTCCATTTTTAGCACCTCATTTTTCATTTTGCATTAAATTCATGTCATTTACGTTTATCCAGCCTTTCGCTCTCATCCATTCGGATAGAAGGAGTGCAATGATAGCTGGTATCACTACATAGCATACTACAACTTGGGCGAAAAGCAACCAGCTAAACCCCATTTCTGTAAAAGTCATAATTGGTCCAACGAGTCCACTCGTCCCCATTCCTGCTCCTGCAGCGTTATTTACTAAACCAAAGCCAATTGTTCCGATTGGTGCGGCTACAAGGCTCGCCATAGTAGGTGGAATAAGTATTTTGGGATTTTTTATAATATGAGGTATAAGAAGCATTGATGTGCCAATACCGATAGACAATAACCCACTTACACGATTATCACGGTAGCTTGCTACTGCAAACCCGACCATTTGACCGGCACAACCAATGGCAGCAGCAGCAGCAGCCATTCCCGTTAAATCAAGCATAATTGCTATTGCAGCACTAGAAATCGGTGCTGTTAGTGCCAATCCCATTAACACAGCGACAATGCCGCTCATCACAAGAGGAGATTGAGTTGTCGCCCACGTGATCGTTTCACCTATCGAAAGCATCACAAATTGTATTGGCGCACCGAGTAGGAATGCTACTGTATAGCCAGTAACAATTGTTACGATAGGTGTCACCAGAATATCAATTTTTGTTTCACCTGCAACAAGCTTCCCTATTTCAGCACCTACAACAGCAGCAACAAAACTTCCTGCTGGTCCTCCAAATAGTGCACCAGCTGCTCCACAGACAACTGTCGCAAGCACAACAAAGTTTGGAGCACCTAATGCTAATGCCACAGCAGCACCAATAGCCGCGCCATATAAATCCATTGTGAATTGTCCAAGTTCAATCACGTGCTCAAGCTGAAACTGCTCCCCGATCGTTCGAATAATAATGCCAATAATTAATGTCGCAAACAAACCAAACGTCATTTGCCCCATTGCTTTTATAAAATAGGTACGAAGAGATGGGTTTACACCTTTTTTAGTTAAAAACGCTCGCATCGCTCACACTCCAATAGTTAATCAATACCTTATCTAGAATACGATATGTCTTTTCATGTGACAAGACATTTAGAAAGGTTTTATTTTCTTTTTTTAGGATATCCATTACTATAGAGAAATAAGGGAAAAAAGGAGCATCTATATGGAACTGACTGTTTATTTAGCTGGAGAAATTCATACCAACTGGCGAAAAGAGATAAAGGAACTGGCAAACAAGCAAAACTTACCATTACAGTTTAAAGGACCAATGGAAAACCATGACAAAAGTGATAAGATCGGCGAAATGATTTTAGGAGAACAGCCCTCAAAAATACTGACGGATGAAGCAGCTTCTAGCATTAACAACTTACGCACCCAACTACTTATAAAAAAATCAGACGTGGTTGTCGCTTTATTTGGAGAAGAATATAAGCAATGGAACACGGCTATGGATGCGTCAAGAGCAATGGAAGCCGGCATTCCTGTCATTTTAATCCGACCTAAAAAACTGCATCATGCTTTAAAAGAGTTAGCGAATAAAGCCCAAGTAGTCGTCGAAACGCCTGAGCAAGCGATTGAAACCTTAGCTTATGTATTTGCCGAGAATTAATCTTCCATAAAAAAAAGCAATCGCTTTAAGCGATTGCTTTTTTTACTGATTGAATTGAAACATACCATAGCAACTCTCTACAATGTGAGCAAACATTTGTTTGCGGGTGATGCGACCGTTTGTTAATAAGCCAATTGCACCGTCTTTTTTGCCAATGTCATTGCCTATAATATGTGACAATTCTTTTCCAGCTTCAAGCCCTTTATTATACTCCTTCGGTAAAGGGAGACTTAAGCCTGAAGCGGCATAAACGTGTCCACCTTTCGTCACCATAACTCCCCAATTACATAAGTAGTAAACACCTTCGTATAAATAAACGCCGCCTTCCAGACCAATTCCAGCATCAGCGTCGGCCTGTTCTCTCGCAAATTGCGCTCGATTCAACGCCCCTAATTTTGTTTCTTCATTTGAAAATGGCTGGGCTGAAACACCCGAAGGCGCCGAAACAGTCTCGATTTTAATTGGTTCTTTAAGCAACGTTTCTTTGACTGCAAACACTTTTGCTGGATTTTTTGTGCCTACCGCTAACGTAATCATTCGTATGACGTCAAGCTTTCGTATGTTGATTGATCGGTTGATCGAACAAGTTTAATTAGAAGCTCTTTTGCTGCAGCGTAATCATCAACATGTAAGATGGATGAAGATGTGTGAATATAACGTGCGCAGACCCCAATGACAGCAGATGGAACTCCGTCACCTGATGTATGAATACGACCAGCATCTGTTCCACCTGGTGATATAAAGTATTGGTATGGAATGTTATTTGATTCAGCTGTATCTAAAACAAAATCACGCATACCTTTATGGGTAATCATTGTACGGTCGTGAATTCTAACTAACGCCCCTTTTCCTAGCTGACCAAATGCGTCTTTCCCACCAGTTGCATCATTGGCAGGACTTGCATCAAGCACATAGCTTAGATCAGGTTGAATTAAATGCGCTGCTGTTGCTGCCCCTCTAAGCCCGACTTCCTCTTGTACCGTTGCACCTGAGAATAACGTATTCGGAAGAGATTCACCTTTTAATTCTTCTAATAATTCAATTGCGAGTCCGACACCGTAACGGTTATCCCACGCTTTTGCCATAATTTTTTTCGGGTTAGCCATTGGTGTGAACGGACATTCAAGGGCTATCGGTTGTCCTGGTTTTATTCCTAAGGCCACGCAATCATCTCGATCGTCTGCACCAATATCAATATACATTTCTTCAATTGGCATTGGCTTTGAGCGCTGTGCATCTTGAAGAAGATGAGGTGGTGTTGACCCTATAACACCGACAATCGGTCCATTGTCTGTTATAATTTGTACTCGTTGAGCAAGAAGAACTTGTGACCACCAACCGCCTAATGTTTGAAATTTAATTAAGCCCTTCTCGTTTATCGATGTCACTAAAAATCCAACTTCATCCATATGACCTGCTACCATTACTTTTGGACCAGCTGAATTTCCTCTTAATACACCAAACGTACTGCCTAATTTATCTTGAACAATTTCGTCGGTATGCTTTAACAATTCTTGTTTTACGTATGCCCTTACATCATGTTCAAAACCTGGAGGACCTACAAGCTCCGTTAATGCTTTAAACATTTGTTTTGTTTTATCGTTCATTTTGAACCTCCTACAAGCTAGTATCTTTACTATTTTACAAAACTTCATATTGATAAGCTAGCAAATGATTTAAATCCTTATAAAGGCTCATGAAAGAAAAGTTACTTTTCTTACAAAAAATGTGGTATCGTAATGTTGCGTACATAAGAGATGGTTTGGTTTTTATTTTCTACTTTTAGGGGATAGCAATGATTGTCTACTATTCCTGTGCAAATTGGTTCCCACTTTATTTACAAGGAGAGGTTAAATTTGAAACGTTTTTCAATCGGCGTCGGTATAGGTGTGTTAATGGGTGTACTTGCCTCAAGAGCTTGTCAAACGACAGAATTAAAGCCTGAACAAGTTCTTAAGAAAGTGAAAGCTGTAGTAAAGCAAGAATATATCATCAATGGATCTTGGATTCACATGCAATCTGAAACAGTCGAACACCTTGGCTTAACGTATCACGTTTATCGAGGCGGACTCACAAGCTCAACTGTCGACGGACCTGTACAATATGAGTTTGTTGCAGATGTAGAAAGTGGCGTTCTTTTAAAGCTCGATCAAATTTAATAAACAAAAAACAAGCCTATCGTAGGCTTGTTTTTTTAATAAGTTGCTTCTAAACGGTAAATCCGATCGCCTTTTGTTGAGAATTTCTCTTCATACTCTGTCATCATATTGCCTTCCATTTCGCTTTTATGCAAGTCAAGACTTACATTTTTGAATGACATACCGTAGCTGGACATGCTATGAAGAGAATATTCGAACAAGCCTTGATTATCGGTTTTAAAATGAATTTCACCATTGTCTGTTAACATACGGCGATACTTATCTAAATAATAGGGATGCGTTAAACGCCTTTTCGCATGACGAGTTTTCGGCCAAGGATCTGTAAAGTTTATAAATACCCGTTCCACTTCACTTTCAGCAAAAAATTCCTCTATATCACCAACATCTTCACTTAATAACTTCACATTCGTTAGGCCTGCTTGTTCTACGTTTTCCATTGCTGTTAGTAGTACACTTTCGTATCGCTCAACACCAATATAATTAATAGTAGGGTGAGCCATCCCCATTTTTGTCAAAAACTGACCTTTCCCAGTCCCTACTTCAACGTAAATCGGGTGGTCGTTGTTAAACAAATTGCTCCACTTTCCTTTTTGAGTAGTCGGATCTTGAACTACAATAGCAGGGCGCTTGCTTAGTTCTTCCCTTGCCCAGGGCTTATGTCTTAAACGCATTGCAACAAACTCCTTTTCGCTAATACATGTATATTTTTCATTTTTTTACTTACGCTATAAAAAGGAGGGATCGTATGCCTTTATCAACGAACGACAAACTTTCATTAATAAAAGATTTATTACGAAGCCACCAATCTGAACATTTTCTTACTCAAAACGAACGCGAACAGCTTACGCATCTATTGTCTAATCTTGCGGATGAAACAACACTTGATTCGCGTATTTCTGATACCATTTCGCAAATTTCAAGTGCGAATCATACAGACACGCTAGATGCTCAAGCAGTAAATATGTGGATAGAACAATTATAATTGGCTTATTTCCTAGGAAATAAGCCAATTTCTCTCAAACAAATAGCTCATCTTTTTATAGATGAGCTATCGATTAAATAAGACAAATTTTTTTCATAGCTACGTACTTGTTCTTCATTTTGTCGACTATGGTGCCATAATAATTCTGATATTGAATGTGCAATCATATACCAATACATTCGTAACTGTAACGAATCCGTCAGCTCTTCTCCGTATGAGTGGAGCCAGTCCTCCCATTCACCCTCTGGGATATACGTGTAAAGCAATAGCCCTAAATCAAGAGCAGGATCGGCAACAGTCGCACCGTCCCAATCAATTAAATATAGATTATCATGTTCATCACGCATCCAATTGTTATGGTTAATATCGCCATGACAAACGGCATATTTTGTATCATCAAGTTGTCCAAGGAGTCTTTCTAATTCGCTTAGCCCTCTATCGACGATTTCATTATGAAGACGATAAAGTGAGACTTGTAAGTGCATATTCTCAATCATAACTGACGGAATCAACGGTTTATTACCCATCCGTGTAAACATATCAAGCAAGTCAGCAGACTCATGAATATTAGCTAACAGTTTCGCTGTACGATCATGTCTCATTTCCTTTGCTTTTAGTTCTCTTCCTTGAATCCAGCGCTGTGCGGTAATAACATCTCCGCTCTCCAACCTCTTTGTCCACAATAATTTCGGGACAATTCCTTCAGCAGAAAGAACCGCAAGAAAAGGAGATGAATTTCGCTTTATGAATAATTGATAGTCGCCTTGTCTAGCAACATATGCTTCACCAGTTGCGCCTCCAGCGGGTAAGACATCCCAGCCTTCTCCTAAAAACAATTCCACCAGGTTCACCCTCAATTTCCTTTTCTTTTCTTCCGCTTCCTTACTGCCTTCGTTTAGTATACCTTAAATAAGACTGGAAAAAAAACCATTAAAAAAGCAGAGCACAGCAAAGTCTCTGCCATTAATGATGTAAGCTATAAAAATGGTTACAATTGAAGCGGCCTCATGCATACTTGCATTCAATAGATAGGTCTTATGGTACCAAAAAGGTATAACGATCGTCAATGTGAGATTTTAAAAAAACAGCCGACTTTACGTATAAACATAGCCTTTTAGATTGACAGCAGCTGAATAAGTTTGCTTCAATAGGGGAGTTATAAAACGATACACTTGTTAAGAAGGCGTTTAGAACGGAGGAACAAATCGTGCATCATCAGGAAAATCGAGCTATTTTACTTGTTACATGTCAAGATAAGCCAGGCATTGTGTCGGCCATTTCGACTTCTTTATTTCATCACCATGCAAATATCGTTCAATCGGATCAGTACTCAACAGATCCAGAACACGGGCGATTTTTTATGAGGGTTGAATTTGAATGGGAAGAATCAAAAGCAAACTATCAATCCATTCAAGAAGCGTTAAAACAAATCGCTCAAGAATATGCTTTCACATATAAAGTAGAAAAAGCAAGCCGAAAAAAACAAATGGCTATTTTTGTCTCTAAAGAAAATCATTGCTTATCAGAAATCTTATGGAAATGGAAAGCAGGTGAATTGTATGCAGATATTCCACTTGTTATTAGCAATCACAAAGACGCTCAAGAAGAAGTGGAGTCTTATGGCATACCGTTCTACCATATCCCTGCCACAAAAGAAAATAGAAAAGAAGCAGAAGAGCAAGCTATTCAATTGTTAAAAGATCATCAAGTTGAACTCGTTGTTCTTGCTCGTTACATGCAGATTTTAACGTCCACTTTTGTTTCTCAATTTCCAGAGAAAATTATTAATATCCACCACTCTTTCCTACCAGCATTTATTGGGGCTAACCCTTATGCAAAAGCTTTTGAACGTGGTGTTAAGCTCATTGGTGCTACTGCTCATTATGTAACAGACGATTTAGACGAAGGGCCTATTATTGAGCAAGACGTTATGCGTGTTGATCATCGACACTCGGCCAAGGATTTAAAAATTGTTGGTCGAAACATTGAACGAATTGCACTTGCAAGAGCCGTTCAGTGGCATTTAGATGACCGTTGCATCGTTCATCAAAACAAAACGATTGTTTTCTAATATAAGAAGAGCTTATCGACTAAAATACGATAAGCTCTTTTTACTACCTATTCATCGTGTGCATACACCATTTTTTTAGTCATGCCACCATCAATGGTAAGCGTTTCACCATTTATAAAGTTATTGTTTGGATTGGCTAAAAACAAACAAGCTTCCGCTATATCTCCTGGTGTTCCAACACGGTTAGAGGGGTGTTGAATATGATCAATATCCCTTAGCTGCTTTATATCTCCTGTGTGAATCCAACCTGGAGCAATGGCATTGACAGTAATTTGAGTATCGTGAAGGGACATTGCCATTGCATGGGTTAAGGCAGTCAATCCACCTTTAGAAGCTGCATAGGCTTCTGAATTAGCCTCAGACATAAAAGCCCTAGTCGACGATATGTTGATAATGGCACAGGGCTCTTTCTTTTGTTTCATAGTTTTCGCGAAACCTTGTGAAAGCAAAAATGCACTTGTTAGATTGGTCTTTAGCACTTGGTTCCAGTCTTCAAGAGTAAGTTCGAAAAAATTTTTAAAAGTAGACACACCAGCATTGTTAATTAAGACAGACGGTGAGCCATACTGACGATGAATCTCGTCTATAGCTGTTTGAAGCTGCTCATGATCCGATACATCTACTTGTAGCGCACGAACTTGGTCATGTTCCCATTCTTGTTTTTCTTTGTCCATCGTTATGACGTTGTAACGATTTTGCGCAAATGCTTTTGCTACTTCCTTCCCAATGCCATTTGCACCACCCGTAATAACCATTAATCGCTTGTCCATACTTCATCTCCTTTTTGCTGATTGCCGTTACTCTTTCCCCCTTTAACCAAATAAAAAACGCTCTCGTTAATAGAGAGCGCCGTTTAACACGTTAACCTTGTTCCAAGGCAAGTAATTCATGATTTATAAACGTAAATTCCGCTTTATCCATCGGAGCATCGATGAAAATTAGTTGTGGTCGATTAATGGGTGCTGGAAAACTATCCAATCCAAATGTTTGTTCCCATCGTTGGATACTCTCAGATAGGTTTTTTTTTGCTTCCAAAAACGTGTCACCAAACCCAACACACTCTTCCAACCCATATAGTTCTATCATAAGCTCAGTTGAACCAAGCCAATTATATACTTTTCTTACACGTAAATCATAGGTAGACATGAAGCTGCTCTGACGCATCAAATACCTCCTTTATTCCTGAACAGCCCTAAGCAAATTAACGTTCTATATTCAATAATGTTTTTAACGTATTACGGACATAATTTTTAACACGACCTTTTTATTATAGCCCCTTCGACGGGTTGTTTCAATGCTGTTTACCATTAAATTTTGCGAACACCTACTACGTTTTAATCATAATGGCCATTTAAGGTGGGAAACTATAAGCGTAATCAAATAGTCATTATTATTCGCATGTCGCAATCATTCCCTTTATAATGTGAAGCGTAGAGAAAGATATTTCAATGAGGTGAAAACATGAAAGTTGTAAATAACGTTGCTGAATTAATTGGTGAAACACCATTAATCCGTTTAAACAAATTAGGAGATCCAAATGGTGCGGCCGTCTATTTAAAATTAGAGATGTTTAACCCAAGTGGCAGTGTAAAAGATCGTGCTGCTTACTCCATGATCGTACAAGCTGAGAAAGATGGATTCCTAAAAGAAGGTTCCACCATTATTGAACCAACATCTGGAAATACAGGTATTGGTCTTGCGATGAATGCTGCTGCTCGCGGCTACAGAGCTATATTAGTTATGCCAGACACAATGAGTCAAGAACGCATCAACTTATTAAAAGCATATGGAGCAGAAGTTGTCTTAACAGACGGTGACAAAAAAATGCCAGGTGCCATTGATAAAGCGAAACAATTAGTAAATGAAATCCCTGGAGCATATATGCCCATGCAATTTGAAAATGAAGCCAATCCTGACGCTCATCGAAAAACAACAGCGTATGAAATTAAGAAGAGCTTAGATTCAATTGGAGCTCACCTAGATGGCTTTGTTGCTGCTTCAGGAACGGGTGGGACGATTACGGGAACCGGTGAAACATTAAAAGAACTGTATCCAAAAGCGATTATTCACGTTGTTGAGCCCGCTGGTTCGCCTGTATTATCTGGTGGTAAACCAGGTCCTCACAAACTTGTTGGTACGAGCCCTGGCTTTATCCCCCCCATTTTAAACCAAACAGTTTATGACAAAATCAGACGAATCGACGATGAAAACGCCTATAAAACGACAAGAGATCTTGCACGATTAGAAGGTATCCTTGTTGGCCCCTCTTCTGGAGCAGCATGTTTTGCTGCACTAGAATTAGCGAAGACGATGCGTACAGATCAACATGTCGTTGCCATTGCCTGTGACACAGGAGAACGTTATTTATCAACAGACTTATTTCAGTTTGACAATTAACAGACAGGGAATTTAACTTCTTTATTCCCTTACATAATCTTTACAATTCACACGATAAAAGAATAATCGTTCGGCTTTGACAATAGTTTTTGCTTACTTTACGAAATTCCATCCAACAATTTACATGATTTCTTCTTTGCGCTTTTTAATGTTTTGGTGTAAACTATAAGTGTCTATATAAAGAGTAGGTTTTTATATAGTCGATGCACGAAAATCAAGACCATCACCTCACCTTACCTAGCAATTTTTGACGACACTTTTTACTAAATTGTTTTCAACTTGCATAGGATTGGGTATAGGGATTTGAATTCATGTATAAAGAAGGAGTGGTTTTTTGCAAACTTCAACTGATCGTATGCTGACTCGAATTAAGTCCATCTACCTGTACATCAAACAGAAGGGAACTGTCACGACGAATGAATTAGTTGAAGAGTTCGGCATCACTCAACGAACCGTGCAGCGAGACTTAAATGTACTTGAATATAACAATCTTGTCGTTAGCTCAGCACGAGGTAAGTGGAAAGCAACGAGCAAAAAAACAAAGGTTTCATAATAAAAAAGACCATTAGTGGTCTTTTTTTTGATTTCTACTGGCTAATTGACATTCTTCCAGCGACAATTCACGGTATTCACCACGAGAAAGTTCTTCGTCCAACCACAGCGCTCCAATGCGCACTCTTTCAAGTTCAAGAACTTGCTTTCCTACTGCTTCGAACATGCGCTTTACTTGATGGTACTTCCCTTCTGACACCTCTACACGAACGAGGGAATGGTCTCCTGCCTTTAAAATTTCCAAATGTGCTGGTTTTGTCGTATAGCCGTCTTTTAGCTCTAGCCCTTTATGAAAAGCCTCTACATCTTCTTCTGTTACATACCCTCTTACTTCTGCCTGATACAGTTTACCGACATGTTTTTTTGGCGCCATTAATTGATGGGAATACTGACCATCGTTTGTCAGTAACAATAGTCCTTCTGTATCAAGATCTAGACGCCCGATCGGAAAAAGATCATAATGACCATACTCTCGTGCTACTAAATCTACGACCGTTTGATGGATTCGGTCCTCAGTTGCTGATAGGACATGTTTTGGCTTGTTCAACATGATGTAAACAAACTCTCGGTAATGAACGTCAACACCCTTTACTTGTATGAGATCGTGCTTTCCATCAACTTGTGTTTTTGGGTCTTTTACTTTCTCTTCATTAATCGCTACAGCGCCTTGTTTTAAGAGCTTTTTCACTTCTGCTCTTGAGCCATAACCTGCATTCGCCAACAGTTTGTCGATTCGCATGCGTACACCCCTTTTTTCATGAAAAATAGCTGAAGGAGGATCACCTGTCTTCAGCTATACGCTTCTTTACTTTTAAACATATATTCTCGCGTGCGATAGTGAACGTTTAATACAATTCCAATCGCTAGCATATTCGTTAAAAGGGCGCTCCCACCGTAACTTATAAACGGCAATGCTAAACCAGTAATGGGCATTAAACCAATGGTCATCGCAATGTTTTGAAACACTTGAAAGACAAGTAAGCCGATCACACCTGAGACAAGATACGTTCCAAACAAATTATTGCAGGTTAGTGCAATCATGATCATACGGTAAAAAAGCAAGAAGTACACGATAAGTAAAACCATGGCTCCTAAAAAGCCAAACTCTTCACCAATAACCGTAAAAATAAAATCGGTATGAATTTCGGGAATCACATCACTTTGGGTTTGAAGTCCTTCCATAAATCCACTTCCAAACAGCTGTCCAGATCCAATCCCTAGAATCGCTTGATTTAATTGATAGCCAATACCACTTGTATCATCATCTGGCGTTAGCCAACCATAAATCCTTGCTAATTGATGGGGTTCAATTAAATATTCACTAAAAAACTCAAAGTGTGCTTGATGCAAATACACCATTACTGCAATAAAGCCAACCCCTAGCCCAGCAAGGGTAAAAAGAATTCTCCATCGGATGCCTGACATTAAAACCATCGTTGCAATAACTGCACCAATGACTAAAGCTGTTCCTAAGTCAGGTTGCTTAAGAATAAGTAAAAATGGTGGCAACCCGACTGCTAATACTTTACCTAGAAGAATTAAATCTGCTTTCACACTAAAATCGTTACGTTCACTCGTTAAACGGTAAAGCAAATGGGCTAAAGCAAGAATGAGAAAAATCTTCATAAACTCAGATGGCTGAATACCAAAGATCCATCGTTGTGCGCCATTTCGCTCAGTTCCAAAAAACTCGACTGCTAATAGCATAATCATTCCAAACCCGTATAAAGGGATTGTCAAAAATTTAAAATGATCAAAGTCAACCAACATCACACCTGCGATTATAATGGCTCCAATTCCATACCAAATTACTTGTCGCACAACAAAATACGTTGGATCTTCATTAAAATACTGACCTGCCCCACTATAGATAGCAAGTAGACTAATACACATTAACAAAAAAACAAGGAACAAAAGCGTGTAATCCAGTCCATGTTGTTTTCGTTCCATTTTAAGCCTCCAAACTCCAATTAAGCACTTAGTGATTCTCCTTCATCCATCTGCTTTCGTTTTAGCCGTTCGTTGTTTTGATGGATGTTAGCCAATATGGCAACACTCATTAACGTCACGAGCAAGGAAGTTCCACCATAAGAAACAAGCGGAAGCGTAACGCCTGTAATCGGCAACATACCGGAAACAGCACCAACGTTAAAAATAATTTGGATGGCTAGAGAAAATACGATTCCAAATGCTAACAAACTTCCAAAAGGATTTTTACATTTGGTTCCAATTGATACACCACGAAATAGAATGATGCCGTAGCAGAGAAACACAATGGCAATCCCAAGAAAGCCTAACTCCTCAGAAATAATCGTTAAAATAAAATCCGTATGGCCTTCTGGAAGATTGCGCAACTTCTGCATGCTCTCACCTAATCCAAGACCTGTAAAACCACCATTTGAAATGGCTAAGTAGCCGTGAATAAGCTGAAATCCAGCTCCATCCGGATTTGCAAACGGATCTGCAAATGAAACTAAGCGCCTTAAACGATACGGTTCAAATACAGCCAAAGCTGCAAAAACCAGCCCACCTACAATGACTAGACCGATCAAATGACGCCATTTCGCACCTGAAATGACGACTAACATAATGGCTGTCAGCATAATCGACGTAGCTGTACCGAGGTCTGGCTGTAGCATAATTAAACCAAACATGACACCGACAATAATTAACGGTGGCATGACACCATTTACAAAATCATCAATATACGCTTGTTTTCGTGAATACACATGCGCTAAGTAAATAATTAATCCTAATTTCACAAATTCAGATGGCTGTAATCCGACTGGACCAATTCGAATCCAACGACTAGAGCCAACATCTTCTCCCAGTCCAATGAGCTTAACAAGGATTAATAACACAATCGACATAAAGATAATCAACGGTGTGATCTTCTGAAAATGCCGGTACTGAAAATGCATGAGCACAATGAATGCTACTGATGATAAACCTAGCCACATTCCTTGCCTTATGACATAGTAATAGGAGTTTTCAAACCGTAAATACCCCTCAACATAACTCGCGCTATATACCATCAGTAATCCAAATAATGCTAAAATAATCGTTGCACCAATTAAAAGCCAATCATTGTCTTTACGAAAGGAATAATTCATTCGTCCTCCTAATTGACTTGTTACGTAGATCAAGTCTCCTTACTCTCTCTTAAAACTGGCTTCATTATACCAAAGCTTGTCCGCAGGAAAAAGAGGCTTAACGATGAAACAAATGTCGAAAATCATCTACATTATGGGAAAGCTGTGAGAAAAAAGAGAGACACCTTTAAAGCGTCTCTACCTTAACTTAAATCGATCTCCTAATACCTTCCCTGCTAAGTGAGAGCGAATGCTTAAATAAAAGTAAACAACGACACCTGCGCCAACACTAATAAATAACGGTACCGCCACACCTATCCGGCTAACATCTCCTAGCCAGATTTTCATGCCTTCCCAAATTAATCCTACAGCCATCATCATCATTCCTGTAAAAACGGCAATGAGAATCGTTCTTCTAAAAATAATCGTATAATCAAAGTTCGCATGTCTTCCGATTGCATAAATGTTAAGGGCTAAGGCGACACCAAATCCGATGTAGGTTGTCCAAATGGCACCATAAGCGCCAAACCATAAAATAAAGACATAGGTGAATCCTAATTTTAAAAGTAAGCCAATCACAAGGCTTAACACGGCATTTTTTTGACGATTCATTCCTTGTAAGACCGCTCCTGTTACACCGTATACAGCAAAAAGAATGGTTACAGGTGAATAATAGCGCAACGTTTCAACACCAAGTAAGAAGTTTTCGTTGGCACCGAATAAAAGGTAGTAAATCGGCTCTGCAAGGATAAACATCCCAAATGATGCTGGAATGGTAATAAATAAAATCACTTGATACGTCTGAGTAATATAGGTTTGTAAAACAGTTTGATCCCCAGACGTGTATGCTCTTGTGATCGTTGGCACGAGTGTGATCGACAACGCTGTTGCGAGCGCCATCGGAATAAGAACGATCTTATGAGCCATCCCCGTCAAGATCCCTATATAATCTTTTGCTTGATCGCCTTCCCCTATACGATGCATGGCACCTTCAATCGTATACACATCAATCATTTGAAAAAGTGGAATCGATAAACCAACAAAAGAAAGCGGCAACGCATACGAAATAAGCTCTTTGTACATTTTAGGAAGTGGCTGCCGTGATGAAGTTGGCTGCCGTGTTTCTTCCACTTTTTTTAAAATATAGGCACGCTGCCCGCGATAATACCAAATGAGAACGCCGAGCCCTCCAAAAGCACCAATAAATGCACCTAATGTAGCAAATCCAACAGCAAGGGGCATATTGCCGCTCCCCAGATTCATAATGACAAAGGCGGCAGCTAAAATAAATACGATTCGAATAATCTGCTCAATTACTTGGGAGACAGATGTTGGCACCATCTGTTGAAATCCTTGCATATAGCCTCTAATCAGAGACATAACAGGAATGACAAGTAATGCGAAGCTAACCATGCGAATGACGAACACAACGTCATCAAACACGTATTGTTCCGTTTTACTCGGTGTATAACCAACCTTCGCCAACAACGGGGCTCCTAAAAATAAAATCCAAAACGCAATAAAGCCCATTAACAACATGAGCGGTATACCTGATTTAAATAAACGATGGGCAGTATGGTAATCACCTAAAGCGTGATACTTTGACACATACTTTGACAAAGCTACCGGTACACCCATTGTAGCAAGCGCAATCATAATTCCATATGGCATATAGCCCATTTGGTAGAGAGCAAGCCCTTGTTCACCAACGAGAGGTGCAAAAGGAATAATATAAAGAAATCCTATAATTTTAGAAATGAGTGTTGCAAGGGTTAGCGCCTTTGTTCCTTGCATTAATTTTGACCCAGCCATGACTTCCCCCGTTCAAGCAAAAAAAGACTTCTTTCGCATTTTAGCATAGTTTGTCATCGATTGCCTTATCTAAACAAACGGACAAAAAGAATTCACTTTTATCAAATGAAAAAACTCGTTTGTTCGCTGGGAACAAACGAGTGGATGGTTTCATTACAAACCACTTCTTTTTCCTTTATAAGAAATGGATGCCGTTCCTTTACAGTCAAGGGTTGCACAGAATAAATTTCCACTTTTCTCTTCTCCGTCTTTTGAAGCAGTTGTGATAAAGAGGGTTTGGTAATTTGTACCACCAAACACACAGGAAGTCGTATTTGAAGCAGGTACGGTTATTTTTTCTGATACGTTGCCTGTTTCAGGGTCAACTCGAATCACAGCACCGGCTCCCCATAATGCAACCCACAGCTTCCCTTCACTATCAATGGTCATCCCGTCTGGTGCTCCACCGTATTCGTCATAATGAATCGGTACAGTGCCAACTCTTGTTATCTTTCTCGTATCGTCTGGGTCGTAGCTAAAAACAGCTGTCTCACTCGTCACGGTTTCATTATGGTAAAACAAATGCTTTTGCTCATCCCACGCCATCCCATTAGAAATCGTTAAGCCATCACGTTTTTCTTCAATCGCTTCATTTTCATCGAAAACGACTAATTTTCCGATCGTGGACTGCCCATCAAATGCCATTGTCCCTGCCCAAAGACGCCCGCTTGGATCACATTTTGCATCGTTAAACCGAACGGTTTCTTCATTCAGCCTCATATGAGGGGTTAAGCGATCCCGATAATAGCTGTAAAGCCCATCCCTCATTGCCAGTAATAAGCCACCTTGCTCTTTTTTCACAACGGCAGTGACATGTTGTGCAAAAGGCAACGTCTCTGTAGTGTCATGTTTATGGTCATAGGCATGTAATTTATAGCCTTCAATATCAACCCATAATAATCGTTGCTCTTGATCATCCCAAAAAGGACCTTCTCCTAAACGCGCTTTGCCGTTCCATACTCGTTTCGCTTCTATCGTTTTCATGCTTGGACTCCTTTCACAACAAATGATCGGTTGCGTCGAGGTCCATCAAACTCGCAGAAATAAATGCCTTGCCATGTTCCTAACACAAGTTTACCATTTGATACGAGTATAGTTTGAGAAGGACCCACTGTTGACGTTTTTAAGTGCGCCGCCGTGTTGCCTTCCATATGTAGGTCTTGTTGATGCTCCCAAGGGTACACTTCGTCAAGACGCCGTAAAAAATCAGTCACAACATCGGGATCAGCATTTTCATTTACAGTAATACCCGCAGTTGTATGAAGGGATTGAACAATAACAAACCCTTCTTTTATTCCATTTTCTTGAATTACTTGTTTAACATCAGATGTAATATCAATCATAGCACTATGTGTTTCCGTATGAATTGTAAAAGTCTTCATTGAATAACTCCTCCTACTATGTGACTTCTGTTCTTCTACCCTATTAAAAGTAACTATAATCGTCATGTGTGGGATGTATGTGTGTCAAGTAAGCATTACTGTACCAAAAAATGCACCTCTTCCTTAAAACGATTTTGGAAGCCAGAGTCCCTTGTTCTGACTCCGTTTGATTCCAGCAATCGTATGGAAGCGGTGCAGCTTGTTCTACAGTAAGGCTAGATTTCATTTTCAATCAAGTAATGATTTGTTAGTGCTAAAAATAGAGACGCTATATGGTTTAATGCATGCTCATCAAAGTCAAAGCGGGGATGATGATGAGGAAATTGGGTGTACGCCTCCTCTGTACGTGCACCTACATGAAAGAAAGCGCCTGGCTTTTTTGTTAAATAATACGCAAAATCCTCTCCTCCTAGAATAGGTGGAGCCATCATAGCACTTTTTTCTCCTAAAACATCTGTTACTAGCTGACGAACGATGTCGCTTTCTTTTTCACTATTAACAAGTGTCGGATAACCATTTAGATAGTCAACATCTGTCGTGACGTGAGTACTTTGTTCTTTCCCTTTCACAATTGCTCGAAGCTCGTCTTCAACCTTTTGGCGAACCCCAGCATCAAACGTACGAACCGTTCCTTCAATCGTTGCTGTATCTGCAATGACATTAAAGGCTGTGCCCGCTTGAAAGACGCCTACTGTTACAACAGCTGGAGCCATTGGATCAACTCTTCTACTCACAATTGTCTGCAATTCGTTCACAAGCTGACTACCGACAACAATGGAATCGAGAGTCGTATGGGGTTGCGCCCCATGCCCACCTTTTCCTTGTATATGTATACGAAATTTATCTACCGCTGCCATAACCGCTCCTGGGGTACAGCTTACTTTTCCAAGAGGTAAGTGACTTGATACATGCGCACCAAAGATGACATCAACATCGTCTAAACAGCCATCTGCGATCATTTCTTTCGCTCCACCAGGAGGAAGCTCTTCCGCATGTTGAAAAATGAGCACTATCGTACCTGCTAATTGTTCAACTTGATCCTTCATGATCGCTGCAAACCCGAGTAACGCAGCCGTATGTCCATCGTGTCCACAAGCATGCATCTTTCCAGGTACTTTCGAGGCGTACGACACATCGTTTTCCTCATCAATAGGAAGTGCATCAAAATCGGCACGGAACGCAATTGTTTTTCCTGGTTTGACTCCTTTTATACGCGCCACAATACCGCGTCCACCTACACCAGTGGTTATATCCGTAATGCCTAATTTTCGTAACTGCTTTTCTATGTATAAGGGTGTTTCTACTTCTTCGAACGATAATTCCGGATGCTCGTGTAGATGTCTGCGCCACATGACCATTTGCTCGTGAATGTGTTCTACTTTCTGTTTTGTTTCTAACGCCATATTTATCATCCTCTCTTCGTACTAAAAGAAACGTTCGCTCTTTTTCTTCTTTTTCCTGCAACATTTTCGTGCTTTTGTTTTGCGATAGAATGTGTACAATAGAAAGAGATCGTTAAAACGTTAGGTGGAAAAATAGATGTACGATGTTGTAATCATTGGTGGAGGACCTTCCGGCTTAATGGCAGCTGTTGCGGCTGCTGAAAATGGAGCGAAGGTGCTTTTACTTGATAAAGGTACGAAACTAGGAAGAAAGCTAGCTATATCAGGTGGAGGACGTTGTAATGTCACAAACCGCATGGAACGAAAGCAATTAATTGAACATATCCCTGGAAATGGACGATTTATGCATAGTCCTTTTTCGGTTTTTGATAACGAAAATATTATTACATTCTTTGAAGACCTAGGCATTCAATTAAAAGAAGAAGATCGTGGCCGAATGTTTCCTGTAAGTGATAAAGCGCAAACAGTCGTTGATACATTATTGAATCGGATTCGAGCATTAAAAGTCGACATTCGCACAAATACAGAAGTAAAGGACATTCATTTTGAAGACGAAAGTCCTCATAAGATTCTTTTAAAAGATAAGACCACCATCTTCACAAAAGCCATCATAATTGCTACTGGTGGAAAGTCCGTTCCCCATACTGGAAGTAATGGAAGTGGCTATCCGTGGGCGAAAAAAGCAGGGCATACGATAACTGAGCTTTACCCTACGGAAGTTCCCATTACGATTGGTCAACCGTTCATTACAAATAAAGATTTACAAGGGTTGTCCCTACGAGAAATTGAACTAACGGTGACTGCACCAAACGGAAAGAAAATTAAAACCCATGAAGGGGACATGATTTTCACACATTTTGGTATTTCAGGTCCAGCAGCACTGCGTTGTAGCCAATATGTCGTAAAAGCATTGAAAAAGTTTGAGGCACAATGGATTCCAATGCATATTCAAATATTTCCTGGTTCTACCCATGAAGATCTTTTCCAACAATTGGTGAAATTAGTTAAAGCTGAACCAAAAAAAGCGTTAAAAACGGTGTTAAAAGGGTTTGCTCCTGAACGTTTATTGACGTTTCTCTATAAAGACTTACACATTGACGAGCAAGAAGTATGTGCCAATACATCCCACGATACGTTGCGCAAGCTGGCTCAGACGCTAACAGCGTTTCCATTAAAAGCAAACGGGACGCTATCAATTGAAAAAGCATTTGTTACAGGTGGTGGCGTAAGCGTAAAAGAAATTGAGCCAAAAACGATGCAATCACGCAAAACAAAAGGGCTTTATTTTTGCGGTGAAGTTCTTGATATTCATGGCTATACAGGTGGATATAATATTACGTGTGCCTTTTCTACTGGTTACACAGCAGGAGCTGGGGCTGCGCTTCAAACGAAAGATTAAAAAACAGGATGCCAAATTGGCATCCTGTTTTTGTATTACCCTACAACAATATTTACTAGCTTTCCAGGAACAGCGATGATTTTACGGATGGTTTTGTCTCCAATCGCTTCTTGCACTTTATCATCTGCTTTCGCAGCTGCCTCTAGTTCGTCTTTTGATGCAGTCTTCGCCACAATTAACTTCGCTTTGACTTTGCCATTAATCTGGACGACGACTTCAATCTCATTTTCGACTAGAAGTGTCTCATCATACGTTGGCCATGCAGCATAAGCAATGGATTCATCATACCCCAGCTTCTGCCAAATTTCTTCGGCGATATGAGGGGCGATTGGTGAAAGTAACTTCACAAATCCTTCTGCCATCTCTTTTGGCAACACCTCTTGTTTGTTTGCTTCATTAACGAATACCATTAGCTGTGAAATGCCTGTGTTAAAACGAATTTCAGTAAAGTCTTCGGTTACTTTTTTCACCGTTTGATGATACGTTCGTATGAGCACATCTGTCGCGTCGGCTTCTTGCACTTTTTCGTTTAATTTGCCTGTTTCTTCGTTTACAATTAGTCGCCACACACGCTCTAAGAAACGTCTGGATCCATCAAGTCCATTTGTTGACCAAGCAACAGACGCATCAAGTGGTCCCATAAACATCTCATACAAACGAAGGGTATCAGCACCGTGACTAGCAAGAATATCGTCAGGATTGACGACGTTCCCTTTTGATTTACTCATCTTCTCATTATTGTCGCCCAGGATCATACCTTGGTTAAAGAGTTTTTGGAATGGCTCTTTCGTCGGTACAACGCCAATATCATATAGAAATTTATGCCAAAATCGTGCATAAAGAAGATGAAGGACGGCATGTTCCACACCACCGATGTAAATGTCAACTGGTAGCCACGCTTTTGCTTTCTCAGGATCAACAAGCACGTCTTCATTAGTAGGATCAATATAGCGTAAGTAATACCAGCAGCTACCAGCCCATTGTGGCATCGTGTTTGTCTCACGACGGCCTTTCATACCTGTTTTTGGATCGGTTACCTCTAACCACTCTGTTGCATTTGCAAGCGGCGATTCTCCTGTACCTGAGGGTTTAATTTCATCTAGTTCTGGCAACATGAGCGGTAGCTCACTTTCGTCCACCGTCGACATGGATCCATCTTCCCAATGGATAATAGGAATTGGCTCACCCCAATAACGCTGTCTGCTAAATAGCCAATCGCGTAGGCGGTACGTAATTTTCTTCGTCCCTACTCCTTTTTCTTCAAGCCAAGTTATCATCTTAGCAATCCCATCGGCTTTATTCATACCGTTTAAGAAATCAGAGTTTACATGCTCTCCATCACCTGTGTACGCTTCTTTCGAGACGTCTCCACCAGCAACCACTTCTTTAATCGGTAGGTCAAACGTTGTTGCAAACTCATGATCACGCTCATCATGACCAGGAACCGCCATAACAGCACCCGTACCATAGCTTATAAGCACGTAGTCCGCAATCCAGACAGGAATTTCTTCACCATTAACTGGATTAATCGCATACGTACCAGTAAATGCGCCTGTCTTTTCTTTTGCTAAATCCGTACGTTCTAAGTCACTTTTCAGTGAAACTTGTTTCTTGTATGTCTCTACTGCATCCTTTTGCTCACTCGTTGTAATCTGATCAACAAGTTTATGCTCCGGTGCAAGAACCATGTATGTTGCGCCAAAAAGCGTATCAGGTCGCGTGGTAAATACACGCACTTCTTCACCTTTAATCTTGAATGCCACTTCTGCACCTTCTGATTTACCAATCCAGTTGCGCTGCATGTCTTTCAAACTTTCAGGCCAATCAAGTTCTTCTAAATCCTCAAGCAAGCGATCGGCATATTCCGTAATGCGAAGTACCCACTGCTTCATTGGACGTCGCTCAACTGGGTGCCCCCCACGTTCACTTACGCCATCAACGATTTCTTCGTTTGCTAGTACCGTCCCAAGAGCCGGACACCAGTTTACAGCGACTTCATCCACATAAGCGAGGCCTTTTTCATACAGTTTAATAAAGATCCACTGAGTCCACTTATAATAGTCAGCATCTGTCGTGCTAATTTCACGATCCCAATCATAAGAAAACCCAAGTTCTTGGATTTGTCGCTTAAAAGTTTCAATGTTTTCTTTTGTGAAAATCGCTGGATGATTTCCTGTATCAAGCGCATATTGCTCTGCTGGCAGACCAAACGCATCCCACCCCATTGGGTGTAAAACGTTATACCCTTGCATTCTTTTCATACGCGCCAAAATATCTGTTGCCGTGTACCCTTCTGGATGTCCTACATGCAGCCCTGAACCTGATGGGTATGGAAACATGTCAAGGGCATAAAAATTTGGTTTATTCTGATCTTCTGTCGTTTTAAACGTTTTATGGTCGTGCCAAAACGTCCGCCATTTCTTTTCGATTTGTTGATGTGAAAATGACATTGCGATTCCTCCTTTTTCCAAGTCGATAAAACACAAAAAGCCCCCATCCCTGTCAAAGGGACGAGAGCTGTTATATCCCGCGGTACCACCCAGTTTATTAAGCACTTGCTGCTTAATCACTTACACATAACGGTGTGTTCCGTTAAGAACTACTCTATGTTCATTCTTAATCACTAAAAGGCGAGTTCGCTACGCTATCTGACTGACTTGCACCTACCGTCAGTTCTCTTCTGTCCAAGCGCTCACTACTACTCCTTTATGGCTGTGTTATCATTATCGATTATTATCGTCATTGTATGCAAAGTTATGCCCAATGTCAAGCAGGCATATACCTATTTTCCCTATCATGAAGCGGATTGCTTTAGTTTCTCTTCTTTTTGCAAAGGTCGATCATATAGCCGAACGAGTGGTAATGATAGCAACAAGAGTCCACTAATGATAAAAAATAAGAGTTCAATTGAATAAAAGTCAACGATTAAGCCGCCTAGAAGAGGTCCAATCATTCTTCCACCAGTTGAAATGCTGTTGACAATGCCTTGATAAGATCCTTCTCTTCCTTTCGGTGAAAGCTGATTGGCAATTGTTGGTACCGCTGGCCAAACAAACATTTCCCCGATCGTTAAGATAAGCATCGCCACTAAAAACATGGAAAACACACTTGCTTGAGTTAACACGATATACGACAATGCAAAGATAATAATGCCTGCTGTCATTTGCCCTTTAATACTTAAGCGGAACCTCCGAATAACAAGGGCAATTAGTGGTTGAGCAAAGACAATAAGTAAGCCATTTATTGTCCACAGTACGCTGTAAAGCGGAAGTGCAATGCCTAGGTCTTGAATATGAACTGACACGTTCGCTTGCCACTGTGTATAACCAAGCCAAGAAATAAAGAATGCACCACAGACAATAATAAGTGCATGCAAGCGGTATTGTCTCTTAAATGGAACTTTATGAGAAATAGAAAGACTAGAGTCAGCAGTCCGACCAAGTTGTCCACCCCAGTGGCGAAAGAAATAGGCGATAAATCCAAGCATAAACACATGCACTGCCGCATTGGCAATAAACACGTCCGTTAGACGAACAAGTGTGACAATCCCAATTAATGCAGTCCCTAGAGAAACGCCGACATTTTGAGCGACATAGATGGCGTTAAATGGTCGTCTTCCTCCATCTGGCCATAAACTTCCGGCTAATGCATACATAGCTGGCGCCATCATCCCAGATCCAAAACCCATACATGCTAAAAATAAGCCATATAGCGTATACGTTTCAAAAAAGAACGCAAGTAAAACGGAAGCACTTGCGGATGTCGATGCTCCTATTAAAATCGTTCGATACGCACCTAATTTATCAAAAAGTCTACCACCAATTAGACTACCTAACACCCCGGCACCAGCATTAATCATTAACACGATGCCGGAAGCCGTTAACGTTTGTCCGAGCACTTGCGTCATAATAACAGCGTTTAAAGGCCATAAAAAAGACGCACCTGTAATATTAATTGCCGTCGCAATAATTAAAATCCATATAGATTTAGGCATAAACCTGCCTCCTTTAGCGTTACAAAACCCTCACCAGTTTAGAAGAAATCAACCCATTTAGCAATAGTATTAGCTCTTTAAAAAGAAGGAGAAGACTTCTAATGAAAGAGATGATACACTAATCTTATTCTTTAAAAGGCAATGGTGGTTCACATGTTCAATAGGTTAAACAAAAACGCAAAACCTTATTATACGTGGAATGATCATCTGAAAGATCATTTCGGCTCAAAGGTAATGAAGATCTCCCTTGATGCCGGTTTTGATTGTCCAAATCGTGACGGCAGTGTTGCTTATGGTGGCTGTACGTTTTGTAGTCAACGAGGTTCCGGCGATTTTGCTGGTGATCGAAAAGATGATTTAATCACTCAATTCCATTCTCAAAGAGAGAAAATGGCGCGAAAATGGAAAACAGACAAATACATTGGCTATTTTCAAGCCTATTCCAATACATATGCCCCTGTTGAAACGCTACGTTCGTATTTTGAAACGATTTTAAAACAAGAAGGCGTCGTGGGGTTATCCATTGCCACTAGACCAGATTGCTTACCAGAAGAAGTCATTGACTATTTAGCTGAACTACATGAACGCACCTATTTATGGGTTGAGTTAGGACTGCAAACGGTTCACGAAAGAACGGCACAGCTTATTAATCGTGCTCATGACTATGACTGCTATAAAGAAGGCGTTGCGAAGCTCCGAGCACGCGGCATTCGCGTTTGCGCTCATATTATTAATGGATTACCCCTTGAAACAGAGAACATGATGCTAGACACAGCAAAAGAAGTGGCCAAGCTCGATGTACAAGGAATTAAAATACATTTGCTTCATCTTCTCAAAAAAACGCCGATGGTCAAACAATTCGAAAAGGGTTATGTTGACCTACTGGATCAAGAGCGCTATACAAAGATTGTTGTCGATCAACTTGAAGTGCTCCCACCAACAATGATGATCCATCGGTTAACAGGTGATGGCCCAGCTGATATTCTCATAGGTCCTATGTGGAGTACGAATAAATGGTCTGTTCTGAACGGTATTGAAGCAGAGTTTCAAAAGCGTAATAGTTGGCAAGGAAAGCTTTACGAAGGAGTTACACCATGAAATTACAAGGGATCTTACCGTTTGCACGTACACTTTTACAGGAAGTGATACAAGCTGGAGATACGGTCATTGATGCGACTGCAGGTAACGGCTACGACACGCTTTACCTCGCTACACTTGTAGGGGAAACAGGCATGGTCATTAGTTGCGATATACAAGCGGACGCTGTTCAGGCCACTGCTGAACGATTAGACCAAGCGAACGTGGCTGATAGAGTTGAACTTCATCAGATGGGGCATGAACAACTTTGTCACTTGTCTACATTTAAGTCCGCTGCCATAAAAGCAGCTGTCTTTAATCTAGGCTACTTGCCTAAGGGAGACAAACGTATTACCACTACAGGAGATACAACCATTGAAGCGATTAAGCAAATCTATTGCCAGCTCACGAACGAAGGACGTATAATTCTCGTTATTTACCACGGTCATCCTGAAGGCAAAGTAGAAAAGGATGCGGTACTAGACTATACACGTTCATTGCCGCAAGAAGAGGCGCACGTTGCTATGTATCAATTCATAAACCAACGCAACAATCCACCTTTTGTGGTTGTTATAGAAAAACGTAAATGAAAAGGAGCATTTAATCATGAGTAAACTAGATACGATTCTTGCATTTAATCAATCTTTTGTAGAAAACAAGCAGTATGAACAATTTTCTGTTGGTAAATTTCCACAAAAGAAAATGGTTATTCTTACGTGCATGGATACAAGGCTTACAGAACTCCTTCATTCTGCAATGGATTTACGAAACGGCGATGCAAAAATTGTAAAAAATGCCGGAGCCGTTATTTCTCATCCTTTTGGTAGTATTATGAGGAGTATCCTCGTTGCCATTTATGAGCTAGGTGCAGAAGAGGTTTATGTAGTCGGGCATTATGGTTGTGGTATGACGGGGCTTTCTTCAGAAGGTGTACTGCAAAAAGCGAAAGATCGTGGCATTCAAATGGATCATATTGATTCCTTGCGCTATGCAGGTGTAGACGTTGACGCATTTTTAACAGGCTTTGATGACGTTACGGATAGCGTAAAACATAGTATTGATTTAATTGTGAACCACCCTTTGTTACCTAAAGATGTAAGCGTTCATGGACTTGTCATCAGTCCAGAAACCGGAAAATTAGACGTTGTGCAACGGGATCTTCGTCCAAGCTAAAAAAAACTCGTCGCTTTCATCAAAGCGACGGGTTTTTTGTCTTTGTTGCTCCATATATTCTTGTTTTGTTTTTGTTTTTCTCGTCGCTAAGTCAGCCATTGCATAAACGCCTCGATTAAGTGCTGGATTTCGCTTTCCTTCACGGATGCGTTTTTCCCGCTGCTTTTTTGCTTTTGATCTGCTCATATAGTATCACTTCCTTTCCTTCATTATAACAAAGGAAAGAGGAGGAAGGAAGTCATCGAATAAGCATGTTCACAAAACCAATTGTATAGCGAAAGACCTCTTCTTTCTCCGGTTCATTGTAAAGCTCATGATACAAACCGCTCCACTCTTTTACCATTTTATGACTAAGATCTAGATGATTAAACCACGTGAAAGCTGCACTGCTATCGACAACATGATCTTCACCAGCAACCATTAATAAGATAGGAATATTCGGCATCTTTTCCGGATAACGCCTTGTTTGAAGCATCGCTTTTGTTAATTCGTGATACCAACGCGCTGATACTTTCGTAACACGTAAAGGATCCTTTGTATATTCCTCCCGAACGACTTCACTACGAGTCGTAAGCTCAGGTTTTAAACCTGATTGCAAACTAAACGTTGGCACCACATGATTCAATACTTTCGCAGCTGCCTTCTTTGGTGGAGAAACAGGCATCTTTAACTGCAAGCATGGTGAAGATAGCACAACTGCCTCGATAAATGAATTATCCCTTTCGATTAACGTGCGAATGGCAATTAACCCACCCATACTGTGACCAACAAGGACAATTGGCAAATGCTTTGAACGTGCCTGCTTTAACCAGCGATCGACTGTTTTTATGTATTGTTTAAACGAGTCAATATGACCTCGCTTTCCTCTCGACTCTCCTTGACCTGGTAAATCACCAATTAAGCAGTCAAAGCCGTGTAAGTTCCATTTTTCTATTAACCAATGATAGCGTCCACTATGCTCACCTGCACCATGGACAATGACAGCTACTCCTCGGGGTTCTGGCACTTCAAAATAACGCACGACATTTCCTCCTTATCTAGCTATTCTATCTTACGTACGATAAAATCAGTATAGCTGATTTTATCCCTTTTAGGAAAGGACAGGTTTAGATGATTTTACCTTATCACGATAAAAAACCGTTTATTGATTCAACGGCTTATGTAGCAAGTAACGCGGTTATTACTGGAGATGTTGAAATTGGTGCGTATTCAAGCATTTGGTTTCATTCCGTTATCCGTGGCGATGTGGCGCCTACTCGTATTGGCAAACGTGTAAACATTCAGGATCAATCCATGCTTCATCAAAGTCCTAATCGAACGCTTCTTATTGAAGATGACGTTACAATTGGTCATCAAGTGACCCTTCATAGTGCGATCGTTCGTAAACATGCGCTCATTGGCATGGGCTCTATTGTTCTTGATGGCGCAGAAGTTGGTGAAGGTGCGTTTATTGGCGCTGGAAGTTTAGTACCCCCAGGAAAAACCATTCCCCCAAACACCCTTGCATTAGGAAGACCAGCAAAAGTCGTACGAGAGTTGACAGAAGCTGACCGAAAAGATATGGAACGAATTCGCACAGAATATGTAGAAAAAGGTCAATACTATAAACAAGTAGATGATTGTCACTAACTCCTTACATAGGTCATGAACAAAAACAGCTCCTCAAACAATGTTTGAGGAGCTTCATTATTGATTTTAGGCTTCTGCTTTTAGTACTTCTGCTTTATCTGTTCTTTCCCAAGGAAGTTGCACGTCTTCGCGGCCAAAGTGACCATAAGCAGCTGTTTGCTTGTAAATCGGACGGCGCAAATCAAGCATTTTAATAATGCCAGCAGGACGTAAATCAAAATGTTTTCTTACAAGTGACACAAGCGTTTCTTCATCGGCTTTACCAGTGCCGAATGTATTAATGGAAATAGAAACTGGCTGTGCCACACCAATTGCATACGCAAGCTGTACTTCACAAGATTCCGCAAGACCTGCAGCGACAAGGTTTTTCGCCACATAACGAGCAGCATAAGCTCCTGAGCGATCAACTTTTGTTGCGTCTTTACCTGAGAACGCACCGCCACCATGACGAGCAAAACCGCCATAAGTATCAACAATAATCTTTCTTCCTGTTAATCCAGCATCTCCTTGAGGTCCACCAATAACGAATCGGCCCGTTGGATTAATAAAGAATTTTGTTTTCTCATCCATTAATTCAGCAGGAACAACGGCTTTAATAACGTGCTCTTTAATGTCTGCTTGAATTTGTTCCAGTGTAATCTCAGGTGCATGTTGTGTCGAAATAACGATTGTATCTACACGAACAGCCTTATCGTTTTCATCATATTCAACGGTTACTTGTGTTTTACCATCTGGTCGTAAATAATCAAGGGTTTCGTTTTTACGCACTTCACTTAAACGAAATGCTAATTTATGACTGAGTGAAATTGGAAGCGGCATAAGCTCCTTCGTTTCGTTTGATGCAAAACCAAACATCAACCCTTGGTCTCCTGCACCAATTGCTTCAATTTCTTCATCCGTCATTTGCCCTTCTCGTGCTTCTAAAGCTTGGTCAACACCTTGAGCAATATCAGCAGATTGTTCGTCAATTGACGTAATAACCGCACATGTCTCAGCATCAAAACCATACTTTGCACGCGTATAGCCAATTCCTTTAATCGTTTCACGCACTACACTTGGAATATCAACATACGTGCTCGTTGTAATTTCACCTGCAACAAGAACCATACCCGTTGTTACCGAAGTCTCACACGCAACACGCGCATTCGGATCTCTCTTTAAAATTTCATCAAGGATCGCATCAGAAATTTGATCACAAATTTTATCTGGGTGCCCCTCCGTAACTGACTCTGATGTAAATAAGTGCTTTCCTCTTTTTTCAGACATATAAAGTCCTCCCTTATTCCAAACTCTCGCTCGGAAGCATCTAGTATTCTAAAAACTAAAAACGAACAAATCAGATCTGATTTTAGTAAGTAGGCTAAAGGCATCTTATGCCCCCGGACACATAATCGCAACTTATCCGTATCGTTTTTATCTTATTGTTCACGTATGTTTACAAAAAGAAAAAGCTCTTTTCTACATGAGAAAAGAGCTGACTTGTCTATCGATCGCCTCTTATCTCCCAGAACAAAGATGTTCTGCAGGTTAGCACCTTTTCACGGAAGTGATGGTTGCTGGGTTTCAAAGGGCCTGTCCCTCCACCTTCTCTTGATAAAAGCGTGATGTTATCTGTTTTAAAAAGCAGTATAACTTTACCTATGAACATTCTTCACTATTCCATAGTCGCTTTCAACGCACTATGTAAAAGAACCGAGTGACGTTTAATGGAATAAAGTAAATCAATCAATAGGCTGCGCTTTGTTCGTTTTCGGACATTAGCATAACATAGTTTACCTGACTTTAAAAGGGAAAAGGCAGTAGAGCGGATTTCTTTTTTTAGATGATATACCTATTGCTGCACTTGCCCTTATTAGATATGTATCATTTCTTTCAACCATCTTTCACTTTAGTATGGATTATTTAATACAATGTGTTATACTAATACCACGAACACTGACCTTAAAGGAGCCGATTATGAAAATAGTAAATGGATCAACACAATTAGAACAGTTGCTTTCTAGCCCTAAAACAGTTCATCAGCTACCTGTCCCAGCTTTAGTAGAGCGAGCATTAATGAATCATGAAGGTGAACTTACAAACACTGGTGCGTTATCAGTTCAAACGGGTACGTATACAGGTCGCTCTCCGAAAGATAAATTTATTGTCGATGAGCCAAGTGTTCGCTCTACCATTGATTGGGGCTCAGTGAATCAACCCATCTCACGAAACACATTTAAAGCGCTTTACGAGAAAGTGTTATACTATTTACAGCAAAAAGATGTTCGATACGCTTCAAATGGATTTGTAGGTGCGGATCCTGCTTATCAACTTCCAATCACATATATTAATGAATTCGCTTGGCACCACCTTTTCGCACGTCAACTATTTATTCGTGAAGGTCAACCTGGAAAAAGCAATCAAGAGCCGTTCACCATTGTGAGTGCGCCAACTTTTAAGGCAAACCCAGCAATTGATGGCACAAATTCAGAAGCATTTGTCATCATTTCATTCGAAGAGCGCGTTGTTTTAATTGGTGGAACCGAGTACGCTGGCGAAATGAAGAAATCAATGTTTTCCGTGATGAATTACTTAATGCCCGATGAAAATGTGCTGCCAATGCACTGCTCGGCTAACACGAATGAAAATGGAGAAACAGCACTTTTCTTTGGTCTATCCGGTACAGGTAAAACAACGCTATCTGCTTCAACTCACCGTTCACTTATTGGTGATGATGAGCATGGATGGACGGAAACAGGCATTTTCAATATTGAAGGCGGCTGCTACGCGAAATGCATACATTTATCACAGGAGCAAGAACCACAAATTTGGAATGCGATTTCGTTTGGTACTGTACTCGAAAATGTTGCAGTAAGTGAAGGAAAGCCTGATTACGATGATGCACAGTTTACAGAAAATACGAGAGCGGCTTATCCCATTGAAGCCATACCGAATGCATTAAAGCCTAGTGTTGCTGGAAGTCCAACTGCAATCATTTTCTTAACCGCCGATGCGTTTGGAGTATTGCCTCCTATTAGCAAACTAACAAAAGAGCAAGCTATGTATCACTTTTTGTCTGGGTACACGAGTAAATTAGCTGGAACCGAAAGAGGCATCACTCAACCCGAGGCAACATTCTCTACTTGCTTTGGCGCACCATTCTTACCAAGGAAGCCTGAAACATATGCATCCATGCTTGGTGAAAAAATCGAAGCAAACGATGTTGACGTATTTTTAGTAAACACTGGCTGGACTGGTGGAAGTTATGGAACAGGGAGCAGAATGAAGCTACGCTACACTAGAGCAATGGTTGAAGCTGCACTTCAAGGAGAACTCAACCAGGTTGAAACGGAAACAGACCCCATTTTCGGACTCCACCTACCCTCTCGTTGCCCAGGTGTCCCAGATGAACTATTAAATCCTCGAAACGCTTGGGCTGATAAAGCTGCATATGATAAAACAGCTAGCGCTTTAGCAAGCCAGTTCGCAGATAATTTCGTCCGTTTTTCTTCTGCTAAAGCAAGTATCCAACAAGCAGGGCCAACGGTACCTAAACAGTAAAAAGAGTAGATTACGATCTACTCTTTTTTTGCATCCAACTAGCCGCTTTTTTTAGTATCGTAGCCTGTGCTGTCGCAGGAAAATGGTGTTCATACTCTGGAAAAAGCCATGTTTCCACTTGATGTTGTTTCGCTTCTGGAATGGAATCCAACAGTTGATAGACGTGCTCACTCGAGACATGTTGGTCTTTTTCTCCATGTATTAGTAAAAGTTTTGGTGAAAAAGAACTAAGGTGTTTTAATGGTGTTCTTGCTTCATACCGATCTGGATACTTCCATGGCGTTCCTCCGATTACTCGCTTCATCATTTTCCTTAAATCAATCCGCTCTTCATAGGTAAGGACCATATCCGTAATGCCATTCCAAGACGTCACTGTTTTCGTTTGCGGCCGATATAACCCTGTCCAAAGCGCCATAATACCACCACGAGAGAAGCCGACAACATGAATTCCCTTTTCACACGCAACAGAAGGATGTTGCTCAAGTAAATCAAATCCATTGATGGCATCAAATCGATCATCCCCGCAAAAATCTTCACGTCCTTCACCACCACGATTTCCTCGGTAGTAAGGAGCAAACACGACAAAGCCCTCACTCGCCCACTGAATGATTCGCTGTGACCTTACCATTCCAACCGTTTTAATGCCACCTCTTAAGTAGAGTAACCCAGGTAGTCCTGTTTGATTGATGGGTTCAGCCATTAAGCCGATCACGTTGAAACCACTGCTTTTATATGTCACTTCAAATAAATGGATTTTCCTACTAGGTGAGGGTACTCTTATTTTTTCAATGATCATAAAACCCTCCTTTTAGGCATACACCCTTTTCCTACTTAGCGCATAGTGTAACAATAAAATCTTTTTTCTGTTCTAATGCTAACAATAACATGTAAGGAGTGATACGATGAAACGATTGCTTGCTTTTCTATCTGTCGCTTGTTCACTCGCCTTCGTAGTAGGCTGTCAGTCAGATGGCCCTACAGAAACGCTTGAAGTCGCGGAAGTCACACGTTCTGTCTTCTATGCGCCATTATATGTTGCGCTCTCAGAAGGATTTTTCGAGGAAGAAGGCCTTTCCATCGAATTAACGACAACGTGGGGCGGCGACAAAACGATGACAGCTTTGTTATCTGGCGGTGCCGACATCGCACTTGTTGGGTCTGAAACCTCTATTTATGTTGCTGGCCAAGAAGCAACAGATCCAGCCATTAATTTCGCTGCATTAACGCAAACCGACGGCACTTTTCTCGTTGCTCGTGACCAAGTTGATTCGTTTCAATGGAGCGAACTAAAAGGAACAACTTTTTTAGGTCAACGTAAAGGTGGAATGCCACAAATGGTAGGGGAATTTGTTTTAAAGCAACATGATATAAATCCCCGAACCGACTTAACACTCTTGCAGAATGTGGATTTTGGCAACATTCCTAGTGCCTTTGCTTCTGGTACAGGTGACTACGTACAATTGTTCGAACCTCAGGCCTCTACATTTGAGAAAGAAGGTCTTGGTCATGTCGTCGCTTCATTTGGCGCAGAATCTGGTCGTGTTCCCTATACGTCATTTATGGCAAGACAGAGCATGATTGAAAAAGATGAAGAAGCGCTCATACGATTTGCCAGTGCCATTTACAAAGGTCAACAGTATGTAAAAAATGAAGATTCTTCCACTATAGCCATGTCTATTCAAGACTACTTTGAAGATACAGAACTAGACATTCTCACTAGCGCGGTAGAGCGATACAAAGACCAGGGTTCGTATGCGACGGATCCTTTATTGACAGAGGAAGCCTGGTCTACACTACTTGCTATTATGGATGAAGCGGGCGAACTCCCACTTCATATTCCATTTGATGAACTTGTTAATACAGCCATTGCTTCGAAGTCAATGGAGTAGAGGAGGAAAATCATGTCGGATGTATCAATTGATTCAGTCTCCTTAACCTACGTAAACGAGTCTGGCGCTTTTCCCGCCCTGGAAAATGTCTCACTAACGATTAAAGAAGGAGAGTTTGTTTCCTTTATTGGCCCAAGCGGATGCGGAAAAACAACTCTGCTATCGATTATTGCTGGCTTACTTGAACAAACCAGTGGTTCACTTTATATAAAGAATACGGAATCAATTGGCTATATGCTGCAACACGACTATCTGTTCCCTTGGTTAACAATCGAAAAAAACATGACCCTTGGGCAGCGTATTCAAGGAACCCATAATGAAGTCTCTCACCGGAAAGCACTCCGATGGCTCGAGCGATTCGGTCTGGCCGATAAGAAATTCGATCTTCCTAAAGCTTTATCTGGAGGGATGAGACAACGTGTTGCCTTAATTCGTACATTAGCAACAGACCCTTCTCTCATTCTTCTTGATGAGCCTTTTTCAGCATTAGATCAACAAACAAAGTTAAAACTAGAAGATTTAGTTTCACACACATTGAAAGCAGAACAAAAAACCGCTATTCTCGTTACTCATGATATTAGTGAAGCCATTGCGATGAGCGATCGTGTCATTCTTTTTTCACCTCGACCAGGTAAAGTTGCTCAAGTCTTTACGATTCCTCAAGAAATTCGAGCATGTACGCCATTTGAAAGTAGACAGCATAAAGATTTTCAAGACCAGTTCCAATTAATATGGAAGGAGCTGGATCGGTTTGAATCCAACTAAATTACATGAGCAATTTGTTCTGGAAAAGAAAAAAGAAAAGCGTTTTGTGAGGATAACCCAGATCACGATCATTGTCGTTCTTATTGCAATATGGGAGCTTGCGTCTCGCTTGGCATGGATTGATCCTTTATTATTCAGTATGCCGTCACGCATTGTTACATTGCTTTATGAGCACATAACAGCTGGCACTTTATGGATTCATGCGTCTGTAACAATGTTTGAAACGATCGTTGGCTTTTTACTTGGAACGATTGTCGGTACCTGTTTGGCTGCTTTACTCTGGTGGTCAAAACGATTATCGACCATTCTTGATCCCTTTTTAGTGATTCTTAACTCTATGCCGAAAGTAGCAATTGGACCGATTTTAATTGTTGGCATTGGTCCTAACATCGGTTCCATTATCGCTATGGGAATGCTTGTTTCTGTTATTATTACCACAATGGTCGTTCATACAGCTTTCAAAGAGGTAGATGAAAACTATATAAAAGTGCTTCAAACGTTCTCTGCTTCAAAAAAACAAATCTTTTTTAATGTCGTTTATCCTGCATCTATCCCGGTCATTATTTCCACTTTAAAAATGAATGTTGGCCTTGCATGGGTCGGCGTCATTGTCGGGGAATTCCTTGTTTCAAAACAAGGATTAGGCTATTTAATCATATATGGCTTCCAAGTATTTAACTTCAATCTTGTATTCATGAGTTTACTTGTTATCGCAATATTAGCCACATTTATGTATATCTTCGTTGAATACATTGAGAAAAAAATGACGAAATATAGCATTTAGCGCCCTTCAATGAGGGCGTTATTTGCTTGTATAGTACCGTTTTTTAGTTAAATAACCCGGTTGAAATGGCGTATTGAACCGCTTGTGGAACTACGTCATCTTGCATAATGGGGCTAAACCGATTATCTGCCTTCATTCCAATAGGTAATTCTTCTATCAGCTTTCGTCCATTTGTTTCAAATCCAGAAGGCGTTTCGTCAAACCGTTTGATTTGAACGGCATAGATTGATTTATAAAAGACCTCTTGTGGATCTTGAACTTCATATTGACCAATATAGGAAATCCACTGAGCGTATCCACCTGTTTCCTCCCATAGTTCACGCTTTACCGCTGCCTCAAGCTCTTCATTCATTTCAACTTTACCACCTGGAAATTCATACCCTCTTGCTTTATGGTCCGTTAAAACCCAAGAACCTTGATGCCGCGCAATAATAAGCACATGTTTAGGTGACGATGTAAACGGCGATTCATCTCCAAGTACGAGGTTGACTGTATAGCCATTTTTATCTTGAAACGTTCGCATGATAGCCTCCCACTTTTACAGTATGTACCGTAAATTATAGAGGAAAACCCAACTGAGTTCTAATCCTACCATGTCTGCCTTCCTTTTTTTTGCGGTCGTATGCCCCATAAAACAAGTAAGATGGTGAGTAAGATCACGAACGCATTTCCTGTAAATGTTAGAAAATGATGGCCTTTCATAAAAATCGCAAACAATGGTGGACCTGCCGCAACACCGATAAACCGTGTACTATTGTAAAAAGAAGAAATAGAACCTCGCTGTTCTGCGGGTATGCCTTCTGTCACAAACGCATCTAAACTTGGTAGCGTAGCACCTATACCAATACCAGCTGCAAATAGTGCTGTCAACATCATATACAACTCCTTATTAAACGAAATGACAAACACAGCTAGAGTGAGAAGAGATAGCCCACCAACCGTTAACCACTTCATTTTTAGCTGATCTTGTCCAATTCCCTTTCCAGCTACATAAGAAGTTAAACATAGCGCAAGTAAAGGAAATGCAAGCATAACTCCCTTTCTAACGCCATGAATGTGATGACTTTCTTCTAAAAAAGTAGATAAATAAAAGAGAATACCAAAGAGAATGTACATAAGAATGCCACCAGTAATAAAGACTGTGTATAACCAACGGCCTTCGCGTTTAAAAATTTGCTTCACTGATTTAAGAAATTGCTTAAATTTTTTAGGTTTTTCTTTTTGTGGAGGTGTTTCAATAAGGTAAGACACCATGATAATAGAAATAGCACAGAAGACCGGAAAAGCAAAAAACGGTAAATACCAAATAATTGAAGCTAATAAAGCTCCAAATATCGGACTAAGCACTTTTCCGAACGTATTAGAAGTCTCAATTATTCCTAATCCTTCACTCACTTCTTGTTTCTTTTTAAACAAATCACCAACAAATGGCATAACAATAGGTGCTGCACCAGCGGCACCTATGCCCTGCAACAATCGACCAATAAAAATAATCCAATAAGAATGGTCTAATTTCCACGCAGCTAACCCTGCAACAAGTCCTCCTATTCCAGCTAAGATTAAACTTGGAATAATAACTTGTTTACGCCCGATATGATCCGATAAATATCCTGCAACAGGAATAAAAATAATTGCTACTACTGAATAAGCAGTTATTAAAAGACTTACCATAAAAGAACTTACATCTAATTCGCTTCCTATTTTTGGGAGAACAGGAATAAGCATCGAATTACCTAATGTCATGACAAGGGGTACAGATGACAATGATAATAATCCCCACATTTTCTTTGAATTTTCCACGTTGTTCTTAGACCCCTTTTTTTGCATGAGATACATGTAGTATGAGCAAACAGGAACAACGTATTCACAAATAAAAAAGCCTGCTATCAAAAAATGATAGCAGGCTTACTATTAGTGGAGATGATATTTTTCACTTTTCTTCAGTTGATCGTATACTTCTGCAATCGTTTTGTCAGAGTATGCATCTAGCTTTTCAACACGACTTTTATATTCTGATAAAAGTGATTCACGCTGAATACCTTCTTCTAGAATATCCTCAAATACGTCTTCTAAAACATCGTCACGACCTGAAACAATCTTTCCTTTCAAAATAATGCTCTTTCCTTCTTTTAAATCCGTTATCGATTCAATAGAAGTAATCATAACAGCTGGATGATTGTCTTTACTCGTAATGACAACGCTGACGAGAATATGACGTTCCGCTTCCTGCTCTCGTTCAAATAAACGAGCATCCTCCTTAGAAATTACCGCATCAATAAACCAGGTATGCTCCTCATTTTCCATATTAATAATGAGTCCCTCATGAAGCGGAATGGGCTCTTGTGTTACCTTCCCTTGCTGCCCATCAATTACTTGCATTGCGTATAGCTTGAACGTCTTCATAAAACGCCCCTCTTTCTACATTATGAGCTTTTTATTTCCTTAAACACTTGCTGAAAGTGGTTTGACACAACCCATTCGAGCAACTCACGCTCTTTTTCCACTAGCTCTCGTTGCAGCTGATCTGTACATTCCTTTTCAAGTTCGTCAAGCAAATAATTAGAAGGGTTTATCATTTTACTAACCGACTCCTCTTCACTCATTCGTCCTGCAAGCTTGTCCATTCATGTATTTCGCTAAAAATGAACGCTTTCCTGCTTAAAACTGCTTTTGATTGTAAGCTTTATGAAGTTGATCAAGTGCCTTCATCAAGGTTTCCCTTGATGTAGCAAGATTCATTCGCTCGTAGTGTTTGCCTTCCTCACCAAAAATGGGCCCATGATTTAATGCCACTTTTGCCTCTTCAAGTAGCCATTTTTTTCGTTCTTCTGCCGTTAACCCAAGCATTTCAAAATTCATCCATAACAAATACGTACCTTGAGGTTTCATTAATTGAATCTTTGGCATATGGGTACCGATGTAATCTTCCACCAATGAATAATTCTCTTGAATATAGCTCATTAACTCCTCTAACCATGGCAATCCATGATCATAGGCAGCTTTCGTTGCAACTTGTGAAAACATATTCGCGCCAATGAAGGTATTTGCTAGCACTTGTCGATACTTAAGTCGAAGAGCTGGATCCTTTATCACAACATACGCGCCTTGAACACCAGCCAAATTAAACGTTTTCGTTGGTGCTAATGCTGTAAACACATGATTTTCAAACGCTTCATTTACAGAGGCAAACGGTGTGTGGCTATAACCATCAAACAACAAGTCTGCATGGATTTCATCAGAAATGACGTATACATTATGCTTTAGACAAATCGATGCAAGCTTACTTAATTCCTCTTTCGACCACACTCGACCACCAGGATTGTGCGGGTGACACAAAATCAACATTTTTGTTTTTTCTGTTATCATTGATTCAAGACCGTCGAAATCCATTTTATACAGTCCATCTTTTAAAAGCAGAGGGTTTTTAACAACGTTGCGATTATTCTTTTCAATCACATCATAAAATGGGTAATATACAGGTGTCTGAATAATAATATCGTCTTCTTCTTCGCTGAATGTTTGAATTAAATTGCTAATAGCTGGAACAACACCCGTCACATGAACAATGTCAGATTCTTGAATGGTCCAGTTGTACCTGTTCGAAAGCCAGTTAACAATGGATTGATTTACAGCAGGAGAAGCTGCGGTATATCCATAGACCCCATGTTCTACTTTTTCTTTTAATGCATCAATAACAGGTTGAGGTGCTTTAAAGTCCATGTCTGCTACCCATAGTGGCAACAAACCCTCTTGACCAAATCTATCTTTGGCACCATCCCATTTCATTGAATCCGTTCCAACTCGATTAATGGTTTCATTAAAATGACTCATCTACTTGCTGCTAACGCAGACTCCCTCCTACTCACTCTATTTTATATATACAGTGTAACATAAACAGCGATAACGGTCGGTGTTCAGGCATCTTAAAAAATGATACACTATCAAAGTCGTTTAGAACAAAAGAAAGGAGTGATGGTAAATGGATGGGACATTCATCTGTGTTGAAGGCGTGATTGGCGTAGGAAAAACCACACTCGTAACAAAACTTTCCGAGCACTATCAAACGGAGCGATTGTACGAGATTGTAGCTGAAAATCCGTATTTAGAAAAATTTTATGATGATATGGATGCGTGGAGCTTTCAAACAGAAATGTTTTTTCTCTGCAATCGAGTGAAACAATTAGAAGATATCGGAAAAATACTTAAAAAAGGACAAACTGTCTTATCCGATTATTATATAGGTAAGAATCTCATTTTTGCTCATCAGACGCTAGATGAACAAAAGTATGATCAATATAAACGTATATACAACATCGTAAGCGAGCCGCTACCTAAACCAAGAGCGATTATCTATTTAAAAGCTGATTTCGATACGATCATGCACAGAATTAAACAAAGAGATCGCTCGTTTGAACGAAAAATGGATCCGTTTTATATTGAATCTTTAATGCAAGACTACGATCAAGCCATGACAGCCATAAGTGACGTCATTCCTGTGTTAACCATTGATACGACTCACCTTGATTTTGTCATGAATCAAGACGACCTTTATTCAATCATTCATCAGATTACGTCTACATTTGGCCCACTAAAGGAGAATAAATATGACTAATATTCCATCTAACGCTATTATTACAGTCGCTGGTACTGTAGGTGTTGGCAAAACGACAATGACGAAAAAACTTGCTCACGCATTACAATTCAAAACATCTTTTGAAAAAGTAGACAACAATCCATACTTAGATAAATTTTATGCAGATTTTGAACGGTGGAGCTTTCATCTTCAAATTTATTTTTTAGCAGAACGATTTAAAGAACAGAAAGCAATGGTAGAAGATGGTGGGGGCTATGTGCAAGATCGCTCTATCTATGAAGATACGGGGATTTTCGCAAAAATGCATGCAGATAAAGGAACGATGACGAAAGTCGACTATGAAACGTATACCAGCCTATTTGAAGCCATGGTGTTAAATCCTTATTTTCCTACTCCAGATGTTCTCATTTATATAGACGGTGATTTAGATGCCATCATCAACCGTATTCAAAGTCGAGGTAGAGAAATGGAGAAACAAACATCTACAACCTATTGGGAAGAAATGCACGGTCGTTATCAAGACTGGATTGCCTCTTTTACTGCTTGTCCTGTGTTGAAGCTTAATATTCAAGATTATGACTTAATTAACGATGAATCGTGTATTCAAGACATCGTCAAAAAAATCGAACAGTACTTTTAACTTACTTAAGGAAATAATCACCAACCTGAATTTTTCTCCCATCGGTGGCAACCTTATCTAATTGGTTGCTCCGATTGCTCTTTTCAGGGATATGCGGAGTGGCTAGTAGCCAGTACACATCCTCCCACTTGTCTTTTTTAATAAGCTTAATCATTTCCTCGATATCGTCACGTACTAAAAAATGAACGTCCGTCATCGCCGCTAATTGCCAACAAGAGTCTGTTACGCTTTCAGCCGTTGTCAGAACAACGCTTTTTGATGCTTGATAGTACGCTCTTGCTGCATAAATCTCTTGTACGCTACTTAAGCCCAGATTTGCTCTATAGCGCTTTAATTGAATGACCGTAGTTTCATTTTCATCATCTGTTAGGACTAAATCAGCACCGTAATCTCTGCTTTTTTTCGTTTGCCACGTCCTGAATCCGCTCGCTGCATAGACTACAGCCATATAGTCTTCAAAGGCGTGTCCATCCATCTGGTCAATTTGCCGAAGTGTGACTTTCTTAACATCTGTTTGCTTGCGATGGGAGGCTTTTTGCCAAATCCATATAGTCAATATGATTATAAGACTGACGCCAATAACGCTAATAATTTGGTTAAACTCCATTTTCACTCTATCCTTTATGTTCGTCTCTTTGGAAGCATACACAAATTGTACGTACACGTCAAAAAAAAGTAAGCAACAGCCAATAAGCTGTGCTCACTTCTTTTAGGATTCTCATTGTTCGTACGCTTCATTGATTTCGTCAACAATTAGTTTGACTGATTCTAGACCACTACCACTTAAATACCACACTTCACTATTTAACTGATAAATATTGTCGTCTTGATACGCGTTTGTACGCTGAACTTCTTCATTTCCTAATACTTGATCAGCTGTTGCGGAATTTCCAATTGACGCACCCCGGTCAATAGCGAAGATGTAATCAGGATTTGTTTTGGAGAAGTATTCGTTTGAGACATTGCTTCCATGACCTTCAGCTGGAATATCTTCGTCTGCTGCAGGAATATTCATAACGTCATGAATAATTCCAAAGCGTGAGCCGATTCCATATGCACTTGCAGAGCCCTCATCGATTGAGACGATTAATGCATTAGCTTCACTGTCTGCTGCTCGACCTTGAACTTCTTCAATGACACTGTTAATCTCGGCTAATTGGCTATCTACTTCTTCAGAAGCATCAAAGATTTCGCCGAGAACATTCATGTTACTTTCAAATGTCTCCATGAAATTTTGATTATCTACTTGTAAAAAGACAGTTGGCGCAATTTCGCTTAACTCTTCGTAATTGTCCGATGCACGTCCTGAAATAAAGATAACGTCAGGATCCATCTCGTAAATCTTTTCAAAGTCTGGCTCAAATAAAGAGCCAATGTTCTCGACATCACCATTTTCTAATTCTTGCAAATATTCAGGAACATTACTCCCCATTGGAATACCAGAAATGTCTCCGCCAATTGCTCTGATAGAATCTGTCACACCGTGGTCGAACGAAATGACTTTTTCTGGATTAACCGGAACCTCTACCATATCGCCATTCATTGTCTCTACTTCAACAGTTTGTTGCTCTTCTGTTTCGTTTCCTTCACCTGAAGAAGCGTTATTTGTGTTCTCTTCGCTATCTCCATTCCCACATGCTGCTAAAAATAGTGCTGCTCCTGCTGTAACAAACCACTTACTTGATGTATTCATTTATATAATCCTCCTAAGATATGTTGGTTTATCCTTATCATCGTATCGTAATATGTACTAAATACGTTCGGTCCACTCACCTCCTTCAATTACTAAAGCTTTTAATTAAAGTACACGCAAATTTTATTGCAGTTCACTTCTTGTATGGCAATTTCCATATCGTAAATATTGCGCAGTGAATCTGAATTGATGATGTCGTGACAATGACCTTCCTCAACAATCTCACCATTTTTCATGGCAACAATATTATCTGAGTAACAAGAGGCAAAATTAATGTCATGAACGACAATAAGAATGGTCTTGTTTCGCTCGTCAACTAAGCGCCGTAGTGTTTTCATAATTGAAACAGAGTGCTTCATGTCTAAATTGTTTAAAGGCTCATCAAGAATAATGTACTCCGTATCTTGTGCCAGAACCATTGCAACATATGCTCGCTGACGCTGTCCACCGCTTAATTGGTCTAAATATTTATCTTGAATATCTCGCAGCGACATAAAATCAATCGCATCTTCAACATATGCCCAGTCTTCTTTTGTTAACCGGTTTTGTGAATATGGAAATCGGCCAAAGCTCACTAATTCACGGATCGTCAATCGAATGTTAATGTGATTGGCTTGTTTTAAAATCGAAATCTTTTTTGCAAGATCTTTGCTTTTATAAGATTCTATTTCTTTACCATCAATTAAGACTTCACCACTGTCTTTTTTAGCAATACGGCTAATGAGTGAAATCAAGGTACTTTTACCAGCACCATTTGGTCCGATAAAGGAAGTAATGGTGCCTTTTTTTACGTCAACGCTGACGTTATCTAGCACTTTTTTTCCGTCATAATATTTACTTACTCCGTTTACTTGTATAGCCACTGGTAACGTTTTCCGATCAATCCGTATTTCGCGATCAATTAATGCTGTTGTCATGTCGTTTTCGTCCCCCTTAATAATAAGTAAATGAAGTAAATACCACCGACGAAGTTAATGAATACACTAAGTGGTGCAGAATAAGAAAATACTCGTTCAACTAATAACGTTCCTCCTACTAAAGCGATGATGCTGACGAGTGCACTTACTGCTGCCATATGAGTATGCCTAAAAGTCGGCAACATCTCTCTAGCCACGTTAACGACCAGTAACCCTAAGAACAAAATCGGGCCAACAAGCGCCGTAGATATAGCTACAAAAATCGCAATCATAATTAAAAATTTCCGGATCGCTTTATCATAAGGAACACCTAAATTAATCGCTTGGTCTCTCCCTAATGAAATAGCATCCAAATATTTCAAATATGGCCATATGTATAGAATCGTACACGCAATTAGTAGCGCGGATATCCACAACAGGTCTACGTGAATGTTGCTAAAACTCGCAAACATACGGTTTTGAATCGTCAAAAAATCGTTCGGATCAATGATTACTTGCATAAACGTTGATAGACTAGAAAATAACGTTCCGAACACAATACCTACTAGTAACAAAAAGTAAAGATTTTGCTGTTCACGTCTAAAAAGCATAACGTAAAGTAAGAGTGCAAATAATACCATAAAAACAATGGATAACCCGTAATTCACGTAGCGACTCACCGCCACAATGCCTGCCGTTCCAAATACAAACACTAGAATGGTTTGTATGAGCACATAGAGAGAATCAAGTCCAATAATGCTCGGTGTTAAGATCCGATTGTTCGTAATAGTTTGGAAGACTAATGTCGAAAAAGCAATCACTGCGCCTACGATTATAATAGCGAGCACACTTTTTGCTCGTCTTGGAAGGGCATAGCCCCATACACCAGGTGAAATCCCTGAAAATAAATAGAGTAAAATCAACACAATTGCTCCAGCACCGAAACCAATATAAATCCATTTAGCTCGCATATTTTGGCCTCCTTAAGAGCAAATAAAGGAAAATTCCGCTCCCAATGACGCCAACCATTAAACCAATTGGTATTTCGTATGGATAAATAAGGATTCGACCTAAAATATCACATGCTAGAAGAAAAATGGCTCCAAATAACGCCGTATGCGGTAAACTATTTTTTAGATTGTCTCCACGCATGATGGATACAATATTCGGTATAATCAATCCTAAAAAGGGAACAGACCCAATCGTAACAACAACAGTAGCTGTTACCATCGCAACAATTAATAATCCGATATTCATAATTCGGTTATAATTCATTCCCAAGTTTGTTGCGAAATCTTTCCCTAAACCGGCAACCGTGAAGCGATTTGCAAATAGGAACGCAATAAACATTAATGGAATTCCTATGTAAAGCAACTCAAAATTACCCCGAATGACTAGAGCAAAATTTCCTTGCATCCAAGATGAGAGGGTTTGAATTAAGTCGTTTTGATACGCGATGAACGTCGTAATAGAATTCACAACACTTCCAAGCATTAAGCCTACCAATGGCACAAAAATCACATTCTTAAAACGAATTCGTTCTAAAATTTTCATGAATAACAGCGTGCCACCTAACGCAAAGATAAATGCAACAAGCATACGCTCCATTGTGCTTGCCTGCGTAAATACAAGCATCGCTACTAAAATACCTAAGCGAGCCCAATCCATGGTTCCTGCAGTTGTAGGCGAAACAAATTTGTTCTGCGTTAGTTGCTGCATAATCAATCCACAGACACTTAAGCTAACGCCAACAATGAGAATGCTCAAAAGTCTTGGTATTCGGTTTATTAATATAGTTTGGACTTCATCATCAGTTAAACGGAAAAGATCAAGTGGTGAAATGTCGTGTGCACCAATAAAAAGTGAACTAATCGATAACACAATGAGAATCGGCAAGAGAATCTTTATTTTCATGCTGTTCTTTACATGATTAAACCATGCAAGTGCCTCCCTCTCGTTAATAGTGATACTCATTATCAATTACATTCTCATTCTACCATTTCATACGTAAGAGTCAAGAGTAAATGAGAAAGAATATCATTATTAATTAGAAAGGCAGCTACATGTGCATACAAAAAAACATAGCTCACATGAAGCTATGTCTTTTAAAACCATATTCTTTTTTCTTTTTTAAAAGCTTATGAAACCTTGAGTAAACTACTGTCATCTATTCAAATTCCTGCCATTACGTTGATAGTAAAACCAATAAAAGAACGATAGGATGGCGCCGCTGAGAAAGAGACCACCCATTACGTCTGTCGGAAAATGCACCCCTAAGTATACTCTTGATATACCCATTAATACAATCATGCCAATTGAGAAACTACTAATGGCAAAACGAATAGATCGACGGTCGGTTCTTTTCCAGATGAGAAAAGCTACTACGCTATAAAATGATGCAGCTCCCATTGTATGTCCGCTGGGAAAGCTAAAAGTCGAAAGTTCAACAATCATAAATTCTTCTGGTCTAACCCGAGCAAAGCTGTATTTCGCAGCAGTATTTAAAACACCTGTTGTAAGTAATACCGCTGCCGAAAAATAGACATCGTTAAGTGGAGAACGTCTGACTAATAGAAAGATTATGAGCACAATCCCTAAAATGGCGACTATCTTCGTTGAGCCAACAAACGCTAAGCCATCCATTAGCATAAGGAAACCATCGGTACGAGTTTGTTCAAACCACGATAGAATGCCTCGATCAAAAGCTGTTACAATGGTGGTTCGGTAAGTCAAGAAAACCACGAAAAAAGCCATAACAAATATCATACTTACGCGCAACGGCGCTTTTTGAATACGGTTCATACTACTCTCCTCTTAAAACCATTATGTTCCCTACACAACATAAGCGGTTCAGACGTAAAGATCTTTTGAAATCATTTCCATAATCGCGTTTAGTTTCCACAGATAGTGGAATAAATAAACTGGGAGTGATCAACATGATAGAAAAGCAACTTAACCAAACCGATCAATTAATTGACGAACTGATACAACAAGGCATCTATAAAATAAATGATCGACACTTATTCGAGTTAAGTGAAGAAGAAATAAAAGGGTTTTACTCCATATGGGTGAAGGAGTAGTGAGTGATTTACACTACTCTTCCTCCAGCTTGGGGTCCAAAGAATGGTTCAAACCAGTGACTTGCATAAACAGAAACAATACCAAACACAATTGCCCAAATCACAACCCCTACTACTGTCCAAAAGATAGCCAGACCTTTTGGTACACCTAACGCTACAGCCGTAGCAGCCGATAAATGGCTACTTAATAAAAAAGATCCTAAAATACCAACTCCAGGCATACCATACTTCTCTAAGTATTTCTGCGTTTTCTCTTTCCGTTTATTCGGTTTTTCTTCTCCTTTTTCTTTTGCTCGCTTCACCATGCGTGAACGAATTTTGTCACCTAACAGAACAATGGCAACCACACCTAAGCTATTACCGATAATGGAAATAATGACTACTGGGACAACAGGCTCTCCCATCAAAATGACACCTACTGGTACTGCAATCATGTATTCCACTAATGGAATAAACGAGCCAATGAATAAAACGAGCATTAGGGATAAATCGACTTCAGCCATATTCTTATTCTCCTTTTTACGTCTCATTAACTAGAATCAACAAACGAAAAAAGCGCAAGAGCAGCGTCTTCTTTTTAAGCTCCATCACAGCTAAACGATTCGCTTCGTCATAACTGAATGGGACCATTGACTAAGCAACTAGAATAGAATGATGAATAGTAGCTTTATCAAAAAAAGAAGGACGTCCGACTCAAAGCGCTTCATGATCTCACGTCATTAATTAGAAATTAATGACGCCAAATCCCATTAACACAACAACTAGTGCTAACACGAGAACAATAAACAGCGAACCAAGACTATTTTCGTTCCGCTTTGCCTTCCCAGCCGCCATTTCCATAAACCCAATCACTAATACAGCTAAGAGACCTTTTACAACATAGAAGAGATTAAAGTTAAGCGCAACCAACATAGCTATACCAGATACAAGCATAAAGAGATAGAATAGTCTTGTAATCATATGTAAGATTGTAGCTGCTTTCAATTTTCTACTTCTATATAAAACAAAGGCAACGATAAAAAGAACAATTAGAAATGCCCAAGAACCTTCGTGTGTTGCTCTGAAAATACTGTAGTATTCAGTAAAAAAGTCCATTTTTGTTCACCCTCCTTTCCATTATTTCTCTGTCATTAGTATACCGTCTCTGTTTGCAAAATGCGAATGTTACGAAGTCGTGTACTGATTCAAATTTTGTTTAAGTTTAGCGTAACGTCTTAGCATCGCAATTCTCCATGGTAAGAGCATGGAGAAGGCCAAAATGAAAAACATACCTGACAGCTCGGCAGGATCAATGTTCTGCCCGATAACCAATCGAAAAACAATTCGAACAAGTAGCAGAATAACCAGAATATAAGCAAATGCCTTCGATCGCTTTAAATATATATCTCCGTCACGAATTTCGAATTTAGACGTGTAAATCAAAATGAGGGAGAACAAAAATCCAACAACCATTGCTTCAATAACGTAAAACAATGGAGGTCTAGTTGGTTCATATAGAAACATGAGTGCGCCTGTAGACATTGCTATAGGTGGAATAATAATTCGTCTTGCTGATGTCGGTCTCTTTGCAGCTTTCATTCGAATGATGAGAGCCGCCCCTCCCATAAAAGCCGCAATGAGAACAGGGATAACAATTAAAATCCAGTTTGTTTCTTCCATAAATAATCACCCTAACATAGGCATTCATTTGATATGTACTGAATAAAAGGTGCCTTGCGATTATACAAGGCACCTCTTTTTATTAAAACAATGGAGCTAGCATAGAGAAGCCGATGATGACGGCAAATAAAAGAACCAAATGATTTAATGAGAAAACGAACATAAACGTTGCCCATTTCTTTGGTTCCATTCGCTTATGCCCAACGATACTTACAATGAGCCAAGCTAATGCTAGAAGAAATGCAACAACGGTAATTACCCAACTTACTGACACAAATAAAAAACTTGCAGCTATAAGAGCAACTAAATAAACGTTTGTTTGCAAGTACGTACGTTTAAACCCTTTTACAACCGGCAACATCGGTACATTAGCCGCTTTATACTCATCATGTCTACGTATCGCAATCGCATAAAAATGCGGCATTTGCCAGATCACCATGACAACAAAAAGCCCTAAAATAGCTGGGTGAAATAAATCCGGAGAAATGGCAGCCCAACCAATTAATGGCGGAACGGCTCCACCAATGCTCCCAATTTCCGTATTGTATATCGTCCGTCTCTTTGACCACATTGTATAAGGAACAACATACAAAAACAGACCTAAGAAGCCAAACAAAGCAGCGAGTGGCGTCGCTAACAGCAACAAGAGAATACCAACTAGCGATAATGAAATTCCTAGAAGAAGCGCATTTAATGGCTGCATTCTACCTGTAACGGTCGGTCTATTTTTCGTTCGATCCATAATGGCGTCAATATCTCTGTCATACAAGTTATTAAAAGCTCCTGCAGCTCCTATAACCAGTGCTGAACCAATGACGGCAAATAGTATTTCCGTAAAGCGCTCATTGAGTGTTGTCCCACTTATATAAAGCGCTAGACTTAGACCAGCAATCATTGCTAATAAGTTTGATTTTATAATCCCCGTCTTTAATGTTTCTGATAATACTTGTGAGAATGCCTGCTTAGGCGCAGCAAGAGAGGCTTTCTTTTCTATTTTTATTGACCGCAATCCTCTCTTCCCCCCCATCTGTTAGTATGATTCGTTAAAAGAATACCTTCATTTTATCATAAACCTTGAACATAGAAAGAAGCTGACAAAACTGTCGTTTGCTTGTCAAGAAGTTATGGCTAATTCTTGAACAACCCTTGTCCTTTTTACATCTCTTCTATTATACGCTTTTTAAATAGTAATGCAAAGCAAATCACGAACAAATATGAATTTTTGTCAGTAAACGTAGAAGGATGTCTTAACCTACCCTATTTGAACATGATATGATAGGGTAGATTATAACTTATGGATAAAAGGAGTCATTAACCAATGTCAAACCTGTTAATTTTCGGTCACAAGAATCCAGACACAGACACCATTTGTTCTGCTATTGCATATGCAGACCTTAAATCACAATTAGGCTTTCAAGTAGAAGCTGTTCGCTTAGGGGATGTAAGTGGTGAGACGGCCTATGCACTTGAAACGTTTCAAGTAGAAGCACCGCGTTTCATTGAATCTGCTTCTAATGAGACTAAAGAAGTCATTTTAGTCGATCATAACGAGCGCCAACAAAGTGTTGATGACATTGATGCCGTTCATGTTCGTGAAGTAATAGACCATCACCGCATCGCTAATTTTGAAACAGCAGACCCTGTTTATTATCGTGCAGAACCTGTTGGTTGCACAGCAACAATTATTTACAAAATCTATCAAGAAAAAGGGTTGTCCATTCCGAAACATATAGCTGGACTGATGCTTTCTGCTATCATTTCTGACTCCCTTCTTTTTAAATCGCCAACGTGCACTGATGAAGACGTAGCAGTTGCAAAAGAACTAGAGCGTATTGCTGAAATTGATGCTGCATCGTATGGCTTAAATATGTTAAAAGCAGGAGCGGATGTTTCTACCAAAACATCAAAGGAACTGTTGACAATTGATGCAAAAGAGTTCTCAATGAATGATTATTCAGTAGAAATTGCACAAGTGAATACCGTTGACATTCAAGATATTTTAACAAGAAAACAAGAGCTTGAGACGGAAATAAGCAGCACGATTAAAGCAAAAAACTTGGATCTCTATGTATTAATTATTACAGACATCTTAGAAAACAATTCCACAGCTTTAGTCATTGGAGAGAAAACGGCTGTTTTTGAAGAAGCCTTTAACACTTCCTTAACTCAACATATAGCGTCACTCCCTGGCGTTGTATCACGAAAAAAACAGGTTGTACCTCCGTTAACTGAAAGCTTTTTAAATAAATAAGAGTAGGCGAATGCCTACTCTTATTTATTGTTGTTCTGATTTCGGAACACGGTCACGGTAGAATTCATATTCTCCAGTATGCTCAATGACAGCTCTAACGGTAATGTTTCGGAGTGACGCCTCCGTTAATTCAAACGTCTGCTTCATCTGATTATAGCTTCTCACGTCACTTCGATAGAATTGATTTTCTAAGCTATATACATCCTTCTCATTATTCAGTCCAAGTAAATAGGTGTCTCTTACCTGTTTTTCAATCATCTTTTCCATCAATTGAAGAATCTCTTTTATTGTTCTTGATGCGCCTAGGGTTTCATCTGGTGGAAAATCTAAAAGCGAAGCATGTACATCTATATGAACATCAAAAAAGACTTCTCCATTTATCACTTCTGAATGAATACGATTTTTAGGACGAATAATATTCAATGCAGCAATGGTTTTACCGTCTTCTTCAATTTGAAGTGGGCTATTTTCAGTCTGGTTATTTAGCCAGCGCAAGCCCGCAAGCTGAAGATCGGTAAACAACTTTGGCTCACTATCGCCTTTTAATAAAATCGCTCCATCAGACGACATGGCATCCTTTTTCTTGTTATTATTGTCCTTTAATTCCTTTTTATTTATCCCTACCCTCGGTAACACAACAATGCGCCCTTTCTCCGCATAGTTTCGCATTAGCTGGTGCAACGTAATGGGTTCAATGAACGCTCGCTCTTTATAGACCGTATCTGGGTTAAACAGCTCAGTATGAACAATATCGCCATACATATTCGTCAATAGCAAGATTTCCTCTAGGCTCTCAGCTGTTCCAAAAACCCAAGGTGTTGTTCGGACTTGATGAAAGCGATACAATCCTTCATTAATCTCAATAATTGGTTCATGTTCTAGTGCTTTCATGCTGTAAACCAATACATTTACATGTCCCCAATGAAGCATTTGATTTGATTTGGAACTGAAGTTTTCGAGCGCCATCAGGATTGTTTCCCCCCGTGCTTCTGCTACCCATGCGCCTGAATCTACCTCACTCATTCCTTCTTGACTCACTGACAAATGGCTAAAATCAATGGATTGTGCATAAATGATATACTCATCTTCTTCTGAATCATAATCTATCCCTAGAGCTGTTACATACTGGATATCTTGAAGATCGAATGAATCCCAGCAACCACTTAAACCAATTGCTGCTAATGTTAAGACAATCATCATTCTTTTCACCGAAATTTCCTCCTTGTAGAGTCAACCGTTTTTAGATTGGCCGGCCTACGTTTCCGCCACTTCCACGGCTTTACAAAGACTCCGGAAATAAAATCTCTTTTGTTGAAAGGCGATAACGGCGATAAATACGGTAAACCAAATGACTCTAAACTTGCTAAGTAAACAATGATTGAAATCACAGCAATACAAAAACCAAACATACCTAAGAAGGCTGACAGCATCAAAACATAAATCCGAATGAGTGATACGGTTCCTGACAATACTTGGCTCGTTATTGCAAACGTAGATACTACGGTTAATCCTACAACCACCAACATTGTAGGTGATGTCAATCCTGCTCTAATGGCAGCATCTCCAATTATAAGACCACCAACGACAGCTAATGTTTGACCAACAGATTTTGGTAACGTGGTCCCAGCTTCCCTAAATAATTCAAATAAAGCAATCATGAGAAAAATTTCCAAAACAGAAGATAAAGGTAAGCCTAATCGAGAGACATAAATTGTAGCTAAAAAAGGGAGAGGGAGTTGATCAACATGAAATGTATTTAATGCAATCCACAGTCCCGGAAGAAAAAGCGCAAGTAGTAATCCAGTCATTCGTAAAAGCCGCTGAAAACCAACAGAAATGAATGAGTTATGTAAATCCTCGGCTGTCTTCAATAAAAACATTAAATTAACAGGTGCAATAATTCCACCTGGAGAACCATCGATCAATATAGCCACGCGCCCATTGTCCAAACAGGAAGAAATAAAGTCTGGTCGACTTGAATAGACCGTTAACGGAAAAAACGTAAATTTTGTGTTCGTTAATCGTTCCTCTACTTCAGCTAAACTTAAAACAGCATCAGTATCAATTGCTTCAATTTGTTTTCTTACTTCATTTAGTATCTCATCACGCACAATATCTTTCATATAAAGAAGGGATAGTTGCACTTGTCCCCTTTTACCAACTATATAGGATTCGTTAACGAGGGAACTAGTACGAAGTCGCTTACGAACAAGTGCAATGTTCTCTTCAACATCTTCGGTAAAACCATCTCGTGGGCCTCGAAAAGAAATTTCTGTGTTTGATTCCTCTGGTTTTCTTTTTGGAAATTGGGGTAATTCGATTTCAATAAACTGTTTATCCTGCTGATCATTAAAAAGAATATAACCTGAAAAAATTCGTTGTATGACGTCTTCTTCATTCGCATCTGCAGCAACCTTTTTCGCTTGGAGATGATGAATGGCTGAAGCATGTTGAAAAAAATCAGTGTCCGCTTGCTCAAACACCCTATACATAAGAGGAATTGTTTCAGTGTTCAATGCCTTAACATCCACAATAGAATGACAGTAAATCACCTCAACCTCATAGGGAGGCTGCTCACGAAATACAATTCGTTCTACAACAATATCGTCATTAATCGCTAGCTTTTGTTTAATTGAATCAAAGGAAAGTTTAGAAGGATACATGATCTTGGTTCCTCCTTTTTTTAGGTTTTTTCACCTTTTTAAAACTTACTAACCAGAGCCAGATCAGGACAATAACTGCAAACAAAAGTGAAAATGGCATATAAAAACGGCTCAAGTAAACGGAAAAAACAGGTTCATCTAAAGGGATGAAAATGGTCAGCCATAGTAAAACACATAGTGTCGCAATCGTTATGAATCGAGCTTTAGGCGATTCCTTCCCTAACAAATCGGCAGCAATATACAAGGCAACTGCTTGTCTTGTAAAAGCACCGGCTAGCCATTGAAAAATTGAAAAAAAGTCTAGCCTCGTTAAATATTTTCCAAGCTCTAAAATTCTCCACTGTGAAAAAGCAGGATACTTCATTCGCTGCGCTTCTTCAATTCCAAAAATCGTAATTGCCCCTACAAGTGGGCCTAACGCAAGACCAAATAATAAGAAAGCAACGATATATAAGTGCGATTTTTTTAATTTTGTGCGCGCACGATGTTGAACGAAAAGAAGAAAAATTAGTTCGGCAAAACCACACGCTGCGAGGAACGCACTTAAAAACGTTTCAGTATAGCCATTTTCAAACAGTGGGACTAAGAGCGAATAATCCTTTTCTTTTAGATTCCCTATCCCTACTAAAAAACCGAATGAAACAACGATTGGTAGTAAAATTCCTGCAGTAAACGCTATCGTTCGAATCCCACAATAAGCAGCAACTCCGCAAAGCAATAAATAGGGGAGGGCTAAAACAGGATTCGGTGTTAAAAGTAAGTATGTACTGGTTGTCCAACTGATGGTTGAATACAAAGTTGTATAACTAAACACGGTTAAATAGAGGAACAGTAAGAAACCAAAAAGAAATGCGCTCACTTTTGTTGAACGAGCACTAACGAAATCCATAATATGTTCTTGCTTTGTTTTTTTGCTTATAAAGACGATAATGGGTATCCAAAAAATTAGGAATAATATGGAAACCAATACACCTACCCACGAATCTTTTTCACCAAACTGTAAAAGAATTGGCATCATGATAACGTGATTCATTAATCCACTTGAGAGCAATATTAACGGAAACAGTTGAAACATCGTAACAGATCGCAATTCTTTCACCTCATTTTAGTGGACTGTACCGTTATCATTCCAGAGTTGAATGAATTTATTCAACTACAAAAAAGCTCGCATTCATAAAAGAATGCGAGCTTTTCCTTCTAAAAGAAGAAATCAGCAATGATAAGCATGATTAGTGAAACAAACCAAGCAATTGTTGTTGGAACCGACCAAACAAGAATTTGTTCTTTTGCTTGTTTTATGCCAATTGTCCGGTTCACAACCCAGAAAAGACTATCATTAAAATAAGAGAAAAACAGTGAGCCTAGCGCAGCTGCTTGAGCTGCCAATATCATGTTTACATCCATCCCTGCTAGAATAGGGGCTGTTATCGATGCAGCTGTAATCATCGCAACAGTTCCGCTACCTTGAATAAAGCGGACTAGTGTAGCAACAACAAATGGTAATAAAATCGCCGGAATTCCTGTATTTACGACAATTTCTGCAATATGGTCGCCAACACCCGTTGAACGAAGGACGAAGCCTAATGCACCACCTGCACCAGTAACAAGTAACACAATACCTGCTTGCTTAATCCCTTCCTCCATTCGATCGAGTGCTTCTGAACGCTGAACGTGTCCAAATAGTCCATAAATCGCTAGTAATACACCAATTCCTACTGCAATGACAGGTGATCCAAAGAACTGTACATATTCAACCCACATACCACTTACGTCCATAGCGGCAGTCGTCGTGTTTAAAAAGATTAAGAAAACCGGTACAAAAATGGGTAAAGCTGATCGTAACAATGACGGTAAATCTTTATTCTCTTTTTCTTCAATCCAATCTTCAATTGTCACTTCTTTTTCAGGACGAATCCAATCCATTCCATCTTCACTTGGAATTTGGTAAATTCGCTTTCCTAACCATTTCGCATAGAGTACCATCGCAATAACGATCGGAATGGCGAACAGCATACCTGTAATAATCATCCAACCAATATCAATATCAAAGATTCCAGCTACGCCTAATGGACCGGGTGTCGGGGGAACCGCACTGTGGATAACAACCGCACCACCAGCTAATGCAACAGCCAGCGTTACGATAGAGCGCCCTGTTTTCTTTGATAACGCTTTCGCAAGTGGACTTAAAATGATGAATGCCGAGTCAACAAAAATTGGGATAGACACAATATAGCCAGTGAGAGCCATCGCCCACTCTTCTTTTCGTCTTCCTAGCCACTTTACGACGGTGTAAGCTAACCGTTCAGCTGCTCCTGAAACTTCTAAAATACGTCCCATCATAACACCGAAACCGATGACAATCGCGATGGAGCCTAACGTATTTCCAAAACCTTGTGTGATGGCGTCTACAACGGCAGTTGGTGTCATACCGCCAACTAATCCAGTGATCGATGCCGCAATAATTAGTGCTAAAAACACGTGAACCTTTGTTTTCACAACCAAAAAGATTAAAACGATAATTGCAATGACAAGACCTAGTATCATTTGTGTACCAGATACGTCCATTTTTCTGTCCTCCAATACGCGTAAGCGCTTTAATTGTTACTAATTTGTGTGAAGGGCTCGTTACAGCCCTTCACGATAACTCTTCTTTTATTTCCCTACAAAATGTGGCGCGTATTTTGCAGCTAATTTAATGGATTCTTCCATAGAGACAGAGCTTGCAATACCTTGCCCAGCAATATCAAAAGCGGTTCCATGATCAACGGATGTTCTAAGGAACGGTAGACCGTTTGTGATGGAAATAGTACGGTGGAAGTCTGTCATTTTTGCTGCAATATGCCCTTGATCATGATAAAGAGAAAGAACTGCATCATAACGTCCATTTAAGGCTTGGAAGAATACAGAGTCAGCCGGTACCGGACCAACGGCATCAATCCCGCTCTCTTTCGCAAGCTCAATGCCAGGTTTAATCTCATCCATTTCTTCCGTACCAAAAAGTCCATTTTCTCCGCTATGTGGGTTCAATCCCGCTACAGCAAACTTACGATTTTCTACGCCCAACTGTTGCAGCGCAGCGTCGCAACGAACAAGATAATCATGTACGCGCTCTTTTGTCATTTGTCCAATGGCATCTTTTAAAGATAAATGACGAGTTAAGAAAAAGATTCGCATGTTGCGCACTTCGAACATCGTTAAAGGATCATCAATGTCGGCAATACCGGCTAACATTTCAGTATGACCAATGTAAGGAACCTTTGCTGCTTTTAAAGATTCTTTGTTTATAGGTGCTGTTGCCATTGCTTGAGCTTCATTGGATTGACACAGTTCAGCTGCATGCTTAATGTATTGAAAAGCGGCCTCACCATTCGCTGCATTTACTTGACCGAACTCATATTCTGGTAAATCAGGAAAATCAATGATATCGACAGTCCCAAACTCACCCTTTGCTTCACTTGGCTTTTCAATCTTATTTAATGTGAAATTAACTTCTTTTACTGAAAATAAGTTTTCTAATACTCTTGCATTCCCTATAACAACTGGTGTGCATAAATCATAAATCTCTTTTTTATTTAAAGAACCAAGAGTAATTTCTGGTCCAATTCCTGCTGGGTCTCCCATTGTAATGGCAATAACTGGTTTCATTCTCATCATCCTCCTATTTTTGTTGACGCTTGATCAATAAACTTTACACATTCATAAATGGCTTTCTTATCGCCAATTAATCCACCTTTTGTCACAACAGGTAATCCGTCGAAATAGCCCCCATCAAAGGTGCCATATGCTGCTAACGGCATCACTTCATCCTTTAATGCAATGCCATTTGCCCGTCCTAAAGCACAAACCGAAGCGGTTACATCTCCGCCACTTGTAAAACAGCCTGCGTATGACATTTGCTCTTGTGTAAGCAGTTTTCGACTAATCGTCGCTAACCCATCGGTAATACGCTTGGCAAGGGCATCTGCACTTTTTCCTTCTACAAGTGCCTTTTCTTTTAAAGGAACAAGCTTCTGCCCGCTTTTATGAGTTGTTACAATCAGAATTCGGTCTACCTTCGATTGCTCTAGCGCCGCATGTGTTGCACGTTCTACTTCTTCATCCCATGTCTCGGTGTAACTCGCAAGCTTTTCTGGATCAACATAAACAGGGGTTGATCCTGTTTTGTCGATTAAATAAGACAACTGCTCCCCAGTTAAACTTGTTGCGCTCCCTACAGAAACAAGAATCGTGCCATTTTGCTGTTCTTTTTGAACCATTGCCCGCGCGTAATTCGCCGTTAATGGTCCCGGATCTGCACAAAGAATGGTTCTTTTCAATAACGTTAATGCGTTAGCCACTTTCTCAACCTGCTCGGTCGTCATCGCATCAACAACCATCACTCGTTTACCTTTGTTTATTTCCTGTTGTAAGCTGTTGCAAATGTCTGATTCCGCTTTCATTACTGTACTCAAGGGCACAAAACCAACTTGATGAATCGTTTGTTCCGCAAGTAAATCTGGTATAAAGGATTCAGTAATCGGAGCAATTGGATCTTTTGACACATAGGTTTCTTGCAATGGCACACCATCTAATAAAAGATACCCACCTGCCATTGTTCTTCCTGATTCCGGAAATGACGGCATCACGACGCTGATGGCGTCTTCTGGCATTAATGCGAGCATTTCATCAATCTCGATGCCAATGTTTCCACGGAATGTACTATCAATTCGCTTCGTGAAAATATCTGCTCCCCATGCTAACAACTCATTCATTGCCCGACTGACACGTTGTTTTGCAATTGGTTGATCAATATAACGACTATCCGTATCCATTACCACGGCATCGAAATAACTATTAGCTGGTAAGCTTGCACTATGAACAATCGTCGTCGCTTGAAAGCCTTGCTTTACTAGCTTGACACCGGATGCATTAGCGCCAGTTAAATCGTCTGCGATTACGCCAACCTTCATGTCGCTCGAACCCCTTTCTTCTACTCTACTAAGTCAACTTGAATAACATTTTCATGATAGTGCTCAAGTCCATTCAACGATTGATCTTTATTTGTAATAATGCCTTCTACTTTATTAAGTTCACTCACATGTGCAAATGACTTCTGTTCAAACTTACTTGAATCACAAAGCAACCACGTCTCTCGTGCCGCTTCAATCATTAATTGCTTCATTCTCGCTTTTTCTAGCGTCGGTGCCATAACGCCTAACGCTGCGTGTACCGCGTGAGCACCAAGTAAAAACAAATCAACGTGGATGGATTCAATTAGCGCTTGCGCTTGACTACCGTAAAGAGCGCCAACATCTGCTTGTACTTCACCGCCGGTCACAATGCACGTTACGGAAGAGTGTACGAGTTCAGCCGCAATCTTAATGTCATTTGTCACCACCGTTAAATCAGCTCGGTCTTTAATTAATCGCGCTACTTCAAGTGTCGTCGTACCTGAATCCAAGAGAATGGTTGAATTTGGTGCAATTAGCGCAATTGCTCTTTGTGCTATTTTTCTTTTTGCTTGCAGTTGTTCTACTTCTTTTCTGGCATAAGGTGTTTCTCGAATTAACGCTTTTTGTGGTACTGCTCCACCAGGTGTACGAATGACTTGATTTTCAGCCTCTAACTGGCTTAAATCTCTCCGAATCGTCATTTGTGACACTTGAAGCTGCTCTGCAAGCTCGTCTATTTCTACTTTTCCTTGTTCATCTACAAATTGTTTTATAAATGCTTTTCTTTCTTTCGCTTTCATGTTCATTTATAACACCTTTCATTGTTAATTTAAAACATATTTCGACATATGTCAACATAATTATGTTTATTTTTATCAATAACATGTGATTTATTTTCACAAAAGACGTTAGAATGTTTATTTTTATCAATTTAAGTATAGCAGAGAACAGAAAGAATATCATAGGTGCATAAAAAAAGTACTTTCTTTAAAGAAAGTACTTTTTTTAACATGGAGCCTAGGGGGCTCGAACCCCTGACCTCTTCGCTGCCAGCGAAGCGCTCTCCCAGCTGAGCTAAGGCCCCTCATTCATATAAAATTACAGTATGTATTGTCTGCATTCAATTGCACTCTCATAATATAGCATATGCGTCACTCAGACGACAAGACGTTTCATTCACTTTTTCTACAAAAAGATTACCCTAACAATACCCCAATTCCGTACCATAATACACCTGCCACTACGCCGACAAATCCTGCTTGAATGATGACTTCTCCTGTTAATTTCTTTGTTTTAACAACATCCAAAATCAGCCAACCAAAAAAAACAGCCAATGCAAGGACGATAGCATCTACCATAGCGATCCCTCCAACTTCTGTTTTTACTTTAGCAAGAAGCTAGAGGGACTGCAACTAATAACTAGATATGAAAGGTCTGTTCGACTTCTTCAAGTAGATTTTTTGCGGTGCTTACGTACTTTTCGTCCACTTCTCCATCTTTATCAATGGGACGTTGAAATTGATTTATGAGTCCGTCTACTGCTGGAGGAACATAGCCACCAATGCCTTCATCTGTATTACCATCTTGATAAACATGATTTAACAAATAGGGTTTTCCTAATTTAAAGACCGCGCCACTTGAGCCCACTTCCCCTTCTACGGCAGTAAATGGTAACCGTAAAAACGTATATCCTCCCTCTTCGGAGAGCTTGTAATCGTAATAGCCATGATCATAATCCCAATTTCCACCTAGATCGTAGCCAAGCGGCGTTAACAGCGATTCTAATTCTTTTGCCTTTACGACTTTTCCTTCTATTTTTGATGAAAGCTCGATCATTCTTACCGCCCCTAACATTTTTATTTATTAGTGTGTGAGGCTTCTTGGAACTTATACATAAAAAAAGTACGGATGACAATTCATCCGTACTTCGCCTTCTAGAGACGTTTTTCGAGCTCTTCTTTTTCTTTTTCAAAACCTGGCTTACCAAGTAGTGCAAACATATTTTTCTTATATGCTTCCACGCCTGGTTGATCAAATGGGTTTACTCCCATTAAATAGCCACTTACCGCGACTGCTTTTTCAAAGAAGTACACGAGATAACCAAACGTATATTCATCAAGTTTTGGTATGGATACGATTAAATTTGGTACTCCACCATCTGTATGAGCGAGCATTGTGCCTTTAAACGCTTGCTTGTTCACAAAATCCATCGTTTCACCAGCAAGATAGTTTAAGCCATCCAAGTCTTGATCTGCTTTTTCAATCTCAATATGCTTGTCCACTTGCTCCACATGAAGGACCGTTTCAAACAAGTCTCTACGTCCATCTTGTACGTATTGACCCATTGAATGAAGATCTGTCGAGAAGTCTACTGATGCAGGATAAATCCCTTTTTGATCTTTGCCTTCACTTTCGCCGAATAATTGCTTCCACCATTCGGAAACAAAATGTAGCTGTGGCTCGTAATTCACCATTAGTTCAATGGTTTTTCCTTTATTGTAAAGAACATTACGAACAGCTGCGTATTGATACGCTTCATTTTCTTCTAATGTCGGTGACGTATATGCATTTCTAGCTTCTTGAGCACCTTTCATCATTTGCTCAATATCAAGACCAGACACGGCAATAGGCAATAAACCAACTGCTGTTAAAACAGAGAAGCGTCCGCCAACATCATCAGGAATAACAAATGACTCGTAGCCTTCTTCGTTTGCCAGTGTCTTAAGCGCACCTTTTTCTTTATCCGTTGTTGCATAGATACGCGTGCGCGCTTCTTCTTTTCCGTATTTCTTTTCTAAGAAGTCTCGGAAGATGCGAAAGGCAATGGCTGGCTCCGTCGTTGTTCCTGACTTAGAAATAACATTAACGGAAACATCCTTGCCTTCAAGAAGGTCGAATAAGTCACGAATATAGGTGGAACTAATATTTTGACCAACAAAAATGACTTGTGGTGCATTTCGTTGTTCATTTGATAAAACATTAAAAAACGAATGGTTTAATGCTTCAATTGCCGCTCGTGCACCTAAGTAAGAACCGCCGATTCCTGCAACAATGAGCACATCTGAATCTTGACGAATTTTCTTTGCTGCTAACTGTATACGTGCAAATTCCTCTTTATCATAATCGACCGGTAAGTCAATCCATCCCAAAAAGTCATTCCCTGCTCCCGTTTTTTCGTGAAGGGCTTGATGTGCAGTTGTCACTTGGTCTTGCAATTGCTTCATCTCATGCTCTCCGAAAAAGGAAAGTGCCTTACTGTAATCAAATTGAATATGTGCCATAAAAAAGAGCCTCCTTCTATTCGGTACTTCATAAATGTACCGAAAGGAGGCCAAAAACACAAGTCATCAGCGCTCAAATACAGAACTCTTGAGTAGTTTGTCTTGCTCGTGTCGTTCAATGGCTAAGTCAATTAACGTAGAAATTAAGTCTTGGTATGATAAACCACTTTCTTCCCAGAGCTTTGGATACATACTGATTTTTGTAAATCCTGGTAATGTATTAATTTCGTTAATGATGACTTCGTTTTGGTTTGTTAAAAAGACATCCACTCTTGCTAATCCTTCACAATTTAGTGCTTGGTACGCACGTATGGCGATGTCTTGAATAGTTTTACTTACTTCACCGGTTAAATCAGCTGGGATTGCTAATTTGGCACCGTCTTCGCTAATGTACTTTGCATCGTATGAATAAAAACCATCTTGAGGTAAAATTTCACCACAAACACTTGCTTTTGGGTGATCGTTTCCTAAAACAGCACATTCAATTTCTCGACCAACAACAGCCGCCTCAATTAAAATTTTGTGATCATAGGAATAAGCAAATTCAATTGCCTCGTTAAATTCTTTTTCATTCGATGCTTTACTTACACCTACTGAAGAACCTTGATTGGCCGGTTTAATAAAAACAGGCATCCCGAGATTTTCTTCAATTGTTTTAAAGTTAATTTGCTCTTTTGTACCACGAGTAAAACTAACCCCTGTTGCAACGTTTAAGCCAGCTATTTGAAGCAGCTTTTTTGCAACGTCTTTATCCATACTTACAGCCGAGCCTAAAACATTTGAGCCAACAAACGGTAAATTTGCCAAACGCATCATGCCTTGTAAGGACCCGTCTTCTCCAAGTGTTCCATGAACGATTGGAAAAATAACATCTAGTTGTCCAAGGGCCGTATTTTGATCGACTGGCTGAAGTTGATTGGACTCTTTCCCAGGCATAAAGGATACACCTTGATTTGATTTATTAAGCTCGATTAGAGCGGGGTTGTGTTCATTTAATAAAAAGTTCGTGGCTTCATTTAAGTGCCATTGTCCTTGTTTATCAATACCAATGAGTGTTACATCAAAACGATCTTTATCAATGGCGTCTACGATGTTTTTCGCCGACTGTAGCGATACTTCATGCTCAGCTGATTTTCCACCGAATATAATTCCTACACGTGTTTTTGCCAAACCCTTCACTCTCCTTCCCGTTTATTATACACGGAAAAGGCTTGTTACAGAATGAGAAAAACGTAATGAAAAAAGACAGTCCCATTTGGACTGTCTTTTCTGCAGACATTCATTAAAGTGCTTGCTTTAAAATTTCTAGTGCTTCTGGGCGACCTATTTTATGGTAGTTACCGAAAATACCGTTCGCACTTGCAATATCTGCAATTTCATCAAGCTGATCTTCTGTAATAGTGTAATCACTTAGAGCGGTAGGTGCACCTAAAGCCGTCCAGAATGAAGCAAGTTTATCAATGCCTTCTAAAGCGGCATCTCGATCTTCTTTTCCAGAACGATCGACTCCAAATACCCGTTGTGCTAGTTGCGCGCCTCTTTCAGGGTTTACATCAACACTATGTCTCATCCAGTGAGGGAATAAAATAGCAAGACCGCCAGCATGTGGAATATCTGATACCGCTGAAACAGCATGCTCTAAGTTATGTGATCCCCAGTCACCGCGAGCCCCCATTTGCGTAATCCCATTTAGTGCCATTGTACCACTGTAAAGAATCGTTTCTCTTAAATCAACATCGTCTAGGTTGTCCAGTAAATCTGGCGCTGCCTCCATAACAGTTGTAAGAATCGATTCACAGATACGATCTTGTAACGGTGTGTTTTCTGCAGGGTGAAAATACGCTTCTAAAACGTGAGTCATCATATCGACAATACCGTATACCGTTTGATCTTTTGGAACAGACACTGTGTTTTCCGGATCTAAAATAGAGAAGTTCGGGAACGTAAAAATACAACCCCAGCCAATCTTTTGGTGGGTTTCCCAATTTGTTATAACAGAACCAGAGTTCATTTCTGAACCGGTAGCTGCTAATGTTAAAATCGTTCCAAAAGGCAGGGCATCTTCAGCAAGTTCCTTTTTAGTAATGATGTCCCATATGTCACCATCATATCGAGCACCTACTGCAATTGCCTTTGTTGCATCGATAACACTCCCACCGCCTACAGCTAAAATAAAGCCAATGGCGTGTTCTTTGCACAAATCAATTCCTTTTTGCACCGTTGTTAAACGAGGGTTTGGTTCAACACCTGCAAGCTCTGTCACATTGCAACCTGCATATTCCAACTGCTGTCTTACTTTGTCATACAAGCCATTATTTTTTATGCTGCCACCACCATAAACAAGTAGCACATTTCGATCATAGACAACAAGCTCATCTGCTAAGCTTTCTGTCTTTCCTTGTCCAAAAATTAATTTTGTTGGGTTATAAAATGTAAAAGCGTCCATTAAGGAGCCTCCTTTTTAATTTATCCACATCTATCGTAGCGCGTTTTTATTATTTCCGCAAAGACAATGCTTCATTATTGGCAGACATCACCTAACATAAACACGCCCATTCTATCCCATTCTAAGAGGAGCACATCATTACTGTGCACAATCATTAGGAGGTGAAATCGAATGAGCGGAATTCAAAAAACAGCTTTAGTATTAGCCATTATTGGTGCCATCAACTGGGGACTAATTGGATTCTTCCGTTTTGACCTTGTTGCTTTTATTTTCAATGGTCAAGCATCAGTCATTTCTCGACTTATTTATGCTTTAGTCGGATTAGCAGGCCTTTACGCTATTTCCATTTTATTGAAGCCTAAAGAAGAATTAGGCAGAGACCACGAAGTCGAGCCACAACGATAAAAACAGCTAGTTTTCACTAGCTGTTTTTTTTATTTCTTCGCGCGCTTATTCAGATCTGCTTGAATTTCGTTAGACTGCTTTAACCATTCTTTTAACTTGTCTTCTAATGTATTAAAGCCTTGTTGTTTCTGTTGAGGCGCTTGAGGTTTACGCGCGCCACCGCCCGTATTAGCACGTGGCTTCGCTTGTGGACGAGCAGGCGCCTCTTGCGTTGCACGGATTGATAAAGAAATCTTTCCAGATTCTTGATCTACTGACATCACTTTTACTTTGACTTCGTCTCCTACTGTTAATACATCTGCAATATCTTTCACATAACCGTGAGCAACTTCAGATATATGAACAAGTCCTTGTTTTTTTTCATCGATCGCAACAAAGGCACCGAACGGCTTAATTCCCGTTACTTTCCCTTCGATAATGCTACCTTCTTCGTAATTAGACATTAAACACAACTCCTAAACAATGATTTAACCTTTTAATTTTACCATAGGTTTCGCTATAGCGCAAAGTCTGATCAATTGTTTATTGTGTGACCAAGGCCCCATTTTGTAAAATTGCGTTCGTAATCGTAATTGCTAACCGTTTTTCATATTTATCTTTTAAATACTGTTCTTGCTCATTAAACAAAGAAATCACTTTCCCTGCCTCGTTTACTCTTCCTGTTCGTCCAGCCCGATGAAGATAGCTTTCCACAGAACGAGTTGCATTTAACTGGATAATATGGGTTACTTTTTCAACATCAATTCCTCTTGCCGCCACATCTGTTGCTACTAGAATAGTGGCTGAACCATTTTTAAACTGAGAGATCGCTTGTTCTCGCTCTATTTTTGTCTGTTCAGACGATAACCCTACAGCTTCTATCTTACGGTATCGTAACTTATCGACTGTTTCCACTAATCGCTCTAACTGATTCACAAACACAATGCCTTTTGTAATTTGCTCAGCATGAATGATTTTTCGAACCGTATCAACTCGATCACGCTCTTCAATAGTGAGCGCCACATGTTCGATTTGTTCTGGCAGTGTGGACGTATTCTCTTCAACTTTTTCCACTTGAGGAGAAAATACCTTCAGTCTATCCTCTAGACCTTTTGGGATCGTTGCCGATGCAAACAACCCCTGCGCATTATAGCCAAGACGTTTTCCTAGCTCTTCGACGTCTTTCCACGATTCTTGCTCTTCTACGAGTCGATCAACTTCATCAAGCACATACAGACGCACATTAGTTAGTTTCAGTTTCTTTAAACGGACGAGCTCCATTACTCTTCCTGGTGTTCCAACCGCAATATGCGGCTTGCTTTTCTTTAGTTTTTCAACTTGACGGTTGATATTCGCTCCACCAATAAATGCCATTGACGTTATGTCTGTATTAGCTGTGACTTCTTTAATAACCGTTTCAATTTGGACAGCAAGTTCTTGAGATGGAGCGATAATGATTCCTTGTATGGTTTGTTCCTTTGCAGCGATCGCAGAAAGCAATGGCAATACATAAGCAAGCGTTTTTCCCGACCCAGTTTGTGATCGAAACATTAAGCTTTCGCCTTGAATTGCTCGAGGAATGACAACATCCTGTATAGGTGTCGGTTCCTCAATTCCTTTCTTTACTAAATTGGCTCCTATTTGTTCTGGTAAATCCATGGTTAATTGTTTAATCATACTTAACTCCTCTATTATAGCCATTCCATTCGGTAAAACGGTTCTGCTTCTTCTTCTGATAACGTGCTCAATGCATCTAAAAATTCCAACTGAAAAGAAGCAACGCCTCGATCACTTGCTTTTGCAAAGGCACGTTCTGCTGCGACTCCATAATGAGCAAGTCCTTCTGCTGCAGCTTTAATCTTGTCGTCCCTATTAATAGCTAAGTAAGCCGCTAGGACACCACCTAATAAACATCCTGTGCCGACTACACGTGTTAGCCACTCATGTCCATTTTTTATCGTGACCGTACGGGACCCATCCGTCACAACATCTTGCTCACCCGTTACAACGATAAGGGTATTTAATTCCTCTGCTGCACGTTTTGCTAGGACAACCGGGTCTGTTTTAATTTGGGCATCTACCCCTTTTACAGTCCCTACTTCTCCTAAAATTGCTGCTATTTCCCCTGCATTTCCCCTAATTAAGGTGATATCAACGTGCTGTAAAATCCGAGCCACCAATTCATTGCGAAACGATGTCGCTCCTGCACCAACAGGATCAAGAATAACAGGTGTTCCTTTTTTATTCGCTGCTTGACCAGCATGTATCATTGATTCAATAACAGTTTCAGACGGCGTTCCAATATTTAACAGAAGCGCATCTGCCGCTTCTGCCATTTCATGTGTCTCTTCTTTTGCGTAAGCCATCACAGGTGAAGCACCAATAGCAAGAAGTCCATTAGCAGTGAAATTTGTTACAACTAAGTTAGTCATACAATGAATTAATGGATTCTGTTGTCGAAGTGTACTCATACATAACGATCCTTTCTCATAAAAAGCTTTACGTTTCCTTTTGCCAGTCATGCTTTTTCAAAAACCGCCCGACCCGATGAAGAGCCTCTTCTAAATTCTTTAGAGATGTAGCGTATGAACAGCGAATATGCCCTTCGCCACCTTCACCAAATACGGAACCAGGCACCACAGCAACTCGTTCTTCTATAAGTAGTTTTTCCGCAAACGCCTCAGAAGATAAGCCTGTATGTTTAATTGATGGAAATGCATAAAATGCACCGCTTGGCTTATGACATGGCAAACCAATCTCATTTGCTGTTTTCACAAAATAGTTTCGTCGCTGTTGATAGGACAACTTCATTTTTTCTACATCTTCCATACCGTTTACTAATGCCTCTAACGCCCCGTATTGTGCCATCGTCGGCGCGCACATTAAGCTATATTGGTGAATTTTGAGCATGGCTTGCAGGAGATCAGGAGGCGCAAGAACAAAGCCAAGTCTCCATCCTGTCATTGCAAATGCTTTTGAAAACCCATTGATCACAATCGTTTGATCTTTCATACCTGGTAATTCTGAAAAGCATGTATGCTCGTCGTCGTATGATAGTTCAGAGTAAATTTCATCTGAAAATACAATTAAGTTATGCTTCTGAATGATTGCGGCTATTTGTTCTAACTTTCTTCTATTTAAGGAAGCGCCAGTCGGGTTATTCGGGTAACAAATCATAATGGCCTTCGTTTTTTCAGTGATCACTTTTTCAATATCAGCAGGATTAACTTCAAAATGATTTTCTGCACTTGTTCCAACCGAGATAGGAACTCCACCAGCAAGGGTTACGAGCGGTGCATAAGAGACAAACGTCGGTTCCACAATAATGACTTCATCACCAGGATCTAAAATGGCTCGCATCCCAATATCAATGGCTTCACTTGCACCAACCGTTACAAGAATTTCTTCTTCCGGGTTATAGTGAACGCGATAACGCTGTTCCATATAAAGCGAGATCGCCTGTCGAAGTTCTGGTAAGCCAGCGTTTGCTGTATAAGCGGTAAACCCTCTTTCTAAAGAAGAGATGCTTGCTTCACGTACATTCCAAGGCGTTACAAAGTCAGGTTCTCCAACGCCTAGGGAAATTATATTGTCCATCTTAGATGCCAAATCAAAAAAACGTCGAATGCCTGACGGCTGAATACTTGATACTTTTTGTGATAAGCGCTCTTTTTTAATAACAGTATGTTTCATTACGGTGTCACCACAATTCTACGGTCTTCTTCAGGTTCTTTAAAGATGACGCCATCATGTTTGTAGGTTTTCAACTGAAAGTGCGTCGTTGTTGATAAAACCGAATCAATTGTAGACAAGCGCTCCGAAACAAAACGAGCCGTTTCTTGCATTGTCCTTCCTTCCACAACGACTGATAGGTCATATGCTCCTGACATTAAATAAAGGGCCTTCACTTCTGGAAAGCGATAAATTCGCTCAGCAACTTCGTCAAATCCGACGCCTCGCTTAGGCGCGACTTTCACATCAATCATCGCTGTGACTGCTTCTTGGACAGGAAGCTTTGCCCAATTTACAACTGCCGAGTAACTTAAAATTACGTTATTGTTTTCTAATTCTTCAATATACGAATCGACTTCTTTCGCAGTCAAATCAACCATCTTTGCGATTTTCTCTGAATCAATTCGACCATTTGCTTCTATAATTTGCAAAATCTCAATTGATTTTTTATCAAACATAGCCATCTCTCCTCGCCAAATCCTTCTCCTAAAGAGTAATTATACATTGTTTGTTTATCCTAATCATAACATAGGAATTTCCCAATCTCTTGTTTAAAATTAAGGGATCCTTTAGGAGTGTACACAACAATGGATAAACAGACTGCCTTACTTATTATAGATATGATCAATCCGTTATCTTTTGAGCATGGAGAAGATATCTATCCACAGACAAAAGAGACCGCTGAAAAGATCGCCTTACTAAAAGATGCAATGAAAGCACGAGGTTGTCCAATACTTTACGTAAATGACAACTACGGTAAATGGCAATCCGACTTTAACCAACTTGTTTACGACATTAAAACAAGTCATGAGTTGGGCGCCACTATAGCTGCTCGCCTCGAACCAACCGAAAACGATTATTCTGTCATTAAGCCGAAGTACTCTGGTTTTTTCAACACACCACTTCACTTGTTATTAGAACATCTTGAGGTACACACCCTTGTCTTAACAGGTATTGTTGGAAATATGTGTGTACAATTTACAGCGAACGATGCGTACACGCTTGAATACTCGCTCGTTATCCCCCAAGATGGCATTGCTAGCTTTACACAAAAAGACACGGATGTCGCCTTGCATCACTTTAAACACATATTAAAAGCGGACGTCCGACCCATTCAAACCTGGATAAAGAAATAGAAAAAAAGCGCAACCCAAACGGTAGCGCTTTTCAAATATGTGCTAAATACTAGGTGAACGATAGTTAAAAAACTTGCTTTAACTTTTCTTTATCTTCTGCAAGCCATTTCCGCATTCTTTCTTTTGTTCCTTCTAAATCATGTAGAATGGCCTGACCGCACTCTTTTTCTGTTGCAGCAGGAACTTGTTCTGTTTGAAGAGAATAAGTCATAGTCTTTTCGAGAACATCAATAATTTCAGCTACAGTTGGTGTCCCACTCATAATGAGATAGTAACCAGTTTGGCAGCCCATTGGGGAAATATCAATCACATCAAAATGATGATACTCCTCAGAGAAACGACGAATGTTAATAGCTAATAAATGTTCCAAAGTATGAATGACGTCAGGTTTAAGCGCGTCTTTGTTTGGCTGACAAAAACGAATATCAAACTTATTTACTTCTCCATCCGTTCCGATTTTGTGTGTTCCGCAATGTCGAACGTATGGCGCTTTTACTATTGTATGATCGAGCTCAAAGCTTTCTACTGATGGCATTTGCTACACTCTCCTTTCGTATTCGTTTATAGTATAAAGGATAGAAGTCTGTCCTGTCGAAGCTTTGATGGATTTTAACGAATTAAATTTAGTAAGAGGGTTTACCTCTTTAGGAGGAACGAATGAATTTCAAGCTTTTTTTCAAACAATTAATAGAACAAATTAAAAAAGACCCGATTCCCGATTTAGCCGCAACCCTGTCCTTTTATTTCTTGCTCGCTATATTTCCTTTGATGATCTTTGTGCTAGCAGGCGTATCCTTTTTTGATATTGACAATGACCAAGTTTCAGAGATGATTACCGATTTCTTTCCTGGTGAAATTGGCATTACCTTTAGTGAGATTGTGTTAAATACCATTGGTGAGCCACAAGTTGGTTTGTTTTCCATCGGCATCATTGGCACGCTTTGGTCTGCATCGAATGCCATTAATTCTTTTATTCGCTCTGTTAACCGCGCGTACAATATCGAGGAAACGCGTCATTTCTTGCGACTACGAGGAACTGCTATTGTTCTTACAGTCGCAATGGTCATCGTTATTATTATTACCCTTGCACTACCTGTATTTGGCAGTCTTATTCTTGATTTCTTAGAGAACTTTTTATCTGTTCCATCTGAATTAATCGCTATCCTTAATAATCTTCGTTGGGTTGTCGCTGTTATTGTGATGATATTTTCACTTATGGTGCTTTACCGTATTGCGCCGAACAAGAAGTTGCAATTAAAAGATGGTTTCCCAGGAGCTGTTGTTGCTACTATAGCGTGGTTGCTTATCTCGTTTTTCTTTTCTCTTTATGTAAATGATTTTACCAACTTTGAAAGTACATACGGACCACTAGCTGGTGTGATCATTTTAATGTTTTGGTTCTTCTTAACAGGCGTTATTTTAATTATTGGTGCAGAGATTAATGCCACTCTCCATCAAATGAAGAAAAAAAACGACCGATAATGTATAAACTTTTGACAGCTGGGCATGATGGTACCAGTAATTAACTTATACGTTTTAAGGAGTGTTCGTTATGAATAAAACAGAATTAATTAATTCACTTGCGGAGCGTGCAGAACTTTCTAAAAAAGATGCAACAACTGCCGTTAACAGTATGTTCGATTTAATTGCTGAGTCATTAGGAAAAGGCGAAACCGTTCAACTGATTGGATTTGGAAACTTCGAGGTTCGTGAACGTGCCGCTCGAAAAGGACGTAATCCACAGACAGGTGAAGAAATTGATATCTCTGCAACGAAAACACCTGCTTTTAAAGCAGGTAAACAGCTTAAAGACGCTGTAAAATAAAACAAAACGCAGTCGCTGACTGCGTTTTGTTTTTTTATAAAATTAAAGCTGCAATCCAGCCTACGAAGAATAGAGGAACCGTTAAATGAAGAAAAGTAGGCACACAAGTATCCCATATATGGTCATGTTGCCCGTCTGCATTTAACCCTGCTGTCGGTCCTAACGTGGAGTCGGAAGCAGGCGCACCTGCATCGCCAATTGCTCCAGCTGATCCGATAATTGAAATAATGGCCAGTGTCGACAATCCAACCTCTAAACCGAGAGGCACAAAAAGCGTCGTAATAATGGGGATGGTCGAAAAGGAAGAACCAATTCCTAACGTAATGATTAAGCCTACCACCATCATAAGAAGAACAGCAATGACTTGGTTCCCGTCGATCATATCCGATACATTTGTAACTAAACTTTCCACGTGCCCGGTTTCACGAATAACAGCTGCGAAGCCGGCAGCAGCTAGCATGACAAACCCAATAAAACCCATCATTTTAATTCCTTCAGACATCACTTCATCGGTTTTTTTCACTTTAACAGCACCTGAAACAAATAATACGAGTAAGCCTGCTAAAGCAGCTGGAATCATTGAATCGCGATAAAAGCTCTGAACGACGACCGTTACAACAACAGCAAAAACGGCTAATGATAATGACGTTACACTATAAGTTTTTGTTTCATCATTGTTTTCTTCCGATAACGGCACATTTTTATAAATACGGCGCTGACGATACGTAATAAATACAGCAACCAGTAAACCAATGAATGTACTAATTGTTGGTAGAAGCATTGCCTCTGGAATTAAATCAATATTAATTGAAAGTCCGCTTGCTTCCATATTATCTGCTATCGTCTTATGAAAAATCTGCCCAAATCCATAAGGCAATAACATATATGGCGCTGTTAAACCAAAGGTTAAGATGCAAGCAATTAACCGTCGATCCACTTCTAACCGATTGAGAATAAGTAAAATAGGTGGAATTAATATAGGAATAAATGCGATGTGTACTGGCACAGCGTTTTGGGACATACACGCCACTGCAAGCAGCATTAAAAACAATAACATTCTCGTTAGCGTATCACGGTCACGATCCCCTTTACGCTTCATCCAAATTTGCAAACGATCAACTAAAAAGTCTGGTAAACCTGTTCTAGATAATCCAATTGCGAATGCCCCAAGTAGCACATAGCTAAAGGCAATCTCAGCATTTCCGCCAAGTCCACTTCCATAAATTTCAACCGTATCTGAAAATCCTAATCCGCCTATAAGCCCTCCAATTAAAGCCGAAAGCGTAATGGCTAGGACAACATGCACCCGAGCCAAACTGAGTATAATCATTAAAACTACTGCAATAATAACTGCATTCATAACCATCATCCTTTAGTCTGATAAATCACTAAAACATTTGTCTAACTTATCACCCTTTCCTTACTTTTGTCAAGACGAAAAAAACCGAAAGGCTTTTAGCCTCTCGGTTTTCTATACAGTTTATATTGCTAGGATTTTTGTAAAAGATAGTGATTTATCGCGACACCCTTTTAGCTGATAAGAGACTTTATCGCCTTCTTGAATCGATAATTCAACGGTCTCCGTAAAAGAAGCGTCATTTGTTGCGAAAAGTTTATGGGTTCCTGCCGGTACTTCAATCGTCATTTTTTGCCTACGTTTTAACGATCCTACAAAGTGATCATTAATAAACACTCGATATTTTCGATTTGCGGCATAAAGCTCACGTGCACACTTTATCTCCACATAAGCAGTATCAATCATTTTGTTCCCCTTCCTCTTACAGAAACGTTCTGCTTGAATAGGTTCCACTCATTAATACCCTTCATTATAACGATATGCTTCTTACGGTACAAGTATTAATATCTATTTATCTGTTTACGATTTGTTAATCGCTTTTTAGGAATGAGCCACGAACCATGCAAGCGTTCGCGCCATGATACCTGTTGCTCCAGCTGGTCCAAGAGACGATCCTTTGTCTTTAGAAGCTGTTCCAGCAACATCTAAATGTACCCAAGGTGTAGAACCGACAAACTCTCCGATAAATAAGCCTGCTGTAATGCTTCCACCTGCTCGGCCAGGAGCATTATTCAAGTCTGCTACATCACTTGTCTTAAGCATATCCTTGTAAGGTTGGCTATTTGGGAACGCCCATACAGGTTCACCCGTTTCTTCACCAGCGCGTCTTACACGTTCCATTAGCTCATTATCATTTGTTACCGCTCCTGTTGTATCATGTCCGAGAGCCACCACGCATGCTCCTGTCAATGTTGCAACATCAATGAGACGTGTCGCACCAAGTTGGACAGCATATGCCACACCATCGGCGAGAATGAGTCGACCTTCTGCATCTGTATTTCGTACTTCTATTGTTTTCCCATTCATTGCTCTTAATACATCGCCAGGCTTCATTGCCGAACCATTTATTAGGTTCTCACTAGAAGGGATGACACAAAGAACATTTTGCTTCGGCTTTGTTTGACCAATGATATCCATTGCACCAAGAACTGCTCCAGCTCCGCCCATATCTGTTTTCATGGTATGCATATTGGCAGCAGGTTTAAGAGAATACCCACCCGCATCAAAGGTTAATCCTTTTCCAACGAGTGCCGTCACTTCTTTACTTTCTTTATTCCCGTTATAGCGCATAACGATCATTTTTGCTTTTTGATCACTTCCTTGCGAAACAGCGAGAAGCGCGCCCATGCCAAGAGATTCCATCTCATCTTCTTCGAGCACATCATAGTCGAATCCATGTTTTTCAGCAAGTACTTTCGCTTCATAGGCAAGGTCTGTTGGCGTTAATAAGTTACCAGGAATATTAACTAATCGGCGAGCAGTGTTAGCGCCCTCCCCATATGTATATCCAAGCTCTGCCTGTTTTGTGAAACCTTCTTCGTCTACGTAAAAACTAACGGCCGAAAGGTTTTTCTTCACTTCATTACTTTTTTCTTTATACGTCACTTTATCGTAAGAACTTAAAGCAAGAGCTTCTCCAAACGTAAAGGCAACCTCGTCAGTTGATAAACTTCCTTGTAAAAAGCTATCGACGATAAATCCAACTTGTTCTACTTTTTCTTTCTTTAGTTTCAGTCCAACGTTTCCAAGAGCATTACGCAATTCGTCTTTGTGTAGCTCTCCTTGAACCCCTAAATAAACCGCATAAATTTTTTTTACCCCTAACGTCCCAAGAGTAAAAAAGTCTATACATTCTCCTTTTTTTACAGGAAACGATTTCTGCTTTGACAATTCGGTTAACTGATGATTCATTTCACGATCAATTGCTTGAACCCCTGGTGTAAACTCACCTTTACTCCAAACGGCTAATACGAGCACATCCTCGTCTAATTGCCCTACATTCCATTGTGCTTTTTCCTTAAACATCCTTACAACTCCTCTCTTTAAAAACTAGTATAGCATGTAAAAAAAATGTCTCAAACAAATCGAACTGCAGGGCAATCACCGTTTTGGTATGATATAATATCCTCATTATCATTAACGAGAAGAGCGAAAGGAAGACATTATGGAAATCTTTCAGAACTACCCGCTTTGGACAGCATTAATTGCGATCGTGTTAGCTCAAGCGATTAAAATTCCTCTCGCTTTTATTGCTACCCGTAAGCTAGACTTATCGCTTCTAACGAGTACAGGCGGTATGCCGAGTTCCCATTCCGCTGCAGTAACAGGTGTTTCAACAGCTATCGCAATTGAACATGGTTTAGACTCTTCTCTCTTTGCCATTTCAGCTATTTTTGCTGTTATTGTTATGTTTGATGCCACCGGAGTAAGAAGACACGCTGGCTATCATGCAACCGTGTTGAATCAACTCGTATTAGATTTTAATCGACTTGTAGAAGAAGTAAAAACATGGCCGAAAAAAGAAAACGAACAAAAACTGAAAGAACTACTTGGGCACCAGCCAATTGAAGTTTTCTTTGGCGCAGTACTTGGAGTGATTCTCGCCTTTGTTCTTTATCCACTTCTAGGCTCAATATAAAAAAACAAGCTCACCTCTTGTAAGTGAGCTTGTTTTTTTAGGTTTCTCGTGTACGCTTGAAGTCATGAATACTCGTCCGCTCATTTAATTGGTTTAATTCCTCTTGCGTAATAGTCCCAGTTCCTTCTTTTATCACAAACACATCTAAATCTTTCTTCCCCCACTCATTAAACACATCTTCAATTGAATCATAATATAAATCAATTTTTGTTCCTTTTATGGCCGATCCTGTATCAGCTACAACGCCATACCCATATCCAGGAATAAACAATACCGTTCCTAAAGGGAATACCGTCGGATCCGCTGCCACTGTTGAATAAGCATCTCTTAAAACAGGCAATCCAGAATACGTAATGCCGTATGCTGGGTCTCCTGGATTTTTTCCAGTCGATTCTTCACCAGCTGTATAACCTGTTGCTGTAACGTGAACTCGATGATAGTCATTTGTCTCTAATTCTTGTTCCATTAACGTATAAGTAGGAACAGTCAACCCTGGTATAGATCGATCATGTTCATGAAACGGCTTTTCTCCCACATCTTGCACGTACAGTTTAGAAAAAGGTAAATTAGTAAAAACAGAAATAGTCATAAATACTGCACCTATAAACAAAGCACTCATAAATAAGCGAAACGCCCATTTAAACGTTGAATTATTATACATATTCAATGTCACACTCCTCTACTACAGCTTTTCCAGTAGAGAGAACATTATGCAAAAAAAAACAGACCATACGCGTTAGTCTGTTTTAAAACATCTGATAACCTGCTTTTCTTAGTAATTTCATAATAATTCCAGCGGCAATAGCACCTAGAAAGCCACTTGTTAACACAATGATATCTGCAACATATAAAGACGTTAACCGGTCAAATAGCTGCGTAAATGCCGCCCCCGGCTGTTGAATAAATGTTCCATAAGGCGCTCTGTTTACAATGAGCAATACAACAATTGGGTAAACAAATGCCATGATCCACGTTAATCGTAATACCATATTTAATAGAAAGCCAATTCCGGCAAATAAAATAAAAAACAATATAATCGATACAATTAATTGTAATATATGTAACCCTTCCATCATCCATCCTCCCCTCTCAGTGTACGAAAAAGCGCTTCCGAAAGTCAATACGAATCTACACTCATGAAAAAACAGTAAGGCACATTCGCCCTACTGTTTATTTTATAACCTCACATTCATTTTATAGAGGAAACTTCCCTTTTTTAAGAGTAAGCATCGGTCCACCAAGAATAAATAAGGCACGGTTATCAATCATTTTTTTCATGAAGTTTGCTGTTCCACCGTAAATTTTCTTCGAACCAACAACACCAATTGCTTCTTTTCCACCAAGAGAAGCTACAGTCCCTTTAATGTCTGGCTTAAAGCTCTCAAGACTTGAACCACCTTTGTTAAGTGTTACGATGTTATTTGCACATGTTTTAGCCATTTGCATCGCAATCTGTGCTGTCGGCGGATAAGGACGGTTTATTTCTTCATTAATAATCAGCGCACAGTCACCGATAACAAACACATCATCAAAGCCTGGTGCACGTAAATCCGGCTCCACTTTAATACGTCCGCGATTTGCTTCAAAACCTGATTGATCAATAACTGGATTCCCACGAACCCCTGTCGCCCATACGATTGTCTCAGATTTAATTTCTTCGCCTTCTCCAACAATAACACCTGAAGCCGTAACCTCTTTAATAGGTGTGTTAATTTTGAACTCAACGCCACGACTTTCAAGCAAGTTCATTCCGTATTCAACAAGCTCTGGATCGAATCCAGGAAGCGCACTTGGAGCTGCTTCCACTACGAATAAACGAACTTTTTCACGTGGTACATCGTATTTTTTACATAGCTCTGGAATACGCTCAGATAATTCACCGATAAATTCAATACCTGTAAAGCCAGCGCCAGCTACTACGAATGTTAACATGCCCTCATGAGGATCAGCTGTGTTGTTGTAATTAGCAAACTGGGCATCAATGTGATCTTTTACTTGACGCGCGCCGTTTAACGTCCACTTTGTGAATGCATGTTCATGAACACCTGGGATGCCAAATGTTTCTGATACAGCACCTAACGATACAACTAAATAGTCGTAATCTAGCTCACCATCTTTAAGCATCACTTTTTTGTCGTCTGTTTTAATTTCTAGCACTTCATCTTGAACGAAATTCACTTTGTTTGTATTTAAGACATCGGAAATCTTAACTCGAGTACGATCTGGGTCCATCGTTCCCGCTGCTGGTTCATGTAACCACGTTGTTTGGTAATGGTAGTCGTGCTTATTAACAAGTGTAATGGATGCTTCGTTGTGCCCTAATTTTTTTGACAACGCTACAGCGGTATTCATTCCACCATATCCAGCACCTGCGATAACGATCTTTGCTTTGTTCACTTCAAATCACTTCCAATTTAGTATTTTAATTCTTATGGCGTTAATGTTTGTGAGAAATTTCACGTTCTTATTCACAACAAAGGAATTTCATAGAATCGTCATATAATCCAACACTCTAATAATATTCGTTTTTTCTTCAAAATTCAACTCCATTATACAAAAAAATTATCTTTCATTCCTGCCCTTTGTATTTGTTTCTTCCTCCATGTATAATGAGAAAGGATCTCAATTCAGTCGGGGGTGTAACACATTGGAAGAAAGAGAAGATTTGTATGATTTAACGATTATCGGCGGTGGTCCAGCCGGACTATTTGCAGCCTTCTACGCAGGTATGCGTCAAATGAAAGTAAAAGTAGTTGAAAGTATGCCTCAATTAGGTGGTCAACTTTCAGCACTGTATCCTGATAAATATATTTATGATGTTGCTGGTTTTCCAAATGTAAAAGCGCAAGATCTAGTTGATCAGTTGACTGCTCAAGCGCAGCAATTTAATCCTACACTTGCATTAGAGGAAGCTGTTCAAACATTGGTAAAGGAAAATGATGATACGTTTACATTAACCACAAATAAACAATCTCATGCAACAAAAGCTGTTTTAATTACAGCTGGTGCTGGTGCTTTTGCTCCAAGAAAACTAAAAGTAGCAGATGCTGAACAATATGAAGATAAAAATATTCATTATTTCATTCGCGATTTAAGTGCGTTTACCGGAAAACGCGTTGTTGTTATAGGCGGCGGTGATTCTGCTGTGGACTGGGCATTAATGCTTGAGCCTATCGCAAAAGAAGTAACCCTCGTTCACCGTCGTGATGAGTTTCGCGCTCACGAACATAGCGTAGAATTGCTGAAGAAGTCTAAGGTGCGTTTATTGACACCATTTGAAACAACAGAGCTTCATGGCAACGGTGAGCTCGTTGAATCACTTACATTCACAAAAGTAAAAGGTGAAGAAACTGAGACGATTCATGTAGACGATGTTGTTGTCACATTTGGCTTTGTTTCTAGTCTAGGACCAATTAAAGAATGGGGATTAGACATTCATAAAAATGCGATTAAAGTGAACTCCAAAATGGAAACGAATATTGAAGGGGTTTACGCCGCTGGTGATGTGAGTACGTATGACGGAAAAGTAAAACTGATTGCTACCGGCTTTGGTGAAGCACCAACTGCTGTAAACAATGCAAAAGTATATATCGATCCAAAAGCCCGCGTCTTCCCTGGTCACTCCACAAGTCTTTTTGAATAAGAAGGAGCTCGCTACTAACGTAGCGAGCTTTCTTTCTTTTTATTCATGTCGTTTCCGTAGTAATTCAACAAGAGGGTGTGATTCTTCAATCCCAGTAATACTTGTAAACGCCCCGATTTTTCCTTTTTCTTCAATGAGCTGTTTAAGCTTTATACTTTCTTCATCTGTTTCATCATAAAAATGTAGGGCATCATCAATCGTTTCCACAAGTGATTCAGGATGCAAGCCTTTTTCAGCTAATGCTTTTGCTGGTTTTACTAAGCGATCCTTTACTCCTAATTTACGGATAGGGCCTCGACCAACACGTTGAACTTTATCCTCTAAATAAGGATTCTCAAATCGCGTAATGATTTTATCAATATAAGCTTCCTGTTCATCTGGATCAAATCCATGATCGTCAACTAGAATGGCTTTTGTTTCATTTAAAGCTCCGCGTACACGATGTTTAATATAATCACTCGCTAACGCCTCTTTGATCGTCTCAATCCCTGCTCGAAAGCCTGCATAAGAGGCTACAGCATGTCCAGTATTGACCGTAAACAGTTTACGCTCAATAAAAGGAGCTAAATCCTGTACTAGTTTCGCTTTACCTAGCGCTACGGTATCACCTATTAAGGACGGCTCCTCCACAACCCATTCAAAAAATGGTTCCACTGTGACAGCTAAAAGGTCTTCAGACTGCACATTCGGTACGATACGGTCAACGGCAGCATCTGCAAAGCCTGTGTATCCTTGGATCGTTTCCCATTCACTTTGACTTAGTTTTTCGATAACCGCTTCTTTCAGTTGTGATGTAGCGCGTATTGCATTTTCACAAGCAATAATATTAACCGGCTTTACCCCTTTACGCGCAAGCAACCCTTTGGCAATTGTGCTCGCAAGCATTGGCAAAATATGCGGTCCTACAGCCGTTGTAATCACATCAGCATCTTGAATCGCTTCTATTACAGCACCTTCGTTTTCTTTACTGTTGATTCCGGACACATTGTCCACAGTAAACGTCGTATGCTCTTCTCCAACAACATGAACTGTGTAGTTTCCACGCTCATTTAATGCTTGAATAACGGTATCGTTCACATCTACGAATTGTACGTGGTAGCCTGCATCAGCTAACAAAGCACCAATAAAGCCTCTCCCAATGTTTCCTGCCCCAAAATGAACAGCCTTCATTATTCAGCAACCTCAGAGAAAAAATCGAGTACGTCTTTTTCGGACTTCGCTTTAAGTAGTTCACGAACATTTTCTTCTTCAGAGCAAGCAATGGCAATCTGTGAAAGAATAGCTAAATGCTCGTCTCCTTTCCCAGCTATACCGATTACAAGCTGTACAGGGTTTCCGTTCCAATCCATTTCTTCCTCCAGTAATTGAATGGATAAACCAGAAGAACGTACTTCATCTCGTGCATCTTCTGTACCGTGTGGTATAGCAAGTAAATTGCCCATGTACGTGGACGTTACTTCTTCTCGTTCAAACATTTTATCAATGTACGTTTCGCTAATGTAACCTTGTTCAGCTAAAATTTCACCTGCTTGACGAATGGCTTCTTCTTTAGAGCTTACGTTCACATGTAAACGGATGTTTTCTTCTTTTAAAATACTCATCATGTATCGACTCCTTCGTTAATAAATCGCATTAAAAATGTTTTACTTTTTTCTTCAAGCAACGATTGGATGCTTGAAATGGTTTCTTCTTTAAAAACTTTCGTTTGTTCCTCCGATTCAATCAACAGGATACTTAAGTAACTCATATAAGCAAGCTGTTGCTCTGTTAAATCAAGAGGAGCTAGCATTAAGATAACCCTAGCAATGTCTTCTTTTTCTCCTGCCATCGATAACACAGAAGTAGATCGGCTTAATGTTAGTATCCCAAAAACAGGCGCAAGTATATCTTCTGTACGTGTATGATATAAAGCCATACCCGCATTTGGAATTGCTAACCCTCCAAGTTCTTCCCGCTCTTTTAAAGCCCTAAGAACCTGGTCGTGTTTTTTTACTTTACCCTTTTTTTCAAGATCCTCAACAACATTATCTAGGTCGTTTTCTACGGTATCAATACGACAATGAAACACAGAATCAAGGACTTGTTCCATAAACAAGCTCATTGTTGTAATGTCCTTCATTGTTATAGGTGTCTGCAGCTCTCTAACTGAAGGAACGGTTACCATTGGCGGCTGTTCATTTTGACGATCTAGATACGTTTGAATCATCTTCACTTCATTGTCTGTTAAAACAGGACTAACATGGATTGCTTGACGCTTTCGCTCATTAATACGAACAGTAGACAAAAATAAATCAAAAGAATGAGGATCGTATTGATTTAAATCTAATAGTGAGGCTAACGTAATCGATTGAACTTCAGGAAATTCATCTCGAATCCGACTAGACAGCATTCGAGCTGATCCGATCCCACTCGAACATACAACAAGCGCACGAATGGGTCCACGGTTACGATTTCTTGTAATGACCGCACCAAAGTGTAACGTTAAAAAACCAATTTCTTCATCTGGTAGTTCAATTGGCGAAAATACTTTTCCTGCTTTTTCTTTTGTAACATTGAATAGCGAACCGTAGTCTGCTTTAATTTTGTCGAGAAGCGGATTGTGTATTTTCATATGCTGCTCAACTCGATAAATCGTAGGTCTCAAGTGTGCAAGTAGTCCTTGAAAAAAGGAAGGATCGCTAAAGGAAATACGTAATGCCTCTTCCATTTCTCTTATAAGCGCTTTTACCCGATAAGACAGTTCAGGGTTCCCTTTTATAAACGTTTCTTCAAAAGGTTGAGACGTTCTCGTCCCTCGTAAATGCATGACTAAATAGCCGACTTCTTCTTTTGGAATATGAATATGAAACGTCTTCTCTAGCGCTTTTGCCAAGCTCTGCGCTAATGGCAACACATCTTTTTCCCGTTCTAGCACTTCTAGCTGCATAGCATCCATTTGAATCTTTTCACCTTGGCGAATTCGCTCGATTGCCAATGTAATATGAACGACGAGGGCTATATACGACTGGTCGGTTAATCGCTCCAAAGCCTCAGCATGAAGTTGAGCTAATGTTTTCTGAACGTTTCGTATTGTCACTAGATCAACGAAATGAAGCAAACGATTCGCTACTTCTTGTTGTAAATCCTCAGAAAAAACCGCATGATAAAACGTCTCTTCTGTTAAATGCTCTGAAAGAACAGCCGACATCGCTCGTCGTATAGACGTTTCGGTTCCAATTGCTTCAACCCCAAACCCTCTTTTTCGAACAAGTTCAATGCCAAAACGTTCAAGCCACTCACTCGCCTTATATAAGTCAGAACTAACGGTTGCTACTGCGACGTCTAACTCTTTTGCAAGGGCATAAAGTTTTACTGGCCCTTTCGCATCTAATAAGGTAGCAAGCAGTAGACTCACTCGTTCTTCTGCTGTTAAATGCTCTTGTTTGTTGTCCACTAATTTGGTTGCAAGCTTCTGCTTCGCTTCGATTGTGCCAAGAACTCTAACACGCGGTTTTCGCTGTAGCGTTAATTCATTCGTTTTAAGCGTCTTTTCTACATCTTTTAAATCGCGTTGAACAGTACGGAGACTAACCGAGGCCATTTCCGCTAGTTCTTTTATGCTCAATCCCATTTCATGATCCAGCAGCGTTTTAATGAGTATACGCTCTCTCGCCGTTAAGAACACAATAAAAACCTCCAATTACAGCAGGAAGCACCCCTAGAGTTAGGGATGCTATTTTTTATTTCAAGCGTTCAATTAACTCATCATACTTCGGACTGTTCATGAAGTTTTCCACGGAAATGTGTTCAGCGTTTGGCTGTTTTTGTTTTGCACGCTCCGTTAAGTCTTTATGGGTAATCACAATGTCAGCATCCGACGGAATAGAATTAATTGCTGTATTCGATATATGGATACCCTCAATGTTTGCCTTCTTAAACTTATTTTTTAATAAAGAGGCACCCATTGCACTTGACCCCATTCCGGCATCACACGCAAAGATAATTTTATCAACTTCTTCTTTTGTCGCTTCTGATGAAACAGGCTCCTCTATCGATTGACCACCTTTTAAATCTTCAATAATTTCATTATAGCGTGGGCTATTCATAAAATTATCCACAGATACGTGTATAGCAGATGGATTCTTTTGCTTAGCACGCTCGGTAAGATCCTTATGGGTAATCACAAGATCGGCACTGTCTGGAATATTGCTAATGGACGTATTCGAAACCGACACGCCTTCAATTCCTGCTTTCTTCACGCGATCTTTCATAATGGACGCACCCATTGCACTCGAACCCATACCAGCATCACATGCGAAGATGATGGATGAAACGTTTTCGTATCCATTTCCTGTTTTTGAACCGCTTGTTGAAACAACAGAAGATTTCTTACCTTTCATATCCTGCATCTTTGCTTGTGCTTCTTCAATATTGTCTTCCTCGCCTTTTTTGTCGAAGCGGAGGATAAGAGAAGCAATTACAAAGGAAACAACCGTCGCCACTAAGACCCCTAAAATAACACCTAGATAATCTCCCTGTGCTGTTAAAGCCATGATTGGAATAATACTTCCTGGTGAAGCTGGAGCAACTAAACCAACTTGGAAGAGGTTAAATACAAATACTCCAGATGCACCACCAAAGATAACGGCAAGAAACATTAATGGTTTCATTAGTACATAAGGGAAGTAAATTTCATGAATACCACCAATAAAATGAATGATACCAGCTCCATATGCAGAGCCTCGAGCAACACCTTTACCAAATATCATAAACGCTAGTAAAATACCTAAACCTGGACCAGGGTTAGCTTCTAATAAGTAAAAGATTGATTTACCGAGAGTGTCAAATTGTGTTGCTGCTAAAGGTACGAGCACGCCATGATTGATGGCATTGTTTAAGAACAAGATTTTTGCTGGCTCAATAATAATACTTACAAGCGGTAATAAGCCAGTAGAGATAAGAAAATCTGCCCCTGCTCCTAGCGCACTTGTCAGTCCTTTTACAATTGGTGCTACAAGGAGTGATCCTATTACGGCTAAAGCAGCACCAATTAATCCAGCCGAGAAGTTGTTAACAAGCATTTCAAACCCTTGTCTAATCTTCCCATCAACTAATTGGTCAAACTTTTTAATGGCATAACCACCAAGTGGCCCCATAATCATTGCTCCAATAAACATTGGTGCGTCTGGTACAGCTGCAATGACACCCATTACTGCTGTTGCCCCTACTACACCCCCGCGCATATCATGGACTAGCTTACCACCTGTATAAGCAATTAGTAGTGGTAGCAAGTAGTAGATCATTGGTACAACCATGTTATCTAAAATTTGTATAAAGAAGAATGCATTAATAGCTGTGATAGTACCAAAAGCAATAAACGCGCCAATGTTTGGCATGATCATGCTGCTTAAATTACTTCCGAATCGTTGTACACGGGATCGGATGCTTTTTTTCTCGGTCATATTCGTTCCTCCTATTCAAGTAAGTACTTTACTTGCATTGTATCCATCAATAGCTTGCCCTTCAAGAAAAGGAAAATACAATTTCGTCGCACTCGTTGCGACAAAACTGTTAAAAGTGCTTTCTTTTATAATAGAAGAAACTGTTTTCAACTTGATTGTTTTATACTTTCGTTGCATACTTACAAAGTACATAGAATTAGGGGGAATTACGATGATTAACAAACTTATTTTTCCTTCTTTGATTGCGACGGTTTTCCTTACCGCTTGCGGATCAAACGAAGACGATATAGCATCTGGAAACACAGCTTGGAATGCCATTCAAGAATCTGGAACGATGACGGTCGCTACGGCTGGCACTTTGTTTCCGACTTCTTACCATTCGGAAGACGATCAATTGACTGGTTATGAAGTGGAACTTGTTAGGGAAATTGCTGCCATTCTTGATGTTGAAGTTGAATTTGAGGAAATTGGCGTAGATACAATGACACAGGCCTTAAACAGTGGTCGTGTTCATATTGCTGCCAATAGTCTGACAAAAACGGAGGAGCGGGAACAAAACTTTGATTTTTCTACTCCATATAAATACTCGTTCGGAAGTGCCATCGTTCGAGAGGAAGATTTATCTGGCATTGAAACGTTAGAAGACTTAGATGGAAAGATTGCGCTAGGAGCCATGAATACGACTTATATGCAAAAAGCAGAAGAATACGGCGCAACGCCAAAATTCTTTGATAATGTCACAAATGACGTCTATTTAAGAGCAGTCGAAAATGGTCAAGGAGACGTTATTCTAAACGATTATTACCTTCAATCCATTACAGTCAATCATTTAACGGATATTGATGTTCAAGTACATCCGACACTCTTTTACGATCCAAGCGAGCAAGGTATTATGCTTGCTAAAGACGAGCCTCTTTTACTTGAAGCGATAAATGAAGCCATTACACAACTATTAGAAGATGGAACAGCCGCATCGCTGTCTGAAGAATTTTTTGACGGCTATGATGTCACTCAACTTCCTGATATTGATTTTGAATAACATAAAGGGTGTTTAAGAATGAGTTCTTTTGATCTGACACTTGCCATTGAATCGTTCCCCTATATTTTAAAAGGGCTTCAATATACTATGCTCGTTGCGGTTGTAAGCATGATCATTGCTTTAGTTCTTGGCTTTTTTCTAGCTTTAGGTAGGATGTCCAAGCATATTTATTTTCGCTGGCCAAGTATGCTTTTCATTTCCTTTAATCGCGGTGTACCGATCCTTGTTCTACTTTTTCTTCTTTACGCTGCACTACCAGAACTTGGGTTTAGTTTAAGCACAGTCGCTGCGGCTATCGTCGCCTTCAGTTTAAATACTTCCGCCTACATCGCGGAAGTAAACCGTTCGGCACTTTCTTCCGTGCCTTTGGGGCAACATGAAGCTGGCTCTGTATTAGGGTTAAATAAATGGCAGACGATGCGCTACGTTATTTTGCCACAAGCGATTCGTATTGCGTTACCTCCGTTAAGCAACGTCTTTTTAACACTCATTAAATCCACTTCAATTGCCTCTACGATTGCGTTACCAGAATTAATGTATCAAGCACGCATAATCGGTGGTCGTGAATTCAATTACTTAACCGTCATTATTGTAGCAGCATTAATCTATTGGGTTGTTTGCTCTTTACTATCCTGGCTACAACGGTATTTAGAAAAACGCTACAATCACTACTTAGAACCAGAACAAAAATAAGAAGAACCGAAGCAAACGCTTCGGTTCTTTGTTTTAACAGTTTTCTGGTGTACCGGCATTTGTTGCGGTTCTGAATGAAGAGCCACACCCACAATTGGCGATCGCGTTAGGATTATCAATCGTAAAGCCGCCACCCATCATATTTTGTTTATAGTCAATGACTAGTCCTTTAATAATTGGTTCACTTTCCTGGTCAACAATAACGTCAATTCCATTTACTTGGAATGCTGTATCGTCCTCTGTCTTCTCATCATCAAAGCCCATGCCATAGGAAAGACCAGAACAGCCTCCGCCTTGTACACCGATTCGGAGCTTTAGTGACTCGTCACCTTCCTCTTTCTTCATGGAAAGAATTTGCGCTGCCGCTGCATCTGTAAGAGTAATCATGTTCGTGCCTCCCTTTTTTCTTTCCTATAGTATAGACCTTTTTGTTTTTATACTCAAGTTTTTCTACTCTAAGGGTGATTGGTCTTTACGCATTAATCGATTATGTATATCGTCAATTTGTTCGCTGTATGTCAATACAAGAGGATGATTTAAACCATGACGCTTAGCCGCTTGCAGCATTTCATAGCGCAACAGCTCCAGCCTTTCCAAACATAGGTCATTCCGTACGTTCATTTTACCTCACACCTCAATTTTATAAGTATTCACCAACCTGTATATTACATCGTACACCTACCGTGTTTCAATAAGTCATTCTACTTATTTTCTTCCTTGTGTCTGTTTCACGTTTCTTTCTTTCTTAAAAGTGTAGTAGTATAATAGAATGTGAAATCAACAAAAAGACTTCGTTATGTGCATCAAGCGATGTTTTAAAGGAGGATTCCGAAGATGAGTGTGCTTTTGACAGACACAAACCTTCAAAACGTAAAAGAGAAAGTTTTGAACGGTGAACGCTTATCCATAGAAGATGGTCTAACATTATACGAAACACCAGATTTACTGGGTGTTGCTCAATTAGCTAATCTTGTAAACGAAAGAAAGAATGGTCAAAACGTTTATTTTATTGAAAACCTCTATATTAATCCGACAAATGTATGTGAGGCAAATTGTGGCTTTTGCGGGTTTAAACGGAAGCCAGGTGAAGAAGGTGCCTACACAATGGACGAAGAAGCGTTGTTAAAATACGTTTCTGACCGTTGGAACGATAATATTCGAGAGTTTCATATTGTTGGTGGTCACAACAATGAAGTCGGCTTTGACTATTACGTCAATATCGTTAAAACATTGAAGAAACATTATCCACAGGTAACAGTAAAAGCATATACTGGCGCCGAGATTGAATTCTTCTCCCGTCTCGCTGGCATTTCTATGAAAGAAGTGATTCAAACGTTAATGGATGCTGGCCTATCAACACTTACAGGTGGTGGTGCTGAGATATTAACGGAGCGCTACCGTGCCATTATGAGCCCTGAAAAAGCTTCTACTGACCAATGGCTTGAAGCACACGAAACGGCGCACAACCTTGGTTTACGCACGCATTCAACGATGCTCTATGGCTCAGTTGAATCAAAAGAAGAACGTTTGATTCATATGCAACGAGTACGTGAGCTACAGGACCGTACAAATGGGTTTATGGTATTTATTCCACTAGCGATGCAGCCAAGAAACGTGAAAGCTGGGTTAAATAGACGAACGTCTGCTTACGACGATATGAGAACCATTGCAGTTAGTCGCTTAATGCTTGATAACTTCCCTCATATTAAAGCCTACTGGATTAATATTGGCGTTCAACTTACACAAATGGCATTAACATTTGGATCAAGCGATATCCATGGTACATTAATTGAAGAACGGATTTCTCATTCTGTCGGCGCCTTAACGTCTGCCGGTATTACGAGAAAAGAATTAATTCATATGATTAAGAGTGCAGGAAAAAATCCGGTTGAGCGAGATACGTTCTACAACATTATTAAAGAATACTAAACAAAAAAGCTTGGGGCTTATTCGCCCCAAGCTTTTTTTACAAGCACACATCCCCACTGCATATATATTCAGCAGGGCCTTTCATCCACACATCTCCATCATCTTTCCACGTGATCTGTAAATCCCCACCTAATAAGTGCACAGTAACCTCTGATTCTTTCTCTAAGTGACCATTCAAAACACCTGCTACTACTGCTGCGCAAGCACCCGTTCCACAAGCCTGTGTTATACCGGAACCTCTCTCCCACACGCGGAAGTGAATTTCCTTTGGGCTCACAACTTCAACCCATTCGACGTTTACCCACTCAGGAAACCGGTCATGTTTTTCAATTAAAGGGCCAATTTCTTTAACTGGCGCCTTCTCAATTGAGTCGATAAATTGAACAGCATGTGGATTCCCCATAGAGACGGCGGTTACTCTAATGTCTTGATGGTACACAGGGATCACTTCGTTAACGATCATTGCCTCACTATGCTCGTTTTTCATAGGAATTTCTTTTGCTAACAAACGTGGTTGTCCCATATTAACCGTTACAGATTGAACACAATTTTCATGGTCAACTGAAACGGTTGCTTCAACATTTCCACCTAACGTTTCAATTGTAAAAGAAGTTGTTGTTACAAGTCCATGCTCATAGCTATATTTTGCTACACAGCGCAAACCGTTGCCACAGTTCTTCGCTTCTGATCCATCATTGTTAAACACTCTCATTTTGACTGCTGCAGTTTGCGATGGATAGATCAAAATCATCCCATCGCTTCCGATACCTTTATTCTTATCTGCTAATCGTACAGCGGTTTCACTTAATTGCTTTTCGGGTAAGTTTTCATTAAACATATTGACATACACATAGCTATTCCCTAAACCATGCATTTTTGTAAATTTCATCTTGTTTCACCCTCTTAATGGTTGGTCTGCCCAGAAGTAATCATCATCTGCCTCTATTATTGTCATAACCGTATGACAGCAAGGCATATTTAAACGAACTTTAAACTGTTCTTTTGCGCGTTTTACGTCTTTTGGCTTCATGTTCGTTAACACATGTTCTTGCTTACAAAAAGGACATTCTTCAATATAGATATCTTTACCTTGTACTTCATATGGCCAAGTGTGACTAAATGGTAAAGGGTGCACAGTTCTCCTCCTCTATTGCTTGTTCAATACTCACTCAAACACGTTATGTTAAAGTAAAACATATCTTATTTATCTTTTCTAGTAATTGAGCTGGTGTCTCACCAGCAACATACGTATCATTAATGAACAGAAAATGCTCTTGGTTACACACTCCACACTGTGTTAAACAGCCATATTCTACTATTTCAACGTGTGGAAGTGACAGTAAGGAGTTAATGACTTCATCTGTCCCATTATGTACATTGTTCATGCAGCACTCAATCAACATCTTCACTTCGTTCACCTCTTTTTTATGCTACTTTGTCACTACTGTAAAGTCAATCTGAATCAAACGTATTGGTAAAAGAAGAAAGTATAAATTTTGGGTTGTCGAATGAAAGCACAATCGGTATAATCAAAACTGACCAGAGTCATTTTTAGTTCCAATCACTCGTAACCGAGGTGAAAAAACAAACCGTATTCTTTAAACGGTTTTTAAAAAATGAATCAATCGAAAAAAAACCGAACACGATCTGCCATACTTCAATCTGCACATACCTTATTTTATGAAAAAGGGTTTGAAGAAACAACGGTTGCAGAAATTACAAAAGGAGCACATGTAGCGAAAGGTACATTCTTTAACCACTTCCCTACAAAAGAATCCATTTTACACGCTCTATTTGAGAAACAATTGTTAGAGCTATTAAATCAACAGCAAGAGAACCTTTCTTCAGAAACAATCTTAACGCAAATTCGTTCAAGCTTACTTTATTTACTAAAGGATTATGATATTCATCCTAGCCTAACGATTCAAACTTGGAAACATGTAATTGAAAATGAAAAGCGCTTGCACACCTATTGGGTTGAGCTGTTAGAAAAAGCTTACGAAACACTTTCGTTAGCAGAGAGAGAGCATTACGCTCATATTATTAACAGCCATATTGCCTATACGATGAGTGCTTTCCATCAAGAATCCACAAGAATAGGACTTGTTCATCGAGCGATGTCCTTAATTGAAACTAGTTTTAACGCAATTTCGCTTAAAAGGAGATCTCTACTTATGAAGAAACTCGTTGTACTTGGAGCAGGTTATGGTGGTATGCGCGTCTTACAAAGACTGCTACCAAATGACTTACCAAAAGACTGGGAAATTATTCTCGTTGATGAAATGCCTTATCACTGTCTAAAAACTGAATACTATGCACTTGCAGCTGGAACCGCATCAGATCACCATTTACGAGTTACCTTCCCAGAAGATGCTCGTCTACAAATTAAATACGCAACTGTCACTGCTATCCACGCTGAAGACCACTCTATCCAGTTGAACAACGGTGAAACCCTTGCCTTCGATAAACTTGTTATCGGTTTAGGCTGTACAGACAAATATCACGGCGTACCTGGTGCGGATACATATACGTATAGCATCCAAACGATGAGTGCGACTCGCCGCACGTATGAAGCGCTAAATAATGTTAGACCAGAAGGCGTCGTCTCCATTGTAGGTGCTGGCTTGAGTGGCGTTGAATTAGCAAGTGAGCTACGCGAAAGTCGACCTGACCTCTCAATTAAACTATTTGATCGCGGCGAATCTGTTATGAGTCAGTTCCCTAAGAAATTAAGCGCATATGTTCAAAATTGGTTTGTAGAGCACGGAGTTGATGTCAGCAACAATTCAAACATTACGAAAGTAGAACCCGGCGCACTTTACAATCATGATGAACGAATTGAAAGTGATGCAGTCATTTGGACTGCTGGTGTCCAGCCTGTTCGTGTCGTACGCGATCTAGATGTAGAAAAAGATCGATCTGGACGTATCATTTTAACACCACAACATTTTATCCCCAATCATCCGGATATCTTTGTCGTTGGTGATTGTGCGAGCTTACCTCACGCACCAAGCGCACAGCTTGCGGAAGGGCAAGCGGAACAAATCGTTACCATCTTAAAACATCAATGGAAAGAGGAACCTCTTCCTGAAGAAATGCCTCGCATTAAGCTAAAAGGGGTTTTGGGCTCACTAGGAAAGAAACATGGTTTTGGTATGATGGGCGAACGTCCACTAACAGGCCGTGTAGCGCGAATCTTAAAAAGTGGAGTGCTTTGGATGTATAAGTACCACAGTGGCTGATAGTAAAAAGCGTTAAAGGAGTAGGTTCCTTTAACGCTTTTACTTGTAGAAAGAGGCAGAAAGAATGGCTTCTACTCGTTGTGTAACCACTTTCAAACTAGGATTTCCTTCCGCAAGAATTTCTCCGTTTACTACCAATAATGGATAGAAATACTCTTCATTTAAAATGGCTTCTGCTAGCTCTTTTTCTCGTTCGGTATTTGGGGACTCTATATCGACATAGTGAAAAGATAAATTTTCGTGAGGGAATTTCCGGGTTAATGCTGCTTCTAACCAATCTTTTGTCTCTAATGCGCTTGGCAAATGTACACAAGAAGCGCACTTTTGCTCTGCTCCATAAACCGTAAACTCAATTTTTTGCACCCACCTCATCCTTTCAATGCTCTTTCCTATTAGCTTACATGAGAACCGTGCTAGAAGCTATAAAAAAGATGCTTCCTTCTTTCTTCTCCTTCTCTCTCCATTCCTAATAAACCCTGTGAAACACCTTCAGAAGTCATTTTAATAAGAACGATGCATTAGTTAAACAAGGAGAATGGCCATTGTTCGCTTAATGCACGTCTTATCGTCTGAACGAATCTAAAATAATTGAGCAGATGCATGGATTTTTTTCATCTAGGCGATTATAATGAGAGTATGATGAAAGGAGTGATTCCTAATGGAAACAAGCACAGATATGATGGAGCAAGTGCAAGAGGTATTGGATAAGCTTCGTCCGTTTTTGCTACGTGATGGCGGAGACGTTGAACTTGTTGATGTGGAAGACGGGATCGTAAAAGTACGCTTACTAGGTGCTTGCGGATCTTGCCCAAGCTCTACAATTACGTTAAAAGCTGGGATTGAGCGTGCCCTTTTAGAGGAAGTACCAGGGGTAGTTGAAATCGAGCAAGTATTCTAATCACCAGTCTATTCAGCAGTAAAGCATTGGCTTTACTGCTTTTTTGTGTACATAGTTTTCTTCTTTTGTAGAACACTTCTACTAAAGGAGGGTGACAACATGATGGCGAATGACGATAATCGTAGCGACAACGCAAGACAGATTCAATCCATTATTGAAGACACGAAGAAACGAATGCACGAGGCTGAAAGGTATAAGACTGAGCATGCTGCAGAATTGCATCCTGACGAAAAGCGAGCGCTGATTGAAAAGAAGCGTAACCGAGAAATGAGTCTCAACGCGCTTGAAAAGGAAAAAGAGGAAGAAAAGAAAGAGCGTTAATACTTTAGAAGGAGAAGGGTTGCTCAGACCCTTCTCCTTTTCTCTCTACATCATGTATTGGTTATACACTTGCTCTGCATCCTCATAAGAAGCAAAAACCGCATCATCTTCTTCTAATGTATGATAATAATCGTATACAACAACCGACGTTCCGAGTGCGTCAACCGATATATATCCTTCCTGTATTGTTGCAACAGTGGGTGTGTGGGGATTACTATAAATAACAAAAACCGACTGACCATCTTTCAATTCATTTACTTGTAGCATAGCATTCGCCTCCTTTTCACAGTAGTATGCCTACTGTTACAAAAGCTATGCTTGCACTACGGATAGTGCTGTTCCAACTGTAGCTGGTCTTACAACTTCAGCTTGATAATATGGAAAACGACGTTGAATCTCTTTTGCGAAGCGTTTGCCGCTACCTTGCTCCACAAAACACAATACCGTTGGACCCGCGCCACTTAAAGCAGCGCCATAAGAAAAGCGATGCTCATTTACAAAGTTCATGACGTCAGACCAATGCGGGATAAGGTGTTTGCGGTACGGTTGGTGGTACAAGTCTTCCATCATTAATTCACCGGCAAGACTCCAATTATCCGCTAGTATAGCAGCTGTCATAACATTTGACACAGCGCTTGTCTGGATAGCTTGTTTGAATTGAAGCTGCTTTGGTAAAATACCTCTTGCTTTTTTCGTTTCCAAAATTTCTGGCGGAATAAGTGCGACTAACTCTACTTTTGGCTCTGAAACGTGAATAATGTCCGTACGATGATCTCGATGAGCCCCTACAATCAAACCACCATATATTGAAGGGGCAACATTATCTGGGTGCCCTTCAAAAAGGGATCCAATTCGTACTTTTTCTTTTTGAGACACGTTACGATCAGCACAATAGCAGGCAATTTCAATTCCAGCAACAATTGCTGCCGCACTTGATCCAAACCCCTTTGAGAGCGGGATATCATTTTTCATCGAAACACGACAAGGAAAAAGCGTCGTCTCCAAATGGTTTGCTGTAAATGCTGCCGCTTGATAAATTAAATTGTTCGGTCCTAAGTTTTCAAGTCCAGGGCTATCACAGTGAAAGGACCATGAGTCGCTTCGCTCTACATCTACGTGAAGATAGCGGTCTAACGCCATGCCAATTGAATCAAAGCCTGGTCCTAAGTTTGCTGTACTCGCTGGGATTGTCATTGCTAACATTGTTACACCACCATTTCTTTTCCATGCAGATACGCTTTAAACGCTTCATTTGTTTGATCTAATACCACTCGCTCTGATGGTGATACATCCATAGCCGTGATAGGATCTTTCAACCCATTTCCAGTTAAAACAGCAACCACTTTTGATCCTTTAGAAAGTTGACCATTTGCAACAGCCTTTTTAATTCCTGCGATCGAAGCACATGATCCTGGTTCAGCAAAAATACCTTCGTTTTTCGCCAGTTCTTGGTATGCTTCTATAATTTCTTCATCCGACACCATATCAATCAACCCTAGTGACTCTCTCGCTGCAAGGGTTGCTGTTGACCAACTTGCAGGGTTACCGATGCGAATGGCTGTCGCAATTGTCTCAGGATTGTCGACGACTTTATTTCGAACAATCGGCGCTGCCCCTTCTGCTTGAAAGCCAAATAGTTTAGGTAAGCCGGTTTGAAATCTTTGATGGTATTCTTTAAAGCCTAACCAGTATGCAGAAATATTCCCTGCATTTCCTACTGGAATAGCCAGCACATCTGGGGCAGAACCTAATTGATCACAGATTTCAAATGCGCTTGTTTTTTGACCTTGCAATCGATATGGATTAACAGAGTTTACAAGTTCAATGGACGAATCCTCAGTCACTTCTCGTACAGTTTTTAATGCTTGATCAAAGTTCCCTTCCACTTCAATCACTTCAGCACCTAACATCACCGCTTGAGCCAGTTTCCCTTGAGCAATTTTCCCTTTAGGAATAACAACAAATACCTTTAGTCCTGCTTTCGCCCCATATGCTGCAGCCGATGCAGCTGTATTTCCTGTTGAAGCACACATAATGGCGGTTTTCCCTTTTTCAACGGCTTTTGCTACTGCCATGACCATGCCTCTATCTTTAAACGAGCCTGTTGGATTAACCCCCTCATGTTTTCCGTATAACTCGATGCCCAACCGTTCAGATAAACGCTCAAAATGAACGAGTGGTGTATTCCCTTCTCCAAGAGAAAGCTTAGGTGTTTGATCTTGCACAGGTAAATAAGCCTTATATTCTTGCAATAATCCCTTCCACATCAACAACTACCCCACTCCTTATCCCCCTGGTCTCGGCTCAAACCAATAAGTCTTTCCCAGAAGAACTAATGTCTTTATATAATGGACATTATATCGTCAGTTGCGATGGTTTTCAAGAGAAAAAATTAAATTTTTTGACCAATAATCCAATCTAATTCTGGAATAGACTGGTAGCGATGAAGTTTGGCTTCTTCTGCCAGCTCATTTAAGAAAGCACCATTTTCTTTTTCTTTGTCGAGAAACGACTCAATTTTGGAAGCAAATTGAAGCTGCTCCTGCGGCATTTGCGCTCTGTAATATTGTTCTACTAGTTCAAAATAATAAAGCGGGAAGAGCAATCGAGCATACATGAGCTGCCAAGAGTAGCGTGACAAAACTTGTGTTTCTTCATAACCTCTTAAAAAAAGGGAAATCTCTTGTTTCATTTGTCGATGTCTTTCCTCTGGCTGGACACGCCGATCGCGGATCCACTCAGCTAAGTCACGGGCTGGATGGTCAAACAAAAACGTTGTTGGCAGCTTAATAATTTGACCACTCTCTGATACTTTTAACCACGATGTGTCTTTAAAACGACTATGACAGATCGTACCACTATCCCGTGGCTCCATTGGGATATCTAGCTCTGTATCTACAGCGTACTGAATGGCATTTTCTGTTACGCCCATAAAGTAAGGATACGTATATAAAAACACTTCATCCGTTATCGTTGTCGGCCCCGTTGCTCGTTTTTGCGCATACCAATTTTCAAGTTGTTCTAAACGCTGTTCCCAAATAGTTGGCCAACGCCCAGCTGTCAGCGCCGTCCAGTTCGCAGCCCCTTGTTGGCCTTTTACATGCCAGTCTCGTAGTTGCCCTCCTAAATCTTGAGTAGAACGAATGCGTACACTGCGATCTTCTCGTACAGTTGGAATTTTAAATATATACACCTCGGAACCATCGATAAGAGTCGATGGTTGGTTTGAACGGTTTTGAACAAGCTCAAGGACAGAATAATCGCCAACACTTCTCATATAATCAGAGAAGGCAAGCATTTGCGACTCCTCCATCTGCAGTTCATCCTTTGGAATGATCAAATACGATTCTTGGTTAGCCTGAAACCCTTCAAAGTCTCCAATTGAAAACCGTTCCGTACAGTACAATTTATAATGATCGTACAAATTGCGTTCAAGCATGAACATGCCTCCTTCTCTTATGTAGTCTTACTAGTCTATGACCTAATCGCATAAAATGTGTATGGCAACGTAAACTATAAGGAACGATTTATTCACGCAAGAGAGATGGGGGATCATATGGATTCTGTCGAAAGAACAGCTCGGGATCTTTTAGTAGAACGAGGAGTTCCAATAGAGGAAATCGCAGAACTTGTTTATGAGCTACAAAGCCATTACCATCCTGCTTTAACGATTGAAGCATGTATTGAAAATATTGATCGGGTTTTATCAAAAAGGGAGGTTCAGAATGCCATTATCACTGGTATTCAACTTGATAAATTAACGGAGAAGAAACTGCTCGATGAACCACTTCAATCGATTTTAGCAAGAGATGAAGGTTTATACGGAATTGATGAAATCATTGCCCTATCCATTGTAAATGTTTATGGATCAATCGGCTTTACTAACTATGGTTACGTGGATAAAATGAAACCTGGCATTATTAAAAAGTTAAATGATAAGCATTCACCCTTATGTCACACCTTTTTAGATGATATTGTTGGTGCTATAGCCGCAGCAGCATCTAGCCGTTTAGCCCATCGAAAGGCAAACACGGAATAAAAGAAACGACGCATACGTCCCGGAGTATTCAATGCAAAAAAAAGACGATTCCTCAACTCGTAGAGCGAATCGTCTTTTCCTCATGTCTTATACATTTTGTTTAAACCTCTTCCAATTGCCAGCGATCTAAAGAGGAAATTGAAAAGGTTGGTTGGTTTTCATAGGTAGAACAATCGAGGGTGACACCTGTCTTTACGTGCAAGGTGGACATACCAGCGTCAATACCTGTCCTAATATCTGTTTCATAATTGTCGCCAACTAAAATGGTTTTGTCTTTTCGAAACTGGAGTTGCTCTAATGCCATTGTGATGATTTCTTTATTTGGCTTTCCAATTGTTACTGGCTCTTTCTGCGCAGCATATGAAATAGCAGCAACAATTGCGCCATTTCCACACACAAGCCCATTTGAAGATGGCAACATGCGATCTGGATTCGTGGCAATAAAAAGAGCTCCCTCTTTTACTAAACGCGCGGCTTGGCTCATCTTCTCATATGTGATGTGTCGATCAAGGCCAACAATGACTGCATCCGGCTGCGTTTCATCTTTAACAAACGTTGAAAAAGCCGTTTCTAACCCTTCTTCTCCAACGATAAACACGCGAGCTTTTTTTATCTTTTTTTTAACATATAGTGCTGTTGCTAAAGCAGATGTTACAATTTGATTTGTTTCAACATAAAGTCCAAATTTGCGAAGCTTATCCGCTACCTGTTCTGGTGTTTTTGTTGAATTATTTGTAATAAATCCATACGGAATGCCCTGCTGATTCAGTTTAGTAATAAACGAAATGGCACTATCAATTGGTTTTTCTCCATTGTAAACAGTGCCATCCAAATCAAATAAATAACTTTCATATTGACTGAGCATCTTTATTGTTCCTCCGGGATAAAGGCCGTAATGACACCTAGTTCATTTTTTAAATACGCGCGTACAGCAATTGGAAAGCGTTTTACTCCAGTTAGCTGTTCTGTTATCGTTTGATAAAGATGCTGATGATCAATTGTCGTATATTCGTACGCCAGTGTTTTTCGTAATTGGACGATTTTTTTCAATTCATCACATTCTTGGACAGTAATAACGTTTTCATCCTCGAGTATATCAATAATATCTTCATACCCTCCAGGATCACGCATAATAAAGCCATCAATGAGCTGATTCCCTACATCAATGATGGATTCAATTAAAACGGCTACGGCACGCTCAAGAGCAAGTCCACTTTTTTTATCTGTTTGTAAAGGTTCGACCTCTAAAAATTGCGTTACCTCTTCCATGTATGTAAGAACTTGTTCAATCCGTTTTCTGTCAACAAAATACACAATCATTCCTCCTGATCGTTTTATGTTTTCTTTCGCTTCTGGGCATAATGTTCTTAAAGGAGGAGATCGAATGGCAAAAAAAGACGACTACCATGACTTCAAAAATGTAGAAGCTTCTCATCAATATATTGTTCCAGAAGCAACCCCTGAAGGGCCTTACGGTTCACCCATTCATAAAGATACTCCAGTTGAAAATAAATCAACACCGTGGGAAAAGGATCAGCGAGAATACAGTGCTTTTAACTACAATGACAAAGACCAACACGCTCATCAGCCACGAAAATATCCAAGCCATCACCCAACCCATGATGAATAAAATGTACAAGCTTGTCGGCTAAGTCGATGAGCTTATTTCTTAATTATTTACTCGTTTTACAACAAAATAGGCACAGCCAAAATTACAGTATTCATACAAATAATCCGGTAGCGTACTTATTTTTTTATCAAACGTTGATTTTTTATTTTTGTCTTCGAAAAAACCACGAAGACGAAGTTGATTGTAACCCCAATCACCGACAATGTAATCGTATTTAGTTAAGACATCACTATAACGCGCTTTAAAAGCTTCTTCGTCCCAGCCTTCTTTTTCGTCTTGAACAACTTCATAATGTTGCCCACAAATGGTTAACATCTAAACCACCTCAATTCACTTCTTCAAAAAGTTATAGCCTTAGTTTAACATATTTGCTCACATTTCTCTGTAGTCTTTCCTCTTTCTCAACCCATTATTTGTTACCACTAGTTTAACGACCCATGTGGAATAGTAAAAGAGCAAGACTATTTATCAAATGGGGGATGATCATGAGAATTATCATGACGCTACTTGTTGCCGTCAGTATGTTAACGGCATGTAATCAAACGTCACAACAAGGCATGTACCAGACAAATGAAGCACAGCAAACCGCACGTGGGACAGAATATGATTCAAATCTAATGGAGCGTGGCTACGGTTTTTCTCGCCACACTTACGAAGAGATGCAGCATAATAACGACCAAGCAGGCGCTTTAGTCGTGAACCGTGATATGTTAGCGGAAGGCATCTCACGAATGATTGTTGACAACCCTGCCATTGAGGAAGCAGCCGTACTTGTTACTGATAAATACGTGCTTGCAGTGTATGAGCAGCAAAATAACCAAAAAGATAACATGGTTGCGGATCAGGTGAAACGTACTGCGCTATCCGTCGTGCCTAGCTTTTACGATGTGTATGTGTCTAATGATCCTACGCATATAAAGGATATTGAACGTTATCAGAATATGACTGCAGGCAATGCGGATTATGCATCCTTATTAGAAGATACGATTGAAGAACTTAAGCAAGACCCTCAAGGTGATGTTGATCTAGGCATGGATGAAGATATGGATATTATGCGGGACAAGCAAAAAGCCTTACGCGAACAACATTAAGAAAGAACCATGCTTTCCGCATGGTTCTTTGTTAGCAATTTAATTGTGAATGTGTGTTTCATTTTGAACTTTTTTTGCTTCCATGTTAACTTGCGCTTGGTTTACTTGCTCATCGGCATGATAAGAAGAACGCACTAGCGGGCCAGCTTCACAATGACTAAATCCCTTACTTAACGCAATCTCTTTTAATTCAGCAAACTCATCAGGATGGTAATATTTAATTACGTTAAGGTGTTTTTTGGTTGGTTGTAAGTATTGACCAATTGTTACTATATCAACATCATTTGCACGCAAATCATCCATCGTTTCAATGATTTCTTCTTTTGTTTCACCAAGACCAATCATAAGGCTTGACTTCGTAGGAATATCTGCATGCATCGCTTTTGCTCGACTTAAAAATTCTAATGTGCGATCATACTTTGCTCGAGCACGTACTTTTGGTGTTAGGCGGCGAACCGTTTCTATATTATGATTCATAATGTTTGGTCTAGCGTCCATTAACGTTTGTAAACTTTGTTCATTTCCAAGCATATCCGACGGTAACACTTCTATTGTGCAGAAAGGATTTTTGCGACGAATCGCTCGAACTGTCTCCGCAAATACAAATGCTCCACCATCCTTTAGGTCGTCACGAGCAACTGCAGTGATGACGACATGCTTAAGGCCCATTGTTTCCACTGAATCTGCTACACGTTCCGGCTCTTCTAGGTCTAATTCTGTCGGTAGGCCCGTTTTAACCGCACAAAAACGACAACCTCGTGTGCAAATATCTCCTAATATCATAAATGTCGCTGTTTTTCGTACAGCCCAACACTCATGAATATTGGGACAACGCGCTTCTTCACAAACCGTATGTAGCTTCTTTTCTCGCATCATCTTTTTTAAACCTGTATACGATTCATTGGTATTGAGTTTAATTTTTAACCAATCTGGTTTACGGACATGCGTATCGTTTTTTTCTGCCATTCAAAAACGTCCCTTCTTTGGGAAAATTCTTTTTTTCAAATTAATCGTAACATGATTTTCCATCATTGACCAATGGCGATTAGCAAAATTTCTACACAAAATGGCAAGTTTTTGTTGTAATTTTTTTCTTCGACAGTAGGAAACTAAGCAAAAGCCTACGAAGGAGGATGCAAATGGCTACTTTTCGATCCACAATAAGTATCGTACTTGTGCTTGTCTTTTGTTTTCATACGATAAGTAGTGAAGCTCATGCGGAAGATACAGTCAATCCATACACGGAACGCGAAGCGTTATATCATAAAATGGAAACCATCACAAATGTACCTTGGTATTATTTAGCTGCAGTTGATTCATATGAACGAGGATTACGAAAAGCAAGGCGAGACCGAGCAGATGCAGATGGCTTTATCTCTATTTATTATGCTAAAGAAGATTGGGTTGGTCCTTTAAACCCTAATCAAGATGACGAAAGTCCAGACACAATAAGCCTATTTGAAGGCATCGGCTTAGATGGAAACGGTGATGGCAAGGCACTTTTGACAGACGATGAAGATGTTCTATACACACTTGCTCGTTATTTAGAATCGTATGGTTTAACGGAAGAAGATTTCCGAATAGCATTATGGCATTTTTATCAACGAGAACAGAGCGTTAATATTGTAGCTGGTCATGCAAAAGTATACCAGCATTATCAAACGTTAGACCTTCATAAACATGCGTTCGTTATGCCTCTCCATCACAATTATAGTTACCGGAGTACTTGGGGAGATAGACGAGGTTGGGGTGGTAGACGTATCCATGAAGGAACGGACATTTTTGCTAATTACCAAGTCCCAATTCAGTCTTCATCTTATGGCATTGTTGAAACGATTGGCTGGAACCCTTATGGCGGTTGGCGTGTCGGTATTCGCGATTTAGATAATATATATCATTATTACGCTCATTTAAGTGGATTTGAAAAAGGAATTGAAAAAGGTTCCATTATAGAGGCTGGTCAACTAATCGGTTATTGCGGTTCATCTGGTTATGGAAAACCCGGTACACAAGGGAAGTTTCCACCACACTTGCATTATGGTATGTATCGAGATAATGGTATTACAGAATGGTCGTTTGACCCATTCCCATCATTAAAACAATGGGAGCGAGCAGCTAAACAAGCAAAAAAATAAAAGCAAAGCGCATGCGCTTTGCTTTTTTATGAGGTCGCTGTTTCTTTTTTACTTATGCGTTGTAAAATAAAGACGGTAACAGCAAGCAGTATACCAACTACTATCCAGGCAACAACTGCTCCAAGAAAACCAAGGATAAAGAAGGCAATTGTTGCAAGAACAGCTGTAAGAATAGCATAAGGCAGCTGAGTGATGACGTGATCCATATGATGAGCACCTGAACCTGCCGCTGATAGAATCGTCGTGTCGGAAATAGGTGAAATATGGTCTCCAAAAATGGAACCAGCTAATACCGCCGCAAGCATAGGAATGAGCATAGTTGGCTCAACAACAACCGCAATTTGAGCTGCAATTGGAAGCAGCATCCCAAATGTTCCCCATGAAGTACCTGTGGCTAATCCCGAAAAGGCAGCAACTAAGAATAGTAAAACAGGTAAAAATCCTGGATGAATCGATTGATCAATTAAGGAAGCTAGGTAATTTCCTGTGCCTAATAAGCCAATCATTTCAATCGTTGTCCAGGCAAGCACTAAAATGCCAACTGCAGGTAACATCGATTGAATACCTGCCATTACAGCTTTACCGAAATCACTCTTTTTCGGTCGCGCCATAACGGTCATTCCGATGGTTACAGCCAGTCCAATGACACTTCCAATTAATAATGATAAGCCAATATCCGTATACTCCATGACTGTTAAGATTGTAACATCTAAACCATCACTACTTGCTCCTTGAGCTCCTGTATAAAGCATCATCCCAATCGTTGCTATAACGAGTACAAGAATAGGAATAAACAGCTGGGAGACACGACCGTTAGCCATTGCTAAATCGGCTGATAAGCTACCAGGAACCTCTCCTTTAGTTGGATCTGTTAACTGATTTTCTTTTTTGGCTCGGTCTTCATGTTTTTTCATTGCGCCAACATCAATATTAAAGACAATAACAAGTATGATAAAAATAAGAGCAATTAACGCATAAAAATTGATAGGGATCGTGTAAATAAATGCTTGTAAAGGACTAAATTCTATAATTTGATTCGCCGCAAAAATGGAAGCGAAAATCCCAATAATATACGCTCCCCAGCTTGACATTGGTGCAATGACACAAATTGGAGCTGAAGTGGAGTCAACAATATAGGACAATTTTGCTCGAGAAACACGGTAACGATCGGTTAAAGGTCGACTTGTGTTTCCTACTGTTAATGCATTAAAATAGTCATCAATAAAAATAACAAGGCCTAAAACAAATGGTAGGAACAACGAACCTTTTCTCGTTGTAATTCGCTTTTCTGCCCAGTGGCTAAAGGCTTGTCCACCACCAGAAAAGGTAATAAGACTTGCAACAATACCTAAAAAGACGAGAAACAGCATAATATACAGTTCCCAATCATTAATGGAAACGCCATTTTCCGCCATTGATTCAATAACCCCAGCAAAGCTTGGTTGATCGAGTGTCTCAAACGAAACAAAGAACGAAACAACCGTTTGGAAGATACCTGCGAATGCTTGCATGATGCCCTCATACGCAATAAAAGCACCTATTAAGATGGCAATCCCTAAGGATATAAACACCTTCCTTGTTAAAATCACTAGCGTTAACGCCACAATCGGCGGGACAAGTGATAACCAACCTATATGTTCCATAACTAACCTCTCCTTAAGAGACTGTTTTCAACAAAAAAAGACAATCATGGTATACATCCATTATTGTCTCAAACAATTAACAGTCCCATCCATAGTAGTCCTCCACAGTTACCTGTGACAGTCCGCCATTTATTCAATGACGACCCAGCTAAAAAGAACTGAACATTTCTTTTCGCTTCGGCAAAAAAGCCTTTCCACACCGTTCATTGCTGTTCTAGCTCCAAATGTGTACTGATTTTTTTTGCGCCTCTACCTCATCAAGCAGATGAGGTGTTCTATTCAATTCGTACTCTATCTTACCACACGATTCTTTAACAAACAATGACAAATTACGACATTTTTACTAATCCTGCTTTATTTCTTCTTCTCCAATAACAGGATAACCAAAACCACCCTGACCGCCGTAAAATTGAGGCACTGGTCCAGCTACATAAGCAAAACCAGCCGGTAGTTCGACCGAAATCGTCTCTGATACCTCTGAAAACGGCAAGATGACATCCATATTAACATCAATGTTGACATAAAAAGATAAACGCGTGTTGTTTATACCAAGCGTCTCTGCCTCGTCCCGCATCTGTACTTTCGCATCGCCCATTAAAGCAAACCGGATTGGAATACCGGGTCCTACATCGGTTAAAAGCGCATTATTTAGCGCTCTACCTAAAGGAATAGTTGCAACGATCGGGTTATCATCGCCATAGCTATTCACTTCCCCACGCTGTACTTGATTAATGACCTCATGAACACGGGTTTGTACTCTTCCCATTAACTCATTATACTTTTGAGTGTTGACATCAAGAAAAACGACAAGTCCATCATTATTCGTTTCTTTAATAAAAATCTCACTCATATCCATTTGGGATAGCTCTTCTGCCATCGCTTGTTCAATCGTATACGTAGCGACTCGCTCCATTTCACGCTGGGCAATTTGTGAAATAATTGGTCTTAATTGAGAATCAACAAACCAAAGCCCTTGTATTGAAAGAATTGCAAATAAGACGAATGACAACAGGAGCACATAGCGAAAAGGTAACGGAGCTTGTGATTGCTTAGAGCCTTTAATTGGTTGAAATCGATAACGTTTACGCAAAAATAGCCCACCCCCTCTTATAGATTTCTATGCAAGAGGGACTAGGCTTCGAACTAAAAGTTTATCTCTTTCTTACGTACGTACGGTATTCATGGGGGTAACGATTTTTTTCGTCCATTGTTCCAGCAATGGCTTCTACGAGCTCCCACTCATCCTCTTCCAATGCAGGAACGAACGTGTCTGCATCAAATGTATCCTCAATAACGGTAACAATTTGTTTATCACAATGATTCCAAAACAATTTAAAGATTTCTGTACCACCGATGACGAAAATCTCTTGTTCTTTACTGAGCGCTAATACGTCATCCACCGAATACACAACATCTGTATCTGGTGCAGCAAAGGAGTGATTTCTCGTCAAAACGATGTTGCGACGATTTGGCAAAGGTCCATTCATGGAATCAAATGTCTTTCTTCCCATCACAATCGTCTTACCCGTTGTCGTTTGTTTGAAATGTTTTAAATCGGCAGGAAGATGCCAAGGCATGTCATTGTTCTTTCCAATGCCATGCGCTTTATCACGAGCATATACGAATGTAATCATACAGACACCTCTGCTTTTATATGCGGATGCGCTTCATACCCAACAAGTTCGAAATCATCAAATGTAAACGAGAAGATATCGTTCACTTCTGGGTTCATTTTCATTGTTGGCAATGGATGTGGCTCTCTTGAAAGTTGCAATTTTGCTTGTTCAATATGATTGGAGTAAAGGTGTGCATCACCAAACGTATGAACAAATTCACCCGGCTCTAAATCACATACTTGCGCAATCATCATTGTTAATAACGCGTAAGAGGCAATATTAAACGGCACCCCTAAAAAGACATCGGCGCTCCGTTGATAAAGCTGGCAGGAAAGCTTTCCATCTTGAACATAGAATTGAAAGAGACAGTGGCATGGCGCCAGTGCCATATCATCAATTTCTGCAACGTTCCATGCATTTACAACGAGGCGTCGCGAATCAGGGTTCGTTTTTATTTGCTCCACCACTTCTTTTATTTGATCAACTGTTCTTCCGTTTGCTCCTTCCCACGAACGCCACTGTTTTCCGTAAACAGGTCCTAGATCACCAGTTTCATCTGCCCATTCATTCCAAATGCGCACACCATTATCTTGTAAATACTTTATATTCGTATCACCTTGTAAAAACCACAGGAGCTCATGGATAATTGAGCGCAGATGCACTTTTTTTGTTGTTACAACTGGAAAACCTTCTTGTAGATTAAATCTCATTTGATATCCAAACGTACTAATTGTTCCAGTGCCTGTCCGATCTGATTTTTGCGAGCCGTGTGTTAGCACATGCTCGCATAGCTGTAAATACTGCTTCATTGTTTGCTTCATCCCTTCACTCTGCTTGTTTCATTTTTAAAAGCGCTTCTTTACCAATTGTCCCTTTTGTTATGCCTAATTCTTCGCATTTAAACGTGACAGATTCAAGTGGCGCATCTAACAACTGTTCAATCGTACGGACACCTACTGCTCTAGCAGCAAGAATCCCACGTTCTTTTAACTTTTCATTTAACAGTGCGACGTCTAATGCTCCGCACATAATATAGCCTGCATCACATGTTACTGCCATAAAGTTGGTCTTTGGCAACTTAACGGTAATCGCCAAGAACGTTTCTCCTTCAATGCTAATAGGATCAACATTAATCATGGAACAATCGCTCCTTTTTCAATTCATTTCTTCACACATTATGAAAAAGTAAGCTTGTTTGTTCCTGTCTGCAATAATTTTGCCAGAATATCACGTAAAAACTCTGGTAGTAAATAGTGCTTCATTTCCGCATTGGCAATATGGGGAAACAAAAAACCAAACGTGTACATATCAAGTGTTGCCAACCGATAAAGCTTCGTTTCAGCAATGGTTTGTCCGTTTACAAGGATCCCTGTCGGCGTAATGGTAATACCAGTAAACAGCATTAGACCTAACACTTTGCCACGAAATCCAAAGCCTTTTAGCTCTAGCTTTACAATATCATCTGTCTGTGCCCGACGTATAGTCTCGATTAGCTGCTTCCCTGTTAACTCAACGATGCAAGGATTGATCGGGTGTGGACAAATACGATGAATATCACCATATGTCACATCCCCCATTGGTAAACTCTCCATTAATACACCAGCATTCATCATTCCAATTTCTTCTTCACACCATTCTGTTAAGGCATCACATAAGGCTTGTGTTGCAACCGATGGCTCGAACCATTTTACTTCAAAAGGTTTAACAAGCGAAACGATTGGTTGTGATAGTGCCTCCACAGCCTCTTGATTTAATGATTCTAAAAGCTGTTTACTCCCTTTGTCTTCTTTACAACTTGTCGGGTCAATTAATGTTGGCTGAACGCTTATAACATCCTTGTTTTCAAATACTAACGTTAGCTCCCCTAAAAAAATCCCATGTTTCCCTGCTTGGGTTATCCATGTATCTTTCACTTTTAACCCATTTTGTAAACTATGGTGTGTGTGTGCACCAATGATCGCTGTAATCCCTTCGACTTCATTGGCAATTTGTTCGTCTTTAGGAAGCCCTAAATGAGACAGAAGAATTACTGCATCTACTTTATCTTTCAATTGATTTACATGTGCTTGAATTCCCTCAATGGAATAAGACACATCCCAACCAAGCTGTTCATAAAAATGCGTCATCGCGGATGTATAGCCAATATACGCTATTTGTAACCCTGCAATTGTATCGATTTGGTGTGGAACTGCCCAGCTCGGACGCAAACCAGTTTTCCGGTCAAACAAGTTTGCAACAATAACGTTAAAGTCTGCTTCACTGTACATATCATCTAACATTTTTTGCGAGAACGTAACCCCTTCATTATTACCAATGGTAGCAAAGTCTACATTCGCTTCATTTAGTAACTGAATGTTTCCAATACCTCCTGTTGCTTCTGTCATTGGGTTTGCTCGATCCGCATGGTCTCCTAAATCCACGTAACGGACGTTCTCGTTTTGGTTACGTTTTATATGCCCAACGATATTTGCCCAATGTTGAAAACCACTGTGAATATCGTTTGTATGATAAATGGTTATAGTCGTTGTAATGATGGTTTCCTCCTTGAAGCAAGCTGGTTTACATGATGCCTTGAATGATTAGTTGAATGGCAAGAGCAATAAAGACAATTCTCATTACAATGATAAGTATGTTTGATTGTAAACGGCGGTTAAGCCAAGCACCACATTTTGCCCCGAAATAGGCGCCTGGAATAAGGGCCAGAACAAGTAACCATTCAACATGCCCCCCCAAAGCATAAGCACCCGTTCCAACAATCGCTGAGAATAAGACAAGTAACATAGCAGTGGCAGTAGCAATCTTTATTGGAAAACCGAATAAAAGCATCATAACAGGAACCATGATCGCCCCACCACCAACACCAAATAAACTCGATAAGAAACCGACAACAACGCTAATGATAATGGCAGTTGGGTAAGAAAATCCATAAGCATACGGCTTTCCTGTGTCATCAATACCTGTACGCCAGTAAGCTTTCTCTACCTCTTTTTCTTTATGCTGCTGAGGTCGAAAAAACAAGCTTAACGCAATAAGCAGCATAAAAAAGCCGAAATAAATAAGGAATGCATCAGTGGGTAGGAGTCGACTTACAAAAGTCCCTAGTATCGCTCCAGGCGCTATACCAATGAGAAAGATAAACCCACTTTTCACATCCATTGTTCGCTGTTTCCCATAAGCGATTACGGAAGAAATGCCAGTAACAATCATTGTCGCGAGAGACGTTCCCGCCGCCGCTTGCGACGTTAGGCTAGGTACATCAGCTAACACCATTGGCAATAGTAATAAAGCGGGAACGACAATAACGCCACCACCAAGGCCGAGCAGACTTCCAAAAGCGCCTGCTATAAAACCTACAATAAGAAAAAGGATAATAAACACAAATCATTCTCCTAGCTTTTAAAATAAATCAAGCTGTCGCGATGCTAAGTCTTTGTATGTGATATTCATATTTCCGATTAGCGACCGGGCGTTGCTAGCCGCATGACCACCAGAATTGTTATTGAATACAACAAACACATCATCCACTTTCTGCGACAAGCGTTGCAAGTTTGCTTCCCATTCCTTTAATTCTTGCTGATTGTAATCGTAGAGATAACGAACATCACGCCAGTTCTCACCGTTTCGAGGACCATTCCAACCGTGACGATTGCGCCCGTGAAATCGCACAAGCGTTTTTTCTTTTGTAGTCGGTTCTAAAATGGTAGGGACGGAGCCCGGACCAGCTTGAGGTTCATCACAAATACTATGTATCCAATCATCTTCTCGCATATACTGTAACGTCTTCTCTTTATACGGAGCATCAAACCATGAATGATGACGAAACTCAAGGGCTGTCGGAAAATCTCTAAGCTTTTCACGAACAAATCGTAACGCATGGACATGTTTTGTCGTAACATCAAACCACGGTGGAAATTGACATAAAACCATTGCTAATTTATTCGCCTGTATTAATGGCTCTAACGAATCTTTAAACGCTTCATACATTTGATCTCTAGATGAAAAAGGCGATTCACCACGTTGGTGCCCCGTAATGTCTTGATAAGCTTTCACAATAAATTTAAACGAATTGGGTGTTTCCCGAATCCATTTCTCCATTGATGCTCTCGATTGCACAGCATAAAAGCTAGAATCCAATTCAACAATAGGAAAATAACCAGCATAAGTCTCTAGTTTCTGATGAGGTTTAACCCCTTCATATAATGAATAATGGTCGCCCCACCCGGTTAAACCAATGTATATCACATTCTGTTCCTCCAGAGATGTTTTTTTCTATTTTAACGTAAAAAAGAGAGAAATGCGATTCTCTCGTCTAGCTAAAACTAGAACCCTTCTAACTAGCTATTGGCAAAAGCTGATCAAACATCTTTTCCCATAAAAAAGAGAAGAACGGCATTCGCTCTTCTCTTTCTATCAAAAGGTTTTAGATTACCCAATTGAACCTTCCATCTCAAACTTGATTAAACGATTCATTTCAACGGCATATTCCATTGGAAGTTCTTTCGTAAATGGCTCAATGAAGCCCATAACGATCATTTCTGTTGCTTCTTCTTCACCAAGACCACGGCTCATAAGATAGAACAATTGATCCTCAGATACTTTTGATACCGTTGCTTCATGCTCAAGTGTAATGTTGTTATTGAGAATCTCGTTATAAGGAATCGTATCAGACGTAGACTCATTATCCATGATGAGCGTATCACACTCAATCTTAGATTTTGACCCATCTGATTTACGTCCGAAGTGGCAAATTCCACGGTATGTTACTTTACCACCTTGTTTTGAAATGGATTTCGATACAATGGTAGACGAACAGTTTGGTGCAAGATGCGTTACTTTTGCACCAGCATCTTGATGTTGGCCTTTTCCTGCAATCGCAATGGAAAGAACTGTACCTTTCGCGCCTTCTCCACGCATAATAACGGCTGGGTATTTCATTGTTAATTTAGAACCGATGTTTCCATCTACCCATTCCATAGTTGCGCCTTTGTCAGCAACCGCACGCTTTGTTACAAGATTAAATACGTTTGGCGCCCAGTTTTGAATCGTTGTATAACGGCAATATGCGTTATCCTTTACGATGATTTCAACAACTGCACTGTGAAGTGAGTTTGTTGTATAAACTGGGGCTGTACAACCCTCAACGTAATGTACGGAACTGTCTTCATCCGCAATAATTAATGTTCGCTCAAACTGCCCCATATTCTCTGAGTTAATTCGGAAATATGCTTGAAGTGGCGTTTCCACTTTTACGCCTTTAGGCACATAGATAAATGAGCCACCAGACCATACAGCTGAATTTAATGCAGAGAACTTATTGTCAGCTGCAGGAATGACAGAAGCAAAATGTTCTCTAAAGATGTCTTCGTTTTCTTTTAAAGCAGAATCTGTATCTTTAAAGACAACACCAAGCTTTTCTAGATCTTCCTGCATGTTGTGATAAACGACTTCGGATTCATACTGAGCCGACACACCTGCAAGATACTTTTGCTCTGCTTCAGGAATCCCAAGCTTATCAAACGTATTTTTAATTTCTTCCGGAACTTCATCCCAAGAACGCTCTGTTTTATCTGAGGCTTTAACGTAATACGTAATGTCATCAAAGTTTAACTCTGAAAGGTCGCCACCCCACTGAGGCATTGGCATTTTATAAAATTGTTCAAGTGATTTTAAACGGAAGTCTAACATCCACTTAGGTTCGCTCTTCATACGCGAGATTTCTTCAACGATCTCTTTTGTTAATCCACGTCCAGAACGGAAAATGGATACGTCACGATCCGAAAACCCGTATTTGTATTCACCGATATCAGGCATTTTTTTTGCCATTCGGAATCCCTCCTAATAGTTATGATGATGGTTTATCGTTCAAGCCTTGTTCAAGTGCCTTCCAGGCTAATGTGGCACATTTGATACGTGCCGGAAACTTCGTTACACCAGATAATGCTTCGATATCTCCTAAATCAAACGTTTCCTCATCATAGTCTTTTCCTTGCATCATATCTGAAAAAATTTGTGATAATTTTAATGCTTGTTCAACTGGTAGTCCCTTAATGGCTTGCGTCATCATGGAAGCAGACGCAAGACTAATGGAACAGCCTTCACCAGTAAAAACCGCTTCTGAAACCTCACCATTTTTCACTTTCATTTGTACTTGAACACGGTCGCCACATGTAGGGTTGTTCAAGTTGACTGTCAGGGAATCACCGTCAAGTTCACCACGATTTCGTGGGTTTTTGTAATGATCCATGATCACTTGGCGATACAGTGTATCTAAATCACGAGAAGACATCGCTAAAGTACTCCTTTGCCTTGACTAAACCGTTTGCCAGAGCGTCAATATCTTCTTTTGTGTTATAAACGTAGTAGCTTGCTCTCGCTGTCGCAACAACATTTAACCATTTCATAAGTGGCTGTGCACAGTGGTGACCAGCACGAACAGCAATACCTTGTGCGTCTAATACCGTTGCCACATCATGTGGATGTACGTCACCAAGCTGGAATGTAACAACACCAGCACGGTCACGAGGTCCAAAAATCGTTAAATCTGGAAGATCCTTCAACCGGTCAAACGAATAATCAACTAGTTCCTTTTCATGCTGTTCAATTTCATTAAAACCTATATCCGTAATAAAATCAATGGCTGCACCCATGCCAATCGCCCCAGCAATAATAGGTGTGCCGCCTTCAAATTTCCAAGGAAGCTCTTTCCATGTGGATTCTTGTAAACCTACAAAATCAATCATTTCACCGCCAAATTCAATCGGCTCCATGTTTTCTAGTAATGCCTTTTTACCATATAAAGCACCGATACCCGTAGGACCACCTAATTTGTGACCGGAGAAAGCAAAGAAGTCACAATTTAAGTCTTGCACATCCACTTTAATATGCGGGGCGCTTTGTGCGCCATCAACGACCATAATAGCACCGTTCTTGTGGGCAATGGTGGCAATCTCCTTAATAGGGTTTACCGTTCCAAGCACATTTGATACGTGCATAACCGAGACGATTTTTGTTTTTTCTGTAACAACATCTTCAACATCCGCTAACGCGATTGTGCCGTCATTTTGAAGCGGAATGTATTTTAATAGTGCTCCTGTTCGTTTAGCTAATTGTTGCCATGGAATAATGTTTGAGTGGTGCTCCATTGGCGTAATAACAATTTCGTCCCCTTCTCGAACATTTTCATCCCCATAGCTTTGTGCAACTAAGTTAAGTGCTGTCGTAGTGCCTCTTGTAAAAATAATTTCTGCCGTATCATTCGCATTAAGGAATGCTCGTACTTTATCACGAGCACCCTCATATTCGTCTGTTGCCATCGTTCCAAGAGTATGAACACCTCGGTGAACATTCGAGTTGTAGCGACGGTAATAGTCATCTAACTTTTCAATAACTTGAATCGGCTTCTGTGATGTAGCCGCACTATCGAGATAGACGAGCGGATTTCCATTCACATGCTGATCAAGGATTGGAAAAAGCTTCTTTATCTCCTTTGCGTTCATCGTTGTGCCTTTCTCTCGATGACAGAACGCATTTGTTTACGAACTGATTCCACTGGTAATTGAGAGACAACTGGCTCTAAGAATCCGTGGATGACAAGACGCTCTGCTTCAACCCGAGAAATACCGCGACTCATTAGATAGAACATTTGTAAAGGATCAATTCGACCAACTGAAGCTGCGTGACCGGCTGTTACATCATCTTCATCAATAAGAAGGATTGGGTTTGCATCGCCACGCGCACGCTCACCAAGCATTAACACACGCTCCGTTTGCTCCCCATGAGATTTCGTCGCTGCTTTTTCAATCTTAGAAATACCGTTAAATATACCAAGCGCACGACCAGTCATAACACCATGCTTTAGAATGTATCCTTCAGAATGTTTACCGTAATGTTTAATGAGCGTTGTAAAGTTTTGTTTCTGCTGGCCTGTACCAATTGTGACAAGCTTCGCATCGGCAAACGAACCGTCACCAACTAAATACGTTGTGTTATCAGCAACAGTATCGCCATCATTCATTTGACCAAGTGCCCATTCAATACGACCATCGCGCTCTACATGACCACGACGAACAATATATGTTGTAGTTCCTGTAGCAAGGGTATCAACCCCACCGAAAGAAACGCGGGCACCCGCACCTACATATACTTCAGCGACTACGTTTGCTACTTTGATGCCGTCTCCATATGCTGCATAGTTCTCAACATAAGTGACAGAGCTATTATCTTCTGCAACAAGAAGTACGTGGTTAAAAAGACCACCATTTTCTCTTGATGACGCATAAAGTGCTTGTAGCGGGACTTCAACATGGACATTTTTAGGTACGTAAATGAATACGCCACCAGTCATTAATGCTGCATTCATTGCCGTTAATTTATTTTCATCTTGTCCAACTGCTTCAGAGAAAAGATACTTTTTAACAAGATCACCATTCTCAACAAATGCGGTTGCAAGGTCTTTAAAAATAACGCCTTTTTCATTTAACTCTGGTGCACTTGTCTGATAAACCGTTGATGCATTATCTTGAACGATTAAGCTGTTGCCAGTTGCTTCTTCATCAAGATATTCACGAATTTCTGCTGATAGCTCGTCTACAGCAGTGACAACTTTAGATTGTCCTAAATCCTGTGTGAAGTTTACAAAATCCCAATTGTGGATTTTCGTTTTGTCTGGTTTAGGTAGCTCCAATGCCTCAACTTTTTCAAGAGCTGCTAAGCGTAGGTCACTAACCCATTTTGGTTCATTATTTAATTCAGAGCGCTTCATAATGTCTTCCGCTCCAATTATTGGATTTGTCTCAACTGACATACAATACCATCCTTTGCTGTTTTATCGTTAAAAGCAGTTTTGTTAACTGAATTACGCTTCTTGACCAGCGTCAACTCGCTCATCTTCAATTCCAAGCTCTTCTTTAATCCAGTCATATCCTTCTGCCTCAAGACGCTCAGCAAGCTCTGCTCCACCAGATTTTACAATACGACCTTGCATCATAACGTGTACTTTATCTGGCGTGATGTAGTCAAGCAAACGTTGATAGTGAGTAATAATTAAGCAACCGAAGTTTTCACCACGCATTTGGTTTACACCTTCAGATACAACTTTTAACGCATCAATATCTAAACCAGAATCAATCTCATCCAGGATCGCGATGCGCGGCTCTAACATAAGCAATTGCAGAATTTCATTACGCTTTTTCTCACCGCCTGAGAAACCTTCGTTTAAGTAACGCTGCGCAAAAGATTGATCCATGTCAAGAACATCCATTTTTTCGTCCATTTTACGGATGAATTTCATCAAAGATAGCTCGTCGCCTTCCTCACGGTTTGCATTAATCGCTGAACGCATAAAGTCCGCATTCGTAATACCACTAATCTCACTTGGATATTGCATCGCTAAAAACATACCAGCGCGAGCACGCTCGTCCACTTCCATTTCAAGTACATCTTCGCCATCCATTGTGACAGAACCGCTCGTAATTTCGTATTTAGGATGACCCATAATGGCAGAAGCAAGTGTTGATTTACCTGTTCCGTTAGGTCCCATAATGGCGTGGATTTCTCCACCGTTAATTTCTAGATTAAAATCCTTTAAGATTTCCTTATCGTCAATAGAGACGTGTAAATTCTCAATCTTTAAGTTAGGTACAGACATGTGTATTCCCTCCATGAATTAAGCAAGCCTGCTTATTCAAACAGACTTGCATGCTTTTTTTAATGATTATCAATCTATTCTCATTCTAATTTTATAACAAATACTCCTATACTTCAAGAAGACCGAGTTAGAAATATCAACCTCATTTAAAACAGAGCCTTACGCGGAAAGCATAAGGCTCTTTAAATTCGTGTTATGGCTATTAACTTGTGTGTGACTGGATAGACTGAACAAGCTGATTACACGCATCATGTTCTTTTGTTCGCTCTCGTTCGATTTGCAGGCGTTTGTCTAAGCTGCTTTCATACTCGGCGTAGCTAACACCATGTCTTTGTTGTAATCCTTTTTCCATTTCACTTGTGTAGGAAAGTCGCATGTTCGAAATTGTCTCTCATCCTCTCTTGTTTTAAAACGGTTTCTCTTTTTACCCGATAGAATAAGTGTACCAATCATTGTCTTCTTCCTCAAAAGAAAAAGAGTAGCAAATTGGCTACTCTCCCTTCGTATTCCCGGTTCCATTCAAATCAAACATCTCCATCTTAGAAATGCTACTGTTTTCTTCCTTATTGTACTTGATTATCAAGTTCACGATAGGCTTCTTGAACAAGTGTCGCTCCTTGACTTAGCGCCGCCCCACTACCAAATGCCGTTGCAACCGAAACCGCTTCAAGTAACTCCTCTTCACTACAACCGTTATCGATACATCCTTTTGTATGATAAATAATGCAATATTCATCTTGAGCATGAATACTCATTGCAAGGGCCATTAGTTGCTTATGTTTTTTTGAAATAGCCCCTTCTTTAAAGCACTGCTCTGTAAAGTCATTATACTTTTCAGCAAAGATTGGCATCTTCTCTTCAAATGATCCCACGCCTTTTTTATAAACCATCATATGATGTTCCGTTGATGTATGTCCTTGTCGATTCACGTCATTCGCTCCTTTATTTGTTATAAAGGTAGTATGAGCGGAATCATAAAAGGCATACACATTTTATTCAAACGCTTCAGGATAAGCGGTTTCGGCTAAAACTCTTGTTGCTTCTGCGATTCTCGGACCCGGACGATCCATAATATCCGGCGGCATCTGTTCTAATTGATCTTGTTGAATGGCTTCAATCGTACTCCAACCATCCCGCTGGCGAATGTCTTCAAGTGGATCGTCGGTATAATTCACAGTTGTATAAATAAGTTCTGGATTTCTTTCAACAACTTCTTCGTCACTAATACTCGTCCAGCCTTCAACGTCCGAAAATACATTTTCTAACCCTGCGATTTCAAGCATCTCATGTTGAAATGTACCTGCACCTAGCGTCCAAATATCTGGAGATGGACTTATTTCAAAATAAACAGAACGCTTCTCAACATCTGCAACGGCTTCAGCGATTTTATCAAATTCAGCTTTCATTTCTGCAATTAATCGTTCTCCTTCTTCAGGAACAGCAAGCACATCAGCAATGGTTTGAATATCTTCAAAAATGTCAGCCATCGTTTGTGCGGAATCAATAGCAAAGGCAGGTAAGCCGACATCATTTAGCTGTGCCATCTCATTTGAACCATAGTCATACCCAATAATAAGATCAGGGTCCAGTTCAAGCATCCGTTCAACATATGGATTTTCATACTCAGCAACGACTTCTATTTCAGTCACTTCTTCCGGATAAACATCTGTATCCGATACACCAATCACTTTATCTCCTTGCCCTAAAGCGAAAATAATTTCTGTGTTACTAGGCAAAATTGAAATAATCGTTTCAGGAGGCACATCAAACGTCAATTTCATTCCACGTGCATCTTCCACTGTATAACCTGTCTCTTCTTGTTGTTCACTTTCCTCGTTTCCAGAATCATTGCAACCCGTTAACACAAAAGTGAATGCTATTGTTGAATATAGCCATTTTCTCATTCTTTACGTCCCCTTTTTTTTGGATAAGATTGACTCGTAAACGGTATTTCCTTTACGCCTTCTTTTTTGTTTATGTAAACAGCTAAAAGAAATAAGACATTTGCTAGTAGGTGTGTGTAATCCATTAATAACGTCGGCACGTCTCTTTCTAAGCGAACAAAGTGAAGTGCCCGAACAGACTTCTTCGCTTCACTTCTTGCAATGTGAAGCGCACTTGCCGCTCGTGATCCTTGCGGTAGTAAAAACTGTTGAATCTCTTCTCGAACCTCTATCTCATATTGATCATATACATCACTTAACCACCGCAACGCTTCTTCCCCAATGGCTTGATCGCCACGAACAGATCCATTTAAATGATACGCATATTCAGTTAATTGAAGTAAGAGCTCTTTTACGTTAGGGTACGAATCGACTAGTCCCGCTGCTTGTCCAATTCGTACAGCCAGCGAATCAGTGCGAATTTCAAAATCAACTAAACTTCCTTTTTCACGCATGTACGGGTAGCATAAAAACCGCATATCTTTTTTGGTCACCGTTTTTCCTCCTCTTCCCCCTGCTAATCATACAAACAAATAGGAGGCTAAAGCAATTAAAAAAAGCCCCCATGAGAAATTGTCATGAGGACTTTACTTTGTTATTCAGCAGGAATAACTGCTCCATTATATGTTTCTTCAATAAATGACTTGATGTCATCTGATCTTAAAACATCAACAAGGGCTTGAATCGCTTCATCGTTCTCATTTCCACTTTGAACAACAATTAAGTTTACATACGGATTATCTTCGCCTTCAATGGCAATAGAATCTTCTGTTGGCGAAATATCAGCGCCTAAAGCATAGTTTGAATTAATTGCCACCACTTCTGCTTCATTTGTTTGGTACGCTTGAGGCAAGAATTCTGCATCTGGACTCATGTCAAACACTAGATTTTTCGGATTTTCCACAATGTCTGCTTCAGTTGCATCAACAGAAACGCCTTCTTCAAGTGTGAGTAACCCATTTTCTTGAAGCAACGAAAGGATTCTCCCTTGATCGGCAACAGAATTACTCATCATCACCGTCGCGCCATCTGGAATGTCATTTAAGTTATCGTAGTCTTGCGAATAAAGCCCGATTGGCTCAACATGGATTGCACCAGCTTCGGCGAAATCAAAATTTTCATTTTCTGCCATTTGATCTTCTAAATAAGGACGGTGTTGAAAGTAATTCGCATCAAATTCGCCATCTGCTAACCCCATATTCGGTAAAATATAATCTTGAGCAACTTGAATATCAAGAATGATACCTTGCTCTTCTAAGATTGGCGCTGCTTCTTCTAAAATTTCTGCATGAGGAATATTTGAAGCACTAATACGAATCGTTGTTTCTTCTTCGTCTCCACCATTCTCTCCTGTGTTCGTGTTCTCTTCATCACCTGATCCACAAGCGACTAAAGCAAACGATACGCTTGCAATCCCTACTGTTTTCAAAAATGTCTTCATTCTAAACCTCTCCTTTTTTGTTTATCTTTTATCTAAACGATTGACCAAGAAATCGCCGATCATTTGAAATATAAATACAATCGCTAAGATGACGATCGTCGCCATAATCATGACATCCGTATTTGTCCGTTGAAAGCCTTGTTGGAACGCTAAGGTACCAAGACCCCCTGCACCAATTGTACCAGCCATTGCGGTATACCCAATTAAAGCCACCGTTGTGACAGTGATACCTGAGATTAAAGCAGGCATGGATTCTGGCAACAACACTTTAAAGATAATATGTCCATTCGAAGAACCCATTGCTTGTGATGCTTCCACAACCCCTTTATCAACTTCACGAAGCGCAATTTCTACCATTCGTGCATAAAAGGGCGCAGCACCAATAATAAGAGCTGGTAAAGCGGCACTTGGACCAAACATGGTTCCCACTAGAGCACGAGTAAATGGAATAAGCAGGATAATTAAGATAATGAATGGAATCGAGCGGGAGATATTCACAACAGCACCTACAAAGGTATAAAAGAAACGGTTTTCCCAAGGATTTCCTTTTGCAGTCAAATAAAGAAATAAACCAAGTATAATGCCTAGAAAGAATGTGGCAATAGCTGCAATGACAGTCATATAAACCGTTTCATAGGTGGCTAACCAAAGATTTTCCCAGACAACATTTGGAAAGAGTCGATCAAGCATGCTTCAACACCTCCACTTCCACTTGCTTACTGCGTATCCATTCTAGTGCCTTCACGATTGTTTCCTGTTCTCCTGCAACTCGTAAATATAGCTTTCCGTACGAGCCTTGCTGTAACTTTGATATATTTCCTTGTAATATTGAAATGTCGATCGGAAAAGAGCGAATTAGCTCCGTCACAAGTTGATCTTCTGCTGGATTCCCAATAAACGTTAGTGCAAAGATTTGCTCACCTTCTTGAAGGGTAACATCATCTAGCATTAGCTCATCCGATTGAACATGGGCAACTTGCTTAACGAATTCCTTCGTCATTGCTTCTTTTGGACGACGAAACACATCAATAACTGGTCCTTGCTCGACAATTTTTCCATCACTCATTACAGCCACTTCATGACAGATCTTTTGGATCACGTGCATTTCATGGGTGATGAGCACAATGGTTAAGTTGAGCTTCTTATTAATATCTGTTAACAAATCTAAGATGGATTCCGTTGTTTTTGGGTCAAGGGCAGACGTTGCCTCATCACACAACAACACTTTTGGATTGTTGGCTAAAGCCCGAGCAATTCCAACACGTTGCTTCTGACCACCACTTAGTTGTGCTGGATAATTATCTTCTCGTCCACGTAGCCCAACAAGATCAATTAATTCTTCAATTCGCTTTTTCCGCTCAGCTGCTGGTACTTTCGCAACTTCTAACGGAAACGAAATGTTTTCTTTCACTGTTCGAGACCATAGTAAATTAAAATGTTGAAAGATCATGCCTATCTTTTGACGTTCTTCACGTAACGCTTGTTTTCCAAGGGTAGCTAAATTAACTCCGTCTAACAGAACCTCTCCAGTAGTCGGTCTTTCTAGTAAGTTTAACAATCGTACGAGCGTACTTTTTCCTGCACCACTATAGCCAATAATACCAAACACATTCCCTTTGCTAATATGCAGATCTACTTGATCGACAGCATGGACAGTCGTTGTTTTTGTCGCATATGTTTTACTGATTCCCGTTAACGAAATCAAGTCATTCCCTCCAATTATAAAAAAACCTTCCTGTAAGATGTCAGGAAGGTTTACCTATGATCATCTCATCTTTCAAAGCTTATGGCTTTGCAGGATTTAGCACCTTCAAACGTTACGTTTGCGGTTGCCGGGTTTCAACGGGCCAGTCCCTCCACCACTCTGGATAAGAATTATTCTTTTAATATAATAAGGGCATCATAGCACGATGGGTTCCAGCCGTCAATCCCTTTGTCTATCGTTATAAGTCCAGTTGCTTTTTCGTATCCAGCGTATTCAATTGTTCATATTCTGCTACCTTTTTTTGAAAAACAAGGAAAAAATAAATGGAACCAATCACATAAAGCGCTGCAGTAATACAGAATACAATAGCATAACCTGTGTAAGCACCATATACTGCCACAATTCCCATTGAAACTGGACCCATTAGTGCCCAACCTAGTTGAAACACCATTTGTGTGACTGAGTTCGCAGTCCCCCTCATCTGAGGATGAATTAATCTCATTACAAGTGCCGCTTGAATGGGATTACCTGCATTCATTAACGCTTGCCTAAAGAGGAAACCGATGATGGCGAACCAAATGACATTTGTAAATGCTGTCATGAGTAAAAAAGGAATAGAGCCCATTTGTAGTAAAAATACTGCACGAACTTCCCCTACACGGTCAACGACTTTTGGTCCAATTAACATGGCAATAACTGTCATGGCTTGGCCTAGCGATAACACAAGACCGATTGTCGAGTAGTTTAAATGGAACCGATCGTTGAAATAAAGATTCAAGTATGGAATAACTAGTCCTGAACCAAATCCAATTAACAAACTAGAGAAGGCGAATAAACCAATGAGCTTCCATTCTCTTCTTTTAGGTATGTACGATTTCGCAACAGCTAGTTCTTGTACGCTGTTTACTTTTTGTGATTCTTTTACCTTTAATAAGGGAAAAAATGCGACACACGCTAACACACAAGCACTAAACAGAGTCACTTGAATCGCTTGAAGCATCGTTAATGATGTCCATGCAAACAATCCATCTGTCATCATGCCGCCAAATAAATGGCCAAAAACATTTGCTGCCATCATTAAGGCAGCATGGAGGGAGAATAACTTTACTCGCTGTTTTTCTTTTGAGTGCTCTGCTAATAAAGGAATAGCAGACACTTGTAAGAAAGCGAAGAAAAATCCAGTTACACCTGCTCCTACTACTAACAACCATTCAGCGGTTCCTACTGATCGAATAAAAAAACTGACCGCTAACATACTTGCGCCAATTAACAACATGTTCTTACGTCCAAAGCGGTCACCAATTATGCCAGCCGGTAATAGCGCTATTGCTGTTGCAGCTGCTTGACAGGCTATAATCGAGCCATTTAGTTGATCATCATAACCTAATTCCCGAACAAAAAATGGGTACATGACGATAAAAATCCCCATAGCTGTATTGAAGCAAAGCGACGAAAGAAAAAAAGAACGAACAGTCTGATTATAAGGATGAAACAACTTAGTTATTACTTTCATATCAACGTCCCCATTTAGCGGTTATTTCGTCTCTCTAAGTAATTATACGAAATCCCCGCTAATAAGGGTAGCGTTTAATGCCAACTATCCTCAATAAACGAAGTTACTTCATTCCAACCTTCATTCTGCGCTTGAAAGATTTGCTCATTATCAAAGATATAGCCAGAATTCATATGATGTTGAAGGCCTTGACTTGTCTCAATGACTTCCCCGATCATTGCACCATCGACATAAAGCTTTAGTCGACCTCCGTCATACTTTGCGACAACTTTTTGAGTGATATTTACGTTTTCCATAAATTCCTCCTTGGGCCTCTCCGCCTACCATTATCGTATGTGCGAGAGCATGCTCCTATCCGAGGGAAGATCAGCCAAATAAAAAAAAGCCTGTTAAACAGGCTTTTACTCTTCTTCATTAATCATGCTACTATATTCACTTGGAGACATGAGCTTGTCCAGTTCACTTGAATCTGTTGGCTCTACAACGATCATCCATGCTTTTTCATACGGTGACTCATTGACAAACTCTGGTGAGTCATCTAAGTCTTCGTTCACTTCAACGACTTTTCCGCTTACTGGCGCATACAATTCTGACACAGTTTTCACTGACTCTACACTACCAAACGGTTCATTTGCTTCAATTTCATCCCCAACTTCAGGTAATTCAACAAAAACAATATCGCCTAATTCAGATTGCGCAAAGTCCGTAATCCCAATTCGTACGTTTCCATCTTCCGTTTTTACCCATTCGTGTTCTTCAGAATACTTTAGCTCTTGTGGTAATTTACTCATGTCGTCCCCTCCATCGTTACGGTCTCACCATCATCATACATGAAAATGACTGTTCCGAAAAGAAGAACTTATTTGAACGTATCCTTAAGCCCAGTTCGTTTCAAATTGTTCTTCTTTAAAGCCCAAGGTAACCTTCGTGCCATCCGTTACAATTGGTCGCTTAATCAACATTCCGTCGGACGCCAACAATTCATATTGCTCTTGCTCTGACATATGTGCTCGCTTATTTTTCAAGTCTAGTTCACGGTATTTTTTTCCACTTGTATTAAAAAATGCCTTGAGCTCTAAACCACTTTTTTGATGTAGCTCTTTTAACTCCTCGGCACTAGGTGGGTTTTCCACAATATGAATGGCTTCATATGAAACACTTTGTGCATCCAACCACTTCTTCGCATTACGGCATGTACCACATTTCGGGTATTCATATAGTGTTACACTCATTTTTTGTCCTCCTCCTGTATCGTTTCGTTACTCACGGACATTTTACCATAATTGAAAAGGAAACAGCGAATCGCTGTTTCCTTTCTGAGGAGAACACTCCTTGCGAGAGGAGCATTTATTTTTTTTTGAGGAATTACCCTCAAAAGTGTTACTCTTTTTACACTACGAATTTCTTTTCAGCAATGACTGCTTTGGCAATCTCTCGCTTCTTTCCTACAACGTTAATCGGTGTATGTCTTGTTAATTTCTTTAACATTGACAGCATTGTGCGAAGTGTATCACCCTCTTCAACGTGAACGAGTGCTTTTTTCGCATTTGCTTCAATACGATTAATCGCTTCTTGTGCAAATACTTGTGTCATTAATAATTTTTGATTTTGTGCGTCGACTGAAGACTTCTGAATGGCCTTCTCAGTGCGCAAAATGACAGACTCTAATGAATAAATATCGTTCACAATATCAGCAACAACCGCTAGAATTTCTTGTTCCTTGTCGAGTTCAGGGCCATATTTTTGCGCACCAGTTCCAGCAATCATCAAGAATATTTTCTTTGCCATTCCTAATAAATACTTTTCTTGTTCAAGAGGCTCATCGCCTACTTCTTGCGGCATTAACATCATTAATTCTTCTTGAAGCGCTGTTGCCTTTTCAAGAAACGGTAGCTCCCCTTTCATCGCTTTACGCAAGAGAGTACCAGGAACAAGCATACGGTTAATTTCATTTGTACCTTCGAAGATTCGATTAATACGAGAATCACGGTAAATACGCTCTACTTGATATTCAGCCATAAACCCATAACCACCATGAATTTGAACCGCTTCGTCAGCGACGAAATCCAGGGTTTCAGAGCCATCAAATTTATTTAAGGAACATTCAATTGCATATTCCGCTATGGCATTCGCTACCGCACGACCATCTTTTTGTTCTTCTTCAGAAAGACTTGCAAATCGATCTTCAATTAAGCCACCTGTTCGATATATGGCACTCTCTGACGCGAAAATTTCTGTTGCCATCGACGCGAGCTTCTCTTGGATTAAACGGAAGGAAGCAATAGGTGTTTTAAATTGTTTACGCTCGGTTGCATAAGTTGCTGCAAGTTCTAGTGCAACTTTTGCACCACCAATGCACCCTACACCTAACTTATAACGTCCAATATTTAAAATGTTAAACGCGATAATATGGCCTCGACCAATTTCACCTAGTACATTTTCTACAGGAACGTTTGCATCCTCTAATACTAGTGTACGTGTCGATGACCCTTTAATACCCATTTTCTTTTCTTCAGGGCCAGTAGATACGCCATTAAATTCTTTTTCCACAATAAAAGCTGTAAATTTCTCACCATCAATTTTTGCATAAACAACAAATACATCTGCAAAAGCAGAGTTTGTAATCCACTGCTTTTCTCCATTTAGTACATAATGTGTTCCTTCTTCGTTTAAAACAGCAGTTGTTTTAGCTCCTAAAGCATCTGAGCCTGAGCTTGGCTCCGTTAGGGCATAGGCAGCAAATTTTTCACCTGTCGCAAGAGCCGGTAAATATTTTTTCTTCTGTTCATGCGAACCAAAGAACACAATTGGCAGCGTACCAATTCCTACGTGAGCGCCATGACTTAAACCAAATGCTCCGACTCGACTAAAGCGCTCTGATATAAGAGATGAGCTAATCTTATCTAGCCCAATACCACCATATTCTTCTGGCACATCCGCTCCGAGTAAGCCAAGCTCGCCTGCTTTTTTTAGTAATCGTGTTGTGTGTTGGAATTCATGATTTTCAATTGCGTCTACATACGGTTTCACATCTTTTTCAATGAAATCCTCTGTTGTCCGGGCAATCATCAACTGCTCTTCTGTAAAATCTTCCGGTGCAAAATAGTGTGATGCATCAATATCTTCTAGTAAAAAGCTGCCACCTTTTAATAAATTCCCTGTTGCTTCACTCATCTTTATTTCCTCCTCCAACGTTTAAATAAGTTCAAATACCCCTGCAGCACCCATTCCGCCACCAATACACATTGTCACAACACCAAACTGCTGACCGCTTCGCTTCATTTCATGGGCTAACGATAAGGTAAGTTTAGACCCTGTACATCCAAGTGGATGACCAAGTGCAATTGCGCCACCATTTACATTTACTTTGTCATGATCAAGACCAAGTGTGCGAATAATGGCTAGTGACTGGGATGCAAATGCCTCATTTAATTCAAACAAACCAATATCCTCTAACTGTAAACCAGCTTGACGAACGGCTTTCGGAATTGCTTCAATCGGTCCAATACCCATGACTTCCGGAGCTACACCTGCAACAGCGAAGCTTCGAAATGCAAGGAGTGGTGATAGTCCTCGCTCAAGGGCTTCTTCTTTTTCCATTAATAAAACGGCCGCTGCTCCGTCACTCATTTGGGAAGAGTTTCCTGCTGTAACTGTTCCTTTCAATTGAAACGCTGGTTTAAGCTTTGCAAGCCCCTCTATTGTTGTATCTGCTCTTACGCCTTCATCAACAGCCACCATTCGATCAAGGACACTTACTTTTCCATCTTCACCAAGTACGTGCTCTTCCACATGAACGGGTACGATTTCGTCGTCAAAATGTCCATTTTTCATCGCAATCGCAGCTCGACGGTGACTTTCAGTTGCAAATGCGTCTTGATCGGAACGACTAATATCGTATTGCCGAGCGACTTCTTCCGCTGTATACCCCATCGACATATAATATTCAGGCGCTTCATCAATTAGCTTCGGGTTTGGCTTCACAACGTGACCACCAATTGGAATCATACTCATTGATTCAGCTCCGCCAGCTACAATAATTTTACTTTGACCGAGCATAATACGCTCTGCACCGTACGCAATCGTTTGAAGTCCTGATGCGCAGTAACGATTAATGGTGACAGCAGGTACCGACTGCGGAATACCCGCTAACACACTTAAGTTACGCGCCATATTCATTCCTTGTTCTGCTTCAGGCATGGCACAACCAATAATGACATCTTCTATTTCATTCAGTTCTACGTTTCCAGCTCTGCGTATTGTCTCCTTTACTGCGGTGGCTCCTAGATCATCTGAACGTACATGGGCAAATGCACCTCGCTTCGCCTTTCCTACAGGCGTACGCGCACCTGACACAATGACAGCTTCTTTCACGCACTATCCCTCCTAATTACGTAATGGCTTTCCTTTAGCAAGCATATACTGCATACGTTGCTGCGATTTCGGCTCTCCGATCAAGCTAAGAAAAGCTTCTCGTTCTAAATCAAGTAAATACTGTTCATCCACAAGTGTTCCTTCTTTTAAACGACCACCAGAAAGAACGAAAGCAAGCTTCTTCGCAATCTTTAAATCATGTTCCGATGCATAGCCGCCCCACTTCATCATTTCTGCTCCTAGCATTAACGTTGCGTAACCAGCCTCTCCTGTAACAGGAATTTTCTTTTTCACTGGTGCTTTATAGCCACTGTTGTAAAGAGAAATCACTTTTTGCTTCGCTTCTTCATTTACAAAAAGATCATTCATCACAATGCCGTCCCGATAATTCATGAACCCATTTTCCCTTGCTTCGGCAGCAGATGTGGATACTTTTGCTGTTGCAATCGTTTCAAAGGTTTCGCGTACAGCTTTTTGTAGTTGAGCAGGCGTTTCCCCAAAGCGCTCTATGTTTCTCAGATACAACTCTTTGTTACCACCGCCTCCTGGGATAAGACCAACGCCAACTTCTACAAGACCCATATAGGTTTCATGGCTTGCTTGTATACTTGCAGCTGGTAAGCTAATTTCAGCGCCTCCTCCAAGAGTCATTTGAAATGGTGCTGTCACAACAGGTACATTGGCATAACGAATGTTCGCTGTTGCTTGCTGGAATTGTTTCACGACTAAATCCAGTTCAAAGAAGTTATCATCTTGTGCTTCCATAAGCATCATCATTAAATTGGCGCCAACGCAAAAGTTCTTGCTTTCATTTCCAATAACAAGGCCTTTAAAATTCTTTTCCACTTCTACAATCGATTTATTAATCATTTGAATGACATCAAGACCAATGGAATTATTAGGAGAAGTGAATTTCAATAAGGCTACATCGTCTCCAACATCAATTAAAGAAGCGCCTGTATTTTTTAAAACTGTATTCGTTTTCACTAAATGATGAAGCGACAAATATTTTTCGTGCTGACGGATTGGTGTGTGTTGCCCTTCATGAAGAAATTGACCTTCTTCATAAAAGCCTTCTTTGCCATTGTTATAAAGGTCTTCAACCCAACTCGGAATCGAGCGGTTTTCCTCCTTCATTCTTTCAACGGTTTGTCTAAAACCAAGGGCATCCCATAGTTCATATGGCCCCATACTCCAGCCAAAGCCCCAGCGCATGGCTTCATCAACGGCTAGAACGTCATTCGCAATCTCATACGTTTTTTCAGCTGTGTAAAGTAATACAGGACTAATAATATTCCAAAGCAATTCACCTGCTCTGTCATTAGCAAAAACAACGGCTTGGATTTTTTGATTCTTGGATGTTAGCGTTTTCGTTTTCTCAATTGAAGGTGCTTTTAGTTTCTTTCGTTCTTGATACTCCATTGTTTCAGGGTTTAGCTCATAAATCACACCGTCTTTTTTTTGAAAGAACCCTTGCCCTGCCTTTGCACCAATCCAACCTTTATCCGCCATTTCTCGCATAAAACCAGGAGGATCAAACATCCTTTGCTCATCCCCTGTTGCAACATCGTGGACATTTTTCGCTACATGTAAAAATGTATCTAGACCAACTACATCTAACGTCCGGAACGTCGCACTTTTAGGACGACCTATTAGCGTACCCGTAACAGAATCTACCTCACCGACTGAGTAACCACCACGAAGCATTTCATGAACCGTTACAAGTAAACCGTACGTACCGATACGGTTTGCAATAAAATTCGGTGTATCTTTAGCCTCAACTACACCTTTCCCTAAAGACTGTTCAGCGAAGGAACGCACAAACTCTATTACTTCCTGTTTTGTTTCCTCTAGCGGGATCACTTCAAGAAGTTTTAAGTAACGTGGAGGGTTAAAGAAGTGTGTCCCAAGAAAATGTGCTTTGAAGTCCTCACTACGTTCCTCCGCCATTGCTTTAATTGAAATCCCAGATGTATTTGAAGACACAATAGTACCTTCTTTTCTAACACGATCAATTTTCGCAAATAATTCTTTTTTCGCTTCTAGATTTTCAACGATGACTTCAATAATCCAATCGACATCCTTCAAGCGATGCAAATCATCTTCCACATTGCCAGTTTCAATTAAATTAACATTCTTTTTTGAAGCAAGTGGTGCTGGCTTTTGTTTTAACAGCTTTTTAACTGCAGTATCGGCTAAATGATTACGGGCGCGTTTTCTCTCAGCGGTTGCAACACTCGCTGATGCCCCTCCTGCTTCTTTTTCTTTTGGAACAATATCAAGAAGTAAAACAGGAATTCCTGCATTTGTTAAATGAGCGGCGATACTTGCCCCCATAACACCTGATCCAATGACAGCTGTTTTTTTTATGTGACGTGACATCGTTCGTGTCATCCTCCTCTCATACTAAAACGAATGAATACTCATTCATTTTTTGAGCTAAAAAAAACGCTCGTGACATAAGCTTTCTTTCACTATACCGAATAATGATAGCGTTTGCAATACCATTTTTCTACAGATTCATCATTATTTTTGTATAAAACAAGCTCATTACAAAATACTAACAGTGATTGTTATTTCTTAAGGAGGTACATGATGGACCAACAACAACAGCAGTTTCAACAACAACCAACAGCTCAAACAACGATGCAAGAAGCTCCGGCTGTCATTACAGGCAAAGATTTAAATTATATTAACGATATGATGGCCTGGAATTTAACAGCAGCCAAAAAAGCTCATGCATTTGCACAAAGCTGCCAAGATCAAGACATTAAGCAAGCGATTGATCAAGCTGGTCAAATGCACCAACGTCATTATGAGCAGTTTTTACAATTGCTGCAAAGTCAAAATCAACCACCCACTTATCAATAAGGAGGCTATCTCATGAATCAACAGCAACATGTTCAGAATCCAAAGATTCAAATTCCGACTACATCAGCAATGACGGACCAAGATTATATTACGGATATGCTTTCAACAGAGAAGTACATCACTGTCTCATATTCAATTGCAGAGCATGAAGCAAGTCATGAAGCGTATTATCAAACGATTCATCAAGCAAATAATGAGGCTTCGCAAATGCAACGCTCTCTTTACGAGACAATGTTTCGTAAAGGACTTTATGGTTTAACACCAACGCAAGATACACAAATCCAGCAAAGCTATCAACAGCACACAACGGATAAGGCACAGTTACCGTATCAATAATAAATAGACGCTAGGCGCAACATCCAATCAAGGTTCGCCTAGCGCTCTGATTACGAAACACGACCTCTTATGTTCGCGCAAAAAAACGCTGCTTCCCAAGAGCAGTAAGATAATTTTGGAGAAAGTCTTCGTTCTGATTAACCAATACACCTTCTTTTCCTACAATGCCTAGTTTCATCAAAATAGGCTCTACATTTTTTGCAACTCCTATTGGCTTATAATGGACAAATTGTTCTCTTATAAAATATTCCATTTGACCAACAGAATACGCATCAGGATTCTTTCCTCCTGCAACATAAATAGAATCATATAGTAACGGTGAACCAGTGAGAAAGCTTGCATCAGGAATAAATGAGATCTGATTCGTTCCATCCACTTTTGCCTGTTTTTCACTTAAATATTCTACTTGAACCCCTTCACTTTTTAGTCGGTCCACAACACGTTTTGTCCCTGGTCCGTCGAAGCCCTCTGTCAACAGTACTCCTACCTTTAACCATTGCACCGTTTCTGGTTGGTTTGCCATACTTAGAGCCGGAGAAATTCTTCTCTCTTTTGACTCTGTTGTCGTTGGTGGATTAACACCAATTTGATTGGCGACAACCGTAGCAAGTTCCGTGCTTACGCGACCAATTTGATTAATCATTTGTTTCCGAACCGATTTACTCATCACTTTCCCTAATTCAAAGCTAAACGCGTTTGCAATATGGTCTCTTTCCCAGCTGCTCATACTATTCCAAAACAGTCGGGCTTGTGAATAATGATTTAAAAAGCTTTGCGCTGTCTTGCGAATCTTAACACCTTTCACTTTCTCTGGATACGTCACGAAGCCACCTTTATTTGGATCCACTTCATAAGGTGTATTATTCCACAGTGAATTTTTATGGTAATTCACTTTTCCTTTATCAACAATATAACGCATGGCCCCATCACGTTGATTGTTGTGGAATGGACAAATAGGGCGATTAATTGGCAAGTCTTGATGATTTGTACCAACGCGGTACAACTGTGTGTCTGTATAGGAGAACAGCCTCGTTTGTAGCAGTGGATCATCTGTAAAATCAATTCCTGGAACAATATTTCCTGGATGCAAGGCCACTTGCTCTGTTTCCGCGAATACATTTTCCACATTACGGTTTAAGCGCATTTCACCAATTATGCGAACCGGTATCTCTTCTTCGGGCCATAGCTTCGTTGAATCCAAAATGTCAAAGTCAAATGAAAACTCATCCTTTTCTTCAATCACTTGTATACCTAGCTCCCATATTGCCTCTCCACCAGCTTCAATGACGTTCCATAAGTCCCGTCGATGAAAATCAGGATCAACGCCGCTTAGTTTTTGCGATTCATCCCACACAAGGGAATGAAGGCCAGCTTTTGGTTTCCAATGGAATTTCACAAAATGGGCTTTGCCCGCTTCGTTTACAAGACGAAAGGTATGTACTCCGAATCCTTCCATCGTCCGAAAACTCCTTGGAATTGTTCGATCACTCATGATCCACATCATCATGTGGGCAGACTCTTCGTTATTTGCGATAAAATCCCAAAAATTATCATGTGCGGTTGATGCTTGTGGAATTTCATTATTTGGCTCTGGTTTGACAGCATGAATTAAATCTGGAAATTTAACCCCATCTTGAATAAAAAAAACAGGAATATTATTACCAACTAAATCAAAGTTTCCTTCTTCCGTATAAAATTTCAGTGCAAATCCACGCACATCTCGAACGGTCTCTGCAGCTCCTTTTGAACCAGCCACCTCAGAAAAGCGAAGAAATACAGGCGTCTCCATGCTAGGATCTTGCAAAAAGTGAGCCTTTGTCAGCGCTTTTTGTGATTCATATACGCGAAACGTTCCATACGCTCCATAGCCCCTAGCATGAACAACTCTTTCCGGTATTCGTTCACGATCAAAATGAGATAACTTTTCCCGCATCATAAAGTCTTCAAGTAAACTAGGGCCCCGCTCTCCTGCTTTTAATGTATTCTCATCATTCGCAATGTTGATTCCCTGATTAGTCGTCAATGGTTTATTGTAATTATTGCGAGAATACTGTTCGACTTGCTCCGCTTTGCGATTTGGTCTTTTCGGCCTCCGTTCCACCTACAACACCTCCAATGATTATCGTATTCATCTAGTGCTTCGTATATGTTTGTAAAAATGCTCAAACAAAAACACACTCTCGCTCTTTTAAGTCGAAAGTGTGTTTTTCCATAGATGAAATTGATGAACATATGTGGCATAAGCAAAGCTGTCGAATTCTTCTCCACATTCGTGCATAATCCACGGGTGTGGTTGATGGGCAATACCTACTTCATAACCATGGTGCACAAAGAGCACACTTTGGCTAACATCGTAAAAATGCCAGCCATCAAACTGCTCTTCCCATGGAAGGTCATACTGGGTAGCCATCATCACCCCGTCAATAACTGCTGCGCTTTGAAATGCGTAATCAGCCTCAATAAATGATAAATAACCATACGTTTCACGTTTTTCTAGTATTTTGCCCGCTTTCTGTTCGCTTTCCCACCAGACGCTATTTTCCGGTAACTCCTTCGAGCCAATCACACCAAACATCCCTAAACTTGGGTGATTTTCGAACAGAAACAGTAAATCATGAAGAAACATCCGATTAATAATCATTGTATCTTGGTGAAGATACACTTTGTACTTCGCATTCGACTGCTGAAGCGCCTCATTATAGCCACTGGTCATACTTTTCGCATTTCGAATGGCAATTTTTTCTACGGTATAGCCTCTTGGCAAATACAACATGTCAATGTGACTAACTGAACGTCGGTAAAGCACTTCATCATTGACGCACGTTATAAAGCAAATCTTCGTTTTATTCGTCATAGTAGGCCACTCTCCTAACCACCCTATCAGGAGCAGTATATTCAAGATAGCCAAAGTCGTGCCTATGATTTTGTCATACCGTTTACTTCAAACGTTGAAGTGCTTTTCTTAACTTCACTAACCCTTCATCAATTTGTTCTTTCGTAATGGTGAGCGGCGGAATCATACGAAGAACCTCACCTTCATTTCCACAAAAATAAAACAGTACACCTTCTTCAAGTGCAAGGTCAAGAATCTGAGCAGCTCGATCGCCATCTTTTCGACCTGTCTCAGGATCAACGATTTCAATACCAAACATCATGCCCAAATGACGGATCGAACCAATACAAGGAAATGCCTGTTGAAGTTTAGTCAGTTCCTGAGCGGCGTAACTCCCTACTTCTTTTACATTCGCAAGCAAGTTTTCTTCTTTAATTATCTGAAGTGTCGCTCGAGCAGCGGCACAAGCTATTGGATTACCGCCAAATGTCGTTGCATGACTTCCTAACGGCCACTGCTGCATGAGTGTGTGGTTCGCTACAGTTGCACTAAGAGGTAACCCTGAAGCAATTCCTTTTGCGACCGCCATTATATCAGGGATAACGTCAAAGGATTGTGCTGCGAACCACTCACCAGTTCGTCCAAATCCCGTTTGAACTTCATCGAAAATAAGTAAGATTCCATGCTTATTGCATATCTCCCTTATTTGCTGAAGCCACTTAGCAGGTGGCACGATATAACCGCCTTCACCAAGCACTGGTTCAATGATAAAACAAGCCACTTCTTCTGGTAACGTATAGTGAGCAAACATCGTCTCGCATGCCTTTTCGAGTTTTGCAATTGCTTCGTCTGCGCTTTCTCCCGGCTGATAATAAGGAAGCTGATAGACTTGATTTTGAGCAGGTTGGTAAGCTCTATATTTTGCTTTTGATGTACTGACGCTCATTGCGCCAAGGGTTCGTCCGTGAAAACACCCAGTAAATGAGACCACATTCGGACGATTTGTCACATGTCTCGCAAGCTTTAAAGCACCTTCAATGGCCTCAGTACCACTGTTTCCAAAGAAAAAGCAATCCAGATCACCTGGCATGACATCAGCTAATTCATTCGCCAATTTTAGAATAGATTCATATTGAATAACGCCAATAGGGCCATGCGTGAATGAATCAGCTTCTTGTTTTATTGCTTCAACGACTTTTGGATGACGGTGACCCACATTCGTTACGGCAATACCAGATGTGAAATCTAAATACGTTTTCCCATCGACTCCATAGTAATAGCACCCCTCTTCTTTCACTACAGGTAAATTTGGATGGTCTTTTGCCATACTCGGTGCAAGACGATATGGAATGGTTTCTTGTAGTTCGTTCCAACTTTGTGACATTCTAGATGACTCCTTTTAAAAAATAATAACGTGGGCAATCAATACGACGACTGGAATAGCAATAATTGTACGTTGAATAAAAATAACAAATAGCTGCCAAAATGAAATGGGGATACTAGAGCGCATAAGCATAACACCAATCTCGGACATATAGACGAGTTGGATTAACGATACCGCTCCAATGACAAAGCGAGTAAGCTCACTCTCAATCCCAGCACCTAAAATAGCTGGCAAAAACATGTCTGCAAATCCAACGAGTAGTGCTGGTGCTGCTTGTGCTGCCTCAGGAATATTCATCCATTCTAATATAGGCACAAGCGGATAAGACAAATACGTAAATATTGGCGTGAATTCAGCAATAACAAGGGCAATGGTCCCAATTGCCATAACAAGCGGTAACATGCCAAACCAAATATCAAGAGCATTAAACGCTCCTTTTTTTAACACAGAGGTCGTTTTAGGGGCATGTGCCGCTTTCTCAACACCTCTTTGGAATGCTTGACTCCATAATGACCCCTTAGCTGCAGTCTCATTAATAACTCCAGGCTCGTCTCCAGCATACGTATGCTTCATTTTTGATAATGGTGGAATACGGGGACAAATAAAAGCGGCGATAAACACACCAGCAAGCACTGTTAAATAAAATGGAACAAAGCGATCACTTAAGTCTAAGATTTTCGCAATGATTAAACTAAATCCGATTGATGTAATGGTAAAGTTCGTGACAATAATGGCTGATTCGCGCTTTGTATAGTAGCCATTCTCATATTGATTAATCGTAATCAAAATACTCATCATGTTATTACCCATCCAAGATGCCAACGAATCTACAGAAGCACGACCCGGTAAATTAAATAACGGTCTCATAATTTTTTTCGCAAGTGTACCCAACCACTCCATTAAACCATATTCAAGCAATAGTGGCATTAATAAACCCATCACTACTGACCACACCGCAAGCACCGGAAGCAATTCAGTGAAAATGGTTCCACCTGTTGCAGGGCTATAGACAATAGAGAAACCAGATTGTGTCATCACCATTAACGCGAAGAGTGCACCGAGCACACGTATCATCGTCCATGGAAGACTTGTGTAGAATAGCGCTTTTAATGCTTGTCTTTCCATGATAAAAGCAGGCTTTACTACCCAAGCAAGTAATGTGAGTACACCAGATAATAGAATAATAGCTAGTAAAAACATCGGTAACATTGCTGAAAGAGACCGTTCAATCGTTCCAGCTGCATAACCAATAAGTACAGTCCAAGTATCGTTTATTTTAAAGGGAACAAGAAACAGAAGTGCTCCTAATAGAGAGGGTATAAGAAACGTAAGAATAGACTTTTTAGTTGGTACTTTTTCAGAATAAGTGTTTGTATCTTGTTGTTGTTCGTTTAATTGCTCCATGTTGTTCTCCTTCTAATGCATAATAAAACTAATTTATTTATAATTATACATATAGAAAGACTTGTTGACTAGCTTTATTTTTTCTTCCAAACGTTTGTACATGAGAGCATTGTGTGTTTCTCTATTAGCATTTGATACACATCTGGCATCTCAAGCTGTTGCCAAAACATATAATCATAACGAGAATGGAAGTAACCTAACAACAGTGCTAGTATATTCCCATGTGTAGAGATGACAATGGATGCAAAGTCATTCTCTTGATCTAGAATCTTCCAAAGTCCATTAACAGCTCTTTTTCTTGCGGTTTTATTTGACTCTCCTCCTGGATGAGTAAACGTCTCATCTTTCCAAACCGCGTTGATTGCTGATTCAAAATGAGGCATAGACGTTGCCGCCAGCACCCTCTCCTTAAATGCATCTTCGGTCTTAATGGGTAGCTTTTTTCGCCTCGCTGCCTCCTCTATTGTCTGTATAGCGCGCTTATAAGGGCTCGAGATAAACCGATCAACGTGCACAGTATCTAAAAAATCGGCCACACGCTTTGCATCCTCAAAACCGTTCTCTGAGAGCGGACGTCCCCACTCATCTGGCGTGTAAGGAGAATGAGCGTGCCGTACGAGATATATAGTATGCATGGAAGATGAACTCCTTTTTTTAAAATACTCTGACTAAAAAGGGTATAAAAAAACTCGAAGCAATATAGTGCTACTTCGAGTTCTTGTCCCAATATGGAGACGGTGGGAATTGAACCCACGTCCAGAGATAACGACACTTACGCTTCTACGAGCGTAGTCTTTGTATTAGCATTTCGCTAACACATCGGCCCAAAGACAGGCTTCCGTGTAGCTAGCCTGATTAATCTCTTCCAACTCCCTCAGGCGGAGGGAGTAAGGCGTATCCCACTATAAGTGAGTCTCAACCACTCCACATGGGCGATGGAGAGGAGAGACCGCTTAGCTTATGCAGCTAAAGCGAAGTTATTGTTTTCTTTGCCAGTTATAGGCTAATGCGTTTTAACGAGGCCGCACCTCGACTCGCAACGTAAGCTCGACCTATCCCTGTCGAATCCAGAACGTCCCCGTATAAAAAAATATACAAGGCTTAACGCCTAGATTTATTATTATACTAAATCTGTGTTAAAAAGCAAGTGAAGCGAATTAGCCCTTCATTCGCTCTCTTATCGCTCGATCCATTTCTCGCTTAGCATCTTTTTGCTTCAAGGTTTCTCGTTTGTCGTAATTCTTTTTCCCTTTTGCTAATCCAATTAATACTTTGGCAAACCCGTTTTTAATATACACTTTTAACGGGACAACTGAATATCCTTGTTGCTGCGTCTCACCGATGAGCTTATCAATTTGCTTTTTATGCAACAACAATTTTCTCGCTCTAGTTGGCTCATGATTATACCGGTTTCCCTGTTCATATTCACTAATGTGTGCATTATGCAAATAAGCTTCACCGTTTTTTATCCGAGCGAATGAATCCTTTAAATTCATTCTTCCTGCGCGAATCGATTTAATTTCTGTACCGGTAAGAACGATTCCTGCTTCATAGGTTTCTTCAATAAAATAATCATGACGGGCTTTTTTATTTTGTGCCATCACTTTACTTTCTGTTTCAGCCACACATACACCTACTTCCTCACATGTAACGGATGATTATCTTCTCCCAAATCGCTGACGCTTCTTTTTCTTTGCTACTAACCCATCAACAGCCATAAAGTGGGACCCATTGATAACAAATAAAAGTAGTACAGCAAACAATAATAGATCGAATTCAAAACCTCCAATAAAGCCTTGATCGAACTTCACCATATAAACAGCACCAATCATCACAATCATTAGAATAGCACTCATCAAGCGTGTCAGCAAACCTAAGAGAAGCGCAAGACCTGCAATGATCTCAACTAAAGCTACCACAACTGCCATTATATCAGGTGATGGAATTGATATGCTCTCAAAAAACGCTACAGTCCCTTCAATACCACCATTAAATTTATCTAAGCCGTGGGCGATAAAGATCACCCCTACAACAAGTCTTACGAATGCAATACCAACTTCTGTTTTCATCATTTTTGTTCCTCCTTCACCTTATTAGTGTAAAGAGGAACAAAATAAGACTCAAGCAGGCACCTTTAGGAAACCGACGGATGTCTTCAGCCAAAAGGGCTACAAAACGGTCATTATGAACGCTTTTTTCTGCGACCTTTTTTGCGCTTTACACTCGGTGCATTTTCGTAAAACGGCTTCTTTTTGCGCTTCCCGCTTTTAGGTTGTCCATCTTTTTTAGGGTCACCTGTTAAACGTGGACGATCTTTTTTCTGCTGTTTATTGACACGTTTACCACCATCAATGACTTTTGGACGATCTTTGCCTCTTTGAGGTTTTCTTTTCTTCATCCCGACAATTTCAAAATCAACGGACGCTTCCTCTGTATTAACTGATACCACTCGAATTTCGAGCTCATCCCCAATACGAAAGACATTCCCACTTCGTTCTCCGATCATGGCATAATGTTTTTGATCGTACCGGTAATAATCATCGGTTAAATAGCTTACATGCACGAGACCTTCAACTGTATTTTCCAACTCAACAAATAAGCCAAAGTTGGTAACACCACTAATCATGCCCGTATAGACTTCACCAATTTTATCTTCCATATACTGTGCTTTTTTCACATTATCGGTATCACGTTCAGCATCAACTGCACGTCGTTCCATATCCGAGGCATGCGCTGTTAAGCCTGGTAGCTTTTCTTGCCAATGACCAGTCGTTTTCGCATCTGTTTTTCCTTGAATGAGGTACGTTCGAATTAATCGATGGACAAGTAAATCTGGGTACCGACGAATAGGCGATGTGAAATGTGTATAAAATTCTGCGGATAAGCCAAAGTGTCCAACTGAATTCACATCATATTTCGCCTGCTTCATGGAACGTAGCATGATTCGGCTAATAATGGTTTCCTCAGGCTCACCATGGATCTCTTTTAATAACGATTGCAATGCCCGTGGATGAATGGTGTTCGCTGTTCCTCTGACAACGTAACCAAAGCCGGTAATGAACTCAAGAAATGAGTTTAATTTCTCTGCATCTGGATCTTCGTGGATTCTGTATACAAACGGTAACTTCATCCAATGGAAGTGTTCTGCTACTGTTTCATTTGCTGCTAACATAAATTCCTCAATCAACTTCTCTGCAACGGATCGTTCTCGTAACACAACATCTTCAGGAGTACCTTCACTGTTTACTAACACTTTTGCTTCTTTAAAATCAAAATCAATTGCACCACGACCAAAACGCTTGTCTCTTAAAATTTGCGCAAGTTTTTCCATTTCTTCAAACATCGTTACGAGTGTGCTGTATCGTTCTCTCAATGCCTCGTCTTTGTTTACTAAAATGTCATTGACATCGCTATACGTCATTCGTTCCGTTGTATTGATCACACTTTGGAAAATGTCATGCTTCACAACGCCGCCATTTTGATCAATTTCCATTTCACAAGAAAGGGTTAAACGGTCAACTTGTGGATTTAAACTACAAATGCCGTTTGATAATCGATGCGGAATCATTGGTATGACACGATCAACTAAGTAAACACTCGTCGCTCGTTCAGATGCCTCTTTATCGATTGGGCTTCCTTCTTTCACATAGTGAGAGACATCAGCAATATGCACTCCTAGAAGATAATGTCCATTTTGCAACTTTTTCACTTGAACCGCATCATCTAAGTCTTTCGCGTCGGCTCCATCAATGGTTACAATTTGCTCGTCACGTAAGTCTCGACGTCCATTTAAATCATTTGGATCAATGACATCTGGAACATTTTCCGCTTGTTCCAATGTGTCGTCTGAAAAACTTTGTGGGATGCTGTATTTATAAATAATTGACAAAATGTCCATACCAGGGTCATTTTTATGACCGAGAACTTCTTTAATTTCAACTTCTCCACCGAAGCGCCCTTCTGGATACTGAGTAATAGTGGCAATCACCTTATGACCGTCAACTGCACCCTTTTCTTTCCCTTTTATAACAAGGAAATCGGCGCTGATCCGCTTATCGTCTGCTACAACGAGGGCGTACGATTTAAACTCTTTGTATTCACCAACAATTTCAGTCACTTTGCGCTCAATAATTCGAATGACCTTTCCTTCCGCTCTTGAACCGTTAGCCCGTTCATCAATTCGTACAAACACAATATCACCGTTCATAGCGCCAGATAGTGACCCTTGAGGTACATATACATCTTCATCACCATCGTCTGGAATAATGAAAGCAAACCCTTTAGAGTGACCTTGCACTCGGCCACGAATTAAATTTAGTTTTTCAGGGATTCCATAGCGATTCGTTCGAGTACGAATCACTTCCCCTTCTCCTTCAAGTTCATTAAGCATCGTAATTAACTGTTTGAATGCCTCACTTGATGTTATTTGGAAACGTTCCTCTAGATCTTCTACAGAAACAGGTTTCGTTGCTTCTTCTTTAAAGTACTGTATGAGTTCTTCTTTATTTATTTGGTCAGACATTGTTTCACTCCTTTTCGTTCTATTTTAGTTTGACCATTCTAGTTCATTTAAAAACGACAGAATATCTTGGTGAAGTGTTTCTTTTTCATCTCCTAATGTGATGACATGAGTAGACTTTTCATACCATTTTATTTCTTTGTCGTCTGTTTCAATTTCTTTGTAAATCATGTTTGCACTTTCAATATCAATCATCTCATCATGCCTTGCTTGTACAATAAGAGCTGGAGCATAAATAAGATCTAACTCTTTTCGAACGTCGTCCATTAAACCACGTAATTGATACAACGTATTCATTGACGTCTCCTTTAAAGCACGGACGTCCTTATCGATTTCTTCTTCCGTCTTTTTCTCTAATTGTTTATATTCTTTGGCGTATTTTAGAAACCCTTCTTTAATCGCTTCTTCTGTTCTCGGTCGAACAGGTGCACACATTGAAACGATCCCTTTTACAGGTTTAGAAAAACCAAGTTTTAATGTGAATACGCCGCCTAAGGATAACCCACAAACTGCAATCTCGTCATAGCCTTCACTTTGAAGATGCTCATATGCAGCTTCAACATCCTCCCACCAATCTTCCGGGCTATATTGAACAAGCTCTTCTGGAGGAACGCCGTGGCCACGGTAGAGTGGCGCATGGCACGTATAGCCTTCATTTTGCAAAAAACGGCCAAGCATCCGCACATCTGCTGTTGTACCTGTAAAGCCATGCAGCAGCAGGACAGCTCGCTTTCCCCCTTTAAATGTAAATGGTTTCGGTGCAACGATCTTCATGTTGTTTTCTTCCTCTCTTGGCTAGTTTCCAATAGAAAGTCTTTAATTTGATTAATGACTTCTTCTGCTTCATAACCATGAAAGATCATATGTCTTGACCGCTTCATGGCAATTAATTCTTTTTCATCCGATTCTATAATATCATAAAGGTGGTAAGCCGATTTCATGGGAACAAGCCCATCCATTTCTCCTTGGATAATTAACGTGGGCACACGAATTTTACTTGCGTAAGGCTTTGTTTTTTGCACAAGTTGTAAAAACTGGGCTAAAGCTGCAAAAGGAGTTTCTCTAAACTTTTTCTCGTAAAGATCAATAAGCTGATCGTCCTCTTGAGTCCCAGTAAGGTGATAGCGAACCGCCGCAATCATATCTTTTAGAAACTGTTTCGGGTTAAAGTAGTAGGCTGCGGCATTTAACAGCACTAATTTTTTAACTGAATACCGTGCCGCAATGTAAGTCGCAAGCATTCCGCCCATTGAAAAACCAATGACATAGACATCGGTACAGCGCTTTTGTAATTCCTCAAAAGCTACTTCCACTGTATAAACCCACTCTTCATAGGTTGCACCCTTCAGAGCACTTAATTCTTTGCCGTGACCAGGAAGTACAGGACTATAAACAAGCCAGCCGTCCAGCTTTTGTAATTCTTGACAAATTGGCTCTACTTCCCAAGGATCGCCAGTGAAACCATGAATACATAGACAGCCAATCAAATCCATCGCCTCTTTCATTAGGATGACATTATCGTAGCTAAGCGTTCAAAGGATTTTACTTTTTCTTGATTATCATAGATATTCGTTAACACAAGAAATTGATCCGTTTGTGTTCGTTCAGCTAATTGTTCTAATTTAGAATGAACGGTTTCTTTCGATCCAATGATCATACGCGAACGGTTTTGCTGAATCACTTCCGTTTCACGAACGGTTAAATCCCTTTTTAAGTGAATAGGAACACGACTGTCGATCCCCTTCTCCGTTTGCAGCAACCACAGATCTTGTTGCTCTGCAAGGAGATGCGCATGCTCATTATCCTCGCCACAAATAACAAAGACCGCTGTTAAAGCATTCTGGCTGTCTTTCGTTACACGTTGATATGCTTGATGGGCTTCTTTTACACGATTAGGCTGAATGAAATAGCCATGAACAAACCCTAGATGCTTCTCTCCAGCAATACGTGCGCTTCTTTCTCCTAATCCCAATATATAAAGAGAAGGACTTGTAAGAGGTAACGGCGATGCTGTCATACCTCGAAAGCTCCGTTTCGTTGTCCACTCTATCACTTCATCTACTTTTTCCCAAAAGCGATGCACTTCACTCTCTTTTCCATTCGCAAGTGCCTCTCGAATCCGCTCATTTCCACCTGGAGAGCGCCCTATTCCTCCATCAATTCGATTAGGAAACATCACTTCGAGTTGATTAAAAAGGCTTGCCACTTTATAGGAGCTATATTGAGGGAGTAACACACCACCCGATCCTATTCGAATGTGAGACGTTCGCGCAGCAGCTGCTGCCATCCAGATTTCTGGTGAGCTTGAGAGCATCCCCTTCGTACCATGATGCTCTGCAAACCAATAACGTTCATAGCCTAATGCCTCTGCTTTCTCTACAAGGTTTATCGTTTGACTTGCCGTTTTTTCTGCTGTATGACCAATGGAGACAGGGACTTGATCTAAAATACTAAGCCGCACGGAACGATCACCTCTTCATGCCCAGTTTTCCTCTTTTTGTCCTTTTTCAAACACAAAAAACGCCTGGAGTGAATCATGCCCAGACGTTTCGTTCTACTTATAGGAAATACGCATTTGCTGCTGTTAATATGAAAAACAATACAGCCAACACAATAGTCGCTCGATGCAAAACCGCCTCAAGACCTCGCGCTTTCTGTTTTCCAAGTAACTGCTCTGCTCCACCAGATATCGCGCCGGCTAAACCAGAACTACGACCTGGTTGTAATAAAACGACCGTTACAAGTAAAACAGATACAATAATTAACGCAATCATTAAAAACAGTTGCATCCCTACACCTCCGTAAACACATTCAGTGTTTCTATCTTAACATAGTGAATAGGTGTAGACAAGGGGTCATTTTTTCAATAGCTTATGCTTCATAGACCACTGTTGTACGGTTTGGTGTTCCTCTTTAAGTCGACATTGTACACTTGATACAATCGTTGCATAAGGCGCTTCATCGACTTTCACCTGTTTGAGCGCCCCTTCAAATATCACTTGTCCTGCTTCGGTTCTAACGTACGTTACCGTCAACTGAAGGTCATACGCAGTTGGCGGTAAAACAAGAAAGAGTGCTGCTTTCTTTGATTGTTTTGTAAACGATGCCGATTTAGAATGCTCCCAAAGCGCAATGCGAAGAGTTGTCTCATCTAAAGCTACTACTTCACCAACACTTATCATTGCTTTATAAGGAAAGCCTTCATTATCTAACGTCACAAAGTACATCGCCATTTCTTTTTTTTGATCGAGATCCGATCCATCCAAGAACGCCTGCACTTGTTCAGGCAAAGAACTACTCACCTTTCAAGCCCTCCCAGCGCTTGTTCCATTGATGATCAATTCCAAATTGATCGAGAGCACGGTAAACAAGATGGTCGATTAGGTCATCTATGGATTGGGGTTGGTTATAAAAAGCAGGCATCGGTGGAAAGATGGTTACCCCCATCCTTGAAAGTTCCGTCATATTTTCTAAATGAATCGTATTGAATGGCGTTTCTCTCGTCATTAATAGTAACGGTTTACGTTCTTTTAACATCACGTCTGCCGCTCTGGCCACAAGATTGTCTGCTAATCCTACTCGTATAGCTGCCAAGGTTTTCATGGAACAGGGTACAATCATCATTCCATCCATTCGCTTAGAGCCACTTGATATGGCTGCTGCTTGATCTTCACTACTATAGGAATAATCAGCTAACGCTTTCACATCCTGCACACTATAGGACGTCTCCTGAGAAATTGTCACTGCTGCCCATTTGGATAGCACAAGATGCGTTTCGATTTTTAATTCTTTTAGTGTCTCGAGTAATCTAATTGCGATTGGTGCTCCTGTCGCCCCTGTTACGCCAATAATTAATTTCATTCTTATTCTCCTATATAATTCAGCTTCTTCTTTCTATTATAACGTGAGCTAGAAGGAAGAAAAAGCGAGACACATTACGAACTAAAAGTGAAATTCCAGACAATTTTACCTAAGTAGGGATTGAGCAGTTACGATCTGTATGAAACAGTTGGTCTTGTATTATTAAAGATCGCATTGACTAACTTAGTTAATTTCATTTAAATTCCATTTCCCGCCATGCAGATGGGTTACCTGTACTTGGAACAACCCGACTATACACCTCTGCATGAACAACAGAATTCCTAACGAGCAATTGATGACATCCATAGTTTATTCCTGAGCCACTGTCTCCACCAGAGACATATAACCACCAGCCTGCAACATTTTTCTTTGGATGGTCAGATAGGGTATTGCCTTCAACAGTAGTCATATAATATGAACCTGGTTCTCTTATTTGGGAGATTGAAGTAACACGATTCATATCAAAACGTTTCGCTTTATTATCGTTTCTAGTTAAAGGTACTCTTTGTACACTTTCTCCAGCAAGTCCAAGAAACTTCTGTACACCGATATTACTCGAAAGTGCAAATAAACGTTGTCTTCTTCGACCAGCTAAATCACCAACAATAACCGTTAATAGTGTTTTATATTTAGTAAATGGATCCGTATACAGATAAAGGCCCTCAGGCTCTCCAAATCCTCTTACATATTCCCCATCTGGTGAGTGGCCAATCGCGTGCTCGAATTCTTCCATGATTGTACCGTTACTTAAGTTAATACGATACAAATGAAAATCATGTGCGCTTTGTCCAAAAGTAACATAAAAGTGATTATTATCAATTGCTAGACCTTGTAAAACTTGGCTGTTCATTTCAGGTGTAAAAGAAAAAGAATTTATTAGATTCCCCCATCGTTGATTCTTTGCATCATTTACTTTGTAAACTTCAATTCTCGTAGCTAACTTACCTGAAATTCGCTCAGAAATACGTAACGCCAACAAATTATTTTTTGAATCAGAAAACGGCGTTTGATAAATATTCGGGTTAGGGAACTCTTTTATTCTCTGTACACTTGAATGATGAATGTCTATCGTCGTATTAGCAACATATGGTACTCTACAAAGCCACTGTGTCCGTATTTGATCATTACGATCAACTTCTATCATATTCGTCCATAAATAGGTCCTTCCACTTTCTTTGTCTATACCAATTGAGGTACCGTGCCCACCGTTACGAAAAATCATCTGATCTTTAAATTTCCCGCCTAAAGAAGTTCTACTTACGATAAAACTTTCCTGTTTCCCATTGAACCCATTATAAACTTGAGTAGCAAACATAACCCCAAATTCCTCATCAATTGTTAACCCTTGATTTACTGTTACATTAGCTAACTCCAGATCAAATAAATATAGCTCCTGTGCTTCCTCTACTGTAAATTTTTTTTGAACTAAACTATTCGTCTCATCCATTACATGCACCTCACCTTATTGTATTAAGCTAAAGAGCTTAATTTAATAATAACGGTTCTTTTAAGAAACCAACCTGCCAATACATTGCCAAGGTTCCACCATTCAAGTGTGTTCCTAATTTTACATATACAAAAAAACCTCTTAACTCCATTTAGGGAGCTAAGAGGTTCATAAGAACAAAACTCTTACTTGCTTAAGTTATAGAAAGACTTAAGACCATTGTACTGTGCTAAATCAGCAAGCTCGTCTTCGATACGAAGAAGTTGATTGTACTTCGCAACACGGTCTGTACGTGAAGGTGCACCTGTTTTGATTTGACCAGCGTTTGTTGCAACAGCGATGTCCGCAATTGTCGCATCTTCTGTTTCACCAGAACGGTGAGAGATAACAGCAGTGTAACCAGCACGCTTCGCCATTTCAATCGCGTCAAATGTTTCGGTCAGTGTACCAATTTGGTTTACTTTGATAAGAATTGAATTACTAATTCCTTTTTCAATTCCTTCAGCAAGTTTCTTCGTGTTTGTTACAAACAAGTCGTCACCAACAAGTTGTACTTTATCACCAAGACGCTCAGTAAGAAGCTTGTGACCATCCCAGTCGTTTTCATCTAAGCCATCTTCAATCGAGATGATTGGGTATTTTTCACAAAGCTCAGCGTAGAAATCAACCATTTCCGCTGAAGAAAGAACTTTTCCTTCACCAGACAAGTGGTATTTGCCATCTTCTTTGTTGAACAGCTCAGAAGAAGCAACGTCCATTGCTAATTGTACTTGCTCTCCAGGCTTGTAACCTGCTTTTTCGATTGCTTCAATAATTGTTGATAAGGCTTCTTCGTTTGAAGAAAGGTTTGGTGCAAATCCGCCTTCGTCACCTACAGCAGTGTTGTAGCCTTTAGACTTAAGAACAGATTTTAAGTTATGGAAAATTTCTGCGCCCATACGTAGTGCTTCTTTGAAGCTTTCAGCACCTACTGGCATAACCATAAATTCTTGAATATCTACGTTATTATCAGCGTGCTCACCACCGTTGATGATGTTCATCATTGGTACTGGAAGTTGCTTCGCATTGAATCCACCAAGATAAACATATAGTGGAAGGTCAAGAGCTTCAGCCGCAGCATGCGCACAAGCCATAGATACCCCAAGAATTGCGTTCGCGCCTAAATTACCTTTGTTTTCAGTTCCGTCAAGCTCAATCATCAAGCGGTCAATTCCAATTTGGTCAAGAACGTTTTCACCAATTAATTCTGGTGCAATGGTTTCGTTTACGTTCGCTACAGCTTTCTCTACACCTTTACCCATGTAGCGCTCGCCGCCGTCACGTAATTCAACTGCTTCATATTCACCAGTTGATGCGCCACTTGGAACTAGCGCGCGCCCCATAACGCCTGATTCAAGATGAACTTCTACTTCTACCGTTGGGTTACCGCGAGAATCTAGTACTTCGCGTGCATAAATATCAGAGATAATTGTCATTTGGAAAGTCACTCCTATTTAAAATAGTTTATTTTCTTAATGTTGTTCCTGTCATTTCTTTTGGCTTTGTTGCCCCTAATAAGTCAAGAACCGTTGGTGCTAGATCAGCTAAAATCCCATCTTCTCGTAACGTTGCATGCTTGTCCGTCACGATAACCGGAACTTTGTTTGTTGTATGAGCTGTCATTGGATTGCCTTCAAGCGTAATCACTTCATCAGCATTACCGTGATCAGCAGTAATGATAGCTTTTCCGCCTTTTTGATGAAGGGCTTCAATGACTCGTCCTAGACACTCATCAACCGCTTCGATTGCCTTTACCGTTGGCTCTAATTTACCAGAGTGACCGACCATATCGGGATTAGCAAAGTTTAAAATAATCGCGTCATGCTTATCCGCTTCAATATCTGCCACCAATGCCTCTGTTACTTCATAAGCACTCATTTCTGGTTTTAAATCGTATGTGGCCACTTTAGGAGAATCAATGAGAATCCGGTCTTCTCCTTCAAACGGCTGTTCTCTTCCTCCACTAAAGAAGAACGTAACATGTGGGTACTTTTCTGTCTCTGCAATACGGAGCTGTTTATACTGTTGCTGAGCCAAAACTTCACCTAGAGTATTGTCTAAGTTAGTTGGCTTGAACGCAACAAAACCATCAACCGTTTCACTAAATTTTGTTAAGCAAACAAAATGCAATTGATGTGGGTGTTCTGATCCACGATCAAATCCGCGGAAATCTTCGTTTGTGAACACTTGTGATAATTGAATTGCACGGTCAGGACGGAAGTTACAGAAGATAACTGCATCATTGTCCTTCACAGTTGCAACAGGTGAACCATCTTCGTTCGTGATGACAGAAGGAATAACAAACTCATCAAGAATGTCATTTTTGTAGCTATCTTCAACCACTTCAATCCCTGATTTGTATGTTGGGCCTTCTCCATATACCATTGCTCGGTACGATTTTTCTACACGATCCCAACGCTTATCTCGGTCCATTGCATAGTAACGTCCGTGCACAGACGCCAATTGACCAGTTCCAAGTTCGTCAAGTTTCGTTTGTAACCCTTGCAAATACACTTCGGCTGATGTCGGACCTACGTCTCTTCCATCAAGGAAGCCATGTACATAGACTCGCTTCACGCCTTTTTGCTTTGCTAGATCAAGTACTGCATAAATGTGCTCAATATGACTGTGTATCCCACCATCAGATAGTAGTCCATAAATGTGTAGCGCAGAATCTTTTTCATTTACATGATCCATTGCCTGTTGGAATGTCTCATTTTCAAAGAACTCTCCTGTGCGAATCGACAGGTTTACGCGCGTTAGACTTTGATAAACGACTCGACCTGCACCGATATTTAGGTGACCAACTTCCGAATTGCCCATCTGACCTTCGGGTAAACCAACATATTCTCCATCGGCACGTAATGTAGCATGAGGATATTCGTTCCAATAGCGATCAAAGTTAGGTTTGTTTGCATGCGCAACGGCATTGCCTTTTGCCTCATCTCGAAGACCAAAGCCATCGAGAATAATTAGCGCAACTGGCTGTTTACTCATTTTGCAGCACCAGCTAATTCTTTAAATGAATCCGCTTCAAGGCTCGCTCCACCAACAAGGGCACCATCAATATCGCTTTGCGCCATATAGTCTTTAATGTTTGCTGGTTTTACGCTTCCACCGTACTGAATACGAACCGCATCAGCAGCTTCTTGAGAAAACGCCTCTGCCACAACTTTTCGTACGAATGCACATGCTGCATTTGCATCTTTTTCCGTTGCAGACTTGCCAGTACCAATCGCCCAAATAGGCTCGTATGCGATAACAGTTTGCTTCACTTGCTCTTCGCTTAATCCTGCAAGACCTTTTTCTACTTGCTCTTTAACGACAGCTTCCATTTTTCCAGATTCGCGCTCTTCATCTGTTTCCCCACAACACATAATTGGTACTAAATTGTGAGCAAATGCAGCGTGAACTTTTTTATTTACCGTTTCATCCGTTTCTGCAAACATCTCGCGACGCTCTGAATGACCGATAATGACATAAGAAACGTTTAAATCTTGAAGAGCAACAGGGCTAATTTCGCCAGTAAATGCGCCATTCTCTTCAAAGTGCATCGTTTGTGCACCAATTCGTAAGTCTGTACCTTTTGCAGCATCAACAAGACGCTCTAAGAAAAGTGCAGGTGCACAAACAACAGTATCCACACCTGATTGACTTGGGATATCGTTTTTAACCGCTTCTGCGAAAGATGTTGCTTCGCTTAATGTTTTATTCATTTTCCAGTTACCTGCAATAATAGGCTTACGCATACGTTCTTTCACCTCTTCTTTATATTACTTATCTGTTAAAGCAATGACGCCTGGAAGATCTTTACCTTCCATAAACTCTAGGCTTGCTCCTCCACCAGTAGAAATATGGCTCATTTTTTCAGCTAAACCAAATTTCTCAACTGCAGCAGCAGAGTCTCCACCACCAATAACAGAATAAGTTCCTTCTGCTTCAGCTAAAGCATGTGCAATTGCTTTTGTTCCATTTGCGAATGAATCAAGTTCAAATACTCCCATTGGTCCGTTCCAAATCACAAGCTTTGATTCTTTTAACACGTTTGCATATGTGTTGGCTGTTTTTGATCCAATATCGAGCGCTTCCCAATCTGCTGGAATCTCAGAAATGGCAACTTCTTTCTTGTTTGCGTCATCTGAGAAATCATCGGCAACAATAACATCTTCCGGCATGTAGAAGTGAACACCTTTGTCTTTTGCTTTTTGCATAAATTGCTTCGCCAAGTCAATTTTGTCTTCTTCTAACAAGGATTTCCCAACCTCATGACCTTGTGCTTTAACAAAGGTATACGCAAGACCGCCACCAATAATAAGGTTGTCAACTTTGTCTAATAAGTGATCAATCACACCAATTTTGTCTTTAACTTTCGCTCCACCAATAACGGCTGTGAAAGGGCGTTCTGGTGTTTCAAGAGCTTTCCCTAAAACATCAAGCTCTTTCTCCATTAAAAAGCCAGCCGCCGATGGTAAGTATTGTGCAATGCCTTCAGTAGACGCATGCGCACGGTGAGCCGCACCGAATGCATCATTTACATAAAGGTCTGCTAGACTTGCAAATGCTTTCGCTAGTTCTGCATCATTCTTTTCTTCGCCTGGATAAAAACGGACATTTTCAAGCACTGTAATATCGCCATCGTTCATCGATGCCACCGCATGCTCTACTTCTGAGCCGTAAGCTTCTTTCACTGCTTTTACGTCTTGTCCTAATAAATCACCTAAGCGTTTTGCCACTGGCGCTAAACGTAATTCTTCAACCACTTCACCTTTAGGACGACCGAGATGACTCGCAAGAAGAACTTTTGCCCCTTGTTCTTTTAAATATTGAATCGTCGGAATAGCTGCTTTAATTCTTGTTTCATCTGTAATTGCTCCGTCTTTCATTGGCACGTTAAAATCTACGCGACAAAAAACGACTTTTCCCTGTAATTCATAATCATGAAGGGTTTTTTTATTCATGAGATAAACCTCCTAGTAAGTCTTACAGACAGCGCAAAGGAGGGAGGCAACGAGCCTTCCTCCTCTCACTTGTCTATTTTAAACTTAAAGCCCTTTGCTTGCAATGTAGTCTACTAAGTCAACGACACGGTTAGAGTAGCCAGACTCGTTATCGTACCAAGAAATCACTTTAACCATGTTTCCTTCCATTACCATTGTTGATAATGCATCAATAGTAGAAGAATGTGGGTTACCGTTATAGTCTTGAGAAACTAGTGGGTCTTCTGAATAAGCAAGAATGCCTTTAAGATCGCCTTCAGCTGCTTCTTTAAGCGCAGCGTTTACTTCTTCAGCTGTTACTTCTGTATCAAGTTCAGCAACAAGGTCAACTAGTGATACGTTTGGTGTAGGAACACGCATAGCCGCACCATTTAATTTCCCTTTAAGTTCAGGAAGTACAAGTGCTACTGCTTTTGCTGCACCAGTAGATGTCGGAATAATGTTCTCAGCTGCTGCACGAGCACGACGGTAGTCTTTGTGCGGCAAGTCTAGAATTTGCTGGTCATTTGTATAAGAGTGAACGGTGTTCATTAAACCACGGCGGATACCGAATTTGTCATTCAATACTTTTGCGAATGGAGACAGACAGTTTGTCGTACAAGATGCATTTGAAATAACGTGGTGGTTTGCTGCATCGTATTTATCTTCGTTTACACCCATTACAACAGTGATATCTTCATCAGAAGCTGGTGCAGAAATGATTACTTTTTTCGCTCCTGCTTCAATGTGTTTAGCCGCATCTGCGCGTTTTGTAAAGAAACCAGTTGACTCAACAACAACTTCTACGCCACGCTCGCCCCAACCGATTTCAGCAGGGTTACGTTCAGCAGATACATAAATTTCTTTTCCATCAACAACAAGTGTGTTGTCTTTTGCTTCTACTTGCACGTCAAGTACACCGTGTACAGTGTCATATTTAAGTAGGTGTGCAAGCATGTTTGCATCTGTTAAATCGTTGATTGCAACAACCTCTACATTCGGGTTGTTTAAAGCTGCGCGAAATACGTTACGTCCAATACGTCCAAATCCATTAATACCAATTTTAGTTGCCATTATTCATTTCCTCCTAGTCATTTATGAAAAAGGGAATCCCTTTTTTTCAAGCTTTGTGTTGCAAAAGTTCCTTAGCAGCTGCTTCATCAGTAACAAGAACATCACTCGGTCGATGCTTCATAAATGCATGAATCGCATTCGCCTTTGACTTGCCACCAGCAACGGATATGACATGTTTCCCTTCTAACTCGTTCAGCTGAAGACCGATTGTTCGCTGTTTATAGATGATTTTCCCAGCAGCATCAAAGTAGTAGCCAAATGCTTCTGCTACCGCTTCTTCCCGCTCAAGCGTTTCAATAAACAGGTCTTTTGAATGACGTCTTGTAGCCATTCGTTGTGCATCACCAATACCGTGTATAACAACCGCTGAAGATTTAATCACTTCTAGAATATCCTTTACGGTTGGTTCTAATACAAGAGAATGGTACGCATCTTCACTTAGCTGATCTGGAACATGTAACAATCGATAGGCTGCACCAGTTCTTCTGGCAAATTCAGCGCTAATCGTGTTTGCTTGTATTTCCACTTTCTCACCAAGCCCACCTCTAGCAGGAACAAAGATCGTAGAAGCAAGGGTTTCATTTCGCTCTGCCATGTTCGCTACCGCAGCAAGAGTTGTGCCGCCCATAACAGCAAGTACATCATTTGCCTTTGCAATAGCTTGTATTTCTTTCATACAGGCTCTACCAAGCTCTTGTTTCACCCATTCTTCTTCATCACTATTTCCAGCTACAACAATGACAGTTGCAACGCCAAGATGAGCGGATAACCGATCTCCCAACTGACTTAAACCAAGTAATTCAGAAACGACTTCCTCTAATTCAAGAAAAACCGCTTCTCCGTGAGTGGTTAGTGTCATACCAGCTGTACTAAGGTCAATCAGCCCTTGGTCTCTCAAGAAAGTGACCTCACCTCTTACAATTCGCTCTGACAGCTGCATGTTTGTCGCTAATCCACGTCTCCCGATCGGCTGCATTAACCGAATGGATTGCAAGAATCGATATCGTTTTAACATCGTCTGCATGAGATCAGGTACTAGATGTTGCTGTAATTTTAGTAACGAACGAATGAAATCACCTCCAACACCGGGACGCATTCAGTCCACCTGTGACATATTATGTCCCGACAAGGGTAAAAAAATATCACTTACGCTTGTATTTTAACAAGGAAGTGATAATTAAACAAGTTAAAGCACTTATTTTTCTTTTTCTATTTGTTTAAAACTCTCTTCTAGTTCATCTGCACTTAGTTGACCAAACCCGAGCTCATGGCTTTCATAATAGACAACCGGAATCATTAGATGAAACTTTTCCAATAACGTGTCATCTGAATAAATATCGACCTTTCTAATGGAAAGCTCATATTCCTTAGCAAAAGTTTCTACTTCTCGGTACCCTTTGTCACATAGGGGACAATGTTCTTTTGTGTAAAACGTTACTATCATTAGCCAATCCTTTCGTGATCGTCGTATCGCTTTCGTTTCACAGACGATAAAATGCCAAGTTCATCCCGATATTTTGCTATTACCCTTCTCGAAAGCGAAATCCCTTCATTGGTTTTTAGCAATTCAACAATTTGTTGATCAGACAATGGCTTTTCTTTGTTCTCTATTTCAATCATTTGTTTGAGCAAAGACTTTACAGATGAATTCGAAATGCTTTCATTTATCGCTGAAGCACGTGCAGAAAATAATGATTTTAATTCAATTAAACCACGTGGAGTCTGTGCATATTTATTTGCCGTTGCTCGACTTACAGTTGATTCATGAATATCAAGCTCAGTAGCAATCATTTGTAAGGTCATTGGCTGTAGCTGGCCTTGCTTCGACATAAAATAAGGCGCTTGAATGTAACTAATGACTTCGGCTACTTGCAAGATTGTCTTCTCTCGTTGTTTCAAACTCGTTAATAACCATTCGATTTGTTGTTCTTTCTCATTACAATAACGTCGTGTTTGTTGATCAAGCTGGAGAAGCTCTTTGTATTCGTTATTTACTTCAATAGTTGGCACAATCGTTGAACTTGTTGACACAAGAATTTCACCATTAAATAGTGTAAAGTGAACGTCAGGTTCTATATAAACAGTCGGTTCAGTATAAAACGATATTCCTGGCCGAGGTTGGAGCGTTCGGATCACATCATAAATTTCCTGAATATCAAGCATTGCAACTCGATACGTTTTAGACAGCTCTTTCCACTTTCTCGCTGCTAGCTTCTCTAAGTCGTTCAGTATAATGGCTTTAGTGACTGGATGATCTAGCCCCTGTCTTATCACTTGCAAATATAAGCACTCCGCTAATGAAAAGGCTCCTACCCCAGCGGGCTCTAATGATTGTAGTATTTGAATTCCCTCTTGCAGTTCTTCTTCTGAACACTCTAACCAGTCACAATAAAAAGCGAGCGATTCCGGGAAATAACCATCTTCATTCAAGCTTTCAATCAAAAAAGCAAGTCGCTTTTTTTGTCTGGTTGTTAGCGACAGATCAACAAGCTGTTGTCTCACATACTCTTTTAACGTACCGTTTACATTCGGTGTATTTTCTAATGCTTTATGTTTTTCATCACTTTTCCTGTTAATTAGTTTAGGATGATTGTCTTTCTGATTCGTTTTCTTCAACTCTAATAATGGATTTTCTAATGCTAATTCCTCTAAATAAGAGCGAACATCTAACGTTGAATATTGTAATAAGTGGATGGCTTGCCGCAGTTCATGGGTCATGATTAAGCTTATTGTTTGTTTTTGAAAAAGACCTAGCTCCATATCTGATCTCCTCCTCCAATTATCATATCATAAAATCATTGCTTTTTTGTTGTAAACGCTTACTTTTTTACTTCTTTTTTCTTTAGGTTTATAACCGCTTTAATTAGGCTATGATGAAAGCAGACTAAATACTTTGTTTCCACCACTCTTTACATACGTCAAACAATTAATTTGACCTTAATTGACCATTAGGTTAAAATGGACTTAGAGTAGTGAAGTACTACTATACTATGACGAAAACGAGGAGGAATCACACGTGAACTTAATTCCTACTGTAATTGAACAAACAAACCGCGGTGAACGAGCATACGATATTTATTCTCGCCTTTTGAAAGACAGAATTATTATGCTTGGTAGCGCTATTGATGACAACGTAGCAAATTCAATTGTTGCACAATTACTCTTCCTACAAGCGGAAGACCCTGAGAAAGATATTTCGATTTACATTAACTCTCCTGGTGGCTCCATTACTGCTGGAATGGCGATTTATGATACGATGCAGTTTATCAAACCTGACGTATCCACAATCTGTACAGGAATGGCAGCATCTATGGGTGCATTCCTTCTAACAGCAGGTGCAAAAGGTAAACGAATGGCTCTTCCTAATAGTGAAGTGATGATTCACCAACCACTAGGCGGTATGCAAGGTCAAGCTTCCGATATGGAAATCCATGCAAGAAGAATTATTGAAATGCGCCAGAAGCTTAATGAAATCATGGCTGAACGCACTGGTCAACCGTATGAGCAAATTGCAAAAGATACAGATCGTGATAACTTTATGACGGCTGATCAAGCAAAAGAATACGGTTTGATTGATAAAGTATTCGAAACGAACAAAAAATAACAACAAAAAAACTCAATTATTGCTTAGCAATAATTGAGTTTTTTATGGTTTGAAGAATTGAATGCTTAGCGGTATGACATAGTATTCACCATAGTAACTCTTAACTGCAGCAACGATGGTAAATATAATTCCCAATAACCAAACGATTGGTACAATGATAAAGCCAATTACTACGAAAATGAGAATACTACCGATAAGTGAATAGATCGTGTACGAAAGAAAGAAGTTAAAATATTGTTTGCCGTGAAAGTCAACAAAGTCCGATTCTCTTTTTAACAAGAGCCATATAAGTAATGGCGCAAGTATCGGTGCAAAAAAACTCAAGACATAAAGTAACGTAACCGCCACTTTTCCATCCGGCTCTTTCTCTTCTCGATAATCAATAATATCGTTATCACGCATATGCTCAACCCCTTTTGATTGTATACGAACCACCACTTTCTTCGGTTTCAAAAAGAACATAGTCTAAAAAGGATGTTCGATCAATCTTCGTTCTGAACATACTCAACAAGAGCATCTAACGCTTCGTCTTCATCATGCCCTTCCGTTACAATGGTAATAACGGTTCCCTTTCCAAGAGCAAGACTCATTAACCCCATAATGCTTTTTGCATTAACTTTAGAATGATCTTTGACAATATAAACATCTGCTGCAAAGCGATTTGCCTCTTGTACAAAAAGTGCTGCTGGACGTGCTTGCAAGCCCGTTTTCAACTCAATTGTTACTTCTTTTTGCGCCATAATTCTTCTCCTTTATACTTAATAGTTACCTTTATTTCTGATTATACGTACCGTTTCTAAGCTTGTCTGCAAATTCATCAATTTTTCGCAAACGATGATTGACTCCAGACTTGCTCACCTTACCACCCTCAACCATTTCACCAAGTTCCTTTAATGTTACATCTTGGTGGGTCACTCGTAGCTTTGCAATTTCTTGTAATTTGGGTGGAAGCTGATCCAAACCAATTTCTTTTTCAATGAAGCGAATATTTTCGACCTGGCGAAGGGCAGCACCAACCGTTTTATTCAAGTTTGCTGTTTCGCAATTTACAAGTCGATTCACTGAGTTTCGCATATCTTTTAAGATGCGTACGTCTTCAAAATAAAGCAAAGCTTGATGTGCACCAATGATGTTCAGGAATTCCGTAATTTTCTCGCTTTCCTTTAGATACGTAATAAACCCTTTTTTCCTCTCAAGTGTCTTGGCTGATAAGGAAAATTCGTTCATTAATTCACATACTGCTTGATTGTGCTCTTCATAGAGAGAGAATATCTCAAGATGATAAGAAGAGGTTTCAGGATGGTTAATGGACCCCCCTGCCAAAAACGCCCCTCTTAAATAGGCTCGTTTACAACACGCATTTTGCACAATAGAGGGGGAAATTGTACGTATAAATTCAAATGGTTCTTTTAAAATGTGTAAGTCCCCTAAAAGTTCTCGCGCTTCTTTTGTAATACGTACAAGATAAACATTGTTTTTCTTTAGCCTCATTTTTTTTCTGACAAGTAATTCAATGTGTATATGAGGATACAATCGTTTGATTAATGTATACATCCTTCTTGCGATTGCTGCATTTTCCGTTGTAACATCTAGGCTGATCTGCTGATTTGCTAACGATAACGAGCCATTCATGCGAATCAACGCAGAAAGTTCAGCTCTAGCACAGCAGGACTGCACGTCAAGCTGTGTTAACTCCTTTTTGGCGCTTGCTGCAAAAGACACGCCCGACCACCCTTTCTAACTGAACAGATCCAACACGCGTTCTTACTCTTTATTTTTCTATATCCAATAAACTCAATAATGCTTCAGACACTCTCTTTGCATCGTGCCTAAGCTTATAATCTGATTCTACCACAAACTGATCTTTTATAACCGAAACTCCTAATTCTTTTAACTTCGTCTCGTCAATGACGACTTGCTCAGCTTTCTCCATGCGATAACGGGAAAGTGCCGTTTCTGTCAACTGCTGATGATTGACTAACACATGTTGCACAATTTGGCTTTGACAATGGGTAAGAATGGCTTGAACATGATCCGAGACCGCATAATGATCCGTTTCTCCAGCTTGCGTCATGACATTACAAATATAAGCTCTTTTTGCCTTCGAAGTCATAATGGCTTCAACAATACCAGGTACTAACAAATTCGGCAAAATACTCGTATAAAGAGAACCAGGTCCTAAAACAATTAAGTCTGCTGTTTTTAATGCATGTAACGTCTCTGATAATGGAGAGATGTCCTTTGGTGTTAAATAAACACGCTTAATTTTCTTTTCTGCAAGGGGAATTTTTGATTCACCACTCACATGAGTACCGTCTTCCATTTCAGCATGTAAAATAATGCTTTTATTCGCCGCAGGTAATACACTTCCCCGAACATTTAAGACTCGACTCAATGTAGCGATCCCTTTCTGAAAGTCACCAGTGATAGACGTCATTCCTGCCAACAATAAGTTTCCAAGGGAGTGGCCATTTAATCCGTCGCCACTCGCGAATCGATGTTGAAATAACTCTTCCACTAACGGTTCCACTTCTGCCAGTGCGACCAAAACATTTCGAACATCTCCCGGAGGTGGAATATCTAATTCTTTTCTTAAAATACCAGAACTTCCACCGTCATCGGCAACAGTTACAATGGCTGTAATATCGACAGGGTATGTCTTTAATCCTTTTAAGATGACAGATAGTCCTGTTCCGCCGCCAATTACGACAACTTTTTTTCTCATAAGGAGTTAGCCTTCCTCTTATCGATGTCTCGATGAGATGCATAGACATTATAGTGTGGGTTGTAATAGTCTGCTAAATATTCTGCAAGTGTCACCGAACGATGCTGACCCCCTGTGCATCCTATCCCTATAACAACCTGACTTTTCCCTTCTCGTTTGTAGTGCGGTAGCGTAAAGTCGAACAAATCCGTTAATTTATCTAAAAATTGCTTCGTTTCTTTCCACTTTAATACGTAAGATGAAACTTCTGATTGAAGACCGGTTTTTGGCCGAAGCTCATCTAAATAGTGAGGGTTAGGTAAAAACCGAACATCAAACACGACATCTGCATCAATCGGAATCCCATATTTGAAACCAAACGAGACAAAGTGAACCGTAAATGCCTCACTAACATTAGAAGAAAAGCGCTCCATTATTTTCGAACGTAGTTGAACAGGCTTTAATTCTGTCGTATCGATAATTTGCTGCGCTCTTCCTTTCATTTCTTCAAGAAGTTCGCGCTCTTTCTTAATCCCTTCTAACGGCAATCCACTCTTAGCTAGCGGGTGAGTCCGCCTTGTCTCTTTATAACGCTGTACAAGCTTTGCATCTTTGGCATCTAAGTACAAAATTTGAATATGAATTCGTTCTGCCGGTTCCTCGCGAAGGGAATCAATCGCTCGAAAGAATTCATCAAAGAACGATTGTCCTCTTAAATCCATCACTAAAGCGACTTTTGTCACTTTATCAACGCCGCCTTCAATTAGCTCAATAAACTTAGGCAACAGTGCCGGAGGAAGGTTATCAACGCAATAATAGCCTAAATCTTCAAAGCTTTGCACAGCTACCGTTTTCCCAGCACCAGACATTCCTGTTATAACGACAACTTCTACATCTGCACTTTTCAACGTCGAGCCCTCCTTACATAAAAGCCGAACTTCTTCTTTCTTTTAATAGGTTATGTGATGTATCATAATAAAACGTGCTATATAACATTCCTTTGCCATGAAAGACGTGATCGAATATAAGCCGGTCGCCTTCAGCCATCGGCAAGGTTTGATATGCTTGATTAGGTTGCCACTGCAACTTCCCTTCAGGAGAATGTTTAAACAGTTGACCTGAAGCTTCGACAGCCTTAAACGTAAACATCATCCACTCATTCTGAATGCTCTCGTCTTCATTAACAATCACCATTGTTGTTACCGCTTGAAGTTCTGGCTGCTTCACAAGAAGACCTGTTTCTTCTTTCAATTCTCTAATTGCTGCTTCTTGAATCGTCTCTGTTGGTTCCATTTTTCCACCTGGAGCGACCCACCAGCCTTTACTTGGCTTTTGCAACAAAAGGCATTGTTCCTCAGAAGTTAAAATACAATTGGTTATCCGTTGCAACTTCATCACCCCACGTTCCTAATTCTATAGTATACAGTTAAATGAGAAAAGCGACAATGATTCTCCCTTCTTCAAAAACGACAAAAAAAGGAGCACGGATTCCATCCGCGCTCATCAAGAAAACTCTATAATAAAAAAGGGGGTCAATTACAATTCTTATTTTAGCACCCCTCTGTTTCAAATAGGTTACAGATACTTTAAAAGAAAATATCTTTATTCTGAGATGACTTTTTTCTGGTCGTCTAAATGCTCAAGGTAATGTTGAACATTTTGCGCGGCTATAGACCCATCACCTGTAGCTGTTACAATTTGGCGAAGTGATTTTTCTCGAACGTCTCCAGCAGCGAATACGCCTGGGATTTTTGTTTCCATTTCTTCGTTCGTTTCAATATAGCCTTCTTCGTTGGTAATAGAAAGGTTTTTAACACTTTCGTTAAGTGGCAACATCCCAATATAGACGAACACACCGTCTGCACTCATAGTAGATGTCTCACCTGTCTCTGTATCTTCCAAGGTAACGCCGCCAACTTTTCCGTCTTTCTCATTAATCTCGGTTACGACTTTATTCCAAACAAATTCGACTTTATCATTGGCAAAAGCGCGATCTTGTAGTATCTTTTGGGCACGAAGTTGATCACGTCGATGCACAATCGTTACTTTTGATGCAAAGCGAGTTAAATAAACGGCTTCTTCTACTGCTGAATCTCCGCCGCCAACAACGATTAACTCTCGCTCTTTAAAGAAAGCCCCATCACAAACAGCACAATACGAGACACCACGACCGCCTAATTCTTGCTCTCCTGGAATACCTAACTTCTTGTATTCTGCACCTGTCGACACAATCACTGCTCGGGCTCTGTATTCTTTTGAACCAGCGATAATTTTTTTCGTATCGCCTTCATCAATAATTTCTTTTATATCTCCATATCCGTACTCTGCACCGAATTTTTTTGCGTGCTCAAACATTTTATTGGATAAATCCGGTCCAAGAATATGGTCAAATCCTGGATAGTTCTCTACTTCCTCTGTATTAGCCATTTGACCACCTGGCATACCTCTTTCAAGCATTAAGGTTTTTAAATTTGCTCTTGATGTATATACAGCAGCTGTCATTCCTGCTGGACCTGCACCTGCTATTATGACATCATAAATTGTTTCAGTTGACATGTTTAACACTCCTTACGCGCCAATTCTCTCTCTTATTCATGCGCCTCATCTAAAGAAGATCCACTCTTCTAATAGTCTTTTCTAATTCCGATATCTTATCCGTTTCACTCTTATCCTAGCGGAGTTTCCGACTGATTGTCTACTAACATGCTCAAGCCTGCCTCACGTTCCATCATGGAGAACAAAACGGAGTCGCGTTCTCCACGTTCCATTTTCTCCATACAGGATTTGACTCTTGCATCGCCGACAACAAACGCTGCTTTCATCATATCCATTGCTGACTCAACATTTCCAACATGATAGTCTGCTACAGCAAAGCAATGAAATAGCGATTGCTCTTTTAGCAATGTATGATCTTTTTTGCGTAAAGCTACTTCTTCATAAGCACCAATGTGGCAAAGAACATGAATAAGACGAATTTTGGAGTCATAGTGGATTGGTTTGATTTTTTTTAGGATCTCTCCATACTCGTTCGCTTTCTCTTTATAACCTAGTTGATGATGAAAAACGGCTATATTACAAAGTGCCAGTAAATTGCCTTGATCAGCTTCGAGTATCTCTTCACACTTATCAAAAGCCAATTGCTCCTGTCCCGTCCGAAACAGAGCCTCTGCTAAATGATTTTGGGCTGCCCAATTTTCAGGCTGTATATCAAGAACCTTTTTAAGCAATGGGATAGCCTCTCTTACATTTCCTTCAGTTAAGAGAATCCATGCATTTTCATGGTTATTTAATGACTCTTCTTCCTTCTCTTCTTCATCAAGAGGATCTTCTTCAAACAGCTCAGCTAATTCTTTTGCATCGTCAACAAATGCCCCTTTTGGTTCTAATGCTAAATAACGTGTAACGTGCTTTTCGGCTTGAAAAAAATGGCCAAGAAACACTTCATTATTCGCAATGAAAAAATGACATACTGGATGCTCATCATTGTACGTTTCTAAAATTTGGTACAGCAACTCATTGGAACGTTCATATTCGCCAAGTTCGGTTAATACTGCTGCTAATTGAATTTTAAAAATCGGTTCTGTTTCCGTTAATTTCACAGCTCGCTCAAATAACTTCGCTGCACGGGATAAACGCTTATCGTGAAATGCAGCCAATCCTTTATGAAAGAAATAATCGCCACTTCGATAAAATGGGATGACGACATTTGAATGAATCTTATTACTTGCTTGCTTTTTTCGCATCATCCGTTGTTACCTCCAAGCAAATCTAATCAATGCTCAAGTATACATTATAGCTTAATCCAGCTCTCGTTCCGACTACATTTTTGCTAAAAAAAAGAAAAAAGTCAACGGATCGTTTGACTTTTTTCGAAAATCTAGTCTTTATGACGCTGTTCTAGCGTGTTCATAATAGCTGCTAACGGAATATTTTTTTCTTCTAATAGTACAAGGAGGTGATAGAATAAGTCAGCAACTTCCCAATGCATCTCTGTTTGATCCTCATTCTTCGCTGCAATAATGACTTCGCTTGCCTCTTCGCCAACCTTTTTAAGGATTTTATCAATGCCTTCCGTAAAGAGGTATGTTGTATACGCACCTTCTGGCATTTCTTTTTTCCGATTAGATATCGTTTTTTCAAGAGATTCGAGTATAGCGAATGGATTACTTGTATTCCTATCGTTCTCACTGTCGCCTTTAAAACAACTTACGGCTCCTGTATGGCAAGCAGGGCCTTTCGGGTTAACGAAAAGCAAGACAGCATCTTGGTCACAATCGTAACGGATTTCAATTACTTCCTGCTTGTTGCCAGACGTTGCGCCTTTATTCCATAGTTCTTTTCTAGAACGACTATAAAACCACGATTCTTTCGTCTCTATCGTCAAGTCGAGTGCTTCTTGATTCATGTACGCTAATGTCAACACTTCCTTCGTTTGCGCATCTTGAACAATGGCTGGTACAAGCCCATTTTCGTTGAATTGAACGTTCGTCATCGTACATGCACTCCTTTTTCTTTTAATACCTTTTTCACTGCATCAATCGTTGTTTCTTTATAGTGAAAGATTGATGCTGCCAAAGCCGCATCAACTGTGGCTTTTTGGAAGACATCAACAAAATGCGTAGCTTCTCCTGCTCCTCCTGAAGCAATAATAGGTACATTGACACAATCCGTTAGCTTTTGCAGGAGAGGTACATCAAAGCCCGATTTCTCCCCATCTTTATCCATACTTGTCACAAGCAATTCCCCTGCTCCTAATTGAACTGCTTGCATGGCCCAAGCGTCAGCTGTCCAATCGGTCTCTTTACGACCACCATGAGTATAGACTTTCCAGGTATCCGATATTGAATCAAACTTAGCGTCAATGGCAACAACAATACATTGTGAGCCAAAGAAGCGCGACGCTTCTTCAATAAATTCGGGTCTTATGAGTGCTGCCGTATTTAACGAAACTTTATCTGCACCTGCTTGTAAAATGTTCCGAATGTTTTCGTTTGTATTAATACCGCCACCAACTGTAAATGGAATAGAAATAGACGCTGCTACTTTTTCCACAACATCTAACATGGTTTTTCTACCTTCATGAGATGCCGAGATATCTAAGAAAACAAGTTCGTCCGCACCTTGCTCATCATAATAGTGAGCAAGCTCCACCGGGTCGCCAGCATCTCGTAACGATAGAAATTGTGTTCCTTTAACGACTCGCCCTTCTTTCACATCTAAACATGGGATAATTCGTTTAGTTAGCATTGGTTTCCTCGCCTACTTTCACCGCTTCTTCCAAAGTAAAACGATTGGCGTAAAGTGCTTTACCAACAATGACTCCGGAAACCGTGGTCTGACAAAGTGCTTCTATGTCTTGAAGCTGACTAACGCCACCTGAAGCAATAATTTGTGCGCTCTTCCCAGCTATATTCGCCAGTTTTTCGCAAGCGGCAATGTTCGGTCCTTCTAGCATACCGTCCTTTGAAATGTCTGTATAAATAATCGTTTTCACGCCTGAATCAAGTAGAATTCTTGCTAACTCTTCAGCTTGAACGTTTGATGTTTCAATCCAGCCCTCTGTCGCCACTAACCCATCACGTGCATCTAAGCCAATGACGATTGACTCGCCATATTTTTTTACCATCTCTTTTGTAAAAGCCAAATTATTAACCGCCACGCTACCTAAAATCACTCGTTTTACACCAAGATTTAAATAGTAATCAATATCTTCCTCTGTTCGAATGCCACCACCAACTTGTACAGGAATAGTCAGCTGCGACGCCATTTCCGCTATAAGCGGATTGTTAACAGGCTTTTTCTCTTTTGCTCCATCTAAATCAACAATGTGAACCCATTTGGCACCAGCGTCTTGAAACGATTGAGCTGTTTGTAGCGGTGAGTGGCTATACACCGTGTTTTTTTCATAATCACCTTGCTCTAAGCGAACACACTGTCCATTTAAAATATCGATTGCTGGATAAATCGTCATTCCCATTCAGTCCACTCCCTTTTCTGCCAGTTCCCCAAATCGTTTTAGTAATGCCGTACCAACTTGTCCACTTTTTTCGGGATGAAATTGCATTCCGAAAACGAGGTCTTTCTCTACAATTGCAGGCACATCGCACCCGTAATCTGCTTTTGCTGCCATGAGCTCATCAGGCGCTTCTACCACATATGAATGAACGAAATAAACATAGCCCTCTTCAATGCCTCCTGTGCTTGTTTTTTCATTTAAAAAAGCGAGACGGTTCCACCCCATATGAGGAATTTTTAAAGATGAATGAGCATGGTGTTGTTTTTCAGAAAAATGGATCACATTTCCATTTAAGTAAGCGAGACCTGCTGTTTCTCCATATTCTGTGCTTTTTTCAAATAAGAGCTGCATCCCTAAACAAATACCCAATAGTGGTTTTTGTTGATAAACATGCTGGTCGAGAAACGTGCGTAAACCGGTTGTGTCCAAGTTTTTCATAGCATCAGGAAAGGCACCAACTCCTGGCAAGATAAAAGCATCGCATTCCATTAATTCATCTGGATTACCGCTAATAAGATATGGAAATTGAAGTCGTTCTAATGCTTTTGATACAGAATGAAGGTTGCCCATACCATAATCAATAATGCCAATCATTAGAGCATCCCCTTCGTCGATAAAAGCCCTCTCTGATTTGGATCAATGCTTGCCGCTTCACGGAGGGCTCTCGCACACGCTTTAAAGATGGCTTCAATAATATGGTGGGTATTGTGTCCATAATGAACGATAATGTGTACATTCATTCTTGCTTCTAACGCCAGCTTCCAAAAAAATTCTCGTACTAGCTCTGTATCAAACGTTCCAACTGTTTCACTCGGAAGGTCCACACGATATTCTAAATGAGGGCGATTGCTTAAATCAACTACGACTTGAGCAAGTGCATCATCCATTGGAACAGTTGCTGATCCGTAGCGTCGAATTCCCTCTTTTGAACCGAGTGCATCTTTAAACGCTTCTCCTAAACAGATAGCTATATCTTCGGTTGTATGATGCGCATCTACTTCTATATCCCCCTCAGCTTGGACGTTTAAGTCAAATTGTCCGTGCTTTGCAAATAAATGCAGCATGTGTTCAAGAAACGGAACACCTGTATTTAACTCGATCTGTCCTTCACCATCTAATTGTACGGTTAATTGTATATCTGTTTCACCTGTTTTTCGCTGAATAGATGCTTCTCGACTCATTTCGTCTCCCCCTTTAATCGAACTTCTATCGCTCTTGCATGCGCCTCTAGCCCTTCCATTCGAGCCAACGTCATGATCGCCTGAGCATCCCCTTCAAACGCTGCTTTACTGTATGAAATGACGCTTGTTTTTTTTATAAAATCATCTACGGATAATGGACTTGAAAATCTAGCTGTCCCATTGGTGGGCAAGACGTGGCTTGGCCCTGCCATATAATCCCCAACAACCTCGGCACTATAGGGACCAATAAAAATAGCACCTGCATGCTTTATTTTCCCTAGCATTTCCATCGGGGCGTCTGTCATAATTTCAACGTGTTCACATGCCAAGTCGTTGACTACACCAATGGTCTGTTCAACGGAAGAACAGATGTAAATTTGACCATAGTCCGAAATCGCTTGCCTCGCAATCTCAGAATTCGGGAGTACATTTAGCTGGTTTGCTACTTCTTCCTTAACAGCTTCAGCTAATGAATGTGATGTTGTGACAAGGATCGCTGATGCCATTTCATCGTGTTCAGCTTGGGACAGTAAGTCGGCTGCAATGTATGATGGGTTTGCACCTTCATCAGCTAAGACACAAATTTCACTAGGACCAGCAATCATATCAATATCAACTTCTCCAAAAACTGCTCGCTTTGCTAACGCCACATACTGGTTTCCAGGTCCTGTAATCTTGTCGACTTTGGCAATTGATTCTGTACCATAAGCAAAAGCAGCAATTGCTTGAGCACCACCAACTTTATAGATGGATTGGATACCTAATTCATTTGCAGCAACGAGAACACCTGCGGGAAGATGGCCGAATTGATCTGGTGGGGATGCGACCGCTATCTGTTCAACGCCCGCTACAAGTGCAGGGACTGCATTCATAATGACAGAAGAAGGATACGCAGCTTTACCACCTGGAACATAAAGCCCTACTGCGTCCAGTGGCGTTACCTTTTGACCTAGCAAGGTCCCATCATCTTTTGTTTGCATCCAAGATGTGTTAATTTGCTCTTCATGATAAGTTGTAACGTTTTTAATCGCCTGTTTAATCGCATCGAGCTCTTCATTACGAATTGTTCTATAGGCAGTTTCAATCTCTTCTTTTGTAACGAGGAACGAGGAAACCGTAGCCCCGTCAAATTGCTTCGTTAATTCAACTAACGCTTTGTCTCCGCCTACTTTTACTTGTTCAATAATATCCGCAACGCTTTGAACGACCCGTTCATTCTCTTGTAAGCGAAGATTTTTTTGCACCACAGTTTTTTCTTTTTCTAGACGTATAACCTGCATCCTTTATCCTCCTACACTACAGCTTGTAACTGTTTAATCATTCGCTGAATCTCTTCGCCTTTTAAGCGATAGCTCGAAGCGTTAACAATAAATCGCGAGGTAATTTCTTGGATCTTCTCTAACTCAACTAATCCATTTTCTTTTAGCGTTTGACCAGTTGACACAATATCAACAATGCGATTTGCTAGACCCATTATAGGCGCGAGCTCAATCGATCCATTAAGTTTAATGACTTCCACTTGCTCCCCTTGTTCTTTAAAATATTGAATGGCTAAATTCGGATACTTAGAAGCTACTTTAGGATGCAATTCACCTTTTTGATAATTTGGTAAACTTGCCACTGCTAAATAGCAAGCACTAATGTTTAAATCAAGCATTTCATAAACATCACGCTTTTCTTCAAGCATGACATCCTTCCCGGCAACACCTACATCGGCAACGCCTTGTTCTACATAGGTAGGAACATCCATTGGCTTCGCTAGGACAAAGCGTAAGTTTTCTTCGGGTACATCTATAATTAATTTTCGCGATTCTTCAAAAGTCTCTGGAAGCTGATAGCCTGCAGCACGCAACAATTTTACAGCTTCATCAAAGATCCGACCTTTTGGCATCGCAATCGTTAACGGTCTCATGTGCCTACTCCTCTTCAAAATGAATATACGCCAGCTCTACTTGTTCGTTCACCCAATTTTCTGATAGACCAGCTTGATCTTGTACAATAACAGCTTTACCGCGTTGGCGTAATTCAGCGGCTTTTTTATACGCTTCTTTCCGTCTAGAATGATGATACAACACACACCACTTTTTGTCCGGCTCGTTTTCACTTGAGTACACTTCACTGAGTAAATCAATTCTTAAACCAAATCCCGTTGCCGGAGCCGTACGTCCAAACTTTTTCAATAGTTCATCGTACCGTCCCCCGCCCCCTAAGGCTTGGGCAACATCTTCATGATAGGCTTCAAATACAAAACCAGTATAATAGCTCATATGAAGAACCGTGCTTAAATCAAATTGAACAAACGATTCAAATCCTTCTTCTTGTAATACATCCAAAATGCCTCGCAGTTCGTGAATAGCCTTTTTTCCCTCTTCTGAAGCTACCAACTGTTCTGCTTCGTCCAACACATACGCATTACCTCGCAACTCAAGCAATTGAATTAAGCGATTTTCAATGTCCGAGGGAAGTTCATACGTATAAACCGCTTCGCGAAAACCAACATCATTTTTTTCAAATAAATAACGTTGAAGTTGTTCTGCTTGATCGGCAGGCACCGACTCGTTTAATAACGCTCGGATAAAACCGATGTGACCTAAAACAAGCTGATACCGCTCTAGGCCAATTGTTTGCATCGCTTCTTGAAAAAGAACAAAGACCTCACTGTCACCGCTTGTTGTAGCATCACCAATTAGTTCAACACCAACTTGTTCAAATTCCGCTGGTCTACCTCCCTCTAATTGTTGAGCCCTGTATAAATTGGAATGGTAAGATAAGCGCAGTGGGAACGATTCTCTTTTCATTGTCGAGGAAACAAGACGAGCAATTGGCGCAGTCATATCGGGACGTAATACAAGTGTGTTCCCTGACAAGTCAAAGCATTTAAACAACTGCTGATCTGGGATAGCCGATAGTTTTCCCACTGTTTCAAAATACTCTAATGCAGGAGTCTGAACTTTTTCATATCCCCATTCTCCAATTGTTTGCATTAACTGTGTAGAAATTTTATTTTGTAAATGGTGTTGATGAGGCAATCGATCTCTCATCCCCAAAGGTTTCTCAAATAAAAATAGCTGTGACAAGGAAAACACCTCAAATGCTTTAGTTTGGTAAATCGCTAATGAATTAAAGTTTTTTAATAGTTTACATTTGTTCGCTTAGAAAGTCAACTAGTTCAAGGTTAACAAAAAAGACTTGGATTGATTTCCAAGCCTTTAGTTCTGCTCATTCTGTCTTTTTATCACACGCATCGGACTCCCAGCGACAAATGTATCACTTTCCACATCCTTATGTACAACGGTGCCTGCACCAATTACGGCTCGATCGCCAATAATGACTCCAGGTAGAATGGTACAATTTGCTCCAATCATCACATCGTCACCAATGATGACGTCGCCTAAGCGATATTCTTGGATGAGGTATTCATGCGCAAGGATGGTCGTATTGTATCCAATGATGGTATTTGTGCCAACCTTAATACGCTCTGGAAACATGGCATCTACCATAACCATTAACGCAAAGGCTGTGTAGTCGCCAATCTTCATGTTTAAAAACGTACGATAAAGCCAGTTTTTCACGCGAAATGATGGTGTAATTCGTGCGGTTTGACTAATAATAAAAATTTTTATTACTTTCCCGAAAGATACGGTCTTATAAAGCTGCCAAAGCGAATTCGTTCCAGAAACCGGGTAGCGCTCCGTTCGTCTACTCATCTTTCTTTTACAATCGCAAGAAGATCATCCATGGATCGTATAATATAATCAGGTTCGAATGACTTCAAAAATGCCTCTCCTTTAAGTGCCCAGCCAACACCTACACTTACTGTTCCTGCATTTTTTCCTGCCAAAATGTCATGAGAATTATCCCCAACCATAATCGCTTCTTCCGCTTTAGCATTTAATTGTTCAAGCGCTTTATAGATAGGCTCAGGATTAGGCTTTTCTTTCGTTACATCATCTAGACCTATAATAACATCAAAATACGCATCCAAGCCTGTCAGCTTTAGGCCCATCATCGCAGTTTCTTTTATTTTCGTTGTTACAATGGCAAGCTTGTAGCCTTCATCATGTAATCGTTTAACGCCTTCTTTTACACCAGGGTAGATGGTCACAAGCGAGTCATGATGGTGATGATTATGTGTTCGATAGGTCTCTATATACGTCGCTGCTTTCTCTTTATTTATGGACGAAAACGTTTCTTGAAGAGAAGGACCAATAAATGGGAGGACTGTTTCTCTTGAATACTGACCTGGATAATCTGGCTCAAGTGTATGCAAAAATGATTGGATAATGAGCTCATTTGTATCAATAAGGGTTCCGTCTAAATCAAACAAAATGGTATTAATGGTCATATGCGGTTTCCTTTCTATACGATGATTCTTTTCTTTTTTCTAATCGGGTCCACACTCTTGAAATGACAATAGTTAATAACAAAGCCGTAATAACACGAATGACAAGAAGCGGCCAAACCGGAATACCTAGAACAACAAAAACAAGAGTATCCTCCACAACAGCATGACAAGCGACAAGGAAAATAAACACGATATAAAGATCTTTCTTCTTCACTTTGTCTTCTTTAACGGCATCAATCATGACCCCTGCTCCATAAGCAAGACCGATTGTTAAACCAGAAGCCAAGGTCACCGATGTATTTCGATCGACACCAATTAAGCGCGTTAGAGGAGAAAGCCATTGAGAGATTACTTTTAACCAGCCACGTTCACGCATAATTTGCACGATCAGCATAAGTGGAATGACAACTAACGCTAATTGTGCAACACCCCAAAAAGCAGTCTGTAACCCTACAGCAATCATACCTAGTAGTGTTGTTGGTTCAGCTGTTTGTGTAGCAGAAGCAAGACCGTAAACAGCCTGTTCACTTCCACCATCCCACACTAGATTAATTACAAATGCTGAAAATAGGGCGAGAAAGATTCGAACAGCTACAATCGGAAACACTTTTATTCCAACCTTTGTAGCGACTGCTGATTCCACAATGAGATTGTGCGAAAAAGATAACATAATAGCGAGAATGAATACTTCTTTGATCGTCAAGTCAAGGGAGAGAATGGCGCCAATTCCCGCAAATAAATTCAACACATTTCCGATAACTAACGGAATAGCAGCTTCGCCTGGTAAGCCAATTACATTCATAATAGGCGCAATGCCTGAAGCGATCCAACCGAGCACCGGCGTGTAGCCGAGCAGCGTGACAAACAATGTAATGGGAAAAATAATTTTGCCTAACGTCCATGTTGTCTGTAAACCTGATAACAGTCCTCGTTTCACCACTCCCATGGTATCCCTTCTTTCTATTTTTTCTTTTTCTGTTTACTATCGCTATCTGTATCTAAATATCTTGGTGGCTTTACGACGATGCGTCGATACGCCCAAAGAATAATGGATAAACCAATGAGAATAAGTGATAATAACTGTGCTGTTCTAAGGGTCTCTCCAATCAGTAAATAATCTAAACGGATCCCCTCAATGAAGAACCGTCCGACTGAATACCAGATGACGTAAGAGAAGAAAAGTTCCCCTTGGCGTAAATTCACTTTGCGTAGCAAAATAAGGATGACGACACCAAGAATACTCCATAAAGATTCGTATAAAAATGTCGGGTGATAGTAAGCCCCATTAATATACATTTGATTAATGATCCAATCAGGTAAAAACAAACTTTCTAAAAACGTCCGTGATACTTCGCCGCCGTACACTTCTTGGTTAACAAAATTCCCCCAGCGACCGATCGCTTGACCAATTAAAATAGCTGGTGCTGCAACATCAGCTATTTTCCAGAACGATAGCTTCTTCACACGCGCAAAAATAATAGCTGTAACAACTGCACCGATTAAGGCACCATGAATGGCAATTCCACCTTCACGAATGTTAAACACACTCATCGGACTATCTGCGAACTGGTCCCACCTGAAAATGACATAATAGGCTCTTGCGCAAATAATGGAAATTGGTAACGCCCACACAAGTAAGTCTGCATAAGTTTCTTTTGGTAACCCTCGTTTTTCCCCTTCAGAGCGAGCCCATAAATAACCGACTCCAACACCTAAAAGAATCAAAACAGCATACCAATAAATATCAATTGGACCAAGAGAAATAAACACTCGATCCATCGGTTCGATTTGTGTATTCACTTTAGTTCACCTCACAAACGTTCATTTTAAAAATCTTCATTGTCACCCTGTTCAATTACTTGCGTTAACCGTTCAGAAAATTCTTGGGCCGCATTAAAGCCTAAACGCTTTAAACGAAAATTCATAGCAGCGACTTCAATAATAACAGCTAAATTTCGCCCTGGTCTCACAGGCACCGTTAATTTCGTAATCTCTGTATCGAAAATTTTCATTTTATCTTCTTCGAGACCTAGTCGATCATAAGCTTTCTTTTGATCCCATGTTTCTAAATTCATACATAAACTAATTCGTTTAAATGGGCGAACCGCTCCGGCTCCAAAGAGTGTCATAACATTGATAATGCCTAATCCACGAATCTCCAATAAATGCTGGAGTAATGGAGGAGGATGCCCAACCAATGTATCCTCATTTTGTTGACGAATTTCTACAGAATCATCAGCCACAAGTCTGTGCCCTCTTCGAACAAGATCGAGCGCCGTTTCACTCTTACCTACACCACTACCACCTGTAATTAATACGCCAATACCATAAATATCAACAAGTACTCCATGAACCGCAGTCACAGGCGCTAGCTCACTCTCTAAGTAGTTTGTTACGCGGCTACTTAACTGTGTTGTTGTTAAAGTCGATCGTAAAACCGGAACATTTTTTTTATTGGCTGCCGCGATCAATTGAGAAGGCGCCTCAAGTCCACGAGATAAAATAATTCCAGGTGTATCATATGTACATAATTTGGTTAATCGTTCTTCTTTTTCCTCATCTGATAGTGATTTAATGAACGATAGCTCCGTTCTACCAATCAGCTGTAATCTTCGAGCTGGATAATAGGTAAAAAAACCAGCCATCTCTATGCCTGGACGAGAAATATCGCTTGTTGTAATCGGGCGATAAATTCCTTCTTCTCCAGCTAGCAATTCAAAGTGAAACTTCTCTAATATATCGTTTGCTGTCACTTTTATCATTTGTGCACCTCTTTTACATTGCTTTTCACTAGCCATATTGTAGCACGATTTTCTCTAGAGTCATAAAACTTATAAAAGATCCACTCAATGAACAAAAAGAAAGACGTGGAAATAAGCATCCACGCCTGTTCTCCTTAATCGTATGGTACGTTAGCTTCTTTTAACTGGATTAATAAGCAAAGTCTGAAACAGTGCAATGATGACAGCTGCGAGCAGCGCAATACCAAATCCATCGATCACAAAGTAGCTTCCCATTAACCAAGCTGTTAGCATTAACGTTAACGCACTAATGACGAATAAAAACAGTCCTAGTGTCAAAATGGTAATCGGTAACGTTAAAATGGTTAGCACTGGTTTCACTGTCCAATTTAAAACAGATAAAATAAGCGCTGCAATCAACGCTGCTCCAAAGCCACTTAACGTAAACCCAGAGAATAACGCTGATAGAAGTAATAACACGAGTGCATTAAGCACAAGACCAAGTAACCATCTCATAAAAAGCCCTCCTTACTACTCTGCCGGCATAATAAATGTAGCGATAATATAGGCAAGTACGACGGGCCAAACCGTTGTGACCAATGCCAAAATCACAGCAATTAAACGAATGATAGTCGGATCAATTGAAAAGTGCTCTCCTATTCCGCCACATACGCCTGTTATAAAACGCTTCGTTGTCGATCTCTTTAATTGTTTCATTGTTGTAACGTCCTTTCAAAACAAACTGTTTACTGATTTCTTAGCGTAATGCTTCCTGTGTTCGCAACTGCACGAACTTTCATCTTTCCTGGAAGTGAATCGTTGGCCGTCACATGCATATAGCGTTGTGCCAATTCTTTCTTCTCATCATGAATCTCTGATGATTCAAGATGATTGTGAATGGAGCCGACATTTGATCGTAGCTTCCCTTCAAATCGAACATCGTCAGCTACAAAGAGCTTTACGCTTCCTGTTGTTGTTTTTACGTCCAAATAACCAGCGGATTCATTGTTTTTATTCAAATAATACGTAATAGATCCATTAACAGTTTCTACGTCGGCATCTTCAATTTTTCCTGTTACTTTAATTGTTCCATTAAAGGTTTTAGCAAATAATGATCCTAACGTATTTTCATCAACGGTAATGGACCCGTTCATCGTCTCTATTGTTGCTTTAGAGGCTTGAAGATGACTCGTTTTAATGGAGCCGTTTGTTGTGTTTGCTTCAAATTCTTTCGTATTCAACGATTCACCAGTTAAAGAACCATTGAATGTGTAAAGCTTGACGCTATCATATGTTGAAGCAGGAACATAAAGCGTTCCGTTTACTTTCATTGTTTTTGATTTCGTCTCGAATAGCAAGACATCATCTTCTACAGAAAAGGACGATTCTTTCAAGAGAAAATCATGCGCTTGTTCTGCATTGTTTGTACGGTAGACTTTCGCATCTAACTCCAGTCGTACTCCATCCTTCTCCCAAGGAACAATCGTAAAGGAGCCATTTTCTAAAGACACCTTTACATTTTTTATATCAACGTGATCCTCTTCAAACGTGTGTTGAATGTCCATTCCATTACCAAAATTAAAGTCAAAGTCGCCATCTCTTACTTTTTGGAATGCTGATTCAAAAAAACTTGTAAACTTTGTGAAAGGAGACTCTTCACGTTCTGTACCTTCTTCACGCGTCTTACTTGCTGCTGATTGAGAAGTAGGCACTTCTTGCTCATCTTTCCCAACTGCTTCAAGCAATTTTAGCCCTTCTTCAGCAGAAACTTTACCGTCTTCAATCATTTTTAGAATCATTTTACGTTCTTCCATCACGATCGCTCCTTTTTACTTAATAGCCTTTATAATCTTATTACGAAGAAGCAAGGTCACATGTTTCATTTTCCCTAAAATTTATGATGAAAACTCGAATTTTTCTGCGTACCGCGCTTTATCTCTTTCCAATATTGGTTTTAAATACCGGCCAGTATAGGAACCTTCTACTTCAGCCACCGCTTCAGGAGTACCTTGCGCAACGAGCTGTCCGCCACCAGTTCCACCTTCTGGTCCAAGATCAATAATATGATCCACAGTTTTAATGACATCGAGATTATGTTCAATAACAAGTACCGAATCGCCATTATCAACAAGTCGTTGAAGAACATGCAATAACCGATCAATATCATCTACATGTAAGCCTGTTGTTGGTTCATCCAATATATAAAGGGTTCTTCCAGTCGGGCGTTTATGAAGTTGCGATGCTAGCTTGACTCGCTGAGCTTCTCCACCTGATAACGTTGTTGCTGGTTGACCAAGACGAACATAGCCTAAGCCGACATCAATAAGCGTTTGGATTTTACGCTTAATTTTTGGAATGCTACCAAAAAACTCAACGCCTTCTTCTACTGTCATTTCAAGCACATCAGCAATCGTTTTATTTTTATAGGTCACTTCTAGCGTTTCTCGGTTATAGCGTTTGCCGTGGCACACTTCACATGGGACATACACGTCAGGTAAAAAGTGCATTTCAATCTTAATAATCCCATCACCTTTACAAGCTTCACATCTTCCACCTTTTACGTTAAAGCTGAACCGGCCCTTTTTATATCCTCTGACTTTTGCTTCGTTTGTTAATGCAAATACATCACGAATATCGTCAAACACACTCGTATACGTTGCTGGATTTGACCTAGGCGTTCGTCCAATTGGTGATTGATCAATATCAATGACCTTGTCCATTTCTTCAATACCGACAATTTCTTTGTGCTTTCCTGGCTTCTCTTTAGCACGATGAATTTTTTGCGCTAATGATTTATGAACAATTTCATTAACCAGCGTACTTTTACCGGATCCCGAAACACCGGTAATAGCAGTAAACACACCTAAAGGAAACGTAACATTGATATTCTTTAAGTTGTTTTCTGTTGCACTTTTGACCACGAACTGCCTACCCGTAAGTGGTCTCCGTTCGGTTGGCACATGAATAAATTTTTCCCCAGCCAAATATTGACCTGTTAATGAGTTCGGATCGTCAATAAGCTCTTGGGGTGTACCTTGTGCCGTTACATAGCCACCATGTACACCTGCACCTGGCCCGATATCAATAATGTGATCAGCCGCTAGCATTGTGTCTTCATCGTGTTCAACGACAATCAAAGTATTTCCTAAATCACGCATCCGCTTTAACGTTTCAATTAAACGATCATTATCTCTTTGATGTAATCCAATAGAAGGCTCATCGAGAATGTACAGCACCCCCATGAGAGAAGAGCCGATTTGAGTTGCTAAACGAATTCGCTGTGCTTCTCCGCCTGATAACGTGCCAGCAGCTCGTGATAACGTTAAATAATCAAGCCCAACATTAATGAGAAAACCAATTCGGTCTTCTATTTCTTTCAAAATTAACCTTGAAATTGAACGATCTTTTTCAGATAGCTCTAATGTTTGCATAAACTGCAGTGCATCCGTACATGAGTATTGGTTCACTTCACCTAAATGCTTCCCACCTACAAAAACAGCTAACGCTTCTTTCTTTAAACGGTACCCTTTACACGTGGGACAGTTTTTTTGCGACATATACGTTTCCATTTGTTCACGAATGTAATCAGAGCTGGTTTCTCTATATCTACGACCAACATTTGCAAGCACACCTTCAAATACAATCATATGCTCACGTACGCGACCAAAGTCATTTTCATAATGAAAGAAGATCTTTTCTTTTCCGCTGCCGTTTAAAATAATGGATTGATGTTTTTCTGGAAGCTGATTAAACGGCACATCCATGTCTATCGAGAAATGCTCACATACTGCCTCAAGTAATTGTGGATAGTAATTCGAACTTGTTGGCTCCCACGGCGCAACAGCATGATCTCTCAATGTCCTGTCAGCATCCGGTATGACAAGCTCAGCATCGACTTCCTGCTTCACACCTAGTCCGTCGCAAGTTGTACAAGCACCGTATGGGCTATTAAACGAAAAAAATCTCGGCTCTAGCTCAGGAATGGAAAAACCACATTCTGGACAAGCGTGATGCTGGCTAAAGAGTAATTCTTCACCATCAATTACGTCAATTAACACTCGCCCTTCTGCGAGATTTAAAGCCGTTTCTAGAGAGTCAGCCATTCTTGTTTGAATGCCATCTTTTACAACGATCCTGTCAATGACGACTTCAACACTATGTTTTTTATTTTTATCAAGCTGAATATCGTCTGTCGCTTCTCTCATTTCACCATTGACACGCACACGTACAAATCCATCTTTTTTGATTTGATCAAATACTTTTGCGTGCGTTCCTTTTCGCCCCGATACCATTGGAGCAAGAATTTGCATTTTTGTACGTTCAGGGAACTGCAACAATTGATCGACCATTTGCTGAATCGTTTGTGAAGTGATCTCTATACCGTGCTTAGGGCAGATCGGTTTTCCAATTCGAGCATAAAGAAGCCTAAGATAGTCGTGAATTTCAGTGACAGTCCCAACCGTTGAACGTGGGTTTCGACTCGTTGTTTTCTGATCAATTGAGATGGCTGGAGACAGTCCCTCAATGGCATCAACATCAGGCTTATCCATCTGTCCTAGAAATTGACGAGCATAAGCGGACAATGATTCTACATAGCGTCTTTGGCCTTCCGCATAAATGGTATCAAACGCTAAGGAAGACTTTCCAGACCCAGACAAGCCTGTCAAAACGACTAGCTTTCCTCTAGGAATGGATACATCCATATTTTTTAAATTATTTGATCGTGCACCTTTAACGATAATCTCTTCTTGTGCCATACCGTCATCCTTCCGCTTTAAGCTCTAACAGCATATCTCGAAGCTCTGCTGCCCGCTCGAAGTTTAAGTCTTTTGCCGCTTGCTTCATTTCTACTTCTATTTGAGCAATTGTTTTTTCGCGTTCTTTTTTCGTCATTTTTTGTTGCGGTTTCTTCGTTACGTCATATTCCCCTTCATCTTCAGCAGCATAGGTCGCTTGCACCACATCCGGGATTTTCTTTTGAATTGTTTGTGGCGTAATGCCGTGTTTTTTATTAAAGGCTTCTTGAATTTCTCGACGACGTTTTGTTTCACTAATCGCGACTTCCATTGAACCGGTTATTTTATCTGCGTACATAATAACTCGACCGTGTTCATTTCGAGCAGCACGTCCAATTGTTTGAATAAGAGATCGCTCTGCACGTAAGAATCCTTCTTTATCAGCATCTAAAATCGCGACAAGAGATACTTCTGGAATATCTAACCCTTCTCTTAATAAATTGATCCCAATAAGGACATCAAACGTCCCCAATCGAAGCTGACGAATGATCTCTAGACGGTCTAACGTTTTTACTTCTGAATGTAAATAACGAACTTTAATTCCAATTTCCTTTAAGTAGTCCGTTAAGTCCTCAGACATTTTTTTCGTTAAGGTCGTCACTAAGACACGTTCGTCACGCTCAATCTGCTCATGGATTTCTCCAATTAAATCATCAATTTGCCCTTCAATTGGTCGGACTTCAATTGGTGGATCAAGCAAGCCAGTTGGTCGAATAATTTGTTCAACCATCTCAGGAGTGTGCTCTAGCTCATACTGGCCAGGCGTAGCCGATACGTAAACGGCTTGACTTATTTTTTCTTCAAATTCAGCGAATTTTAATGGTCTGTTATCGAGTGCAGACGGCAAACGAAAGCCATGGTTAACGAGTACTTCTTTTCGCGCTCGGTCACCATTGTACATCCCTCTTACTTGCGGTAATGTTACGTGAGATTCATCCATAATTAATAGAAAGTCTTCTGGAAAGAAATCAATTAACGTGTACGGGGTTGCCCCTGACTCACGTAAGGTTAAATGCCTAGAGTAGTTTTCAATGCCTGAACAAAATCCCATCTCCGCCATCATTTCAAGATCATAGCGTGTTCGTTGCTCAAGTCTTTGTGCTTCAAGCAACTTTCCATCCGCATGAAGCGCTTTTAATCGTTCTTCTAGTTCGGCTTCAATATTTTCAATTGCTTTTTTCATTTTTTCTTCACGGGTAACAAAGTGAGAGGCTGGAAAAATCGATACATGGTTTCGCTCTCCCTTGATCTCTCCAGTTAATGCATCGACTTCGGTCATACGATCAACTTCGTCACCGAAAAATTCCACTCGAATACATTGCTCGTCTCTCGATGCCGGGAAGATTTCAACCACATCGCCTCTTACTCGGAATGTTCCACGTATAAAATTCAAATCGTTACGATCATACTGAATATCGACAAGGCGTCGTAATAATTCATTCCGATCCATTTCCATCCCGGTACGAATGGACAAGACAAGATCCCGGTATTCTTCCGGGTTCCCTAAACCATATATACACGATACACTCGCTACAATAATGACATCCCGTCTCTCAAACAACGCACTAGTAGCTGAGTGCCGTAACTTATCAATTTCATCATTAATACTTGCGTCTTTTTCAATAAACGTATCAGAAGAAGGTACATATGCTTCCGGTTGATAATAATCGTAATAGCTAACAAAATACTCAACCGCATTATGAGGAAAAAACTGTTTAAATTCACTATAAAGCTGACCTGCTAGTGTTTTATTATGGGCCATAATGAGCGTCGGCTTATTCACTGCTTGAATGACGTTGGACATCGTAAACGTTTTTCCTGTACCCGTTGCACCTAATAACGTTTGATGCCGATCCCCATTTTCAATTGCACGTACAATTTTTTCTATTGCAGTTGGTTGATCACCTTGTGGCGAGTAGTCTGATACTAATTGAAACGTTTGATCCATCGTCTTTAGAACTTATCAAATAACAATCTTTCTTTTGATAAGCTCACCCCTCCTTTGCAAAAGAACATGATCCTACTGGTATTCCCATTTTAGCGTCGTTAAAAACCCAATCAATTCATTTCCTGTAAACACACGTTCGCTTAAGTATACCACAAGAATGAAGACTTGCACCAACATTTACGAACGCACGTGCGCAACCAAAAATTGCTAACAAACAAATTTCTAGACGCTTTTAAAAAAATCCAGTATGATAACGGTAGATTATATACAAATTGAATAGGTATCTTCGGGGCAGGTGAAATTCCTGACCGGCGGTTAAAGCCCGCGACTCCGCATAATTATATGTGGACTGATTTGGTGAAAATCCAAAGCCGACGGTATAGTCCGGATGGGAGAAGATCAAATAGAAAGAACATAGTCTTTACTATGTTTATTTCTCCAGCCCTGAACACAACATTGTCCAGGGCTTTTTGATTTCTACAGAAGACCTTTTCATTGAAAAGGAGCTCACAGCTGTGAATGAACAACCGCAATCAAATAAGACGTTTTGGTTTATCGTGATTGGTGCCGCCTTTTGGGGGATTAATCCACTTTTTCGTATTTTGCTACTTGATACGATGACGTCTTTACAAATTGTTTTTATTGAACACATTATTTTAGCTTTTATTGCGATTCCCATCCTTTTAAAGTTTAAAGGTGATTTAAAGAAACTTAGCTTTAAAGATTTAGGAGCGCTTCTGTTTATTTCTTGGGGAGGCTCTGCTTTTGCCACTCTTTTATTTACACAAGGGTTAACTATTGCTGCATCTAGTGGTGAGATTAATTCAGTATTGCTATTACAAAAATTGCAGCCGCTATTCGCCATCACCCTTGCGCACTTTCTTTTAAAAGAAAAACTGCCGCAGCATTTCGGCGTTTACGTACCGATTGCGCTAATTGGGACATACCTGTTAACATTTGGCTTTTATTTCCCGATCAATAATCCAGGGGAAATATTTCAACTAGGTAGTTTGTACGCCATCGGAGCAGCAGCACTTTGGGGTGGCTCGACGGTAATGGGACGTATCTTACTAAAGAAATGTCGCCACGAGACTGTTACTGCACTACGGTTTTTACTTGCACTTCCATTACTCGGTGTCTTAATAAGCGTATCTCCTGATATGTGGGCAAGCCCTGAATCAACCATTGCATTAACGTTCATTGCCCTTAATTTACTTGCTTCAGCATTATTACCTGGTCTTGTGTCCATGCTGTTATACTATCGTGGGTTACAGTCTGTTAAGGCCTCCGTTGCTACAATTGCTGAACTAAGCTTTCCAATGACAGGGTTGCTTGTATCATGGATTACCCTTCAAGAAACCGTAACAATTGCCCAGCTAATTGGATTCGCCCTCATTTGGTTTGTTCTATTTAAAATCTCTAAGCAACAAGACACGATCTCTCAGCTACCACCTGTAAAAAAGCGTAAAAAAAGCGCGCTTCAACCATTAAAATAAAATTAATGCGTAAAGACCTTCCACAAAAATGGAAGGTCTTTTTATTCGCTAGATAATTGAGTTACTTAGCTTTTCTTGTTTGCGAACAAGCAATACACCAAGCTGATAGTGCTCTCCGCTATAAAGCGGTCCTTGTACAAAGCGCTTTTCTCCATTGACATCTTTCACTTCAATTTTACAGTAAACAGGATTTTTTTGGAGCGCCTGATAAAGCGTCGTTTCATCATAAACCATTTGGCCATTTACCTTTGAAATTTCTTCTCCTAAAACAATCTTCATTTTATCAGCTGGACTGTTTGGTAAAACCCCAACAACTCGACAACTTTCTTCTTCCTCTGTAAAGAACGCGGTATCCTTCTTTTCTTTATGCCTAATGATAAATTGGCTTATAGCATGAATGAAGGCAATAACGCCTAGTATACTTACAAATAGCCATTCATTAGGGTAATAGAACAGAATAACAGTAGAGACAGTAGCTACTCCTGCAAGCAAGAAGTAAGCGCGTGTATATTGATAAAATCGTGTATCTAAGTGTGTACGGGATTGTTGTTTAAACCCTAGCAGGATTGGAAACAGAATTGGCTGAATAAACTCAGACCCTATAGAAAAAGTTGGCCAAGGCCAAGGTAGTACCAAAGCACTCTCTGGAATAAAAAAGACAACGGGGACAATCCATAAACGATTTATTTTATGGATCCCTATAAATCTTCCTCTTTTTCCTTTTTCAAGCTGTGGTGAAATGAGCCTTTTCCCGTTCATAGTTACAAGCATGGCTTGAGAAAACAATAACACCGCTACACTAAACGTAATGGCAGCATAAAGTAAGGACCCCTGGTCTCCACTTTCTGAAAAGGGAAACACCATGAACTGTGGAAAAACAACTAAATAAAGAGCAACAAGGAAAAAAACATATGTAGGCGTTAGCCAATGCATTTGTCCAGTAAGTAAAAGCAGCAACGTCGCTAATGCAATGGCCACAAGTATATCAGTCGGTACTACAACTCCCGCCGCAATGGTCACTATACTGACGAGAACACCCGTCACAACAGAAGGAATGGCACTTAACAAAAAATCAGCTCGCCGTGCATAAACTCGTGTATGAAACGATGACCGTTCTTGCTTCACTCGCCAATGAGCGATTATAAAAAGCGTAAAGAAGCCGATATAAACAATTGGATTCAAAAAAAAGCTAGCGACTGCAATTAGGATGGTTTCTACCATGAACTTGTCCTCCAACACTTACTTAAAAAGGGATATCTGTGCAATTCAATACAGATATCCCTTTTTTACTTTCAACAACATTTCTTAGGATGCTTGTTCCACCGCAAGCTCAATCGCTCGATTCAGTTGTGCATCATTCTCAACGTCTCTAATGTGCGCCTGTATTTCTTCTTGAATTTTTTGTGCGGTTGCTTCATCTAATTGACCAGTTTCATCTAAATCATGATCTTCTTGAAATTCCCTTACTGCCGTCTCTGTTTGTTCATCAAAGTAACCATCTGTACGTTCAATCGGATAATCAAGCCCTTCTAGCATACTTTGTGTACGTGCAATTTGGTCAGATACTTGATCCCTTTCGTAAGGTTCTTCAATAGAAAGAGCAACTGCATAAAAGTATTCAGGCTGGTCTACTTCTACAGTAGGCTCAACGCCTTCATGATCAATCGTGTTGCCTCCAGCTGTCAGCCAGCGATCAGTTGTAATCTTTAACGCACTGCCGTCCGTCATGCGAATTGATTTTTGTACAGTTCCTTTACCGAACGTTGTTTTTCCAACAAGATCATAGTCTCCAGATTCTTTTAAAGCAGCAGCTAAAATTTCAGAAGCCGATGCACTGCTTTCATTAATTAACCCGACAATCGGATAAGGCTTTCGTTCATCTAAACTTGATTCATAGCTTTCAATACTACCGTTGCTATGCTCAATCTGAACAATCGGCTTATTATCTGGGATAAGCAGATTACCAATATTTTGAGCACCATCTAAATAACCACCTGGATTACGACGAACATCTACAATCAGTCCATCAATTCCATCTTCCTCTAACTCCTGTAGCAATTCTTCAAATTGGGTACCTACATCTTCAGAGAATGACGTAATCTCAAGACGACCAATTACTTGACCATCTACTTCAAAAGTATCTGCTCGAACTGCATCAACTTGAATACGATCACGCTCAATGGTTACGTCAAATGGCTCATTTTGTTCGCCACGTTGAATGGTTAGAATAACTTCTGTACCGCCTTCACCACGAATTAATTGAACCGCTTCGTTAACTGAATAACCTTCTATTGATTCGCCATCAATTTCTAAAATTGCATCATTTGGCAATAAGCCGGCACGTTCAGCTGGAGATTCTCTCATCGGACTGATAATAGACACATAGCCATCTACCATACCTACTTCTGCCCCAATACCTTCAAAATGAGAGCTTAACGATTCCTGAAAGCTTGCCGCTGATTGAACATCCATATAATCTGAGAAGGGATCCTCTAACGTTTCAACCATACCATTAATAGCACCTTCAATAAGCTTTGTTCGTTCCACTTCAGACACATAATTATTTTCAATCGTTGTCAGGGCTGTTTCAAATTTCTCGATTAACTCATCATCATCCAAAATGACATCCGGTACATCAGAGTCATCGGCATTTGTTGCAGGCGGTGATTCATTCGCTCCACCAAGTTGGATTCCATCATTTATAAAAAAGATAGCAGCTACAGCAATAATCACCATTACCGATAACGTAAAAAACAACTGCTTTATTTTCAAAACACTTCACCACTCCCAATGAGTTAGACATCCAGTTCTCAACTAATACTTTTATTCTAAGTTGTTCAATCATTAATGTCAAAACACGTTTATCTTATTTTTGTCAAAACATTTAAAAATAGCGTCCATCGAAACGGACGCTATTTGTGTTTTATATATAATTCATTGGATCAACTGCATTTGATCGTGACCAGTTGAACGCTCCTTGGTGCACTTCAAAATGTAAATGAGCGCCAAATGAGTTCCCTGTATTCCCCATTGTACCAAGCTGTGTACCTTGTCCAACACGCTGACCTGCACTTACGTCAATTCGATCTAAGTGTGCATACACAGTAGAGTATTGTTGCCCATTCATTTGATGAGTAACAAGAACCCAGTTACCAAAGCCACCACTATGGTAACCAGCTTCAACAACCGTTCCATCTAAAACAGAAACAATCGGCACATCTCCACTTCGACCATTTTTACCAATATCAATACCCCAGTGCATTCTTCCACCGCGCATACCGTATTGAGATGTTACCGAACCTGTCGCTGGACGAATAAATGATGAAGAGTTATTTGCCGCTGGAGCAGCATTCTGAACGCTATTGTTTCCACTAGTTGAAGGAGACGCTTCTCTACTACTTGGCGCGTTTGCTGCTGGAGTAGACGCTTTCGTTGGCTCTGAAGCTGTCTCTACCTGTGCTGCATCAGCTGCTTGTTTTGCCTCACGCTCTTGACGTTCTTGTCTTTCTTTCTCTTCTTGCTTGCGGCGTTCTTCTTCTTCACGGGCTTTTTTCTGCTCTTCTTCCCATGCTGCTAGTTCTGCTTCAAGCGCATGTTCTTGTCCTTTAAGTAACTCTTCGTCAGAAATAATCGCATTTAGCTCTTGCTGAAGCTGTGTTTCTTTTTCGTTCAAATCATCTTGCAGACTATTTAATTCGTTCTTTTGAGAATCAAGCTCATTTTTAATTGTTACTAAAGCTGCTTTGTTCTCTTCAACTTTCGCTTTCTTCGCTTCTACCTCTTGTTTTGCGTTATGTAGACGCTCTTCATCAGCAATATGTTCGTCTAGTAACTCTTGGTCACTTTGAGCAATCGTTGTAATGGCACTTAACCGTTCAATAAAGTCACCAAAGCTTTGAGCACCTAAAAGCACTTCTAAATAGCTAACTTCACCATCGGACTCATACGTCGCAACTGCACGTTCCTGCAAAATCTCTCTTCGCTCTTCAATGCGTTCTTCAATAATGACAATTTCTTCTTCAAGAGCTTTAATTTCTTCCCCAAGTTGAATAAGCTCTTCTTCTGTTTCTTTTAACTTTTGCTCGTTTTCTTGTTGTTTAGCAGTTAATGCTTCAATTTCTGCCGAAAGTGCACTAAGCTCGCTTTCAAGCTCGGTAATCTCAGAGCGCGTTTCATTTGCAGATTCTTGCTTTGATACTTGTTCTTCACGAACCTGATCTAATTTTGTCTGAATTTCTGTGTTTGCCATCGCTGGCTGGAATCCTGTAAAAAGGAGAGCTACTGCCGCAGTAACTGCAACAGTCGCTCGAATTGTACGCTTTTTCAACCTTATTTCCCCCTTGATTTCTACACACGATTATACTTTTAAGAATTTACGAACAGACATGACGCTTCCCCATATTCCAACGCCAAGTCCTAAAACAACTAATAGAATGGAAAGCTGTAAGATTAATAGATTAGGTGCCAATAGTTCATACGGTACACCTTGTAAAAAGCTTGCTGACTCATTGTAGAGATACGTGTATCCAAAACTAATGAGGAGTATCGGAATAATGCTTCCTAACAGTCCGAGTAGCATCCCTTCAATTAGAAACGGCCAACGAACGAAGCTATCCTTCGCCCCTACTAGCTTCATAATTTGTATTTCACTTTTTCTTGCTAAAATGGTCAATTTAATTGTATTAGAGATTAAGAACATCGCTGTGAATAATAACGCCCCAATTACAACGGCTCCGGCTATTCTACCTGTATTGGTAATGGTAAACAGATCGGATATGATTTCTTCTCCATATGAGACGCGACCAATATAAGGATGTTCACCGATCGATTCTGCAATCTCTTCTGTAAACTGTGGTGTCGTCGCAATAATGCGTAGTGCGTCTCGCAACGGGTTGTCATCCCGTAAACTTCCCCAGTAGTCTTCTCCACCAGTGGACGCAATTAAATTCTCAAGTCCTTCTTCTTTATCAATGAACTCAACTTCGGCTACATCATACTCTGATTCGACTTCTTCCATAAGCTCATTTATTTCTGCTTCATCAGTGCCGCGTTCAATGAAAGCTCGAATCTCGACATTTTCTTCAATCGTTGACGCAATGTGATTACCGTTTAAAAAAACAATCATAAAGAACCCAACGATTACGAGCATAACGGTAACAGCGCTAATAGAAGCAAATGTCATCCAGCCACTTCGTCCAATGTTTTTGAAGCCTTCACGGAGGTGGCGTTTTGGTGCATTAAACTTCATATCCGTAATTCCCCCTAGCTTCATCTCGAACAACGCGGCCAGCTTCAATGGCAATGACTCTGCGCTTCAAAGTATTCACAATTTCTTTATTATGAGTGGCCATAATAACGGTCGTTCCTAGCGCATTGACATTTTCAAGAATGTCCATAATGCTCCACGCTGTATCAGGATCAAGGTTACCAGTCGGTTCATCTGCAATTAAGATGTCAGGACGATTCACAACGGCTCGCGCAATGGCAACGCGTTGTTGCTCTCCTCCTGAAAGCTCACTTGGATAAAATTTAGCTTTACTTTTTATTTTTACTAAGTCTAGTACATCCATTACTTTTTGCTTAATCTTTGATGGGTCTTCTTCAATAACTTCTAAGGCAAAAGCAATATTCTCATAGACTGTCAACGATTGTAGAAGTTTGAAGTCTTGGAAAACCACCCCGACTCGCCTTCTTAGATGAGGAACTTCTTTTTGCTTTAATTGAGATAGGTTCACATTATCAATGTAAATCTCACCCTTAGATGCCTTCTCTTCTCGGTATAACAATCGTATAAATGTGGACTTACCGGCTCCACTTGGCCCAACAATGTAAACAAATTCGCCCTTATTAAACTCAATTGACATACCATTTATCGCTTTAACGCTATTTGGATACACTTTCCAAACATCGTTTAACTTAATCAAACTCACTTCATCACAGCCTTTAATAAAAAATGCCAAGGTCAATTTGTATTTTCGATCATCTATTGTACATATTCAGACATGCTTCGCGGTTATTATATCATTAGATCAATCTAGTAAATATTACATTTTTATTTCAGTTTGATGTTTCATGTCAAAAATGATCGGGTATACAATATGATTTTGTTGAAAAATGGAGGCTCTTTCAGGCGCAGACAACAAAAAAAGCGCTCATTTCGGAGTCACTTCTTAACCCATTCTTCCGACAGCACTTTTATCATTTTCCTAGCGTGCACTTAACCATTCCACTAGCGCTCTACGATCTTCTTCATCCAAATCTTGAGGCGGCATAAACCCTACCCCATTTACGATAATGGCTTCTATTTCATCAGCAGTTAGGTCAATGTCTAAAAGTGACGGACCTGATGCACCTTGTAACTGATCGCCATGACAGTTTATACAGCTATTTTCTTTATATATCTGGTATCCATCGTCGCTAAAAATGATGTCCTCTTCATCTATGACATCGTTTTGCTTCGAGTCGTCTACTTCCGGATGACAAGCAGCTAATAAGATAAAGCAAAAAAGAATACAGCGTACAACTTTCAAGCCCATTCACTCCTTTCTATTCACAAATAAAAAGCGCATAGACGGTGTTTGTTATACAAGTAACAGCGACAACTAAAACAAGAATGGTATCCTTGTCAAGTTGGAGCGTTTCTTTTAAAACAACCGTCCCTAGCGCCAAATTATTTTCGCATCCATATAAAGCGTGTTAGTTAATCAATTCGAATGGTTTGCCTTAAGTATGCATCGATGAATGGGTCAAGTTCACCATCCATTACTGCATTCGAATTTCCATTTTCATGATTCGTCCGATGATCTTTCACCATTGAATAAGGATGAAAAACATATGAGCGAATTTGACTTCCCCAGCCGATATCTTTTTGCTCGCCGCGAATTTCTGCTAATTCACGTTCCTGCTCTTCAATCTTTAATTGGTATAGCTTTGCTTTCATCATCTTCATGGCTTGCTCACGGTTTTTAATCTGTGAACGTTCACTTTGACAAGTCACTACCGTATTTGTTGGCAAATGCGTAATACGAACTGCAGAATCTGTCGTATTAATATGCTGTCCACCGGCGCCACTCGCACGGTATGTGTCAATTTTCAAATCTTCTGTATTGAGCTCAATATCGACTGTATCGTCCAGCTCCGGCATTACTTCACACGAAACAAAGGATGTGTGTCTTCTTCCAGAAGAATCAAATGGTGAAATACGAACGAGACGGTGAACGCCTTTCTCTGCTTTTAAATAGCCGTAAGCATTATGACCTTTAATTAGTAACGTTACGCTTTTAACACCAGCTTCTTCACCAGGTAAATAATCGAGGGTTTCAACAGAATACCCGCGTTTATCGGCCCAACGTGTATACATCCGCAATAACATAGAGGCCCAGTCTTGCGATTCAGTTCCGCCAGCTCCTGGATGTAACTCCAAAATAGCATTGTTTTTATCATATGGCTCACTTAGTAGCAGCTGTAGCTCAAACTGATTCATCTTTTCGATTAATGCGCGAACACCTTCTTCTAATTCATTCGCTAGCTCAGGATCGCCTTCTTCTCGCACAAGCTCTAAGCTAACTTCTAAATCTTCGTAGGCGTCAGACATATCTTTAAAGGTATGCACTTGCTCTTTCAACCCGTTCGTTTCTGCAATGACTTTCTGTGCCTCTTCTTGGCTATTCCAAAAATCAGGGTCTGTCATCTTCTCTTCTAACTCCGCAATCCGCTCTTCTTTATCTGCGACGTCAAAGAGACCCCCTAAAATCGGCTAATCGTTTCTCTAATGCCGCTAATTCTTGCTTAATTTCTACTAAATCCAAATCTTTCACCTCATTATTTAGTAACCTTAGCCATTTGCCCCACAGCAGTTTTTGTATTTCTTGCCGCTTCCGCAAACACAAGGGTCATTTCGTCCAATGTCTTCACCTTTACGAACTGGTTTCTTTTTAGCTTGCTTTTGCTCATTGTTTACTGATGGTTGAACGGCCTTACCTTGAGCGACTTCTTGTCGTTGTAAGTTTTGTTGTACTTCCGCTTTCATCACATACATCGATACTTCTTCTTCAATCTCAACAATCATTGCCTCGAACATATTAAACCCTTCAAATCGATATTCACGCAAAGGATCATTTTGGCCATATGCGCGCAAATGAATACCTTGACGAAGCTGATCCATTTGGTCAATGTGGTTCATCCACTTACGATCAACCGTTCTCAACATAATTACTTTCTCAAATTCACGCATTTGTTCAGGTGAAACCTCAGACTCTTTTTCGTGATAAGCAGCAAGTACTCTTTCCGTTACAAGTTCAATAACTTCTTCTTGTTCAAGTCCAGTGATTTCTTTTTCAGTTAACGCACCTTCACTTAACAATTGTCCATTAATATACGTCACAATAGCAGTTAAATCCCATTCTTCTTGTACGAGTGAATCTGGCGTGTGCGTTTGAACAACATGAGTGATCGTTGCTTTTAACATGTTTTTCACAATTGACTGTAAGTTTTCCGATTCCAATACTTCCATACGCTGCTTGTAAATAATTTCACGTTGTTCTCGCATCACATCGTCAAACTGCAAAATTTGTTTTCGTGCATCATAGTTATTTCCTTCAACTCGCTTTTGCGCAGTTTCTACCGCTCGGGAAACAAGCTTTGATTCAATTGGTTGATCTTCTTCCATTCCAAGCCGTTCCATCATATTACGCATATTATCTGAACCAAACCGTCTCATCAATTCGTCTTCCATTGACAGATAGAATTGCGAAGAGCCTACATCTCCTTGACGACCTGAACGGCCTCGAAGCTGGTTATCAATTCGACGTGATTCGTGTCGCTCTGTTCCTAATACGTGTAAGCCACCTAGATCTTTTACACCTGGCCCTAATTTAATATCCGTTCCACGACCAGCCATATTTGTTGCAATTGTTACAGCACCTTTGTGCCCTGCATTCTCAATGATTTCTGCTTCACGTTCGTGGTTTTTCGCATTTAATACATGGTGAGGAATGCGTTTCTTTGTTAACATCTTTGAAACAATTTCACTTGTATCAACGTTCACCGTACCAACTAGTACAGGCTGTCCTTTTTTGTGTAATTCAGCAATTTCATTAACAACCGCATTAAACTTCGCCTGCATCGATTTGTAAATCAAATCAGACCGATCATCACGAGCTACATCTTTATTTGTTGGAATGACCATTACGTCCATGCCGTAAATATTACGGAATTCTTCCTCTTCCGTTTTAGCTGTACCAGTCATACCTGCAAGCTTTTGGTACATTCTAAAATAGTTCTGGAATGTAATGGACGCAAGCGTAATGCTTTCTTTTTGTACTTGCAAATTCTCTTTTGCTTCTAATGCTTGGTGAAGACCATCGCTATAGCGACGACCTTTCATTAAACGACCTGTAAATTGGTCAACAATGACAACTTCGCCATCTTCTACTACGTAATCCGCATCACGATGCATCGCCACATGAGCTTTTAATGACTGATTAATGTGATGATTTAAAGAAACGTGTTGTTGATCATAAAGGTTGTCAATATTGAACGCGCGTTCCGCTTTATTCACACCTTCGTCTGTTAACTGTACGGCTTTTGTTTTTTCATCGTACGTATAATCTTCATCTACTTTCAGAACCCTTACAAACGTGTTTGCTTGTCCATACAGCTTGGTTTTCCGTTCAACCGAACCAGAAATAATAAGCGGTGTCCGCGCTTCATCAATTAAAATGGAATCCACTTCATCAATAAGGGCAAAGTGAAGCGGACGTTGAACCATTTGATCTTTATATAGAACCATATTATCGCGAAGGTAATCGAACCCTAGCTCGTTATTTGTACTATACGTAATATCAGCAGCATACGCCTTTTGCTTTTCTTCTCTGGAGAGACCATTTTCATTCAACCCTACTGTTAGTCCCAAAAATTGGAATACGCGACCATAGTTGCCAAGGTCACGGCTCGCTAAGTAATTATTCACTGTCACAATATGAACACCCTTGCCAAGCAACGCTTGAACATAACAAGCAATTGTTCCTACAAGCGTTTTACCTTCACCTGTTTTCATTTCTGAAATGTTCCCTTGATGAAGGGCAAGGGCACCAAGAAGCTGCACACGGTACGGATATTCATTTAATACACGTTTAGCTGCCTCTCTTACTGTTGCGAGCGCAGGTACAACGACCTCATCAATTGAAGTACCTTCTTCAATTTGCTGTTTTAATTCTTGCGTTTTATTTCTCAATTGTTCATCGGAAAGCCTTGCCATTTCATCGGCTAGCGCCTCGACTTGATCAATAACTTTTTCATTTTTCTTTAATTGCTTTTGAGCAGGATCGCCTACTACTTTTCGAAGTAAACCGAGCATATTCATCTTCCTCTCTTAACGGCAATACACACTACATGACTTTTTTTGGGTTTATCATACTTATATTAGCAGTTTAGACACCGGCTTACAAGACTGCCTACTTGTGCACAGCATTAAAAAGTGCCAGCTATTAGCTGACACTTTTATTTTATGCTTCAGATTCAATTAAACCGTATTTGCCGTCTTTTCGACGGTAAACAACGTTCGTGCTGCCGCTATCAGCATCTGAGAAGACGAAGAAATTATGTCCTAGCAGATCCATCTGTAAGATAGCTTCTTCAGCATCCATCGGCTTTAAGTTAAAGCGCTTCGTTCGAACAACCTGCAGATCATCTTCTTCATACTCTTCTTCAATGATCTCCTCACGAAGTGGCTCTAGTTCATTTTTGAACATATGCTTGAGGCTACCCTCTTGTCTGAACTTACGATTTACCTTTGTTTTGTGCTTTCGAATTTGGCGTTCCAACTTTTCGACGACTACGTCGATTGCTGCATACATATCCGCATTTGTTTCCTCGCCTCTTAATAATAGCCTAGGCATCGGAATCGTAACCTCTATACTTGATTCGCTACTATTAATAAGCTGTAGCTTTACATTTACATCAGCCACAGGAGTTGTGTCGAAATAGCGTTCAAGCTTACCGACTTTCTTCTCTACATACTCCCTAATTGCTGGTGTTACTTCAATGTTCTCACCACGAATATTATAATGCATCGTTGAACTCCTCCTTTTCCCTTGCTTACTTCTACATTTCCCTCTAAAATCCTTCTTAAACATTAAAAATATGACAAAAAAAACAACAAAAAACTCACCCTACTAATGGTAGAGTGAGTTGAGATTAGCTATTATTCATATCCTTACAGGAATGTGAATTAAAGCTTTACTACGTTTGCAGCTTGCGGTCCGCGAGCGCCTTCAACGATTTCGAATTCTACATCTTGACCTTCATCAAGAGTTTTGAATCCATCAGAATTGATTGCAGAGAAATGTACGAATACGTCATCTCCGTCTTCACGCTCGATAAAACCAAAACCTTTTTCTGCATTAAACCATTTAACTTTTCCTTGCATGTTTCACATTCCCTTCGTTACATAAAATTCAATGTATGGTGTTATACCACAGTTTCAATATACCAGTACGATTCTTATAAGTCAAACTCTTTCTTCAAATGGCACAATAGGCATTTGTCTAATTCTGTCGATACAGATAGCCCTTTTTGTTAACGCTTTCTTAAAACTGTTACTAGAATAAAAGGTTTACGTATCTTGTGAAAATAAGAGAGAATATGAAATTTGTCGAAATCTTTTTAGAAATTCTTTAAAAGAGTATTCTAACTGAAATTTAAAAAGAGCTCTTAACACTTCCATTGTTAAAGAACAATAAAACAAAGTTTCTCAAATAAGAGGGCAATGGTAAGAAAGCAAATAGCTTGAACCTTCCTTTTTAATCAGTAAATTATGAAATCCATTTACTTTATGAGCGTAGTATAGTTTAACCTAGTTTCTTCATTTAATTGTTAATTCTACCCGTAAGTGGTCTCAATATCCCCCCCCCTCAAAAACCTTGGTTCTATTTTCCTATTTGCATTCAAGAGCAGGTTTGTTACAATATCACAAGCGCTTGTAACATAAATGTAATATTTTGTAGCGCTAACTTAAACCAACCAGGAGTAGATGACTATGTTACACAGAAACTGGCTCTATTCAGGTGTGACCTTATCAATCCTTCTTGGAGCATGTTCTATAGCGGATGTTGAACAAGAGGAGACACTCATTTTATCTGATGAGATTGAAGATAAAGAGGATATGTTCGTTAATCAAAGTCAGTCGATTATTAAAAACACGATTGACGTAGAAAAAGAACTTAAAAATTATCAAGCTACTATAAAGATAATAGACTTTATTTCTTCCCAAACGAAGCAAGTAGAGAAAGTGACAGAAGGAGCATTGGCTTATCAAAAAGAACCTGAAGTCACATACACTACCTTTTCTCGTTATGGCTTAGACCAAGAGGGAAATGAAGGAAAAGTAGAGGAATCTCTTAGTGTTGTAGCTACAGATGAATCACTTTTTTCTAATCATAATGGTCAAGGCTGGGAAGAATTGAATAGCGACGTCGAGTTAAGTTCACTCTTATCTTTAAATTATTCTCCTAAAGCTCAGTTATCTCTATTACAAGGCATTTCAGAGTTTGTAAGTGTTCGTGAATACGACGATCTTTATATACTATCTATTGAAGCAAACGGTGATGATCTTGATGATATGGCTTTACATATGGAGCTGTTTGATCAATCGTTACTCGGTATTGAAGACATTGCTCAACATGAGAGCACTTTCGAAGTGTCACAGCTAGACTTTATGCTGTTTATAAATAAAGATAGCTTTCAACTCGAAAAGTCTACTACTGTATTTGAATTTGTTATACATGCTCCTGATGAAGAGTACGCCGTTCGAAAAAATGTAACGGTAACACGTCCATCTGTGAACAACCCAGAGGGAATTCACTATCCTTCTGTCCATTAACAGGTATCCTAAAAAAGCCCTCACTTGAAATTAGTGAGAGGCTTTATTTTTATACATTGAAGCAAAGTTGTTACGTAGATGTTTTATCTAAAAACACACCAGCTTGCGTTGGCGCATGCGTACGCTGGTATTTATACCGTCCATCTTTTTGTTTATTAAAACGTTGGATATCTTGTTTTACTTCTCCTCGCTGTGTAGAAAGAAATTCAGTTATTTTTTTTTCTTCTGCCTCTAGAAATCCACTTTTTATCTCATCAATCGACATATGCTCTATTAGTTGCTGTCGCTCATTTAATAACTGCATCACTTGATCAATATAGGCATCTCTCTGATCGTCTTCAGACGGCAGACCTGTCTCAAGATGAGTAAGAAGAGTTTTTGTTAAAAGAGAGAAAGGATTGGACTCAGCTGTCATTTCGGTGTAACGCCCCCAAAACGATTCTGACGATCCAATTTAATAACTTCTTTCCACGTATCTCTAAATTCAACGACGTAGCCCTGTGCCTCTTGCAAGGCCATCAGGTCACTTTTTATATTGGCTTCAATTAATTGATAATGAATGTATTCGTACATTCTCATCATATTTTCACCAACTTCGGTATCCGTTTTCAACGTAATCATTAACTCTTTTATAATGGCCTCTGCTTTTGTAAGTGCCTCATTTTTTTGCTGAAAATGATTGTCCTTAATAGCATTTTCTGCAATTCGTAGTTGTTTAAGGCAACCATTGTACAACATGAGTGTTAACTCGCCAGGCGAGGCTGTTTGTACAGATTGCTGTTTATAGGCTGCTTGCTTCAGCATGTGCTGCCTCCCTTAATTGTATAATAGATTAAATAATGATTCACTTTGCTGATTGGCCATTTGCATTGCTCGTTCCATTGCAGTAAATTGTCTCCAATACCTCGCCTCTTTTTGTTCAAGCCTCCGCTCAAAATTGCTAAGTTGTTGGTCAATGGTACGTGTTTGTTGGCCAATTGTAAATTGATGAGCCTCATGGAAACCTTCTGATCCTCCAGCTCTTCTGGCAATGGAGGACATGGAACGCTGCAAATCCCGCCGCATAGATTGGGCTAAACCTTCCGTTTCTTGATTCCCGTTGAACAGAGTAAAAATAGCTTCAGGGTCGTTCTCAATCGCTTGTCTTAGCTTATCTTCATTTATTTCTAACTTTCCACCATCAGCGTAATCTCTAGTAGTTGTAATGCCAATTTGCGACAGATGCGTGAATGCGCCTCCTGTTGATATTGGTTTATATAGACTACTTCTTAATTGATTTAAACTAGTTTGAAGGAGTGAGTCATTACGCAATAAACCGCTTTGGGCTCGTTCATCCCAGCGTTTTGCTTCTGCCTCTGACAAAGAATCTCTCTCTTCGTCCGTTAATGGGTCATAATCACGATAGTAGCGTTCATTCACTTTACCGTTCATAAAATCGATTAACTCATTATACTCATTTACAAACGAAGTAATTGTTTTATAGATTGAATCTACATCCGTTGAAGCTGTCAACGTAATCGCCTGATTCGTTGTATCTTTTAGCGTAATTGTCATACCACTAACTGAAAAAATGTTCTCTCTTCTTTCTGTTTCGAGTCCGTTAAGTGTAAATTGTGCATTTTGCCCGTTTTTGACTTCATGCAAGCCAAAAGTAGAAGTAAACAAACTACCACCAAACGTAAGTTCCTTCTCATCTCGGTTAAATGTTCCAGTACTTTTACTCGTCAGTACAAATGTCTTCTGGTGCTCATCAAAAAAAGCAGTAACATTCGCTTTTGACTGATTCATTGTCGTCACAACAGATTGAATAGAGTCATTCTCACTAAAATAAAAAGACGTTGTATTGTAGTCCCCGTTTTCATTGGCCATAACCGATAGAGAATTAAATGTGAAGCGCTGAGCCTTCTCTTCATCTTCAACACCAGCTATATACTCAACTTGCACTTGGGATGAGAGCGTTACATCTTCATGAAAAGTAAGTCTTCCAGAATCGTCCATTGCTACTTGATTTCGACCTAGCTCTCCAGCTTGATCACTGACAATTTCATACGCTTGTCCTTGAATCAGAATGTGCTTTACACCGTCTGCTAGTGGTTCCTTGAGTTTAATGGAATGATTTTCGTCAACTTGTACCGCTTCTCTCGTGCGCTTGCCAACTATCCATTCCATATCGTTTGTTGCAATATCTTTTAATAACGTTTTACTTGTTACTGAATCAGATTGTCCATTTGTTTTTGAAATGGAGCCGCCGATAGCAGTTGTTGATGTTGCCAATTGCTTGACTTCATTAATTGTAAAACTCGTATTTCCTACGTTTGAAGAAGCTGTGGCTGTTATGATTGCTTCATTGGAAGACAATACAGACCTTCGCTGCATAGAAGACGCACGCATAATAGAATCGAACATGGACGTATGCAGGGCACGAAGTTTTAAATTCATTTCCCGATACTGATCCATTTTCCAGCCTAGTTCCGTTTTTTTCTTTTCTAATTTATTTACTGGCATTCGTTCTGCCTTCATAAGATCTTTCATCATCTGATCAATATCAAGACCAGAAGATAACCCCGATAACCGCATATGGTTCACCTCTTTTTATACTTGCCGATCAATAATTAACCCCGCAGACTTCATCATCGACGCGAGTAAATCTAGTAGTTGCTCTGGAGGCACCTCTCTAACAACTTCATCTGTATCTGAATCAATTACTTTCACATAGACTCGATCTAAATCGGTATGAATATGAAAGGATAGTGCACGTTTAATCGGTTTGTTACGAACAACCATCTGTTTTTCATCATGTAGGGTTTCTTGTTGTTTTGCTTGCGGTAAAGCCTGTTTAAAAGAATTGCTTTCTAATAAACGATTAACACCAGCTGATTGTATCTCCATTGACATGACCACGCCACCTTAAAAAAGAAATGTAAAAAGCTACTACGAATCTTTCTTATGCTCAAACAATGACTTTATTGTATCAACCGTTACAGATTGAACAGCCTGCTTATTCTCGTTTTCAATAACCTCGACTATTTCTTTCCGAAATATATCAATCGACTTCGGTGCTTGGATACCGATTTTCACCTGATCTCCGTTTACCTCTAGGATTGTCAGCTCAATTTGATCCCCAATGCAAATGGATTCCGTAACCTTCCTTGATAGCACAAGCATTTAAGCGCCCTCCTTTGTGGAGAGTAATGCTTTCGAAGAATACGTTTGTCCTTCTTGGACAAGTTGTTTTCCTTTATTATTCCGTGTATTAATAATAATAGGTGCGTTTAGATTCGCCGTCGATTGTGAAAACGGTTGTTGAATCGTAATAATGACAAATAACGCAACATCCGTCGGTTGTGCTACCTCTAACAGTTGAATCGTATTGGCATCAAGATCTATGTGATAATTTTTCCAAATTGAAAAAGGGTTCAAGCAAACAAAAGCAACATGCTTTTGCACAATCGATTGCAGAAGGTAAAAATCACTTTCTGGAAAAGGAAGTAGTACAAACTCTTTTTCTTCTGGAAAACCTGGAATACCTAAAGAAAAGTGAAGTTTGTTACCATCCTCCACTTCAATTGTTCCTAAATAATTTGTTTCAAGTTGCATAAGAACCACCTATCTTAAAAAGTCTAATAATGATGGCTGCAACACTCTGGCACTTGCAGCTAGAGCAGCAGAATGAATGGTTTCAGCCACGAGCAACTTCATTACAGTCTCTTCAAAATCAACATCTTCATTTTCAGATTTAATTTTCTCTAATAAAAACTGCTGTGTATTCAAACGGTCTTCTATTAAGTCAACTCGATTCATTCTTGCGCCCAATTGACCATTTACATCTGCAGCAACGCGTAAATGATTGTCTGCTTTCCCTACAAACGTATCTAAGTCTTCTGCGTTTACATTTGGATCCAGCAACGCTTTTTGAAATTGAAATAAATCACTAAAAAACTCAGTTGTAAACAAACGGTGGGCATCTGCACCAACTGTTATGTTGATTCCTTGCTGCAATTCAAGTTCATAAGCAGAAGTCGCGAATTGATTGTTCATCATTCGCACATCTTCAGATTGAATGGGCTCGTCTTCAGCAAACAGCTGACCATCGTTAAATGTTATTTGTTCTCCACTTTCACTTTCAAATAGACCATTTCCTTCATAGCTGTACGTATCACCATTGTAAAAAAGAACCGTATGCTCGCTGAAATCTTGCTCAGTTACTTGCGCTGGATTTAATGTTTTTAAAGGGGGAACGTTGCTTAACTCGCCATTAAAAATGTATTTTCCTGCGCTATTTGTATTGGCAATTGTGACTAAATGGTTTGTCAATTGCTCTACTTCTTGAGCAATGCTTTTCCGCTCATCGGCACCGAACGTATCTGTTGATGCTTTCACAGCTAACTCACGTATTCTTGTAATGATTTGGCTCGTCTCCCGTAACGATGCATCACTTTGATCCAATCGATTATGTGCTTCACTTAAGTTACGTTGATACTGGTTAAGTTGATCAATTGATTCTCGATATTGCATTGATTTTCCAGCTATAACGGGGTCTTGCGAGAAACGAGAGATTTTCTTTTGTGTGCTCATTTGTTCTTGTAAAGTGGATAAACGTTGATAACTCGCTTGTGAATAGTGTAATGTATTTGCCGTTAACATTGATTGAGTTACTCTCATTAACTCCATTCCTTTCTTTTATCGACCGACGATACCCATCCCATTAATAACCGTGTTTAGCATTTCATCCATGGCAGTCATCACACGAGCTGCGGCGTTATAAGAGTGTTGGAACTGTACCAACATCGTCAATTCTTCATCTAATGATACTCCACTAACCGACATTCGATTTCCATCAATATTACGTAACCTTGTAAGAGCTGCATCGGTCTTCCGCTGCATGCTTTGCGCCTCCACACCAAGCTGTCCCATCATTTGTTGATACCGGAGTGTAATAGAATCATCTTTTTGACTAAGGTTTGCTACGGCTTGTGCAGTTTCTTTACTTACAGTGAATTGACTCGGATCTGCTTTAATAGACTCTGATACTCTACCTGTAGTAACATCAAAGAAATTCGGAATAAGCTCATTTACTTCGCTCATTAATTGTTGCTTAAGTTGCTCTACTTGATCCATAGCTTTTGTAACATGAGAGATAGAAGAATCAATTCCGATTAGCTTTCCACTCATCACTTCACTATAAGACTCATCATTAATAAGTAAACTGCGAGCGCCATCTTCTTGTACTACCGAAAACCTCACTGGAGAAAATGACTCGTCACTACTATTAACTAGAACAATATCGCTGTTTAACATTTTTATGTCATAGCTACCTTCTTGCCCTTTATAAGCACTTGTACGTTCCACTTCAATAGGTAATAAAATGGCTAGCTCATCTATTAATCGATCCTGTTGGTCATACAACTCGTTCGCCGCTTGGCCACTCTCTTCGATTTTTTGAATTGCTCGGTTATTAGTAGCAATTTGTTCAAGTAAATCATTAATCGTAGCTTCTGTTCCTTCACGCTCTTTTTCAAGCAGGCTCATTTCTGACTGAAAGGCTTTTTCAAGAGACTCTAGAGTATCCATAACCGCTTCAGACTGTTCAATTAAAACAGCTTGGTTGTCTTGACCAGCTGCCAGTTCTCTCCAACCATTGAAAAAATCGTTGAACTGACTTGAGAGACCACCTAGATCACCATCATTAAGAGGACCTTCATTAAACAAATCTTCTAAGCGAGCAAAAGTACGGCTTTGAATGGCTGCATTTCCTGATACATGCGCTTCTAGTTGAAATTGTTTATCTAAAAATTGATCACGGACTCTTTGAATACGATCAATACCAACCCCTGTACCAACCCTTCCTTCCATAACCGGTCGACCAAAGGGACCCGTTCCTGGATAACCGGGTGTTGATTGCATGTTTACTCGCTGTCTTGTATAACCATCTGTGCCTGCATTTGCAATGTTGTTTCCGACTGTTTGCAAAGCTGCTTGATTAGCGGCAACTGCTCGCCTCATCGTTTCCATGCCTAAAAAAGTTGACAACGTTACACCTCCTATACTTGTGAATCAAAAATGGATAGTTTTCCGGACTTTGATTTTGCTTCTTTTGTGTAAACAGAACGATCTGTTTGAAATAATTGTAGTGACCCTTTCACAAAAGAAAGTGAATCCTTTATTAACAATGTATTTCGTTCGTTTCTATGCTTCAGTTCCATAACGGATCGTAACAGTTGTTCTTTTAGTGAGGAAAAGTGATCAGCTGAAAAATCAATACTTTCCTTCATTTTCATCTCCAAAATATTTGCTTTAGAGACTAGAGTCGATTCTTTTCGAACAATCGCTTGTAAGTCTTCAAGGTGATTTTCGATTAGCGCGTTCTCCTTTTGTTTTGCTAGTTCAATTAACGTACCTTGGATCTCGATCATTTGCTTTATTAGCGCTTCACTCATTTAATAACTCCGCTTTCTTTCCATGCAGATAAAATCGCTTGTGCTGTTTTTTCTGGTTGAAATTCATAAGTACCTTGCTCAATTTGTTGCTTCAACTCTTGTAATCGCTCTTCTTTCACTTTGCTTGTTTGCGCATTTAACTTTAATGCTTCTTTCGATATTTCGACTTTATCTTTTTTATCTTCTTGTACAGTTGTTGGCTGTGCTTGAGTCTTATACAACTTGTTTGCTTGAATGTATTGAGAAGAGTGAATTTTCATTGATGAAGAGCCTCCTTTATCGATTCTTCTTTAATGTATATGTGAGTGATAGATTATCAGACTGTTCTCTTACTGATGTAAGCTTATCATTCTTTCCTTCTTCATGATGATATAATTCCCCATTTAATTCGTTTACACATGTATGACAAAAGCGAGTCTCTTGTGTTGGCTTTTGGCATCTTTCGCAAAAGTGTTCCAAGTGAGGGAACTGAGAAAGTTTAAGCCTTCCTGAACGGATAAGCGATTGTAAGAACTTAAATGGAATCTTCGTGTTATCCATTAGCATACGTTGTGTGACCACAACGTCCTCATGTTCTTTCAAGTACGTACGAATCGTTTTTAACCATTGCTCTTCTTCCATTTGACACGTTTTACACGTTGGTTGGTGCGTTTTAACAAACAATCCTCCACAATGTCGACAATTCGCAAGCTGTTGCACGTTTAATCCCCTACCCTTTTATCGCTCTAGCAACTGTTAATGACGAAACACGTTCTGCTCCTGCTTCGAGCAATGTCTTTGCAGCCATTCGCACAGTTACCCCTGTAGTATATATATCGTCTAATATTAAATATTTTTTACCCTTAATAAACGTCTTTTCCGCTTCTAAAAGATTAAACGGATTTTCTTTCATTAAACTAATTCTCTCATACCGGGTCTTTTTGCTCTGTTTCCGACCATCTTTTCGGTCAGTGCGCGTTAGACACTGATGGATTCCAGAACGCTTTATGAGCTCCTCAGCCTGATTAAATCCCCGTTCTTTCATCCTTTTCTCAGAAAGAGGAATTGCAGTTACTATATAATCGTTAAAGCGATTGCAAATAATTTCTTGTAACGAAAATGTGAAGATATGCCCAATTGCTACATCGCCACGATATTTATAGTGCGAAAGCAAGGTTTTCAAAAAATCATTATATTCATATAGGGAAACATTTTCATCTAAATGATCCACAGCTAATAGCTGTCTCCACCAAACGCAATCTCCACACTCTTCTTCAATAAAAGAACCAAATCGTTTTGGCTTACGGCATCGTTTACAGCCAGTACAATGAATGAACTGCTTTCTACACTCTTCACAAACACTCTCTACCTTTGGAGTGAAAAGAGAAAGGACAGATATTTCCTGGAAAAACTTCCCTTGACAAACAACACAGCTGCTCATAGCATTCCTTCTTTGTTCATTTTATCAATATGGTGCCTTGCTTTTAACATTGATACGGTTATGCCGTAATGCCAGTAAAGAATATCACCGTCTGGAAACTCTTGTTTTCTACCGACTCTTCCTGCAATTTGTACTAAACACGCTTCATCAAATATGGGTTGCTCTGCTCCAAGCACTGCTACTTGTAAATTCTCAACGGTAACCCCTCTTTCCAGTATCGTCGTCGTTAATAGTAAGGAAAGACGCTTTTGTCTGAAGGCTTGAATGACTGGATGTCGGTTTGATGCGTCAGCATAAACGAAACCATGGTCAAGCTGAAGTTCACTTAAAATTGCGGAACATTTTTTCAATGCGCGAATAGAAGGGAAAAAGATCAATCGTGGCTTATCCGCATGGAGTTGTATCCAACGAATCATTTTTGGCGGTATCGTTCCTTTTTGAAGCAGTCGATTCCAGTTTCCAATCCATTGAAATGACGGCAAAGGAATTGGTTTCCCATGAAATCGACGCGGGATTTTCGTCACTGTAAGCGAAGGCGTGTTTCTCAACTTAACAGAAGGTGTGGCACTTAAGAAAATCATCGTTGCTTGAGGTTTTTTTGCTCGCATACTTGCGTATTGTAAGGAGGAATCATACGTGTAAGGAAATGCATCTACTTCATCAATTACGAGAACATCAAAGGCATGAGAATAGCGAATCAGTTGGTGAGTTGTTGCGAGCACTAGCTGAGCAAGTGGGTTCGTATCGCGACTACCTCCATAGAGGCTGGCTTGGGTAACTGTAGGAAATGCATATTTCAAGCGGGGGCTTAATTCTTTTACAACATCTGTTCTGGGTGTGGCGATGCCTATTCGGAATCCTAATTCAATGCTTTTTTCAATCATCGGGAAGAGAATTTCCGTTTTTCCGGCACCACAGACAGCCCAAATAAGATGGGATTGATTTTTTTGTTCAACTGCTTCTACAAGCCGATTGCTAGCTTGCTTTTGGTAAAGAGAAAGCTCTCCTTCCCATTGACAACTGTTTTCTTTTGGTTCGTAGTGAAGAGAATCTCCAGTCCAAACGAGAAACTGTTTACAGGAAGAAGCCTTTCCCATTTGGATACAGTGTCGACAATACGTACAGGTAGTTTGACAATGATGACAAAAATGATCATAAAAACGTGACGGCTTATCATTCCCACACCGTACACATTTCCAAATGCCCTTTTCAAACACTAAAACAGGTTCTGAATAAACGAGTTGCTTCTGTTTAGATTGAAGCAATAATTCAGCTGAAAAAGGCCATTCGCTAGACAGCATACACCGATGATGCAAAAAATGCTGGATCTTTTTGAAGTCGTTCTTGTTCAACAACCTACCTCCTTCTATTGAATTAACACCACCCAATACCTAAACTACTCGGTCCTAAATGAGTCCCAATTACCGGACCAAAATAGCTAATTTCCACATTCGCTTCAGGATAAGCGTCTTGAATTTTTGTTTTTAAACTCTCCGCACCTTCTAAACGATTAGCATGAATAACCGCGATTTCGTTTACATGACCATTTTTCAAGTCATCAAATAACAAATCTAGCATGCGGTTAAGCGCTTTTTTCTCTGTCCTTACTTTTTCAAACGGCATAATTTGGCCTTCTTCAAAATGGAGAATCGGCTTAATTTGTAACAAACTTCCAAAAATCGCCTGAGCTCCGCTTAAACGACCACCACGACGTAAATGGTTTAAATCGTGTACCATAAAGTAGGCGCGGACTTGCTGTTGTTGCTTCTCTAAATATGTAAGTATATCTGCACCGCTGCTCCCTTCAAGAGCTAACTTAGCTGCAGAGCGCACGTAGAACCCCTGTGGAGAACAGCTAATTTCCGAATCAAATCCATAAACATTTAACGTCTCTTTCATTTCCCCGGCAGATAAAGCGGTTTGAAGCGTTCCACTTATTCTCGCAGATAGGTGAATACAAACGACGTCTGTATAACCTTCTTGCTCAAGACGATTGAATAACTCAACAAACTCTCCTATCGCTGGCTGAGAAGTTGTTGGTAACGCTTCCTCCTCCTCAAGCTTTTGATAAAAAGCTTCCGTTGTTAAATCAATTCCTTCTCTATAAGTGCCATCTGAAAAATTAACACTTAAAGGAATGGTATTAATCTTTAGCTCTTCAATCGTCTCTTTTGCTAGATAGGCTGTTGTATCGGTAATTACCGCGGTTTTTATCATTCGTTATTCCTCGCTTCTTTTCTACAATCAGTCACTTCCCTTAAATTTAGCGGAAATAGACCTGACATTCAAGAAATATTAAAGAATTTCCCGAGAAATAATATCGTTTCTTAGCGAACAATGACGTATCCTTTTTTAATCGCTTCAACAACCGCCTGCGTTCGATCATTTACATTCATTTTTTGCAAAATATTACTAACGTGGTTTTTGACGGTTTTTTCACTAATGTAGAGGGATTCCCCAATTGCTCTATTATTCTGTCCATCCGTCATTAACTGAAGCACTTCACACTCTCTTCTCGTTAAAATATGGAGCGGCTTACGGTATTCAACTTCTCTATATCCAACAGAATCTTGGTGCTTTTCATCTTGCTTTGCTAAACGACGGTATTCTTTTATTAAATTAGACGTTACTTTTGGATGAATATAAGCTCCACCAGTAGCTACGACTTTCACTGCTTCTACTAATGATTCAGCGTCCATCTCTTTTAATAAATAACCTGACGCTCCTGTACGCAACACATGAGATACATAGGATTCATCGTCATGGATGGACAAGATTAACACTTTTACTTTCGGAAACACTTTTACAAGTTCTTTAGTCGCCTCTACACCATTAAGCTTCGGCATATTTATATCCATTAAAATAACATCTGGACGATGGTTACGCACAAGATCAATTACTTGAGAACCGTCCTCGCCATCTGCTACTACGTTAAAGTTCTGTTCCATTGAAAGAATTCGTTTAACTCCTTCTCTAAACAATGGGTGGTCATCTATTATGACAATTCTAATTTCGTCTGTCTCTTGTACAATCACTGTTTATCACCTCTCGTAAACGACTACATTATTAAACTGTTGTTACAGGCAGCTGGATAAAAATACTTGTGCCCTGTTCTATTTCCGATTGGATCTTAATCGATCCATTCAACATGTTCACTCGCTCTTTCATACCGATAATGCCAAACGACGCTTCTTTTTTTTGAGATGGGTTAAAGCCAATGCCATCATCTTTAACGACAACCATAACTTGATTCCGATTCATTTCAATTTTTACAAGTATCTCTGAAGGCTTTGCATGCTTTAATGCATTTTGAACCGCTTCTTGCACAAGCCGGAAAAGAGCAATTTCAAAATGCTGCTCTAACCTGTTATCAATGCCAAAATGTTTAAAATGAATGGTTAAGTCATGACGTTCTTCGCTGTTTTCCAAATACTTTCTGAGAGTCGGTACTAAACCAAGATCTTCAAGAGCCATCGGTCGTAAATCGTAAATAATTCTTCGTACTTCTGCTAAAGAAGATCGAACCATTATTCGCAAGCCACGGATTTCTTTTAATGCCTCTTGAATCCCTTTCTCATGATAAATTCGCTCAATTAATTCTGAATGCAACATGACATTTGCCATCATTTGAGCTGGTCCATCATGAATTTCGCGAGATAACCGACCTCTTTCTTCCTCTTGAGCTTCTATTATCTTCAACCCAAAAGATTGCTTTTCCTTCGCATCTTCAATAATTTCTCCAACTTTTTTCAAATCGCTAGCTAAAAAATCAAACACTACTGACATTTGAACGGAAAGTTGCTCAGCACGACTTATTGTATCTTGTAAGTTTCTTAATCGTCTTTCAATATCGTCTCTTCTCGTCCGCAATAGCTTTTCTTCCTGTTGTAAAACAGCCATTTCGACTTGGAATTCACTTGCTTGTTCATATGCCGCTCGAACTTCATCATTCGTATAATTATTAAACTCTTTACTTACTTTTGCTAACCGATTTCTTGCATGCCTTGCATTGAGAGACGATTTGTCCACTTTTTGAATGACTTCTAACACTTTTTGTTTTGTTTGCTCGAGTTCCTTACTTAAATATACATGTTCAGTTCTAGATCGTTCTCCAATTTCAAAAATCTTTTCTCTACTTGTTGACACAGTATCTATTGTTTGAGAAATAATCTGATTTAAAACTTTTACTTCTTCCATTTAAATCCCCACTTTATGAAAAACAATGGTTTGCTCGTTGCTGCAACTGGGCTTAAAGCATTATCCTTTAAAATTAAGCCGCTATCCGTTATTCTTATCTTACACTATCCGATGGAGAAAGAAAGACGAATATAGTAAAAGAGTACGATTTTTATCTCAGTAGTAGAGAATACCGCCAATACTATCAGACCAGTGTTACATCACGGTTTCGTGAATATGTAAAAATATAAAAATTATTATAGGAGGAAACCATTGTTAGCGAACTATAAAACGGTCAAACAGACAGGTAATTATGAAATTGTGGTTCAAAAATCACGATTTATCTCCCACTTTAAACGCACATCGACAGAGCAAGAAGCTCTTGATTTTATTCAAGAAATCAAAAAAAATCATTGGAATGCCACCCATAATTGTTCTGCCTATTTGATCGGTGAAACAGATCATATACAAAAGGCCAACGATGATGGTGAACCGAGTGGGACAGCTGGTGTGCCAATGCTCGAGGTCCTAAAAAAACGAGGATTAAAAGACACTACCGTTGTTGTCACACGTTATTTTGGTGGCATTAAATTAGGTGCAGGCGGACTGATTCGCGCATATGGTGGTTCGGTAAGTGAAGGATTGAAACAAATTGGCGTTGTGAATCGTACACTCTGTTATACAATGGCAACAACGATTGATTATACGTGGCTGGGAAAAATTGAAAATGAAATCCGCCAATCTTCTTATCCTTTAAAAGAAATTACCTATGCCGATTCTGTCACGGTTCATGTTTTTGTTGAATCTGATCAAATCGATGCATACAAAGACTGGATAACAGAACTGACAAATGGGCAAGCCGAAACGATACAAGGAAAAAGCGTCTATCTAGAAACAGACGCTTGAATCGAAAGAGATAGCTTTTGAAGTAATACGGTTATGGCTTGATAAAGGTTTTCATGTGTGAGCGGGTTTGCTTCATTTAATTCTTTTGTAAAGGGAATATGAATAAACCCACTTGGCACACGCTTTTCCAAGCGCTTTAGCTCATGCAACGTCTCATACATAAGCGCATTACAAACATAAGTACCAGCTGTATTGGACACATAAACATGTGAATCGTGTTCCTTTACTCCTGCCTCTATTTCTCGAAGTGGTAGCGTTGAAAAATAAGCAGCTGGTCCTTGTTCATGAATCGGTTGATCGCTCATAACGACTCCATCATTATCTTCTGGACCATCCATTACATTAATCGCTATACGCTCTAACGAGATAGCCGTTCGCTTTCCTGCAAGACCTAACATGACAATGGCTGCTGGGTCCTCTTCCTTTATTAATTTTTTCATTATTTCAGCTGCTCGCTGAAACGAAACCGGTAACACAACACTTTTTACCTGCAGCCCATTTATCACCTTTTCATCTAAAGCTGACACAATTAACTCGCTTGGATTCGCTTCATGATTGAGGAATGGTTCGAACCCAGTTAAAATCACTTTCTTCATTAAAGAATCCCCCTTTACTTTCCCGCTTGTTATTACTATCATATCATATGACAACATAAGAATGAGGGACGCTACGTGGACACTTGGGAAATCTTTACGATTATTGGCACAATTGCTTTTGCGTTATCTGGCGCAATCGTTGCCTTTGAAGAAAAATATGATTTATTTGGCATATATACACTCGCTTTTATTACAGCTTTTGGTGGTGGAATGATCCGAAACATTGTTGTAGGCATACCCGTTTCCGCTTTTTGGAGTCAAACATCTTTGTTTATCATTACCTTTTGCCTTATCACCATTCTATTCTTTTTACCTGCGTTTTTATTTAAACTATGGGACCGATGGGGCGTCTTCTTTGACGCAGTCGGCTTATCTGCCTTTGCCATACAAGGCGCGCTTTTTGCCAAAACGGCGAACGAATCTATCTTTGCGATGATGCTTGCCGCAGTCTTAACGGGTGTAGGCGGAGGTATCCTTCGTGATGTTCTTGCTGGTAGAAAACCGATGGTGCTTCATAGCGACATTTACGCTGGCTGGGCGTTGATGGGCGGCATCATTATCGGACTAGGTTTAGACCACCCCATTATGCAATATAGCTTATTTGTCTTAATCATTGTCATGCGCATGCTAACCGTTCATTACAAGTGGCGGTTGCCGCAAGTAGATAAGAGGATTTAGAAAAGAGCTAGGCAGAATTTCTGCCTAGCTCTTTCGCTTTAAAAGTTAATCAACTGCTGCGTTTTCGTCATTTAACTGAACCGTATGCCAGCCATAGTCATTGTTTCCAACTTCATATGAAATCCCGCTTACACGGTTATTAATTGGGAATGTATCAATTTGATAAAGCGTTGGTGCAAGTGGTAACACTTCATTAATATGTGCTTGGAATTGATTGTATACATCTTGTCGATAAGATTGTTCAAATGCACCCTCAGAAAGTCCATCAGCTAATATTTCCTCTAGCGTATCATCTGTATAGCGCGGATAGTTGAACATTGATTGTGATCCAAATATTCCAGAAGGATCAACGTCAGAGCCTACATTCCATCCAGCAGAATACATGTCAATTGCCGGATCATCTTCTTCAATTCGATCATAAAACGCATTTGGCTCAGTTAAAGATCCTTCCAATAGCTCAATATTTAGTCCAATATCTCTCCATGCCTGCATTTCATAATTGGATACGGCCTCAGCAGTTGCATCACCTTGACGAGCGGCATACGTGATAACGAGCTCTTCACCATTTGGATCTTCAACAAATCCATCGCCATCTAAATCTTCATAGCCAGCCTCTGCTAACAGCTCTTTCGCTCTCTCTGGATCGTAGTCAAACCCTGGGTTTGTATCATCATGATACAATGCATGATATGGCGGAATGACCGTTGTTGCTGGGAAGCGCAATCCATTATACATACGATTTCCTAATTCTTCATAATTCACGGCTAACCGCACTGCTTCCCGTAATGATTCATTAGCCATTTTTGAATCAGGGTCATATGCAACTTCGCCTGCGTCCGCATCCCAAGTTCCAAGTTTAAATCCTGTATACTGATAGCCTCTTGACACTCTTCCCAACCAATCCACATTACTCATATCTGCATTATCTGCAAATTGCGTTGCCGGGAATGTTGTAACGATATCAATTTGACCTGTTTTTAACGATTCGACTACAACATCTGGGTTTACAACTGTCAACACAACTTCATCAACAAGAGGTGCTCCTTGCCAGTAGTCTTCGTTTTTAGACAGCGTTACAGATTCACCTGGAACGATGTTTTCTACAACGAACGGCCCGTATCCTAATGGTTCTCTACGAACTTGGTCAGACGAAGGCATATCTGCTACTTCTACACCTTCAAAATAATGCTTCGGCATTGCATAATACCATATACCACCGCTCATTAATGAAGGAGTTGCTTCTTTAAACGTCAATTCGACTGTTTTTTCATCGATAATATTAAACCCTGAAATGTCGTCCGCTTCTTCATTGTGGTATTCTTCCATCCCAACAATATTTCTAAAAGAAGCATCGTAACGAACGCCGTCATAATCTTTATGACCAATGACTTCGTGCGCAAATACAAAGTCTTCTGCTTTTACAGGTTCTCCATCATGCCAGTTGACATTATCTTTTATCGTAATCGTATAAGTTAAGTTATCTTCGGAAACGTCAATAGTTGCCGCACCTTCATCTGTAATGTTAAAGGCTTCATCCATTGTAAACAAAGATTCACTAAAGAATTGTATGATGTCATTATCAGTTGAAATGGAATAATGTTGCCAATCAAGTGTACCTTCAAAAGGTGAGCTAGCTACAACACCAACATTTAATGTGCCACCTTCAATGGCCTCTCCATCTGCTGTTTTTGTCGGTTCAAAATCGTCTAAAGAATAAATACCATCTTCATTTTCAATGGTTTCTTCTGAGCCCTCTTCTTCTCCAGTACCACTTGGTTCAGAAGATCCTCCCCCATCACCATTATCACTACATGCCGCAAGTGCTAGAACGGCAACAAGCGTAGGTGCTAAATAAAATTTAGGCTTTAAAAGCTTTTTCATAATTGCTCCTCCTTTTAACCTCTTCTTTGTTTTGCATCAGTCGCGCGTTTTAATGCTTGACCAACATTATTTATACACAGCATCAACACTAAAACTAAAATCGATGCAGGTAACCATACCCAGGGGCGTAGCTCGAGAATCTGTGGATTTGTCGCGTGACTCATTAGAGTCCCTAAACTTGGTGTGGACTCTGGGAATCCAAACCCTAAAAATGATAGTCCTGTCTCAATTCCAATATTCGCAGCCAAACTAAGCGTTAAGTTTACAATAATAATAGAATTTAAGTTTGGTAGTAAATGACTAAAAATAATTTTGTAGTGCGGCGTCCCTAATGTACGGGCTGCTTGAATATATTCGAGTTCACTCTGTTGTAGAGCTTTTGAACGTATTAACCTTGCCATGGATATCCATATAAAAGCAGACATAATTAATGTAAATTGAAGAAGCGAATAATTAGGCACAACCGCTACAAACGCAATGATAATCATTGTAGTTGGCAGTACTAAGAAGAAATCAACAATTCGCATAACCACATTGTCAGTATGACCGCCAAAATAACCAGCAATTAACCCCATTCCTAATCCAACAAGTCCAGACAATACCGTTACTGCAACTCCTATTAAAAGAGAATTGCGTGTACCAATGATTAATTGACCAAACACATCACGTCCGCCATGATCTGTACCTAACCAAAATTCTGATGATGGAGGTTCAAAAATAGCTAGTAAATCAACCGTGACAATTTGATCTTGATCTAGAATAATTGAAACACCAAACACAAACGCAGCGATCAATAGTAGTAAGATTGCTGAAATTAACGCAACTTTATCTTTTAAAATTTCAACAAGTATGACTTTGGCTCCTGATGGTGTTTTGATAAGTGCATCTTTACTTGGATCGATTTGTATCTTTTTTTGTGCTTCCATTTTTAATCCTCACCCTCTTACTTAATACGAATTCGTGGGTCTACCATGCTTAAAATAATGTCTGACAACATTGTTCCAACTACAGCTAAACAACCAGATAGTAATAAGAGCGCAGTGACGACACTATAATCTCTGTTATTTATAGAAGATATTAGCAAATCCCCTATTCCCGGAAAGCTAAAGACCCTTTCAATAAAAACAGAACCACCTAATATCCCTGTAATTTCGTATCCGAAGAAGGCAGCGATAGGAAGTAGAGAATTTCTGAAAATATGCTTATTGTAAACTCTATTTTCACTTGCTCCCTTTGCCTTAGCAGTTAAGATAAATTCTTTATGTTTAATATCTATAATCTCACTTCTTAAATATTGCACAGTTCCAACAGTCGTTATGAGAGCAAGAGATAGTGCTGGCAACGTCATATGATAAATTTTACTTATATAGTATTCAAACGTCCCTGTTACAAGACCAGGAGAAACACTTCCACTAACAGGAAACCAGTTTAAACGGAAACCAAAAACAAATAGTGCAATAAGCCCAAAAATAAAGCTTGGAACTGCAAAACCAACGTATGTATAACCTGCAATAGCACGGTCTGCCCATGTATCATTAAAGCGTCCACTTACAATTCCTAAAGGAATGGCAATCAAATAAGAAAAGAGTAAGGTAAGCACCCCTAGTCCCGCTGTGTTTAACAAGCGATCGCCAATGAGTTCTGTAACATCCATTTTGTAGCGAAACGACTGACCAAAATCCCCTGTTATGGCGTTTCCTATCCACCGCCCATACTGTTGATACCAAGGATCGTTCAACCCATGTATCTCCCGTAATTCTGCTAAACGCTCTGCCGTAATACTAGGATCTATCATCCCTGTAAACGGATCACCTGGCATTTGACTAGCTAAAATGAACACAAGTATACTTAGAAAGAACAACTGTGGAACAGCAATTAACATACGTCTAACAATAAATTTCCACATCGTTAACTCCCTTCCGGCATTGCAACTCTATGAGTTTCAGACAAACTTTTTAAAGGGTATGCAAGTCCTTCATGATCAAAATAATCTTGTGTATTCGTTTCATACTCTTCATTTATTTTCTTTCGAATCAATTGAATATCTCCTCTTTTTGTTGGATCAATATCTGGAATAGAGGATATTAACCTTCGCGTATAGATGTGCTGCGGGTTAGTAAAAATGTCATCAGGTGTTCCTTCCTCTACAAATCTACCTTTATACATAATGCCGATATGATCGCATATATGGCGTATGATGCCTAAATCATGACTTATAAAGAAGTAAGTTAAATTTAAATCCTTTTGAATATCTTGCATAAAATTTAACACTTGAGCTTGAACAGAGACGTCTAATGCAGAAACTGGTTCATCTGCTATTATTAATTTTGGCTTTAAGGCTATTGCCCGAGCGATACCAATACGTTGTCGCTGTCCGCCTGAAAATTCGTGCGGGTATTTAAAAATACTATCAGGACTTATACCTACTCGTTCTAGTAGCTCTTGAACAGCTCGCTGCTCTTCTCGCTTTGTCATTTTTTCGAAATTCCTAAATGGTTCTGCAACAATGTCTATGATTCTTTTTTTAGGATTTAATGAAGAATAGGGGTCTTGAAAAACCATTTGTACATCTCTTCTAAACTCTTTTATATTTCGCTTCGTTACTTCTTTATTATTAATAAAGATCTGACCGGACGTAATATCATTTAATCCAATAATGCCTCGTCCAGTTGTCGTCTTACCGGAACCGGACTCACCAACTAGACCATATGTTTTTCCTTCTTCTAGTGAAATGTTTAATCCATCAACAGCTTTTACATACCCAACGGTTCTTTTTAAAATACCTGCTTTAATAGGGAAATGTATTTTTAAATCTTTAATTTGCAGAAATCCCATCCACTACTTCCTCCTTAGATGCAAATTCAAATGTCTTGTAGCAACTACAACGAACATAATGATGTGGTGATATTTCATGAAGCTGAGGGTTTTCCTCATGAGCTGCATCACCAATCCATGGAATGCGTTCTGCAAATCGACAGCCCGTTCTAGGTAAATTCACTAAAGAAGGTACTACCCCTTGAATAACATGTAACTTTGTTTTAGCCGTATTGTTGGTTGGATTTGATTGTAATAGCGACCTCGTGTATGGGTGCTTTGGATTTGCAAATAACTCTTCAACGGGAGCTAATTCAACAATTTGACCAGCATACATAACAGCCACTTTATCCGCCATTTCCGCGACAACACCTAAATCATGGGTAATCAGAATAACGCCACTATTCAATTCATTTTTAAGCTTGCTTATCAGCCCTAATATTTGCGCTTGTATCGTTACATCAAGTGCGGTCGTTGGTTCATCCGCTATTAAAAATGCAGGGTTACAAGAAATGGCAATCCCTATCACCACTCTTTGTCTCATTCCACCAGAAAGTTCATGTGGGTATTGATTGTAAACCACCTCTGGTCTTGAAATACCAACTTGTTGTAAGAGCTCTAATACTCTATTTTTACGCTCTATTTTTGTTAAATCCGTATGTAAAATAAGTGATTCTTCGAGTTGTTTCCCAATTATCATTAGTGGGTTTAGCGCTGACATTGGGTCTTGGAAAATCATTCCTAATTCTCCGCCTCTTAACTTCTGTAATCTTGCTTCAGATACTTTGGCAATATCTTCACCTTTATAGTTTATTTCACCTTCAATTTTCGATTTACCTTTTGGATGTAAACCTAGAATAGAAAACCCTAAAGCACTTTTTCCTGAACCAGATTCGCCAACAATGCCAAGAATTTCATTTTTATTTACTGTGAGCGTGACATCGTCAACAGCGGCATAATATTCATTATTAATTCGAAAAGATGTTTTTAAATTCTGAATCTGAAGAAGTCTATTGTCCGACATCTTATCCCACCTGACCATTTAAATGTTTAGTCTATTTACGATTATCTCATTTATCTGTCAATGAATAACCTAAAACATCCTTGTACGCTTTTAGCTGTATACTGACGTCCAGTTGATGAATAGAAGTTGATTGCGCTAGTGTTTCATTTACAAACCTTAGTAGCCGCTCATTGTCGTTGAAATAGGCTTGCACGATGAAGTGATGATAGCCGGATACCGAATCAACGCAAATGATTTCTTTAAACGAAGCTAGCCATTTCCCAACCTCATCTTGTTTTCCAACCTTGACATTTATACCAATAATCGCTTTTACGCTTAAGCCTAATTTGATTGGATCAATCTTAATAATAAAGTCAAAAACACCGCTATTAACCATTTTCTTTGAGCGTTGCCTAATGGTTCCTTCACTTACGTGCAATTCTCTTGCTATTTGACTATACGTATATTTACCGTTTTTTTGGTATAAATCCAATATTTTAAAATCTAGCGCGTCAAGTTTCTCCATCTCGTATCACTCTCTATTTCCCAACTTTGATTTAAACTTCCGCTACGAATTCATGAAACAATAATCAGATTTATTCATTTTTTCGTAAAAGTTATTGTCAGTATAAAAGAACCCTTTGTAGAAAGCAACAAATTTTTTAGACAAATGTGACTATAATTTATAGTTTTACAAACTTTTTGATAGTCACGTTTTTTCAGTATACCATATCTTAAAATAATGTATATTATTATTTTTTCACATTATTCTAACCTTTCTCCTACTAAAAACAAGCTCATTTATTATACTGTCAAATTATTCTCGTTAGTTGGGACAAGTTGTCAAGTAATCTGACAAAATTTCTATTATTTTACGTTCTATTCACACGACAGATTATGCTATAATTTGACCTTGGAATGTTGACAAACTTATTTTTTATAAATTGTAGTGAAATGAGGGATGAATACAATGGATGATACGCGTAAATATCGTCGAAAACAAAAGAAGAAACGACTGCTTTTAAAGACGATATTAGCTACAGCGTTAATTGCTATTTTAGCAGTCGGCACTGGTGCCTGGTACGTTGTCAATCAATTAAATGATACAGCTTCTAGCGCTTATCAAGGATTAAATCGTGGTGAAATGTCTGAATTACGGGTCGAGCCTGTAGACATCGGTAAAGATAATTTTTCAATGCTTATACTCGGCAGTGACTTCCGAGAAGGCGATAGTGGCGGTGAACGAACAGATACTATGCTAGTCGCTACCTTTAATAAAGGGGATCGTTCTATTAAACTGACGAGTATTCCACGCGATACGTATACGGAAATTATTGGTTATACAGAGGGACCTTTTTACGATAAAATCAACCATGCAAATGCCTTTGGTGGCATTGATATGGCAATTGATACTGTCGAAAACCTTCTAGATATTCCGATCGATCATTATGCATTAGCCCGTTTTGATGGATTAGTCGATATTATTGATGCGTTAGATGGGATTGAAATTGATGTAACATATGAATTTGACTTTAAAGAAAAAAGTCGTAATGTCGATTTTACATTTACAAAAGGACCAACCCATATGGACGGTGAAAAAGCTCTCGCCTATGCCCGTGAAAGAAAATCGGCTGAGAGTGGTGGAGATAAAGGACGAGGCATTCGTCAGCAACAAGTTATTGAAGCTATTATTGACCGAGCAGCATCTCTTTCTAGCATTACCCGATTTAACGATCTGTTTGATGCTGTTGGAAACAATCTTCAGATGGACTTAACATTCGGAAATATTGTCTCTCTACATGGCTACGCTTCTTCAATCGATACCATTGAGACACTCCAAGTGCATACGAATGGTCAAATGCGCCCAGATATTTATGGAAATAACATTTGGTATGAGGATGCTGTTGAAGAAGACTTATATGCATTGCAACAAACATTAAGAGAGCATTTAGAACTCCCTATAGACACTGAAAATGAACTTTATACGCAATAAAATGAAGAGACTAGACATCGATCTAGTCTTTTTTTGTAAAAAAGAAAAAATGAGTCATTCTAACTAGGTTTTATTCTTTATAATAAGAGGTATAGTGACAGGATCTCTCAATATTTGCGGGATGATTAAAAATCTCCTCAACTCTATTAATATATGAAACAATTGTTTCGATAAATATAGTTGAGGAAGAACAAAATTCGGAGGTGTTTATCATAAAAACGAAAATTCTAGTTACAAGTGGATCAGCCTCCGCGCTCACTCTAATCGCAACGGCTTTCCCTCTTCAAACAACGTTCGCAAATTCCTTTACAGTCGTTGAAAATCATTACCCTATCTCATTTAACGATGCAGTCGACCGGCAAATGGGATTGTCTGCCCCACCACAAACTGATCGAAATGGACGATGGCAAAACGCGTCCAGGAATGATGTAGCCTACTACATGAATCCTAATAATTTTAATCAAGGAACATCTGCTTATTTACAGTTTCTTGACTTAAGCTCTAGTGCAGGTTTAAGTGCGCAGTCCATTAACTCCCAACTTCTATCTAATAAAGGGACTCTATCTGGACATGGTCAAACATTTATTAATGCGAGTAAACTGCATGGCGTAAATGAAATCTATCTTATCTCTCACGCATTATTGGAAACAGGTAATGGTGGTTCCCAACTAGCACGAGGGGTTCAATATAACGGTCGAACCGTTTACAACATGTACGGAATTGGCGCTTTTGACGGAAATGCAGTACAAGCAGGCGCCCGCTATGCTTATAATCAAGGTTGGTTTACACCTGAAGATGCCATCATTGGTGGTGCTCGTTTCGTTTCTAACAATTACTTTGCTAGAGGTCAGACAACGCTTTATAAAATGCGCTGGAATCCTGCTTCTCCTGGGACATATCAGTATGCAACCGATGTCGGTTGGGCTGTCAAGCAAACCCACCAGATGGCAAATTTATATGGATTAGTCGATAACTATAATTTGCAATTTTCCGTTCCCGTCTACAATAATCAGCCAGTAGGAAATCAACCAGGTGACAATGAACTTGAGCCATTACCACCAAATACATATGGTACTACTACTGCAAGATTAAATGTGCGAACAGGCCCAGGTACAAGTCATTCTGTTTTAACTACGTTAAATAAAGACGAACGAGTTGAGTTAATTGCTAAAACGGGACAATGGTACCAAATTAAAGTTGGAAATGTAGAAGGCTATGTATCAGGACAATTTTTAACGTTTTCGCAAGAAAGTGAAGACCAAATTGAAGAAGTGGATGAAGAGATTATCGCGGAAGGTAAAACAACGGCGCGTTTAAATTTACGAGCCCAGCCAAACACGAATAGTTCGATTCGCACAACTCTTTCCAAAGACCAAACTGTGCAAATCGTAAAGAAAGAAGGCAACTGGTATTTTGTAAGAGTTGGCTTTCAAACTGGTTGGGTTTCTGCTGATTTTGTCTCCATTACAAGCGACAATGTTGAAGAGAATAAGCCTTCTCTTGGGTCCGCTACAACGACAGCTCGCTTAAACCTTCGTTCGGGTGCAGGCACTTCTCACCGAGTCTTAACGACGCTTCCGGTTGGACAGAAATTAGAGCTTCTTCAAAAACAAGGCAACTGGTATCAAGTTAAAGCCGGCAATCAAACTGGTTGGGTTTCTGCTGACTTCATTAAAACTGATGGGAACAATGTCGGAGACAACAAGCCTTCTCTTGGCTCTGCTACAACGACAGCTCGCTTAAACCTTCGTTCAGGTGCGGGCACATCTCACCGAGTCTTAACAACGCTTCCGGTTGGACAGAAATTAGAGCTCCTTCAAAAACAAGGCAACTGGTATCAAGTTAAGGCCGGCAATCAAACTGGTTGGGTTTCTGCTGACTTCATTAAAACTGATGGGAACAATGTCGGAGAAAACAAGCCTTCTCTTGGCTCTGCTACAACGACAGCTCGCTTAAACCTTCGTTCGGGTGCGGGCACGTCTCACCGAGTCTTAACAACACTTCCGGTTGGACAGAAATTAGAGCTTCTTCAAAAACAAGGCAACTGGTATCAAGTTAAGGCCGGCAATCAAACTGGTTGGGTTTCTGCTGACTTCATTAAAACTGATGGGAACAATGTCGGAGACAACAAGCCTTCTCTTGGCTCTGCTACAACGACAGCTCGCTTAAACCTTCGTTCAGGTGCGGGCACGTCTCACCGAGTCTTAACAACACTTCCGGTTGGACAGAAATTAGAGCTTCTTCAAAAACAAGGCAACTGGTATCAAGTCAAAGCCGGCAATCAAACTGGTTGGGTTTCTGCTGACTTCATTAAAACTGATGGGAACAATGTCGGAGACAACAAGCCTTCTCTTGGGTCCGCTACAACGACAGCTCGCTTAAACCTTCGTTCAGGTGCAGGCACGTCTCACCGAGTCTTAACGACGCTTCCGGTTGGACAGAAATTGGAGCTTCTTCAAAAACAAGGCAACTGGTATCAAGTTAAGGCCGGCAGTCAAACTGGTTGGGTTTCTGCTGACTTCATTAAAACAAATGGGAATAATGTCGGAGAAAACAAGCCTTCTCTTGGCTCTGCTACAACGACAGCTCGCTTAAACCTTCGTTCGGGTGCGGGCACGTCTCACCGAGTCTTAACGACGCTTCCGGTTGGACAGAAATTGGAGCTTCTTCAAAAACAAGGCAACTGGTATCAAGTCAAAGCCGGCAATCAAACTGGTTGGGTTTCTGCTGACTTTCTTTCCACTAATTCAGAGGCAAAGAAAGAAGAGACAATTGTAACAAAAGCTGGTGAAACAACAGCACGATTAAATTTACGTGAAGGCGCTGGAACTTCCTACAAAGTTCTCACTACATTAAATAAAGGCCAATCTGTTGAGATTTTGAGCACTAAGAGCGGCTGGCATCAAATAAAGGTTGGTTCACAAACTGGCTGGGTTTCTGCACAGTATGTACAAGAAAAGAGTTCTGAGCCTAGTATTCAAGCAATGTCGCGCTCACTAATGGGTCCAATGTTTGTAGACGAACCAGAAACCGTGATCGAAGAACCTCTACAAGCAGAAGAAACTGATGGAGAGAGTGGACAGGACAACTCCTCTAAACAAGAAAAGCCTGAGAAGGAACTAGATTCTAATAAACAAAGCGCTGAAACTGTTCCAAATAAGGAAAAAGATTTATCAAATCAGGAAACGGATTCTAAAAAAGAGCCGGCTTCTGCTGTCGATGATGTCGATAACGATTTAGTCTCTGATAGCGAGGACGATTCTTCTTCTGAGATCGGTGATAATGATTCTGGCTCTGATAGAAATGACGATTCTTCTTCTGAAGCCGTTGATAGCGATTCAGTCCCTGAGAGTGATGATTCTTCTTCTGAGGTCGTTGATAACGATTTAGTCTCTGATAGCGAGGACGATCCTTCTTCTGATGACGGTGATAGCGACTCAGTCCCTGAGAGTGATGATTCTTCTTCTGAAGGCGTTGATAACGATTCTGGCTCTGATAGCGATGACGACCCTTCTTCTGAAGTCGTTGATAACGATCTAGTTTCTGAGAGTGACGATTCTTCTTCTGAAGTCGTTGATAACGATCTAGTTTCTGAGAGTGACGATTCTTCTTCTGATGACGGTGATAGCGACTCAGTCCCTGAGAGTGACGATTCTTCTTCTGAGATCGGTGATAACGATCTAGTTTCTGAGAGTGACGATTCTTCTTCTGAAGTCGTTGATAACGATCTAGTTTCTGAGAGTGATGATTCTTCTTCTGATGACGGTGATAGCGACTCAGTCCCTGAGAGTGACGATTCTTCTTCTGAGATCGGTGATAACGATCTAGTTTCTGAGAGTGACGATTCTTCTTCTGAAGTCGTTGATAACGATCTAGTTTCTGAGAGTGATGATTCTTCTTCTGAAGGCGTTGATAACGATTCTGGCTCTGATAGCGATGACGACTTTATTACGTTAACGATTGACACTGACTTGTTAGTCTCTGCGGATAATGACAGTGATATCTTGCTTCAATTAGTTAAGGGGCAATCTGTTGAGGTTCTAGAAACGCATTCAGGTTATGTTAAAATCAAAGTGAATGGAAAAGAAGGCTGGATAAAAAATACAGGGATTATCCTATAATTTCTGCACTCCTGCTATAAATCATGTTTAGCAGGAGTTTTTTAACAACAAATAAACCGTACTCTAGTTATTGGAGGCTAGAATACGGTTTATTTTTTTTACTTACTGTTTACAATCACTTTTTCAGCAATATGCTTTGATGCTTGTCCATCATCTAAGTGACAATACTCGTTATGGAAATCCTCCAGTATCGTAGCATACTTTTGTTTCGTTTCCTCTAACCGATCTAATGCATTCACAACATCTTCTGTTGTTTTCAACAAAGGACCAGGTGCTTCGGTCTCCAAATCAAGATAAAAGCCTCTAAGCGTATCCCTATACTTTTCTAGATCATAAGTAAAAAATAAGATTGGGCGTTTGAGGTTTGCATAATCAAAAAATACGGAAGAATAGTCTGTAATTAATACATCTGATATTAAGTAAAGCTCCGTTATGTCATCATAATCTGATACGTTCAACACAAAATCTTCCACACCTGAAAAATCCAGCTTGTCCGCAATAAAATAATGTGTGCGAATTAAAAAGAAATACTCATTTCCTAATCTTTCTTTTAATCGATTTAAATCCAACTGCAACTTAAATTTATATTGACCAGGTTTATAAAACTCATCATCTCGCCACGTTGGTGCATACAAGACAATCTTTTTATCTTGTGGAACACGTAATCGTTCTTTATATTCAGCTGCCAGTTGATCCTTATTATCCGCATACAATAAGTCATTTCTAGGATACCCATATTCAAGAATGTGGTTATCAAATAAAAAGGCACTCTTGAATATTTTTGTTGAATAATGATTTGCCGAAACAAGGTAGTCCCAAGCTCTCGATTGATCATAAAAGTCTTTTTTATAGTTAGGATTGGCAGAATGAACATCATTCATATCAAACACTAGTTTCTTTAAAGGGGTACCATGCCAAGTTGCTAGAAAAACTTGATTCGGTCGTTTTATAAACCACTTTGGCTGACGCATATTGTTTACATGGTACTTAGCTTTTGCCATGTAATACATATGTTTAAAACTAAATCGTTTTACTTTCGTAACACCAGTAGGTTCTATTCTTGAAGGATCATTAAATACCCAGACATGTTTGTACTTGTTTGGATAGTGCTTATTTAAATACTCATAAATATACTTTGGGCTATCTGAGTAGTTGCGTCCTAAGAAACTCTCATACAAAATAACATTCTTATTAATCCTTGTTTTCTTTGATAAGAAAGTTTGATAAAGAACTCGATTCAGTGTTTTTGGTTTTTTAAGTACCTTTTTCACAGTTCTGAAGAAAATTCTTCTATTCGCCAGCTTAGTCGCTTTAGCATACTTTTCTTCTATTAAAAATTTAACTTCTTTCTCATGAATGGACCTAGCAAATTGGACATTATTCAAACCAATTTTATTAAAGCTACTTGCCCATACTTTTTTTATTTCATTAAATTCATCTTGCGAATAAATTTGATTTAAATACTTATATTGATAGGCTTTTAAAAATTTGGCGATTAATTCAGCCTTTAGTGCACCATCTTCGTCAGTTAACAAAGCAATAGCATCTGCCATACCAATAGGATAATAAATGGAACCATCTAACTCTTGGTTTACAGAAGGATTTTTTATAGGATCATTTCGTACATATTTTTGATACAATGCATCTTTCTCATACACAATCGGCTTCTTTGTTACTTTATATGCTTGCGTTGTAAAAATTACATCTGCATGACCTACTTTTTCTTCATCAAAAAGTATAGTATGCTTTGAAATTAAATCTTTTCTAAATAACGTGTTTAAAGCCGAGATCCGATATTTCTTTTCAGCTAATGTAACAGGCTTACTTATACGATTATCGAGAAGTCTTTTTAACAGAATATTATATGTTGGTGAATCAATATCTTTTTGGAATGTCGTTTCTTTTAAAGCACCTAAAATAATGTCATAGCCAATCCCTTCGCTCATGGCCGATTCCATTAGAATATATAGAGTGTGTTCGTGTAAGCGATCATCCACATCTAAAAAATAAATATACTCCCCTTGAGCACTTTGAATTCCTTTATTTCTTTTAGCATAAATGCCTGCATTTTTTTCTTCTATTACACGTATCACTAAGTTTTGATTTAATTTTTGAATGTCTTTAACGTGTTCAGTAATAAGAGCTGATTCTTGTTCAATAATTAAGATCCATTCAATCCCTGTTTGAATTTGAGCTGCAACCGAGGCCCCACAGCTTCGGATATACATTTCATCCATTGCAGCAACAGGCGTAATTATACTAACATTCACCTTCTTCAATCCTTTCATACAAAAAGAACTCCACACTTTTATTGGTAAGTATGAAGCTCTCAAGACTTTTCTTATTTATTCGCTTCGAGCAATTCCGTTTTAATTTTTGTCGTTGAGATGCCTTCTGTGCGAGGAAGATACACAACTTCACAATATTCTTTTAAGAAGTCAAATTTCCCTTCCCAGTCATCGCCCATAACGAAAACATCTATATCGTGTGCTTGAACGTCAGTCACTTTTTGTTCCCAATTATCTTCAGCAATGACTTCATCCACATAACGAATTGCCTCTAAAATCATTTTACGGTTTTCAAAGCTGTGGTACGCTTCTTTTTCTTTTAATGCATTAAATTCATCAGACGATATTGCAACAATTAAATAATCGCCTAAATCTTTTGCGCGTTGTAGTAAGTTAATATGACCCCAGTGTAATAAATCAAATGTTCCATACGTAATGACTTTTTTCAATGTGATCTCCTCCTATCAAGATTCTTTCTATATGATTCTTTTATATTTGTGGGTGTATGTTTACAATAGGCACATTATAACATAGAATACGTTCTCTCACCTTGTAATATCATGGTTCTTTAGGAAAACTCTTAACGGTTATAAAAAAGCGCGCAACCACTTTTAAGGCAAAGATAAATAAAAATAAGACCATGTACCACACTTGCCATGATACAGTTTGAAAACCAGTCACAAGCGTAATAAGCAATAGTGTTGCAAAAAATCCAGGTAATCCTAATAAGACACCAGCAAACTCAAATATAACCGATTTCGTACGTATTTTATTGACTGGATCGCGCTCATCTTGTGCTGAAGAACGTGTTAATTGAAATGCAATTGGCACAAAAAGTGCCATAATAATTAATGTGAACACGCTATACAAGCCAATAAGCTCCATACCTGTTAACTGCAGCGAACCCTTTATAACAAGTAACGCTAATGGTATGGACAAGAACACAGGCAGCGTAGCGCCTTGAATTAATAAATCAATAAAATACCCTTTCTTCGACGTGTTCTTCGTAAGCCTTGCTACTTCTCCATCCACACAATCAAATAAGTAACCAAGGTTATAGAAAACAAACGCCATTAAAAACCCTAAAGGCGTTGCTTGTATGAGCCAGGCTCCTGAGGAAACAACAAATAGTGCACTAAGCCAACTAATTGCATTGGGTGTGAGCTTAAGCTTTATAAAAAGGATGGTTACAAAGATTGATATTCTTCTTAGTACATACCACGACCACAAGTCTTCTTTTGCACTATACGACTGTGATTGTTCTCGTAGATTTCTAATACGTTTTGTATCAAACCAGGTCGAAGCAATCATTTCGTGTTTCATTCTTTATTCCCCTGCCTTAAAAACGTTCTGCACGACCCGGCTTGTTGCTTTTCCATCATCAAACAAGCAGAATTTATTAAAAAATGCTTCATATTTCAGTTGATTATTCTCTGTAGAAGAGCGTTCAATTGCCTGTATACATTCATCTGTTGTTTTTACAATTGACCCTGGTGCATGTTCTTCTAAAGAAAAATAAAACCCTCTAATATCGTCTCGATACTCTTCTAGATCGTATGTGAAGAAAATAATTGGTCGCTTTAAAATGGCAAAATCAAAAAATACTGAAGAGTAATCGGTAATGAGTAGATCTGATATTAAATAAAGCTCATTAATGTCTTGATTCTTTGTTACATCGTATACAAACCCTTTATACTCGCTAAAATCTGGTGCTTTCGTTATAAATGAATGCAGCCGCATTAAGATGATATAGTCATCACCCAGCTGCTCTTGGCAACGCTTTAGATCCAGCTTAAGGTCAAAATGATACGAACCTGGTCCAGCATTATGATGGTCTCGCCACGTTGGCGCATACAAAATCACTTTTTTATCAAGGGGAATCTTAAGTTCTTTTTTTATCCTCATAATTGTCTGTTCTGTGTTTCCATTAACTAGTTGATCATTTCGTGGGTAACCTGTTTCGAGCATATCTTTATGAAATTGAAACGCTCTTTTAAAGATCTTAGTTGAGTAGGGATTTGGTGAAATTAAATAGTCCCAGTTCTCGACTTCTTTATGAAAATTTTTAATATAGCGGTCACGATTAGTTCCAGGCATTCTCACATCATCCATATCAGCAGCAAGCTTTTTTAGCGGTGTACCATGCCAAGTTTGCAAATAGATTGTGTGTGATGGCTTGCTTATCCAGTTCGGCATTCGGCTGTTAGTTACCCAATAACGTGACCGAGCCAACTCAAAAAACCAGCGTAAGCTTAATCGTTTAATATAAGGAATATTTCTTTCTTCAAATTCTTTCACGAAATCTTTGTTTACACTCCATATGAGTTGGTAATCTGTTTTTTCCACCTTCAAGTATTCATAAATAGCTCTTGGGTTACAGCTATATTGTTTGCCAGAATAGCTTTCAAACATTACTTGTTTCTTTTTTACTGGTAATGATGCCGATGCTTGAAAAAAAAGTCGAGTCAACCGTCGAACGATTTTTAACCGCTTCATCTGCTTTAACATAAAATAAAACCCTTTCCGTTACATACAGATTCCCCACATACCTTGTGTAATGTGGGGAATCCCATTTCTTTAATGGCTCTGTTGTTTCTTTGTGAAATAAGAGACCTTTTTATTTTTGGTTGAATTCGTTTCCCCTTCTGATTTCGCCTTATTAATGACCACGAGTATGGTCTGCATTAAAATGGTTAAGTCTAACCAGAAAGAATAGTTTCGAATATAGTGTAAATCAAATTTTAGTTTTTTATCCGCATCTGTTGTATATTTACCCATTACTTGCGCATAGCCAGTAATTCCTGGTTTTACAGCATGGCGGTAGTTAAACCATTTGTTTTCTCGTTGAAACTGTTTTGTGAAGAATTCACGCTCTGGTCTCGGACCAACAAGAGACATATCTCCTTTTAATACATTAATTAACTGGGGTAATTCATCAATTCTTGTTTTACGAATAAATTTACCCATTTTTGTAATACGGTCATCATTTGATTTTGCTAGCACTGGACCTGTTTTTGATTCGGCATCAATGACCATGGAACGGAACTTTAAAATGTTGAACGGCTTATGGTTTTTCCCAACCCGCTCTTGTTTAAAAAATACTGGGCCACGATCTTCAATCTTAATGCCGATTGCTGTCACAACCATAACTGGCAATGTTGCCACAATCATCGCTACAGCTGCCGCGATGTCAACACCTCGTTTAATGAGTAGCTGTGTTAACGAAAGCGTAAATGGTCTTACTTGCATCACCATCGTGTCATCCATTGTTGTTACAGATGTATTCATAAGCAGCATGTCATTCACTTTCGGTACAACGTAGACAAGCTTTTTATTTTTCATCGCATGAAACATCAAACGATCTTTCTTTTCTTCTTCTAATTCTGAACCAATGAAGACGACGTTAAACTGGTTAATTTGTGTACGCAATTGCGCAAGCGATTCTTTTTTATCATACCATCTGACATAGCTGCTCTTTGAAAGAAAGGATGCTAAGCTATCTTCCATTTCTTCGAATTCTTTTTCTGTTCCGATGAACATCACTTTGCCTTTTCTCGATAGCTGGCTATATTTTGTAAAAGCCGATTTCCATACTAATAAAGCGGTAAAGGCAATTCCATGTGCAGATAATAGGACTGAACGCGGCATGGCAAACTCTCGGAAAAAGAAGGAAACCGTCATCGTAATTAATAAAATGAACGTAACAGCAATAGCTAATTTCCTAACAATATCCCATACATCGTATTGAACCAAACGATCAAGCTCATAGATACCTAAAAAAAGGATGCTAATAACAATAATCCAAGGTAAAATTCCTAAAAACGCGTCATAGTTCTTAGGCGTCATTTGCTCATTAAAAAGAAGGAAGGCAAGACCATATGATAATACAATTAATATTAAATCGACGACCATTGTAAGCGCGCGAGTCGCTCGGTTTGGAATCATATTTGGCATCGTCTTAACTCCTAGTTTCATAGAATTTTAAACTAAGATTCATTTTAGCATAAGTGTGATCGAATGTCTTTTATCAAAAAAAGGTTTGATAAAATACCATACAGATTGTTTTCTTCACATATTCTTTCATAACTAAACCGTTCCATTGATTCGTCGATCCTTACGTATTTGTCCGTTTCACACGCCAATAGCTACGGGAGAAAAAAGCTTGGAATGATGCATACCCTCGCACGAAATGAAGTACGAAAAAAGTTGTTGCACACGGGAGCCAAGCACCTAGTCCATTTTCCTTTGCACATGGATATGATACGGTTAAATTGAGAATGGCGTATAAGAGAACAACGGAACTAAATAAGATGAGTGCACTTGTGCTTAACAATGACGCAATGAGTAAAAGTAAACCGGCTAAAAACGCAAGCAATGGGATACGGTGTCGTAATCCAAGCGCTCCAGGCGTTGCGGCATTCGCAATGATGTTCCATTTACCGTCACCGAGGGATTTATCGATTAGCCCTTTTAATGTCGGTCTTACAAAATAGGTTGATTGGATAGCAGTAGATAAGAAAAAAGTCTTGCCAGCATCGCGCATCCGCTTATGAAACTCAATATCTTCGTTTCGTTTTAAGCGTTCATCAAATAAACCTACGTCTGAAAAGACCGCTCGTTTATAGGCTCCGTAAGGTACTGTATCTACATAGCCTTCCCACTCTTTTCCTTCGAGAGTTCGGAATTTCGAATTTCCTACGCCGAACGGATGTGAGTAGACATACTCATTAATTTTCCCTTGTTTCCCAAGACCACGAGATTGAATAATGCCCCCAACGACATCAGCAGCTGGCTGTCGCTGTATACAGTTGACATAGCGTTGCAAGAAGTCATTTGGGACAGCTGTGTGGCCATCAATTCTCAAAATATACGAACCACTTGCCCCTTTAATTCCAATGTTCCAACCTGTTGGCAATGTTTTTTTAGGATTATCAAGCACGCGTATTCGGTGTCCCTGCTCAACAAACCCTTGAATAATTTCCAATGTACGATCAGTAGAGCGACCGTCAACAACAATAATTTCAAAATCAAATCCGTTTTTTTCTTGCTTTAAAAGGTTTTCCATTAATGTCGCAATATACCGTTCTTCGTTTCGAATGACGAGTAATACACTTAGTTGGATCGTTTTAATTGTAGACATGTCTTCTCCTTATTCATCGGCCTCATGATGGCGACAATGACATTCTAATAGATCAAATAAACTCTTTCTATGTTCGCCAACCATGACTATAATAGATTGTAGATAATTGTCAAGAAAGGACGTAATAATGTTGAAGAAAATAGGTTTCCCTCTTGTTATTCTGTTTAGTATAACAGGAATTATTTTAAGCTATATGTATAATCAACAGCAAATTGCAGAAATTGCCGATGAAGCTACATCATCAATCCCTGTTGAAGAACCCGAAACAAACGAAGAAACAGAGGTTGAGCCCGATATAGACGAAACGGTTTCTTCAGGTTGGCTAGGAAGCCACATAGAAAAAGACTCCTCTCTTACTCAAAAAGTGGTGTTTGTTGGATCCTCATCGTTTACTAGTACTGAAAGTGATCGTGATTGGCCAAGCCTTGTTATGAAGGAAACCGCTCATGCAATCACCGCTACGAAGATTGATTACGAGGTACTAACTTATTCAGGTGAAACGGTCTCTTCTTCTCTTATTGCCGATACAGCGAGTGACATTACCGCAGCGGAGCCTACCATTCTTATTGTTGAATCGTTCTCACTAAACGATAATCAGTATTATCTGCCATTTACTGAACAAGAATCCGTTGATAATCTTTCTCTTTTTCTAACGCATATGGAAAGCGAATTACCTGATACTGAAATCATTGTCGTTCCTTCAAATCCTTTTCCTAATGCCTTACACTATTTAGAAAGGAAAAACACACTCGATGAACAAGCATCTTCACTTCCAGGTACATATGTGGATCACTGGGTGGCGTGGCCTACAGGCGAAGGTTTAGAATCCGTTACTCAAAATCTACGCCCTAATGATGAGGGCCAAGAAATTTGGTCAGAGGCATTTCTAGAATTTTTTATCGATTCATAAGCTTATGTGTTTCTTTTTTTACATGTTAAACAAAAAAATTTCCGTTATAATGGACAGCGTTCTACAAAAAGTAGGGCGTTTTTTCTTTGTCGAAAAAACGTTAAATTACGCTTATCCACAAAGAAAGGGTTGAAACAGCCCTGTTTTTCTCACTTTCCCACAGGCTGGGGATAAAATCAATATGTTGATTTATTTATGTTTATCGTCTACCATATGTGGTATTAAAGATATAGATGATTTATATTGGAGTTGTTCACTAATGAAGATACTTTTCGATTCTAGAACTGGTAATGTTAAGCGATTTACCGAAAAATTACCATTCGAATGTGAACGAATTACTGAGTCGTCATTTGTGGACGAGCCTTATATTCTTCTCACATATACGACAGGTTTTGGTGACTTGTCTCCTAAAACGCGTCAGTTTTTAGAAAGTAATCATAGATGGCTTGTAGCCGTTGCAGCAAGTGGGAATCGCATTTGGGGCGATCGTTTTGCAAGAAGTGCAGACTTAATTGCGGCGATGTATCACGTACCCATTCTTCATAAATTTGAATTAAGTGGCACAGCAACTGATGTTGCACACTTTATACAGGAGGTTCATTCTATTGACAACACTAACGCAAAACTCAGTACCAAAGTGGGTTCAGCTTAACAATGAGCTCATGATCGCCAAAGACGGCTCGTATCAATTTGAAAAAGATAAAGAGGCTGTACATAGTTATTTTGTTGATTATGTGAATCAAAATACTGTCTTCTTCCATGACTTAGAAGAAAAAATGGAGTACCTCGTAAAAAATGATTATTATGAGGAAGAATTACTAGACTTATACACTATGGATGAGATAAAAGAAGTAATGAATGTTGCTTACAATAAAAAATTTCGTTTTCCTTCTTTTATGTCAGCATTTAAATTTTACAACGATTATGCATTAAAGACGAACGACAAAACAAAAATTCTTGAACGGTATGAGGACCGCGTTGCGATTGTAGCGCTTTTCTTCGGGAAAGGCGATGTTGATAAAGCAAGAGCGCTTGTGAAAGCAATGATCTCACAAGAGTTTCAACCGGCTACACCGACGTTTTTAAATGCAGGTAGAAAGCGACGTGGAGAGCTTGTCTCTTGCTTCTTATTAGAAGTGAATGACTCATTAAACGATATTAGTCGTGCCGTTGATATTTCCATGCAACTATCTAAGCTTGGCGGCGGTGTTGCACTAAACCTCTCGAAGTTACGCGCAAAAGGCGAAGCCATTAAAGACGTTGCTAACGCTACTAAAGGGGTTGTTGGCGTTATGAAACTGTTGGATAATGCGTTCCGTTATGCAGATCAAATGGGGCAACGTCAAGGATCTGGTGCAGCTTATTTAAACATTTTCCACGCAGATATTAACGATTTCCTTGATACAAGAAAAATTTCTGCTGACGAAGATGTTCGTGTGAAAACTTTATCTATTGGCGTTGTCATTCCTGACAAATTTATTGAACTCATGCGTGAAGATAAAGATGCGTACCTCTTCTACCCACATACGGTCTACAAAGCGTATGGTGAGCATTTAGATGAAATGAATATGGAAGATATGTATGAGACGTTAGTTGATGATCCAAGGGTACGTAAAGAAAAAATTAACCCTAGACGCTTGTTCCAAAAGCTTGCTATTCTTCGTTCCGAGTCTGGGTACCCATACATTATGTTTGCAGATAATGTGAACAAAGCCCATGCGAACAATCATATTAGTAATGTTAAATTTTCAAATCTCTGTTCTGAAATTCTACAGGCCTCACAAGTTTCAACCTATAATGATTATGATCAAGAAGATGACATCGGCTTAGACATTTCTTGTAACCTTGGTTCAATTAACATAATGAACGTAATGAAAAATCGCTCACTTGAACAAACGGTGTCACTAGCAACTGATGCACTTACAAGAGTGTCCGAGTCAACTAATATTACGAATGCACCAGCTGTTCGTCATGCCAATGAAAAGATGAAATCTATTGGTCTTGGTGCGATGAACCTTCACGGTTATCTTGCTGAACAACATATTGCTTATGAAAGTCCTGAAGCGCGTGACTTTGCTAACACATTCTTTATGGCAATGAACTTTTATTCCATTAAACGATCAGCAGAAATTGCTCGCGACCGTGGTGAAACGTATTATCGATATGATGAAAGCACGTACGCAACAGGTGACTATTTTACGCCTTATCTCACGACAAATTTCACACCACAGTACGACAAAATCGCTGCTCTCTTTGAAGGAATGCATATTCCAACAACTGACGACTGGAAAGAACTTCAAGCTTTTGTTCAAGAGCATGGTCTTTTCCATAGCTATCGATTGGCCATTGCACCAACTGGTTCCATTTCTTATGTTCAATCGGCTACCGCAAGCGTTATGCCAATTATGGAGCGTATTGAGGAACGAACATACGGAAACTCAAAGACGTACTACCCAATGCCAGGCTTAACAGCAAATAACTGGTTCTTCTTTAAAGAAGCATACGACATGGACATGTTTAAAGTCGTCGATATGATTGGAACAATCCAGCAGCATATCGATCAAGGGATTAGCTTTACGCTATTCTTAAAAGACACGATGACGACAAGAGACTTAAACCGAATTGACCTCTACGCTCACCATAAAGGGGTTAAAACGATTTACTATGCACGAACGAAAGATACAGGCCAAGATGACTGCCTATCTTGTGTCGTTTAAGCTTATATCGTGCAACATCAAAAAGGAGCGCAACCTATGACACACGTTTACGACGCAGCAAATTGGTCAAAGCACGAAGATGATTTTACGCAAATGTTTTACAACCAAAACGTTAAACAGTTTTGGCTTCCTGAAGAAGTCGCTTTAAATGGCGACCTTCTTACATGGAAGTACTTATCTGCTAACGAAAAGGATACGTATATGAAAGTGTTAGCCGGGCTAACCTTACTTGATACGGAGCAAGGCAATACAGGAATGCCCATTGTTGCTGAACATGTGAACGGCCATCAGCGAAAAGCGGTTCTTAATTTTATGGCGATGATGGAAAATGCTGTTCATGCAAAATCCTATTCAAACATCTTTATGACTCTTGCCACAACCGAGCAAATTAATGATGTATTTGAATGGGTAAAAGAAAATCCTCGTTTGCAGAAAAAAGCAGATATGATCGTTTCTCTTTATAAAGCGATTCAAACAGGCGATGAGATTTCACTATTTAAAGCAATGGTCGCATCGGTTTACTTAGAAAGTTTCTTGTTTTACAGTGGATTTTATTACCCTCTTTATTTCTATGGGCAAGGTAAGCTTATGCAAAGTGGAGAAATTATTAACTTAATTCTCCGTGACGAGGCTATTCATGGCGTATACGTTGGTTTACTGGCTCAAGAAATTTTCAATAAACAAACACCTGATACGCAAACAGCTTTAAAAGAGTTTTCAATTGATTTATTAAAAGAACTTTACAAGAATGAGCTTGCTTACACAGAAGAATTGTATGACCCAGTTGGCTTGTCACACGATGTTAAAAAGTTTATTCGTTACAATGCAAACAAAGCACTAATGAACCTTGGATTTGATCCCTACTTTGAAGATGAAGAGATTAATCCAATCGTTCTGAACGGCTTAAATACAAAAACAAAGTCACATGATTTCTTCTCAATGAAAGGAAACGGCTATAAAAAAGCAACAGTCGAGCCATTACGAGACGATGATTTCTTTTTTGCCGATCAAACATAAGTATACTAAAGAAAAAAGAGCAGGATCATCTTGCTCTTTTCTTCTTGCGTCTTAAGATGCAGTGTAAGATAATGTAGAAGTTAATCGTTTTTTTGACAAGGAGGTACTATGATGGGCAAGATGGATGAAATGATTGTTGTTGCACCACGTAAACACGTTTTCCATGATGAGTCTCTTGCATTTCAAGGCGTTGTTAGTAACCATGAGCAAGTTGCGACCATTATGAATCGGATTAATCGCCATTTTAGCGAGATGAGACGAGGAAACGCTGAGGAAGACGAGTTATACAAGCAACCCATTCCATATGTCGTCATTCGTAAAGGATCAGCTATTTACGCATATGAGCGGTTAAAAGGCGGCGGAGAAGCGAGACTACACCAAAAGTTATCCATTGGTTTTGGTGGTCATATGAACGCTACATCGTCATCAGATTTTAAAGATATGCTTGAGGCGAATACAGAAAGAGAATTACATGAAGAACTTCAATTCGACCCTACACATATAAAAGGTATGAAAACCATTGGACTTATTAATGATGATGAAAGTGATGTCGGTCGTGTTCATATTGGTATTTTGTCTGTATTAGACCTAGCAGAAGAAGCAACCGTTACAGTAAAAGAAACCAATCAACTTGCGGGTATGTGGCTGACGGTTGAGCAGCTTAGCGAGAAAGAAACATTCGACCGCCTTGAAACATGGTCCCAATTCGTTATTGATATTTTGAAAAAGGGGTAATACACCCTTTTTTCTTTATTCCATTCTAGGGAGTGAAACGAATGAAAACCGTTCAACAATTAGAAAACGAGCTTGCAGAACTAAAGAGTGATTTTATTCGCATCCAAGGAGACGTCGAAAAAATTGAAACGATAGGCGGTAATGTAGCAAAAGCCGTTGAACAGCTAGACGCTCTCGAAAAAGAAATTGCAGATGTTAGAAATCAGCTCCGCGAAGCACTTGCCGAAACATAAACTGAACGAAGCCTGTCGACTTTTTCGACAGGCTTTTTTTAGCTGTTCCATGACACATCTCCTCATTCACATTCTTCTTTTTTTCTCTTTTTACGCATACCTTTATACAATTACTAGTACTTACAGAGGTGATGAATCGTGCAAATTCATGTTGTGCAACAAGGAGAATCACTTTACGGCATTTCTCAAGCGTACAATACCTCAGCTGAAGAGGTCATTAACGCCAATGAATTAGATGCACCCAATGAGCTTGTCGTTGGGCAGACACTCGTTATTCCGATAAATGGCCGATATTACTTTGTCCAGCCAGGAGACACGCTCACCCTCCTTTCTAATCGCTATGGTCTTCCTGTTCAAGAGATCGCTCAATTGAATCAACTTAACCCTAACCAAAATATTTATCCCGGCCAACGCCTTTACTTCCCTCCTTTACAGAAAAGCAACATTGAAACGAACGCCTACATTGAGCCTATTAATAACGTATTAAGTGAGAGTCTTATTACGGCAGCTCAGAGCGCCGTTCCATCACTTACGTACTTAGCGCCTTTCAGCTACCAAATCGAACGAGATGGCAGCCTGAGTGATTTAAACCTCGGTCCTCTGCCTGACATAGCTAGCCAGGCAGGTGCATCATTAATGATGGTCATTACGAATCTGGAGGATGGAGCCTTTAGTGGCGATCTCGGTCAAACCGTTCTAGAAAATAATTCCCTTCAAAATGCTTTACTGGACTCCATTATTGCCGAGGCAAATCGTGTCGGACGTTTTTCAGATGTACATTTTGATTTCGAATTTCTTCCAGCAACTATGCGCGAACCGTATAATCAATTTTTACGAAAAGCAGTTGAACGTTTACACCCACAAGGATTGCTCGTTTCCACTGCTCTTGCACCGAAAACAAGCGCCACCCAAACGGGTCAATGGTATGAAGCCCATGATTACGGTGCGCATGGCACTATTGTTGATTTCGTCGTATTAATGACATATGAATGGGGTTACTCAGGGGGTCCTCCTCTCGCTGTTTCCCCGATCGGTCCCGTTACCGACGTTGTCAATTATGCTCTGTCTGAGATGCCATCTGAAAAAATAATGCTCGGTCAAAATTTGTACGGCTATGATTGGACATTGCCTTATGAACCAGGTGGTGAGTATGCTCGTGCTGTAAGTCCCCAACAAGCCATTACCATTGCACGGGAAAACAATGCCGTTATTCAATACGATGAAAGCGCACAGGCTCCTTATTACTTTTATGTTGGTGAAAATGGTGCTACTCATGAGGTGTGGTTCGAAGATGCTCGATCCATTAATGCAAAATTTAATCTTATTCGCGAAAAGGAATTGCGTGGTATTAGCTATTGGAAATTAGGGCTGTCTTTCCCGCAAAACTGGCTACTATTGAACGATCAATTTACAATCACTAAGCGTAGCTAAATGAAACACGCTTTAAACGAGAATTTACCCAATTGGCCTATATGCATTCATCCTTACGGTTGGTGTTATAAGAAAAGGAAGTCATACGTTTTGGTGTGTTTAATTAGGTAAAAGGCGACATTTGTTCAAACAACGGTACAAAATTGCATATTTCATTTCACAAGTGATGAAAGCGCCACTCCATACGCTTTTATCACTTTTTCTTTCTGTTTAAAAAAATGAAAATAGGGAACTACATGCGAATAAAGAAAACGAGGTGAATCGTCATGAAGAATCTTGCCGTTATTACAGGTGCAGCTTCTGGAATTGGCCGTGCTACAGCAGATAAATTTATTAATCACAATGTGCCAGTAGCGTTAATTGATGCAAATGAAGAACAGTTAAATGAACTAAAACAAGCATACCCTCATCACTCTATTCTTGTGTATAAAGGAGATATCTCAAACAATGATGAGATGGAGCGCATTTTTTCTTCCATTGGTACCTACACCTCGTCCATTTCAACATTGTTTGCTAACGCTGGAATAAATGGGAAAGTTACTTCCATTGAAGCATTTCACCCTGATGACTGGGATCAAACCATAAACACGAACTTACGAGGTACTTTTTTAAGTGTGAAGCATGCCATTCCTTTCATGAAAAACGACGGTGGGAGTATAATTTTAACAAGCTCAGTTAATGGGACAAGAACCTTTTCCAATATCGGGATGAGCGCCTACAGCGCTTCTAAAGCAGGAATCGCCGCTTTCGGAAAGATGGCTGCACTGGAGCTTTCTTCTTATCACATTCGAGTAAATACCATCTGTCCTGGTGCTATTAAAACGAGTATTGACGAACGGACCTATCGTGATGACACTTCTTTAGAAAACCTTACGTTCAAAAAAGAAATAAGCCCTTTTCCTGTACCCGCAGCGGATCCAAGTGAAGTGGCTAATACGGTCTATTTTCTTTCTTCTCCGGAAGCAAAACATATTAGTGGCACTGAAATTGTAATAGACGCTGCACAAACACTACTATAAATCCCAATGTGAAGCTCTATCTGTTTTATCGAAGCATGAGCGAAATGGTTACAATCACAATGAGCCACATTGGGATGCTTAAGAGTACGCCCCAAAATAAACCAACTAAAAAACGAGTTCCGTACATAGGTCATCCCTCATTTGGATACGTTTTTATTTTAGTTTTGACGAAAAGATGGACAGCTATGCATGCTATTGTCCATTTTTTCTTTATACTATATGCGGCGCTTGTTTTTTTTGAACCATTTGTAAAAATTTTATGCAGGTGTTTAAATATCGAGTAAACGGGGAAAAGAAAAAATATGAGACAGATTTCTTACACATACAAAAAGAGACAAGGTATATCCCTGTCTCTCGTAACGAATTTGTCTAACGCATAAATGTTTTATCGAATTGTAACGAATCATTTGTCTATCCCTATAATATGAGAGACTTATCTACAAGTCAACCCTTAAGATTCGACAAACATATCATTCAAATCATTACGTTTTCGATAAGGGCGCTAACCAATTGCGTCCTTCTTCTGTTAACGCGATACTTGGCTTGACATCTCCGTTTTTTAACTCTTTGTTTTCCGACCCAATTAACTTTTCAATCTTTAATAAATCGATCAGTTCACTTGCAGAATTTGCTGGTATACCGAACTTCACCGAATATTGATTTCGTAACCACGGTGCACCTAGGTACAATTCGTTCTCCGTTCCAAATCTTGCTTCCCACTCTTCAATAAACCGTAAAGCGTCTAGTTTATAGGATTCTAAATGATATTCTTTTACTTCTAACTGTAAAAATTCTCTTAAGTCCTCACTATAATGAGAGTAATTCGTTATATCCGTATGCTTTGGTGCGGCTTCAGATAAATAATAGAGTTCGACTCGCTTTCCTTTGTACATTAATCGGCTCATAATCGGTACCATATCACTATCCGCAGTGACAAACACATAACATGAAATATTTTCATCTTTATACGTCATTTCAATTGCATCTATACAAAGCTCAATATCAGAAGAGTTCTTCCGAGAATCTCCTTCTTTATCATTTGAGTATACATGGCGTATTTGAACGCGTTGTTTTTGCAGATCCGTTAAGCTAGAACGGATTCGTTGAAAATCTGCATACGCTCGAAACGTTCGCACTTGATCCTGACCATAACGTTCCCATAAAGAATTGAATAGATTCTTTTCTTCACTCTCATGATTTGGATTATGATTATAGCGATTCATTAATGTCCAATAGACATTATCATAATCAACAAAGATCGCAATGTTCTCGTGATCTCCTGTATGAAATGCACTTTCTATCTGTCCTCTACTCATTCTATTAACCGCCTTTGAACGATCGTACGTTGCCCTCAATTGACGGTCTTCCTCCTATTCATTTCCATGAGGCACATGGCTTATCACGAATATGCTCAATATCTTTAAGAATATCCTTAGTGTACGACAAAATCGAATCGTTGCCTACACGAATTTCGTAATTTTACATTGGGCAATATGACAGCCCCATGCTTATTAAATACCAGAAAAAAGTGAAAAAAAACAGAAAATAGGTTTGACAACTCACTGTATGAGTCATATAATACACACATCAAGTGTATGAACCAAATAATACATACAGGGGGTTAGTTATGTCGATTATTAAACTCATGATGTTTGAGTACAAACGAATTTGGAAACTCTATCTTGCCTTGGTAATAGCTGTTACCTGCATTCAATTGTTCTTTATATGGTACGGCTCTTATACCCATGCGGAGATGTATAAAGAACTTGCGAGAGAAAGTGGACGTACATACTATCAGATCGCACAGCAAGACCAGTTATCCTTTGTCCATGTCTTTAATAGCTTTCCTATCCATGCTTCTATCATGATATCCATTGCCGCTTTGTTGCTTTATAGCTGCTTCATTTGGTACAGAGATTGGGTTGGGAAATATCCGATGGCACAGCGACTCTTAACGCTCCCTATCCATCGATCTGCTCTTTACTTTTCAAAATTAGGTACGATTTTCACTTTTGTCTTAGGAATGATTGCACTTCAATATCTTATTATACTTGCAGGAATAGGACTTGTTCACTTAACTGTCCCTAGCGAATTTTTACAGGGCAATCCACTTGTACTTTCATCAATTGCAAGATTTTCACAGGTATTTTCGGTAATTTTACCGCTTACATTTAAATCCTTTTTATTAATGTATGGAACTGGCTTCACGTTCTTAACCGTCGCTTTTACTGTTATCGTCATTGAACGTTCGTTTCGGATGAAAGGGTGGTTTATTGGTGCAGCTTATATGGCTATTGCTGTGGCGTTCAATGGACTTGGCACGTACATATCGTTGAAATTACATTTATTTGAAAGTGAAGTCTTTATCGTATTCGGTTTCACATTAGTAATCACGAGCATTCTTTCTAGCCTGCTATGTATCTATCTCTTACAACGAAAGGTGACGGTTTAATGAAACAAAAACGGTATTTTTTATTTAGTTTCTTTTTTTTCTTTATCATAGCTACATTTGTGACAGTATTTACCGTTAACGCAATTGAAGAACGATTTGTTCAGCATCCACTTGAATGGGAGCTTGTTGAAGGGGATCGGCATTTCTTTGAACAGCTTTCTTTTGAAGGCTATGGACTAGGAAATGGTTCTCGTTCTTACCTATTTCAAAAAGAACGTGATTCGATTGAATTGAGCCCTATCCGTCGATCACTTGATGGTCACATGAGCTATAGCGCGCAAGCTGAACACATTTTACACGAGGATCGAAGGTTTTTCCGACTTCCACCTATGGAGCGAAACCTTGTATTGGAGAGCGAGGACTACTTGATTGCTGTTGGATCAAAGGAATCCTACGATGATGGGTATAAACAATTTTTAACAATTCATTCTAAGGAAAAACAAGGGGTTCAAAAAGAACCCCTTTCTATCCCTATTGATCAACACTATTTTTCCAACCTTGATGGCATCATTCAAGGGGATCGACTCCTTCTTTTAGCTGGAGACTATACGTATTTAGAACAAGAAGGCTTTCTTAATGCATACGAAATCGATTTGGGGACGAATACAGTGGTTCATTCAGATACCATAGTCGGCCCACAATTCATCGAGGGACTAGGAACGGAATTTGATGATTTTCAGTATGCGCATGAACCTCATACCGTTACATTTCATCCAGATCAGCCTGTAGCAATTTACATCCATGAGCGTTCAGACGGCAAAATGGGCTACAGTATTTATCACTTTCAATCACAAAAACTCTATACACTTGAGACAAGTCAAACCTATCAAGATACACTGATTGCGCCTTCGCCTGATGGTTTTCACCTCTTAGAAAAACGAAATACAAAAGGGCATCTACTAACCGTCACACTAAATGATGATGGCATCGTTTCTGAAGAACTGCTTGAATTAGATTTACCTGCTTTGCGCCTTACAAGTAGCTTTGCTTATCATAATAATCAGCTTGCGTTGCTTCGTCAGGAAGATGGATCAGAATATCAACTAGAGCTCTTTCATGTTTCTGATAACAATCCTTTACTATCAGCAAAACTACCAATTAAAAAAGAGCATGGAATTGTTCAGATTACATCTATGCAGTTCGAAGAATAAGAGGGGGGACAGAAAAAGACATGAATATATTGTTTAACAACCGTGAACCCGTCTACATTCAAGTCATTCGACATTTTAAAGAACAAATCGCACTCGGTCATTTAGTCGCTGGTCAAGAGATCCCCTCTCGTCGTGAACTTGGCTCAACGTTAAAGATTAATCCGAACACCGCCCAACGTGCTTATAAAGAAATGGAGGAACAACAATTGATTGAAACGGAACGGAATAAACCAAGTCGTATTACGCAAGATCAAGAGATTCTAAACCAAATTCGAGCGGAACTAATTCACGAATCCGTCGATCTCTTTCTCGATTCTATGAAAACAATCAATGTGTCTGTTGATGAGCTCATTTCAATTATTCGCAATCGCTATGAGGACGGAGGTACATCCCATGATTCACGTTGAAAAGCTTTCAAAATCATTTGGTCGTAAGGTGATTTTTGATCAAATTCGTTTCACTGCTGAAAAAGGGGAAATCACTTGTTTGATTGGCATTAATGGGGTGGGGAAAACAACGTTACTAAAAGCTATTGCAAACTTAACGCCTGTTAACAGTGGCCAGGTTACAATTGACGGCGAGCCGCTGCGAGCACAACAGTATCGAGACATTGTCTTTATTCCAGATGTACTTCCTATGGCACCTAGTTTTTCGATCCAAGAAGCCATTGACTTTATGAAAGACTTTTATCCGAATTGGAATAATGAGCGCTGTAGCGAACTGCTTACATTCTTTAGGCTAGATCAGCATCAAAAGCTTAGTCATTTATCGAAAGGGAATGTTGCAAAAGTCAATCTCGTTCTCGGTTTATCAGTAGATTCCTGCTATATTTTAATGGATGAGCCTTTCTCTGGTATTGACATTTTTAGTAGAGAAGAAATTGCCTCGCTCTTTTCAAGCGGATTTCTTGAAGACAAAGGAATTTTAGTGACGACCCATGAAATACGTGATATTGAGCACCTAATAGATAAAGCCGTATTATTAAAAGATGGAACAGTAGTGAAGGAGTTCTATACAGAAGATTTACGACTAGAAGAAGGCAAATCGATTGAAGATGTGATGAGGGATATTTATATAAACCATGGCTAGAGGATTATCCTCTAGCCACTTCTTTCACTTGATAATCTGTTGCAACTTGAAAACCTTTTTCTTTGACTTCATTAGTAGGAAAGGTCTCATCCAAATGCATGCAGCAAATTGCGTGACGTTTCGCTGTTGGGATAAGGTCTTCAAGCTTTGAAAGCGAAAGATGCACGTTCCCAGGATAGTCTAAAAAGGATGTATCTTGGTAAACCATCTGATAAAAATCTTCATTCATCCGGTTTAAAACAGGTTGGGGTATGTTTTTTGCATCGCCACTATAATAAAAATGTTCGTTTTTCGCTTGGTGCACACATTCATAGCTATAACACTCTAAATGTGGAGCGTGTTCAGCAGGAAAAGCCGTTACATTGTATGGTCCAAAAGCCGAGTCTTCCTCTAATGATTGCCAAATGGCCTGTCCTTCTTCAACGCCCATTCGCATCAGTAAATCTTTTGCATGCATAAGCAATGTCCGTGGTGCCTTAATGCAGAGCTTCGCCTTAAAGGCTGGCGCCATTTTTATGTAGGAATAAAAAATAAAATCTCCTAATGAACCAATGTGATCGGGATGGGTATGGGTTAACATAACCGTTATTCTTTCAACATTTTCTAAGACACGAAAGCGAAGAAGTCGTTCAAATGTGGCACTCCCACAGTCAAACATGCCTAACTCCTGATTATGATAAAAATATCCGCCGTTGTTTCCTAACGCTGTATGAAAAGCACTACCGCATCCTATAAACGTTAGTGGTGATGTGAATCCTTCATCTGACAATGGCTATCCATCCTCTCTTTTTTAAAAAGCATTTGCGTTGCTGTCTTGTTCACTTTATAGTAAAACAAAGAGCAATTTATTAAAAGGGTGCGATCCAATAATGAAAGTAAAAAGTGGTGTTGAGCAAGCGGTTTGTATACTTGTTATGCTTGCGACGCAATCAAATCAACAATATGTTAAAAGCGATACCATCTCGACACGATTGCATGTCTCACCATCTTATTTAAAGAAAGTGATGCGCAAGCTTGTCGTTCACGAATTAATTAAATCGACACCAGGAAACAGCGGAGGATTTTCACTAGCGCGTCCAGCTGAGTCGATTACGATGCTTGATATTGTACGAGCTATTGAAGGAGAAGGCTCTTTCATGAAATCAGAAGGTTTAATCGAACGGGTCTTTCCAGAAACTGATGCTGCTAAAATTGGCTCTCTACAACTTGAAGCCATTTTTTCCGATGCACAAGATGCTTATTTTCATTCACTAAAAAAAGTCTCGTTAAAAGACGCTTTGCTGTCAACATTGAATCGAGACAGCATTCAGCTTGTGGATTGGAACGATTCATTTGGACAAACAGATATTGAGAAACTTCAGAATGAACGTTAAGAAAAGGAGCTATCCTGTTGTTTAGTCGCAAAACCATTCTTGTGTTACTCCTTCTATTCATTGTAGCCATATACTTTTTCTATACACAAAACCACAGAATCGTCCTGTCCAGTCATTCAATCGAAGTAGCACAAATGGATGCTGAACACAATGGTATCACCATCGTCCATTTATCTGATCTACATTCAGCAGAATTCGGTGAAAAAAATGAACGTCTCATACAAATCGTACAGCAAGAAGACCCGAGCTTCATCTTCATGACCGGTGATTTGATTGATTCCTATACGTCGAACAATGGAGAAGGCGTTGATTTAATGAAGGAATTGGTTTCCATTGCACCAACCTATTATGTAACTGGAAATCACGAATGGCGCTTAGGTATTGTCGAGGGGCTAGAAGAGACACTTGATGAAATTGGTGTAACGGTACTAAGAAATGAATCATTAACGATCGAGCACGAAGGGTTTTCTTTTCAACTAGTCGGTATTGATGATCCTGATTCTAGGGGGACTGCTTCTCCAGAAGAGATCGTAAGGGATTTATTGGATGAAGCGATTCCAGCTACTGCAGCAGATTCTTATACGATACTCCTGTCCCACCGACCAGAAGTGTTTTCGATCTATCAAGATTCAAGTGCAGACTTGGTGTTTTCAGGGCATGCTCATGGGGGTCAAGTTCGCCTTCCTTTTATTGGCGGTTTACTTGCTCCTGGTCAAGGGCTTTTTCCAGACTATAGCGAAGGCTTATATGAGGAAGAGGATACTAAAATGATTGTGAGTAGAGGCTTAGGAAACAGTCTTTTTCCCCTTCGCTTATTTAATCGACCGGAAGTTATTCGAATTGATCTTCAACCCCCTTCATAAGTAAAGGCAAAAAAACACACTCCGTTAGGAAATCGGAGTGTGTTCTTTGTTATATCGCTTTAATAAATTGTTTTGCCGTTTCAATGGATGATTGTGGATTTTGACCCGTCACAAGCTTCCCATCAGCGTATACATTTTCTTCCCAATCTCCTTTACCTACGAATAGAGCGCCCTCTTTTCTTAGACGCGTTTCTAATAGGAAAGGCATTTGATTGACTAATTCAACGCCTTCTTCTTCTGTATTCGTGAAGGACGTCACTTTTCGATTCGCAACAAGAAACTCACCATTTTCCAGCAATACGCCTGTTAATGCTGCCGGTCCGTGGCAAACAGCTCCAATCACTTTATCCGCTTCATAAAAATCACGTAATAGTTGCTGGAGTTCTGGGTTGTCTGCTAAATCAAACATCGCCCCATGACCACCAGGCATAAAGATCCCATCATAATCAGCTGATTGAATCTCTGCCAATGGAATGGTTCGCTTCAACATCTCCGCTAGTTCATGCCATTGCTCAGGAATGATGCCATTCTCTAAACTGGCATCATCGATTGGTGATTCACCACCTTTTGGGCTTGCAACTGTTACATGGTAACCAGCTTTAGTAAATTCTTCATACGGCTCTGTAAACTCCGATAACCAAATTCCTGCAAACTGTTCATTATTCATTTTTGCGCCGTTTGTTACGACCATTAGTAGTTGTTTTGTACTCAAGATGACCTCTCCCTTTTTGTCTGCTACTCTTCTCTTCCCTTACCGTTTCTTCATTAAACAAGAAAAAGAAAGACAACGTACGATTTACGCATTCATCATCATGCTAGCGGACAGACCTCTACTCACCTGCTCTCGTACAAAAAAGAAGTGCTCGATTAAGGTTAGAGACCTTAACGAACACCCCTCTCGGTTAATTCAACACATTCATTCGAATAGCATGTGCAACGCCATCTTCGTTATTTGACTTTGTAATATAATCAGCCGCTTCCTTTAATTCAGGAATGGCGTTTTCCATTGCTACGCCACAGCCTGCAAACTGTATCATCGACAAGTCATTCCCATTGTCTCCAATACACATGACTTCTTCTCGTGTGATGCCAAGCTTGCCTGCTAGCTGTTTGACCGCATTTCCTTTACTTGCCTCCGGATGGAGAATTTCCAAGAAGAAAGGAGCGCTTTGAACCATTTCATAACGTTCTTTTAATGAAGCTGGAATCGCCGCTTTTGTTTCCTCAAGACGATTTGGTTCATCAATGAACATGACCTTTGGTATGACAATATCTTTATCAAGTTCTTCCTTTGTTCGAAAACTTAGAGGCACTTGTGTAACATACGATTCATATATGGTATAAGGCGAAACGTCCTTATTAAATGTATATAACTTCGCTTGATCAAAGAAATGCATCGGTGTTTGAAGAGCTTCTGCCGTAGCAGACAATTCAAGTAAATCATCATAGTGTAACGTTAGTGAGACAACATTTTCATTTGTATGCGTGTTTTGTACAAGTGAACCGTTGTACGCAATCACATAATCATCTTCATCCGTTAATTCTAATTCCTTTAAATAGCGCGTAACGCCCCCAAGCGGTCTTCCTGTGCATAAAACAACCGTTACTCCAGCTGCTTTAGCCTCTTGTAACGCAGCTTTCACTCCTGGGGTTACGTGATGTTGATCATTTAACAACGTTCCATCCATATCAATGGCAATTAATTTATACATCTCTCTACTCCACTCCTTATTCACGAGCGAACTTATTGAAACAACGTGCTAACAGATTGTTCCTTATAAATTCGATAGATCGCATCAGCTAACAAACCTGCCATTGATAAAATGGTCATATTATCAAGCTGTTTTTCTTTAGGTAATTCAATCGTATTCGTCACAACAATTTCTTTTATTGGTGCAATGGCTAGCCGCTCGATTGCTGGTCCTGTCAGTACTGGATGGGTACAACACGTGTACACATCTTTAGCACCGTTTTCCACCAAAGAATGAGCAGCTAATGTTACCGTTGCTGCTGTATCAATGAGGTCATCAATAATAATGGCATCCATTCCTTTTACTTCACCTACAATGTCAATCGCTTGCGCAAAACCAGGTTCAGGTTGACGCTTATCAACAAAAGCAATCGGTGCATCAATATATTCGGCTAGCTTCCTTGCTCGTCCTAAGCCCGATGTATTTGGAGCAACGACGACAGGATTCACAAGATTTTTCTTGATATAATGCTGTGCCAGCAACGGTATTCCTTGCAATGGATCCACAGGAATATTAAAGAAACCTTGAATTTGTGGAGCATGTAAATCGACTGTTACAACTCGGTCTGCCCCCGCAGTTTCAAGTAGATTCGCAATAAGCTTTGCAGCTATTGGCTCCCGAGAACGAGCTTTTCGATCCTGTCTAGCATACCCAAAGTAAGGTATAACAACATTAATTTCCCCTGCTGAAGCTCGTTTTAATGCGTCAATCATAATGAGTAATTCAATCACATGCTCATTTCCCGGCTGAGAAGTTGATTGTAAAATAAATACCTTAGCCCCACGAACACTTTCTTGAATATGAATTTGCACTTCACCGTCACTAAAGCGATTCACTGTGCATTCTCCAATTGTACAACCAAGTTGATCGGCAACTTCTTGCGTTAACAATGGGTTTGATTGAATGGTAAACAGTTTAAATTTATCGTTCATTACATAACTCACGAAACCGCCTCCTACTCGTCCTAAAATCGTCTTAATTGTAGCTTACTTTCGAGCGGAATACAAAGTGTTACACTACAAAAAAAGCGTTCCTCTAATAAGAAGAACACTTTCACTCTTAAAAACCTCTTGTCGTCATAGACAACGGCAATAATTCAGGGATGCTACATGTACTTACCATTTGATAATGCTTTTCTTCTATTGACGAACGTAAAATGCCGTGCATCGCTTCAAGCACATGATAAGCTAGTGCATCACTCGCACGATGGGCACGCTTTTCCTTAATTGCCGCAACCATATCTAAAACACCTAGACCTCGACTATTTTCTTGAAAACCATAAGTAAGCGGTACTTCTTGAAACGCAACCTCCCCTTGTTTCTTGAAGAAGAGAGGTCCTCCAAATGTATTTGGATCTGGCAATATAAGAGAACCTCTTGTGCCGTGTATTTCTAAATTCGGTGTTTGTGATCCCCATACATCAAAGCTCGTAATTAACGTTCCGATTGTTCCATTCTCAAAGTCTACTATACTAGACAAATGTGTCTCTACTTCTACTTGCATTGTCTCACCAAAACGGGGAAGGGATGTAATGTTACGTTCCTCAAATGCCTTTCCTGTAGAGGATGTAAGTCGCTTAATCGGACCTAGTATTGATACAAGAGCTGTTAAGTAATAGGGACCCATATCAAATAAAGGTCCAGCACCTTCTTTATAAAAGAAGTCCGGGTTCGGATGCCAGTCCTCAGGTCCATGGCTCATCATAAATCCATTAGCCGATACTGGTCTGCCAATCCAACCATCTTCTATTAGTTTCTTTGCCGTTTGAAGGCCACCACCTAAAAAAGTATCTGGGGCAGCTCCTAAATAAAGATTTTTTTCCTTGGCTAGTTTTCTAAGCTCCTCCGCTTCAGTTAAGGACAATGCTAACGGCTTTTCGCCATACGCATGTTTCCCAGCTTCTAATGCACGTTTATGAACGGCATAATGAGCAGAAGGAATCGTTAAGTTAATGACAAGCTCAATTCGCTCATCTTGAAAGAAATCGTCCATTGATAAGGCTTCTATTTCTTTGTAATTAGCTGCTTTTTGAGTTGCTTGAGCCATATTTAGATCGGTACAGGCAATAATTTGTATATCATCAAACCGATTATTTAATTGAAAATAGATATCGCTAATATTCCCACAACCAACTACTCCAGCTTTTAAAACGCTCACGTGAAATCCACTCCCTTAAAATCCTAACGTTTATTATAGCGCTTTCAAGAACAAACGACAATAACACATATTGTCTATACAAAAAAGCACTAGGAGACGCTGTCGATTAGCCATTCGTCTCTCTAGCACTTTTCGTAGTAACTTATGGCCAGTAATAGCCTCCACCCGTGGTTTCTGCTCGACTATCCACATGCGTAAATGTTTGATAAATAATGATGCCACTAAACCCACAAGTCCGTGCAGTATTTGCTTTCCTTGTTGGTGTTGTTGACGATGAGACATCTGCTGCTGATCCATATAGATGCTGACTGTTACTTGCTCCACCTACACTTGAATTATGACTGCGACTACGGAAGCCGGAATTTATCGTTAATGGGATGTTCCCTAATTTGCGCCTCTTTGCCTCAAGTTTATACATTAAACGACGGACATTTTCTTGTACTTGAGTAGCCGATACTGCGCCTCCTGTAAACCTTGATCCATCTCTTGAATGAAACTCACTCCAGTTAAAATGTCTGGTCGAACCGTCAGCTGCTTCAAGATTGTTTAACGCGGTATGCGTTTGTGGTCCAGCAACTCCATCAGCAGATAAGTTGTAGCTTGATTGAAACCTACGAACAGCTCCTTCTGTTGCTGGTCCAAATTGACCGTCTACAGTAATATGAGTTCGACTTGCTGATGCAGCTGCATAGCCTGCCACCCGAATTTGTAATTCTCGAACATCATTCCCACTCATGCCACTTCTCAGTGTTCTCGTCCATTGATACGCCATCTTTATACCCCTCTTCTTTGATTTAGCAAGCGCTTGCTGTTTTTTAAAGAGAAGCAAATGAAGAAAAATAAAACGATGTAAAAAACTTTTCACCCACTATCATGTACGATATAATGAATGAATAATCATTCATAAAAGGAGATGTAGCATGACGACAGAAGAGAAATTATATGCCCTCGCAAATCAAATAAACAATCATCCTGACAACATTCGTGATTTTAATCGTTCTTACCAATTTGAACTAAAACCAGAAGCTCGTTATAGCGTGACGTTTTCTAATGGCGCTGTAACGATTGAAAAAGAACCTATAAAGAACGAAGAAGCCTGTATACTGAAATTGAGCGAAGCGAACTTGCATAAGCTATTAGAGGGAAATTGGAATCCTACTGTCGCTTATATGACGGGACAATTAAAAGTAGATGGTGATGTCCGTCACGCCCTTAAACTCCATGAGATCGTCAAACAGTACACAGGATGAACACGAAAAAACCGACCTCGCTTATTGAGAGTCGGTTTTCTAACATGGAAAGCTTATTCGTTTGTTTTATTTTTGATATCACCTTTAGTATCTTGTACTTCGCCTTTAACTTTATCTTTTTTTCCTTCTGCTTGCATTTTTTTATTATTCGTAAGGTTTCCTACTGCATCTTTCACAGCACCTTTTGCTTTATTGCCAGCACCTTTTGCTTTGTCTCCAGTTCCGTTATCACTCATGAAAAACGCCTCCTTCTTGTCTATTTCTTTATATAGACGTTTTCCAAGGTTTCTAAACATTTATCAAGAAGAGCTCTGTTGACTCCACTGATGGCGCACTTCATCCATTAACGTCATCACATCGGTTGAATAGGTTAGATAGGATTGATCCATTCCACTAACGCTTGATTCCATTGCTTTAATTTCATTCACTAATGCTTCCGAAGATAGACCTGCTTTTATAACCTCTGAATTCCCATCATGCCATGTTAATGTAGCTTGTTCAGCACGTGGAAAATCGTCTACTGTAATAAAACCGTTCTCACAGGCAATTAATCCACGCTTTGGCATTTTCCCTCGAAATGCAAGCGAAATGGTTACAATTTCATCGGTTGGTGTTTTTAGTACAATGGCCGATTGTTCATCTACGTTTGTTTCAGCTGCTTTCATTGTTGTTAGCACTTGCGTAGGCTGCTCTGAAAGAAAGAAACGAGCAAACGATAATGCGTATGTGCCAATATCCAAAAGCGCACCACCAGCTAAATCCGGGTTGTAAAAACGATTGCTCGGATCAAATGGTTTACGACTTCCGAATGTCACATTAATCGTTTTAACTGAACCTAATCGATTGCTTTTCATTAAATCCTTCAGTGTATGATACAAAGGCATATGATAGATGGTCATTGCTTCCATTAAAATAAGGTTGTTCTTCTCAGCAAGCTGGATAAGTTCCTTTAACTCCCCACCATTAATAGTAATCGCTTTTTCACATAATACATGCTTCCCATTCTCTAGAGCTTCTTTTATGTATTTATGGTGACTCGCGTGTGGTGTAGCCACATAGATAATATCTATTTTTGGATCTGTCATTAACGATTTATATTGACCGTACGCTTTTGTGGCACGATGTTCACTAGCAAATGCCTTTGCTTTTTCGATTGAACGAGAACCGACAGCGTACAATTCCCCATGATAGGATGTTAATGCATTGGCAAAGTCTGCTGCAATTGAACCGAGACCAAGAATACCCCAATTGTATGTACTCATAAAATAACCACTCCTTCTTTCAATACGTTCATTGTACAGAAGACGAGAGGGAACGACTACTAAAACGTATTGATCGACAAGCCAGGCACTAGAATTCTATCTAGTCATCCTATATAATGAACTATTAACTTCTTCTTACATGCATACAAGTCGAAAGGGTGGAACACATGGGCATAATTGTTGTGGAAGTCTGTGATGGAAACCTGATGAGTCGAGTAGACCTAGAAAATCTATTGGAGTCAGAGTACCCAGAAGTTGCCGTCATGGATAATGAATGCCTTTCCTTTTGCGGGCTTTGTGCGGTTAGACCGTACGCAATTGTAAATGGTACCCGTATTTTTGGTGCCACCGCAGAAGAATGCATATCAAAAATAAAACACCGTATTGAGTTGGAGCTTGCGTTGTACGAGCTTTAATTTATAAATAAACGTCACATACCGTGGCGTTTTTTCACTGCTTTCACTTGATAAACACATACATAGTCGACTACGTTTTTCATTATAGGCAACACTAAAAATGATTTTAACGAATGTATAGGAGTTTAACCAATGTTTGAATTACTTCTTCTTATGCTAGAGAGGCTTGGCCTCATTGTCATGCTTGCTTTTATTGCCACACGATTTCGCTTTTTCCGCAAGATGGCTTCATCCATTGAATTATCTATTAAGCAAAAAACAACTGCCATTTTATTTTTCGGAGTGTTTGGCATTATTGGAACCTATTCTGGGGTGACATTTCAACCAGAGTCACTTGCATTAGAACGCTTTACCTTCGCCATTCCAGATGATGCGGCCATCGCTAATTTTCGTGTTATTGGCGTCATGCTCGCTGGCTTATTTGGAGGTATGAAAGTTGGTTTAGGTGCAGGCTTAATTGCTGGCATTCACCGAATGATGCTTGGCGGATTTACAGCGGTAGCGTGTGGCGTCGCTTCCATTTTAGCTGGTGTATTAGCGGCCTATTACCGAAAAAAAAATCCCCAAGTCATTTACCAACCACTACACATTATGATCCTTGGTGCTTTAGCAGAAGCCATGCAAATGGGGTTAATCGCCATTCTTGCTACACCAACAACGAGAGCGATTGAACTTGTACAGCTTATTGGAATACCGATGATTATCGCAAACGGGATTGGCTGTGTATTGTTCTTTCTTATAATTCAAAGTGTATCAAAAGAAGAGCAAAAGGCAGGGGCGTTGCAAGCGCAGAAAAGTTTGCGAATTGCTGAACAAACACTTGTTTATTTAAAGCATGGCCTGAGCAACCAATCTGCCTTTAACGTGTGCACGATTCTGTATAAAGAATTAAATGCTTGTGCAGTCGCTATGACGGACCGCAGCCTTATTTTATCCCATATTGGTGTAGGAGCCGATCACCATAAAGCAAATATGGTGATCCAAACGCAGTTAACATCAGAGGTCATGAAGCAGAAAAGAATGATCATTGCTAGTGACGACGAAATACATTGCAAGGAATCTCAATGCCCGTTAGGAGCAGCTGTTATTGCACCGCTTATTATTCGCGATAACGTTGTTGGAACGTTAAAGTTTTATTATCATTCTAAAAAAGACATTACAGCCCTTGAGACTGAAATGCTTTCTGGACTGACAAAATTGCTGAGCAGTCAGCTTGAATTAGCTGAGGCCGACCGAGCATACCAGTTAGCAAAAGATGCTGAGGTAAACGCACTTCAAGCGCAAATTAGTCCGCATTTTCTCTTTAACACACTCAATACTGTTATTTCGCTTATTCGACTAGACCCTAAAAAAGCAAGAACGATGCTACACTCATTATCGCAGTTTTTACGTCACAACGTTTCTGCTACAACTGTGACTTTTCACTCTTTAAAAGAAGAACTTCAGCATATACAAGCTTATTTATCAATTGAAGAAGTGCGGTTTGAAGATCGTTTATCAGTTACGTATACCATTGAGGAAGAACTACAAGCCGTCTCCATCCCCCCATTAACGTTGCAACCTTTGGTGGAAAACGCCGTTAAACATGGCTTTCGCAATAAACGCTTTAACTGTGAACTTACCATCCACGTATTTCATCATGGTGACAAGGTTGGACTACGTGTACGTGATAATGGTGAAGGGTTCGACGAATCGATGCTAAACCTAAATGAACGTGGACAAAAGACTGACTCAAGCACAGGAATTGGTATCTACAATAGTAATAAACGCTTGCAGATGATGTTCGGAGAGTCTGCCTCACTCCGTTTCAGTACGGAACTTGGAAAAGGCACGACGGTTGAATGTTATATTCCAAAATCAACTCGAAAGGAGACGGTAGAATGACGATTACTAAGATACGAACAATTATTGTTGATGACGAAAAATATGGACGTGAAGAGCTCCATTATTTACTCCGAGTTTTTCCGAACATTGTTATCGTTGGTGAAGCTCAATCGGGTACAGAAGCGATTGCCAAGGTGATGGAATTGCAGCCAGACCTGCTCTTTCTTGATATTGAGATGCCAGAAATGAACGGGAAAGATGTGGCGACCATCATTAAGCAGATGAAGCAACCACCTTATATTGTTTTTGCTACTGCTTATCCACAGTTCGCCGTTGACGCGTTTCAACTACAAGCAAAAGGCTATCTTGTCAAGCCCATTGATGAGGTACAGCTCGCTGAAACCATTTCACAAGTAGAAGATGCTTTAGATATAAAAAGCACACAGGAAAAAACAAACCTAACAGCAAAGCTCGCTGTTGATAAAGAGGATACCATTCATTTTCTCGATCCTGAGTCCATTCTTTACGCATATCGAGACGATAAAAATACAAAAGTCCAAACAAACGTAGCCGCTTACGAAAGCAAGTTAACGTTAAAAGAGTTAGAACATCGACTCGCTCCCTACGCTTTTTTCCGGGTTCACAAAAGCTATTTAGTGAACACTGCCTACATTTCAGAAATGAATGCATGGTTTAATGGAGCGTATCAATTAACGTTAACAGGCGTTTCAGAACAAATACCAGTAAGTCGTAATTATGTCAAACCATTGCGAAAAATGATTGAATTATAGAGCCGACACTTTGGCTCTATTTTTCTGCATGTTGATCACTAATTTTGACATGTTACGACAAAATCAGCCTTTCTGATGGTAAATCCCTTACAATACGACTATGAAAACGCATTCACTCATGGTGAAGGGAGAACAATTATGATTACTTTTTTAATTGCTTTAGTCCTCTTATTTGTCGGCTACTTTACGTACGGCAAATTTGTAGAAAGAGTTTTTCAACCTAAAGCAGAGCGACCAACTCCAGCTTATACACAAGCTGATGGCGTTGATTACTTGCCAATGGGTAAAAATAAAAATGCTTTAATCCAATTAATTAGTATTGCTGGTGTTGGTCCGATTTTTGGACCAATTATGGGAGCGCTTTATGGTCCTGTAGCATTCATTTGGATCGTACTAGGTTGTATTTTCGCTGGTGCGGTTCACGATTACTTAACTGGTATGATTTCCATCCGAAACGGTGGTGCTCATTTACCTGAACTTGCAGGTCGCTTTTTAGGAAAAGCGATGAAGCATGTCGTAAACGCTTTCTCTATCTTACTATTATTACTTGTTGGTACGGTGTTCGTTGCATCACCAGCGGACTTACTTTACGATCTTGTAAATGGTTCAGTACCTGTTCTGATTTTTGTTATTTTCATTTTCATTTACTTCTTATTAGCAACGATCTTACCAATAAATAAAATTATCGGCAGTGTTTACCCCTATATTGGTGCATTATTATTATTTAGTACAGTTGGTATTGGGATTGCCCTCGTTTGGCATCAAGCTCCCATCCCAGAGCTCTCGTTTGAAAACACACACCCAGCAGGTGCGGCTATTTTCCCACTCTTATTTTTAACCATTTCATGTGGAGCTTTATCTGGGTTTCACGCAACACAATCACCAATTATTTCGCGGACAACGCAGAACGAAAGTCAGGGGCGCAGAATTTTTTACGGAATGATGATTGCAGAAGGCATGATTGCGATGATTTGGGCTGCTGCTGCAATGAGCTTATTTGATGGTCCGATTACACTAAATGAATTAATTAATACCATTGGTACAGGTGGTATTGTGTCTGAAATCTCAACAGCCATGTTAGGACCGATTGTCGGTACACTCGCTATATTAGGTGTCATTATTCTGCCAATCACTTCTGGAGATACAGCTTTCCGAAGTGCACGAATGATCATCGCCGACTATATTAAAGTCCCACAAAAGAAAATGATGAATCGAATATGGATTGCCATGCCTCTATTCATCCTGTCTATTTTCTTAACAACCGTTGATTTCACCATGCTTTGGCAATACTTTAACTGGGCAAATCAATCAACAGCCGTTATCGCACTCTGGATCGGCGCTATGTTCTTATATATCTCTCGTCGAAATTACTGGATTGCTATTTTTCCAGCATGGTTTATGAGCGTAACAGCAACAACGTATATTATGAATGCACCGATCGGGTTAAACCTATCCATGCAGACATCTGTCATCATCGGCGTCGTGTTCACTATCTTTTTAACGATCTTATTCTTCAAGGCTGCAAGCAAGCGCCGTGGGAATAATCACCCGTTAGAAGATGATGTATCGAATTGGAAGCAGAGCGCATAATTCAAAAAAAGAGGAGTACGGATGCTTCATCCCTACTCCTCTTTTTTAAATGCTCTTATTTGTTTTACATAATCAGGTGCATCCATTGGATCATCGACTACAATCTCCACTACACATAAACAGTCATTCTTTTCAATTTGACGAAGCACATGTTGTAGTTCTGTTGTTGTTTTAGCTTTAAAATGTGTAGCACCACCACCGAAGCCTTCAAGTAGAGAGCTATAGTTCCATGTTGGAATATCGTTATAAACTTGTTCCTTTGTTTCTGTGTTCAAATACCTCTCAATCGTATAACCAGCATTATTTAACACGAAGATAATAGGTTTACAGTCATAATAAAGCATGGAACTTATTTCCTGAACCGTAAGCTGCATTGACCCATCACCTGTAAATAACAACGTTCTACGATTAGGTTCTGCGATAGAGGCACCAAATGTAGCTGCCGTTGCAAATCCTATTGATTGCCATCCGCCTTGCTTTAAATAACTAACCCCTTTTGTCATTCGAGCTTGGGACATACCGTAGAAAAACGTTCCTGTCTCCACGATAACGATATCTTCTTCCTTGATAAAATCTTGCAAGATTGGATAATAATTAGACGCACGTAAAGCTTTGTCTTCTGTTTCCAATGCTGTAGCATAAGGGAAAGTAATTGGAGAAGCTACGGTGTCTATTGAAATTTCTAACGTCCCAATTTCTTTTAATACATCATAGGCTTTCACATTCTCATACGTAGCATGCTCTACCCTTACATAGTGTGGTTGTATATCAATTAACTGCTCTTTCTTTAAAGAAGCTGTAAAATTAGCTGTATTTGTATCCGCCCAAACAAGTCCAACAGCGATGACACAATCTGCATGTTCTACTCGATCCCTTACTTCATGGCTCCCAAAATCACCTGCATACATACCGATGTACTGATCTGAGCTTTCATCCACTGAGCCTTTTCCATATACCATGCTCGCTACTGGAATACGAAGTGATTCTGTTACTTCCTGAATTAGCTTTTCCAATTCAAAACTTTTCACTTTCGTATCAACTAACAAAATAGGCTTTTGACTGTCACTTACTTTTTTTTCAATGTGGCGCATCGCTTGTGCAAACGTTTCTTTGTCCGTTTTAAAGCGTAAAATGTCTTCCGCTTCCTTCTCTGTTATCGGTTCATTCGCATGATCATCTGCCACCATCATGTAAACAGGCTTTTGATAATCTTTTGCCATTTGTATCGCTTTTGCTACTTCCGTTTTTGCGTTGGAAGGTGTAACCACCGTACTATAAGCTGAAATTTCAGTAAACATCCGTTTGAATACATGAAAGTCCCCGTTCATTAACGTATGGTGCACGTGTAATCCTTTTGCTTGTTTGTCATAGTCAGGCGCTCCGACAATATGGATAATTGGGATGTTCTCGCAATTCGCACCCGCTATCGCGTTTGCTGCACTTAATTCACCAACGCCAAACGTTGTTATAAGGGCAGAAATTCCATGCAAACGTGCGTATCCATCAGCTGCATACCCAGCATTTAATTCATTTCGGTTGTGAATAAATCGTAAGCCATCTGTTCTTTCAAGCGTATCGAGTAAAGCAAAGTTATAATCACCTGGAACACCGAACACATCTCGAATTCCCTCATTATACAAAGATTCATACAAGTAGTCTCCAACAGTTTGTTGGTTAGCTCTATCCATGATTCGTCTCCCTCCAGTCATCTTACAGAACCTATACCCTAATCTCGCATTTGCACACCTTTTATTACATCCGTCAAAACAGTTCCTATGACCTAATAAAAAATAGTTATTTTTTCCTTTTTATAGAAGGTATTTAACAATTTATGCAGAATTATCTATATGCAAAACCATTTTTCGACGAAAATACTGCACGCTCTACTTCTTTAGACATACACAACTTCTCGTGTTGCTCTGTTCCTCTACCTTCCTTGGCCTTGTAATCCTTACCCTTTAGTCTCTGTTAGTTTGTAATCCAATAGGAAAGGAGGTGAGTGCTTATGTAAAAGCACAACCCCCGCACTAAAACCGCATTCTGTAGAATTACTTCTACACTCCTCCTGCTTCACAAACGATGTATGGTGCCAACCTCTTCCAGCATTCTCTTACTCGTAATGGTCTCTTCCTCCATGACCAATTTGTAAACTTATTCGGAACGTTTTATAAAAAAAGAGCTCTACTAACCACAATACAGCGGTTCTTAGAGCTCTTTTTCATATAATCATTCTGGTTTTCTGTTCAACGAAATGATGACGGCTAACAAACATATGCGCATAGGTATGAGCTTCATTGCATAGGCTAGCTCCTTAACGGGTTTCAGCAATACGGTATATTTAGTTCTTCAAAAAATCGATTATGAATTTTTGATACAATAAATAGCTTGCTCTTCTCCAAACCTTAGTACGGTTTCTTGTAATTTCATACCTAGTTTTTCTAATAGTCTACAAGATGCTTTATTCGCTAGCTGTGTTTCAGCAACAATTTCAGTTAAGTTTAGTTTATGAAAAGCATAGTAGATAAATTCTTTAACAATTTCGGTAGCATATCCCTCTCCCCACCATTTTGGGAGCAACTGATATGAGACTTCAGTTGATACACCATCGTAATGAGTGTCTAAGGAAATTAGCCCTATGAACCTATTTGTATCGTTCTCTCTAACCACAAAGTATGCGGAATCTTTCGAGGATAAATTCATCTCATTAAACCTTACTTGAATGGACTCCTCTTTCAAAGTACCTCCAAGATATTTTCTTACACTCTCATCAACATAAAGTAATTTTACATCTTCATAATCATCTTCTTGTAATTTGGAAAGCAAGCATCTATTTGTTTTTATCACGAATCTACCCTCCTAAAATAACCTCTTCTCTTTTTTTTATTTTTGATGGAATTCTTGTTGGTTATCCTTTAAAGCTCTGTTGTCAAACTTTTCTCCCTATAATCTCACGTAAGAGTCCTCTCATTATTAAAGGCCTTCTTAGGCATGAAGGTAGTGAAACGACATAGGCCTTTATATTCAAACAGTAACGTTGAAGCTACTCATAAATTGAAAGGTGTTGGGTATCGTTCTCCAACAAAGAAAAATCCTTCGCCTAAATATCAGTTCACTTTTAGCTTCTGTTTGAAAAACTACAATAAAAGTGCAGTAAAATAAGAAGAGCCAAAAACCCTTGATAGAAAAGGGTTTCTAGCTCTCCTGCGATTATTCCCACTCAATTGTGGATGGTGGCTTGCTCGTTACATCGTAGACGATGCGGTTGACGTGTGCAACTTCATTAACAATACGTGTTGAAATGATCTCTAACACATCCCAAGGAATACGGGCCCAGTCAGATGTCATCCCATCAATGGATGTTACAGCACGAATGCCGACTGTATAGTCATACGTACGTGCATCGCCCATAACGCCAACACTTCTCATGTTCGGTAGTGCAGTGAAATACTGCCAAATTTCGCGTTCAAGACCAGCTTTTTTAATCTCCTCACGAAGAATCGCATCACTTTCGCGAACAATGGTCAGCTTTTCATCTGTAATTTCACCAAGAACACGAATCCCTAAACCTGGTCCTGGGAACGGCTGACGCCAAACGATTTCGTCTGCAATGCCTAGCTCAGAACCTAGCGCACGCACTTCGTCTTTAAATAAAGCATTTAAAGGCTCGATTAGCTCAAATTTCATATCTTCTGGTAATCCACCTACATTGTGGTGTGATTTTATCGTTTGAGCTGTATCTGTACCTGATTCAATAATATCTGTATAGAGGGTCCCTTGTGCTAAGAAGTCCATTTTCTTGTCTTTTAACTTAGCTGCTTCTTCATCAAAAACATAAATAAATTCATTTCCAATAATTTTACGTTTTTGCTCCGGATCTGTTACGCCTCTCAATTTCCCTAAGAAACGATCTGCTGCATCGATTTTGACAACGTTCATGTTGAAACCTTCACTAAAGGTTTCCATAACGCTTTCTGCTTCGCCTTTACGTAGCAAGCCGTGGTCAATAAACATACACGTTAATTGATCCCCAATTGCTTTATGAAGAAGCACTGCAACAACAGAAGAATCGACGCCACCGCTTAATGCACAAAGCACATGACGGTCGCCCACTTGCTCACGAATCTTCCTAATCTCTTCTTCAATGAAATTCTCCATTGACCATTCGCCTTTTGCTTTACAGATTTCAAAAGCAAAGTTCTTTAATAAGTCATTTCCAAATTCGGAGTGACGTACTTCTGGGTGAAACTGTACACCATAAAAGCGTCTTGATTCATCGCTCATTGCAGCTACTGGACATGAAGGGTTCGATCCATCAACTGTGAATCCTTCTGGAGGAGCAATGATTTTATCACCATGACTCATCCAAACCGTTTGTTCAATTGGCAACCCTTTAAATAAATCTGATTGATTTTCCACTTTTAAAACAGCTTTTCCATACTCACGATGAGATGCTTTTTCAACTTTTCCACCAAAGTGATGGGTCATAAGCTGAACACCATAACAAATACCTAGGATTGGAATACCTAACTCATAGATGGCAGGATCGCAAGAAGGTGCTCCTTCTACGTATGCACTATTTGGTCCGCCAGAGAAAATAATTCCAATAGGATTCATAGCCTTAATTTCTTCGGCAGTGATTTTATGTGAATGTAGCTCACTATAAACCCCTAAATCACGAATTCGTCGTGTAATTAGTTGATTGTACTGCCCTCCAAAATCAAGGACAACAATCGTTTCATGATTCGTCACTTGCATCTTATCCACCCTTTACCATATAATCTATCTTTTATTTAAAAAGTTAAGAAGCTTCCCATGCAAACAAAACGGCTACAAAAACAATGAATGACGCTCCATTGAATTGCAGCCCTAACGTTGCGCTAGCTTTCAAACTCTTTTTAGTATGTGCATTCTTTCATACAGTTCATTCAAATTTAATCATAACAAGCAAGTAAACGATCGGTCAAGAAGTGATTTGATTCAGCATCTTTTTCCAATTTTCATCAAATTTATTTTTATCGAACCGTTGGTTATCGTGACTATAAATATACCGTTCATACACCTCTACCAAACGCATCATTGTTCGATCCTCTAAGCCTAATTCATTCTCTACATTATGAGCATATTCTTTCAATGTTTGATGGGATTGTCTCTTGATTCCGTATAGACGCAGTACCCACATTAATCGCTCAAATGACGTCGCATAGTCGTCTACCGTTTTAGCCGTTTGTTGTTTTGCCTTAATATAGCGTATCGCAAACGTTTTTCTAAAAAGAAACACGACAATCGCTCCTACAAGTGCAAGTGCTAAACTACCAAAAACAAAAAGACCGGTTGTTCCACGCTCTGTTTGCGCAGATGTCTCTGCCACTTCATCCTCTTGAACGTCTTCTTGCTGGCTTTCTTCTTGCTGTTCTTCTGAATCATTTTGATCTTCTGGAGTCGGAATGTCTTCAGTTTCATCTACATTTGAATCCACTTGTTCTTGTTCAAATTCAAATCCAGAAAAACTGGGTGTTGGTTCAAATGAAACCCATCCAGCACTTGGAAAATACACTTCAACCCATGAATGCGCGTTGTTGTTTGAAATTAAATATTCCTCGTATTCATCATTTACTTCAACTCGTTCTCCTTCAGTAAAGCCTTTTACCCATCGAGTAGGTATATCAAGGGTACGAAGCATGACAGCCATTGCTGTTGAGAAATTATCACAATACCCTCTTTGTGTCTCAAACAAAAATTGATCAACATAATCTTGATTTCCACTCGGCACAGGTACATCTTCTGTTTCATACGAGAATGACGGACCACGTAAATAGAGCTCAATGGCCATCACTTGATCATAAACCGTGTCTCTACCTTCAGTCAGTTCTTCAGCAAGCTCCCTCACTCTATCGGGCAGGTCATCTGGTACTTGCGTGTAAAGATCCATTTCAAGATCAGAGACTTGATCATCTTCTCTTAAACCAGCGACTTGGAACGTTTGCTCATAATACGTTACATCATATTGATTCGGTGGAGCTTGTCCATCTACTAACGTTGCTTGATTGGAAATCGGATGAATGACAATTGCTTCTGATTCACCTGTGTTCATCAGCTCAAGTTCACTGGACACCAGCTCACCAGGGTAAAAAAGATGGTTAAATCGTTGCTCTCCCTCACCATAAAACTGTAGTTGAGCTTCTTTTTCTTCACGAATAACAGAGATTAGCTCTTCCTCTTGTAATGGTGGAGTTTGGCCGGTATCATTCGTATTGTCCAAAGAAAGTTCCCAGCCTGAGCCTGTATACACATTTTTCGCTTCCCCTTTCCAATAAGAGCCTTCCTCTATACGGGCATAAAAGACTGGGGTATCGTCGTCTACAAAACCTCCACCTAACCTACTGTCATCTTCACTGTAGCCAATGCGCTGAGTTGGTGTACCACCGCTTGAAAAACCGAGGATGGATTCAAGATACGGTACAGGATCAGACCACTGCGGCTCGGGTTTTGGCATCACAAAGCTAATAGCGGCGGCAGTTAGAATAAAAATGCTGCTAAATGCCATCACCTTACCTAATCGGCCAAAGGAAAAAGCCGTATTTCCTTCCCCATTTTTCAATACTCGCAATGTGACAAGTAGTATTAGGCCAACCACAAAAATGCGTACAATAGATGCATCTCCACTATATTCAGTAAAGGAGTCAATCGCACCTACATAAATAATACTTACAATTAGAAACAGCAAAATTCTACGAGCATGAATAATCCAGTAATGGAGCAAGTAGCTTAATATTGACAATAAGACAATAAAGAGAAACGTTCTAAAAAGAGCAGACAATTCGACGACATTTCCTGAAAGAATAAAGACACTGTTTTCAAAGAAGTGTTGTGCCAATAAAGCAAACCAAGAATCCGATGAGCCAGGCTCAGGTGGGAATAACCAGAACAAGGCACCGATAATGATGACTGCTCTGAGAAAAAACGATACGATCATGGGTAAACGTACTAATGTAACGAGAAAAAATAGCCCTGAAATGGTAATAAAAGCAGGAATATCGCCGCCATTCGTAATATAAGGAACTGGGTATAGCCATTCTAGCAGCAAAATAAAACCGAGGGCATACAAAAAAACATCTCGAAATAAAAAGCTTTTAGGCTCCATAAAATTCACCCCTTTGACGATCCTCAGTATGTTGATATTGGGGGATAAAGACCTGTCCTCCTGCTTTGCTCACCTCAAAAACGGCTTCTTGTGATAGGGCTTCTGTGGTAACGATAAATACGCGTCGTTGGTGCGAGACGTTTCTTCGAATAACATCTATCGCCATTTCTGAATAGCGAGGTGTCACAATGAAACAAATCCCTTGATCCTTTTCTAAATGAGGGAGAGTGGTATCATTAGTGGGGATTGGATTAATTAATGCAAACAATCGTAAAGAATGCCTCCAATCGTTGAACGTGACAAAAGTACGAATCCATTCTTGATTGTACACATATATCGTTGTATGAACATGGTCCTGGATGAAAGCTGCATGAATAGATACAGCCTCTTTTATGCTTTCTTCATATTGTATAGGATCCTCTAGCGCATCCACCTCTTGTGCCACATGTACAATTTCCACATGCTGGTCTTCTTCTGTTTCAAATTCTTTTGTTAAAAGTCCATTCACACCAGCAGAACGCTTCCAATCAATTTTACTTAAACGATCTCCCGAAATATACGGACGAATACTTGAGAGGACATCATCGTGAAAGCCTTTATGGAAATGGTCGGCTTTATTCGCATATGCAAATAACGCTTTTTTATTTGTAATGGGGTAAAAAGCTGGCGATATCACAATTTCTGTATCGGAATGTAACGTTCGTTTTACACTTATTAACCCAAACAGATCGTTGGCGTGTACAATCGTTTCATTGAATTGATAAACCCCACGTTGTAATGCCTTTGCTTCATAAGAGAGCATTAACTGTTTATCGAATGAAAAAGAAAACAGTTGATGGTTTCTCTCCGATACAAATGTTTCAGGTGTGGTGTCAGACAAATGATAATAGAAGAATGGCGTATAGACAGGTTTTTCTACGATCACATCAATAGTTAGAACTTCTCCAACTTCAATGTTACTTTCCGTAACCGTTCGCTTTAGCTTTAGTCCAATAATGGATAAGAACGGGATGATACTAGAAAAAAGAAAAACGACGACTAGACCGTAAAATAAAAACCAACTAACAAATCCACCTTGAAACATTGCAAAGCTAAACGACAGCAAAAAAATGGCGATGGCAAGAATCCACCTAAAAAGAAAACGGCTCGTTTTGCTTAGCGAGGAGGTCTTCATTTCACTTTTTCCTTTTTATCGACTAACGGGACGCGAATATGGGCGATAACGTCCTCTAGCACCGCATCTACCTTTTTCACTTTTAATAGAGATTCATTGGTTAATCGAATCCGGTGTCCAAGTACGGATAAAGCAATATCTTTTACATCGTCAGGGCTCACATAATCGCGACCATTAATGAGTGCATTGGCTTGACTCGCTTTCATAAGCGCAATGGTTGCTCTTGGACTAGCACCGAGCTCGATATCTCGATTGGTTCTTGTAGCATGTATTAGGTTAACAATATACGTTTTTACACTTTCATGAATAAAAATATCCCGAGCTACCTTTTGCAGTTCAATGACTTGATCTAAATTAATGACATTTGTAATGGCATCAATTGGATGCTCTCTTTCAACTCGATTCAGTAATTCCAATTCTTCTTCCACAGTAGGGTACCCAAGTTGAATCTTAACTAAAAATCGATCAAGCTGTGCCTCTGGCAAAGGGAATGTTCCTGCATATTCAATTGGGTTTTGAGTTGCAAGAACGAAAAAGGGAGCATGAATGTGCATCGTCTCACCATCAACTGTCACATTTCCCTCTTCCAATGCTTCAAGTAAAGCAGATTGTGTTTTAGGTGAGGTACGATTAATTTCATCGGCAAGTACGACATTTGCCATAATAGGTCCTGGTTTAAATTCAAATAATTGAGTCTTTTGATTATAAATGGCAGCACCTGTTACATCGGAAGGTAATAAATCTGGTGTAAATTGAATTCGCTTAAATTCCCCACCGATGGTTTTTGCCATTGCTCGTACAAATACAGTCTTCCCCACACCTGGTACGTCTTCCAGCAGCACGTGACCACCTGCAAGTAAGGCTACTAATGAGAGTTTAATCTCTTTACGCTTGCCAATAATTACTTTTTCAACGTTATCAATAATTGTGTCTATCGTGTTAATGTACGAATGGAAAGTGGTCATGAATCCTGTTGTCCCCCTATAACTGCACTTTTTCATATTGTACCATCTTCATCTTGTAGAATAATAGTAGCAGACTCGCAACATCCTCATTTACATATACCCTATTATCAATTGTATTCGCAATAAGATTAAGTCAATGTCCTATCTATACAACGTGATCATCATTTAATCTTAAAAGCCCTATTTAGTAAGAGAAAAAGGATAAGCGGCGCTTAAATGGTGAGGCAGCACCGCCGAAGTAGGTTGAGGATGAGAACTCCTCTTTATTAAGATGCTTATTTTTACAATCCGTTACAATTGGCGAAAGACTTGCACTAAGTCTTTTTCAATCGTTGCCCACGTAGTTTCCTGTTTAAACAGTTGATGCATTTTTGGAATGAACGTCTCTTTAAACGCAAGCTCATATTGAGGAGAATCTTTTTCAGGTAACAAAGCCTTATAGTTTGAAACGATTTCCTCTACCGCTGCAGCCCTCGGTCCCCATTTCGCTATTTCTTCCCCTTTTTCGTTTATAAAAATGATAATCGGTATTGAACGGGCTGTTCCGTTCGTTAAATAACGATCCATTAATTCTACATTCTCATCGCGAATTAAAAACCGGCACTCCATTAAGCTATTGTTTGCTAACTTTAGCAAAATCGGAATATTCACCATGGCATCCCCACACCAATCAGCAGTTAGCACGATGGCTTTTATTCCTTTTCCTGTGACAGCTTGTGTAACATTCTCAGCTTCTTGACTCAATTGATACGTATGGTATATCGACCGTAACGTCTCTTGATTTACTTGCATCGATTCGACATATTCTTGAGCAGTCATTCCTTTTTTAAACCATTCGAATAAATTCACTATAGATACTCCTTTACCGTTCATCATTTGGCTATAGTTTACCACAGTTTCAATGCTTAAGCCCCAAGAATGATTGCAGACGTTTTTTTCTTACAGAATCGGTTATAATTCCTCTTCTTTTCACACACACTATTGAAAAATGAGGAGGAGTAATTATAAAATGGGTCACCTAAAGAAAACGATTGCAATCCTATCCTTTGTTATGCTACTTCTTGGGCTACTCATCCAATCGTCTCACCCCGTTGAAGCGAAAAATGATCGCCCTTTTTCCTTTGTATGGATGTCCGATACACAATACTACTCACAGAAATACCCTTATATTTATGACCAAATGACATCTTGGATTGTTGACCACTCAAAAGAAGAGAATCTTAAGTATGTTATACACACTGGGGATATTATCGACCGAATGAACAATGAGTTTGAATGGATCCAAGCTGATGTTGCCATGAAGAAACTGGATCAAGCAAATATGCCTTACGGAGTCCTAGCTGGCAATCACGACATCAATCATAACGATCGCGATTATACTTTGTTCAAAACCTACTTTGGGGAAGAGCGCTTTAAACCGATGAAAGCATTTAAAGGATCGTACCAGAACAATGAGGCTCACTACGATATAATAGAAGTAAACCGACATAAAATCCTTATTTTGTACATTGGCTTTGGCTGGAATCAGCAAACCATTTCCTGGGCTGAAGATGTGTTACAGACGCACCCTGATCATCCTGTCATACTAGCAACTCATCGGTATTTACAAGTTGATGGACAGCGCTCGAAAGATGGCGAAACACTCTTTAGAAAACTTGTCATGCCTTATGAAAATGTTCAGCTTGTACTGAGCGGACACTACCATGGACATGCACAGCGGTTTGATAGATTGGATCAAGATGGGGACGGTATAAACGAACGAATGGTTGTTCAATTGTTATCTGATTATCAAAGCTATGATAAAGGCGGTAACGGATTTATGAGAATCTTAACGTTTCATCCTGCTACTTCTTCAGTAGCCATTCGAACATATTCACCATTCACAGGTGAACATTTACTTGAAGATGAAGAATTCCAAAAAATTCCAATGAGTTTTCATTTTCCATTTGCTTTTTAACATATCGCCCAAATTCCATTCCGCGTTCACCTTTTTAAGTGTACAGCCATATTGTGTACTAACCAAGAAAGGTGGTGCTTAATATGAGCTATTATCAAGCTGGTTACGGAAATCCTTGTTGTCCTCCACCACCTTGTGGAGGATATGGTTACGGTCCAGGTCCAGGCGGTTACGGACCTGGATACGGTGGGTACGGTGGTGGCTGGGCTATTGGCATTGTCGTCGTACTGTTCATCCTTATCATTATTATTGGTGGGGCTGGCTTCTGGGGTGGCGGCTTTGGTGCTGGTGGTTATGGCCCTGGCCCAGGTGGTAAACCTTGCTAACAAAAAGACATCAGCACATGTGCTGATGTCTTTTTGTTAATAATAGTATCCTCCGCCATACGGTGGATACCCATACGGTGGATAACCGCCATAGCCATAGCCATAACCGGGACCGCCGCCAAAAAGATAGGGCGCAACAAGCGCTCCTCCTAAGCCACCAACGAAACCACCTAACAGTGCATTTCCCCCTCCATAAAAGGGTCTTCTACCATAGCCACCGTATCCAAAGGGTCTGCGGAAATCTTGAGGCGTTTGCCTCATATATCTATATGGTGGATGCATGTGTATGAAACCTCCTAGCCAGTTATGAGGTATACTATGCGGAGACAACCAGGCATGTGCTGAGCAAAAAGAAAAATTTAATCAAGAAACGTGTTATACATGTGGTCAATAATCGGAAGCACGTCACCACTTCCAACTCCCTCTTGCATGATCGCGAGCAGTAAATTTGATTCATCACTCTCATAACTCACTACCCAGCCGAGTGTATCTTCACCTACCTCAGCTGTTCCTGTTTTTGCCGCAATGGCATAATCGTTTCGTTCTAAAGAATGTGCTGTTCCATGGTCGCTAGATACAACATACTTTAATGCCTCATCAACCAATGTAGCAGTCTCAGCCGATACAGGCTCCATTAACACTTGCCCCGTCTCTTCTTCTTGCTCCAAGATAGGCTGAATAAGTTGGCCTTCATTTATGAATGTTGTAAACATCGCTGCTAGATGAACAGGGTTTGTTAAGATTTCTCCTTGGCCATAACCCGTATCGGCAAGCTGAATCTCTGATTTAAATCCTTCTTCTCCTGTAAGCAGTGATTGCTGAAGAGAATAGGTAAATGCAAACGTTTCGTTAAACCCAAACGCCTCTGCTCCAGCTAGCAGTTCCTCCTCCCCTATTGCAAGCGCAGCTTGGGCAAAATAAATATTATCTGAATACGCCATGGCATCAAATAAGTCAACTGCTCCATTTGGATCTGTCACACGTCGAACGTGATAACCGCCCCAATCTGAATCGGCTGGCTGCCATTCGTGACCAGGTTCGTCAACGGTTTCATTCGGATCTACCGTACCTGAATCAACACCAATTGCGGCAGTGATAGCTTTCATTGTAGAACCGGGTGAAAAACGATTTGAAAAACGATTTAATAATGGCTGGTCTTCGTTTTCTTCCAGCTCCTCACGTTGAGCACTAGGCAGCCCTAAGGTCATTTGGTTTGGATCATAACTAGGTGAACTTACTAACGCTAGCGTTTCTCCTGTTTCAGAATCAAGGGCAACAGCAGTGCCAGGCTCTCCGTCTAATTCGTTCATTAGCTCTTCTTGTAGATCCATTCGAATCGTAAGATGGACATTATCACCATCCTCCGCTTCTCGTTCCACAATCGTTTCTTTTCGTTCACCATCAGCATCGACGATAACGATTTCCCCACCAGGAGCACCACGTAGCTGTTCTTCCTTTATTAGTTCTAAACCTGTTTGCCCTACAAGAGATTGTTCTGTGTACCCTTCCTCTCTTCGCTCTTCAAGCTGCTCTGCGGTTATAGGGCGTATGTAGCCTATTAGGTGCGCCGCCGCTTCACCGAAAGGATAGACCCGTCCTTCACTCATTTGATACGTGAATCCAGGCACGTCCTCATATAGCGCTTCAATCGCCTCCAATTCAGAGGCTGGCATTTGGCCAATTAAGACAAGGCTACCTTCTTCCACCCAGCTTTGATCTAACGCTTGCTCAATTGACTCCTTTGAACGTCCCAATCGATCCGCGATTTCTGCTATTTCAGACTCTTCCTCTTCAAATCGATTCGGTACAACCGCTAAATCAATGACTTCCCCATTGATAGCTAAACCCTGCCCCTCTTTATCAAAGATTTCTCCACGTTTTTGTTTAGAAGCGTTGTACCTAACTGAATCTTCATCACTCAAATCAGGAAAGATGAGTTGAGAACCCCACTCTAGTTTCCAACTAGGATCGTCTTCTCGTTCATCCCAAACGAAAGAAAGCTGCTCTTCAAATTCGTACTCGCCAGCAACTGTGGTCATAGAAACGTTTACAGGAATTTGTTCTTCATTTTCTCCTGTAAACTCCTCAGGAACAATCGCTTCTATAGTAAAGTCATTTATTAGTCCATCATAAATATTTTCATAACGCGCTATAAAATCTTCTTCCGATATAGACTCTTGAACGTCACTTGTTACCATCTGATACATAGAAGCATAGTCACGATTTTCCCAATGGTCGATAAATGACTGAGCTGAATTTTCTGGTGTCTCTGTTGAACATGCTGCTAAAAATATGCTAATAATTGAAAAAGTGCTAAATACGGCTGCTTTCTTCAATCCATTCAATCCCCTTTTTTACATTTCAATTTCCTTTCCATTACATTCACTTTACCATACTCCAAATCCGGTTTGAACCATTTCACTTTGATAAACGTAAGCAGTAAACACAAAAAACACGAAAAACAGGCAGATGATTCCGAGCGCATTCCCCTCGCCTATCATGTCCTATCTCGCGTGTTTTTCGTCATTGTTCAGTTATTCGTTACAATCGTTAGTTTATCTTTAATGCTTGTACGCTCTTTCGCTTCTGGTACGAAATCCGCATACCCAATCATTAACGTTCCAATAATTTTTTCGCCACTTTCCACTCCAATTGCTTCTCGAAAGATAGGATCGTAAATCCAATCATTCGTTCGCCAAATCATGCCAATACCTCTTGCCCATGCTGCTAATTGGAAGTTTTGTATCATGGCACTTACAGCTCCGTAATCTTCATCCCATGTTTTTTGACGTGGGTGCTCAGGCATTACAACAACGAGATGAAGGGGGATTTGGTTGAAATAAGCTGCTTTCTTTTTCGCTTTTTCAGGTAAGGTTTGATCTGCACCCAATTGTGATTTTTTATAAGCGTTTATAAACGCTTCTTTGCCTTCATCAGCAAATAAAATAAAGCGCCATGGTTCTGTTAATTTGTGATTCGGCGCCCATTTTGCCACTTCTAGCAGTGAAATGATTTCATCTATTGATACAGCATCAGATTTAAATTTTTTAATGGAACGTCTACCTTTTATAATAGAATCAATTGTCGTTATGTGATTCGTCATTGTATAACCATCCTTTTATCTAGCATTACGTTTAGTGTAGCGAATGCTTGAATCGAAAGCAAGGAATGATTCTCATTTTCAATTAGAAAATTGTATCGACACCTTTACAGCCTTCCCTATAAGGATGTCGCTAGATTAAGAATGAAACCGACCTAAAAACGATTTCAATCGCTCCGTTTGTGGATGTTGAATGACTTGACTCGGCGTACCTTGTTCAGCTATTCTTCCTGCATCTAAAAAGAAAACCCTATCGGCTACATCAAGTGCGAAATCCATCTCATGGGTGATGAGCATCATCGTCGTTTCTCCTTCAGCTGCAATATCGCGTATGACTTCTAATACTTCCCCTACAAGTTCGGGGTCAAGGGCAGCCGTCACCTCATCAAACAACAGAACCTTTGGCTGCATCACGAGCGAGCGAGCAATCGCCACCCGTTGTTGTTGTCCACCAGAAAGCTGTGAGGGATACATATCTATTTTGTCTTCGAGTCCTACTTTCATTAGCATTTCCCTTGCCCTAGCCTGTGCTTCTTCCTTACTCAACCCTAGCACATGGATAGGCGCCTCTGTACAGTTTCTCATTATTGTCATGTGAGGAAATAGATTGTACTGTTGAAACACCATTCCAATATTGCCTCTCACTCTACGCAAATGCTTCTCATCAGCGGGTAGTAGTTTCCCATCGACCTCCTTATGCCACAGCATCTCACCATCTACTTCAATCGTACCTTCTGTCGGTTGCTCAAGGGTCATTAACATTCGAATAATCGTTGTTTTCCCAGAGCCTGAGGGACCAATTAAAGCAATTTTCTCTCCTTTTTTCACGTCAATATTTAATTCATTTAAGACAACCGTATCGCCGAATGCTTTTTTTATATTCCGGTACCGTACAATGACATCTTGGTCTGTTTTGTCTTCTACACTCACGTTTTCATCCCCCTTGTTTCTACTTTATTTCCATGTAAATTGCCGACTTTCCGCTCCAGGTACCGAATAAATAAAGCAGATGGATAACTTAAAATAAGAAATAGAAAACCGACAATGGTTATTGGTTCCACAAAGCTATACGTCTGAGAACCGATTGCACGAGCCGTTGACATCATCTCCATTACAAATACACCTAGTAACAAAGGGGTTTCTTTAAACAAGACGATTAAATAATTTCCTAGCATTGGAATCACTGGAGGAACAGCTTGAGGGAGAATAATTTTCTTCCACATCTGTGCCTTTGAAAAGTTGAGTGCTTTTCCTGCTTCCCATTGACTGTTCGGAACAGCGTTAATACCAGACCGATAAATTTCCGACACGTATGTAGCATAATGGATACCGAGAACAAGAACTCCTGTTTGAAAACCCGTTAAAGGAGTTGTATAGAATACAAAAAACAATTGAACAAGTGGTGGTGTTGCACGAATAAACTCAATGATGCCAGCAATCGATAGTGCTAACGGCTTAAAAGCCGAGCGCCTTAGTAAAGCAAATACTAATCCGACTGTTAACGACAAAAAATATGCACTAATGGTTACAGAAATGGTTACTGTAATGGCCGATAAAATGTCAGGGAAGATTTCCCATGCAAAAGCCCAATCCCATACATCACTCATGAAAGTGTCACCCCTTTAGAAGCACGTTTTTCTAAATACCGAGCGAGTACAATAAGTGGCAGTGCAAGTAAGAAATAAGCAACTAATAAATACGTGTAAATTTCTACTTGGCTACTAATAGCAGTATTGCTACCTCTCAAAACGTTCGCATTAAAGGTTAAGTCGGCAAGTCCAATAAAATACACAAGGGAAGTCCCTTTTAACAGTTCAATCGCATTATTGCCAAAGCCAGGTAACATTAAGCGAAAAGCCTGTGGCAAAATGACTAGGCGCAATCGTTGAAAACGCGACATATTCAGAGAGATCGCCGCTTCAGTTTGACCAATATGTATCGAGTTAATCGCACTTCTTACCACTTCAGAAGCATAAGCGCCGTAATTTAACCCTACTGCTAATGAACCGGCTAGCATTAAACTCATGGAGATTCCATCAATCAGTTGGGGTAACGCATAATACAAAAAGAACATTTGCACGAGTAGAGACGTGCCTCGAAATAACTCAACAAAAACAGCAGCTATCGTACGAACAATAGCAAATTGAGACGTCCGCATTAATCCTGCTATGATGGCAATAGAATAAGCAAGAAGCGCACCATAAAGAAACACCATCACAGTTGTTGTCAGCCCTTGTAAAATAAAGGGAGCAAACGTCATAAAATTTGAAAACATCCATCACACCTCTTTTTCTACGAAAAAAAGCATGGGTAACGGTTGTGCATCACCATGCTTCCCTCATACTATTTCCTATTAGCCATTCCTCTCACAACGGTCTTCAGTTGTTAGATTATCTGGAGGCAAATTCGCTTCTGTAAAACCAAATTCTTCGATAATAGCAAGAAGTTCACCGGACTCAATTAATTCTTGTAACCCTTCATTGTAGGCTTCTCTTAATTCATCATCTGCAAACACAGCAGCACCATATGCTGTGACAGGCTCACCATCTATAATCGGTTGTTCAAATTCCTCAACGAACTCCACTTCACCTGAGGTATTATTTTGAGCTGCTGAATTTGCTGTAGCATCGGTGGCAACCATAACATCAGCCATCCCACTTTCAACTGCCGCAATATTGTCGGCGATGCTTGATCCTTGCATGAATTGACTCGAATCAATCCCTAAGTTTTCAAGCATCCCAATCTGATTTGCACCTGACATCACGGCTACCGTCACATCAGGATTTGCTACAATATCTTCATAACTATGCAAATTAAGAGGGTTTCCTGTTTGAACGACAATCCCTTCTCCATATTGAATTTCAATATCGCCGAAGTTCCCCATTTCACAGCGCTGAGGTTGTACATCCATTGCAGCAGTTGCCATATCAAATGAACCAGAATTTACCCCTTCAATTAATGCACCAAAATCATTTACAGTTCCTTCGATATCGTCATAACCAATCCGTTGCAACACGGCACGAGCAATCTCAGGAGCCGCTCCAGTTACTTCATTATTCTCAATGTCGATGTATCCGTATGGCTCTTCGTTCGCTACACCAACGGAAATAATGCCACCGCCGTCTCCATCTGTTTCATCACTGCTACCGCAAGCAACGAGGGCTATAGATGTTACAACTAAAAATCCGAACATTCCTACTTTTCTCAATATAAATCCCCCTTTTACAAGATCGTTTAACAAAAAACAAGTTGTTCCTTTTCGCTCTTTCTATTTCCCAACAACCTCTTTTTCATTGAACAAGTCTACTATGAGTATCATCATAGCATATTCACAAGTTTGTTAAAAATCAATTATTCAGCATATTCCTCCTTCTTTTTGCTTATTTTCGCTTTAGCCTCTTTCTCATTAAAATACATCTGAATAACTTAAAAATAATCAACTTTCCAAAAAATAACGCAGTTTGTTTGTTTATTTTCGCCTTATATAAGTATGATTAGTGTAAGAAACAGAAAAGAGCAAGGAATCTCCCTGCTCTTTTACGATATTACTCTTCTTGTTCTTCCATTTCTTGTTCTAAATCTGCTTGCATCTCTGCCATTTTTTCTTGTGCCTCTTCAAGTGTAATAGCTTGTTCAATTGCGTCTTCATCATAATCAACCTCTTCTAGCTGATCAAACTGACTAAATTCGTACACAACCTCTTCCGAAAACAGTTGCCCAACTTCGGCTATTTCACCTTCCATAGATAATTCACTTCGTTCTTGCGTGAAGTTGTCTTTTTGAATAAGTAATTCAAAATTAAAATCTTGAAGGTCAACCTCTAACTCTTCCGGGCTTTCACCCATAAAGGCTAATGCAAGATTTTTCACCTCGTCGTCCGTACCTGATGCCGATAGATGGTAATGGTCTTCTGTTTCTTCTAAGCTCAGTGCATCAGTATGATTTGCTAAAGTTGTTAATTGATCCTCGGCTGGTTGAAAAGACTCTGATCCAGAAATGCCGCTTTCTTCTGCAGAAAGTTGAATCCATTCCTCAAGCATTGGCTCTTCCGTATAAAACGCTCCATCATGCATAAAGGTCATCGCCGGTTGACCTTCCTCTTCGTTTTCAGCTTGTTGCTCCGATATGGAAAAAGCAAACGGTTCCCGTATAATCTTCGTTGTTGTTACAGAACCTTGTCCCTCTTGACCGCTGGCCGTTGTATCCATTTGGTAACTCGTTTTTTCTGCCATCTGTTCTTGTGCATTTTCTAAGATTGTATCGATTTCACCTTGATCTGCTTGATCATCTTGACATCCAGCTAGCGCGATCGCTGCAATAAGAATAAATGGTGTTTTTTTCACGCTTAGCACCTCGTTTTATTTGACTTCCTCGTCACTCTAACATATGAACAAAGTAGAGAACGACGACTTCATCAAATTCCCCTATTTTTATAGACTTTACGTCATTTCAACAGAACGCCACCTATTTTTTTAGAATCAACCATAATTTACAATATTTCTTTAAACGAACCGTAAGATTCATTTATGGTCGCGAAGGGTATAATAGTCCATATTACTCATTATGGAGGATTTCTTTTATGAATAAACCACTTCTTTCTGTTATTGTTCCTTCATTTAACGAAGAACAAAATGTCGAGCCCTTTTACTTTGCTTTAAAAGAAGTGCTTGACCAAAGCCATTATCGCTTTGAAGTGATTTATATTGATGACGGTAGTTCTGATTCCACCCTTTCTTTACTCCAACGTCTCTCTACTTGGCACCCCCAAGTAAATTATATTTCATTTACAAGAAATTTCGGTAAAGAAGCAGCCATTTTAGCCGGATTTCAACATTCGAAAGGGGATTGTGTGATTGTCATTGATGCCGACCTTCAGCACCCAGTCGAAATGATTCACGAGCTTCTTGATGGGTACGAGGAAGGATACGACCAGGTCATTGCGTGCCGAAATCGAAAAGGAGACAATTTTGTTAAAACGGCTTTGTCAAAGGTCTACTATAAACTTATTAACAAAGTCGTCGACGTTCAGCTCGAAGATGGGGCTGGCGATTTTCGCTTGTTAAGTCGAAGAGCTGTTGATGCCTTACTCATTTTAAGTGAAGGGAATCGTTTTTCAAAAGGATTGTTCTCATGGATTGGTTTTGATCAAAAAGTGGTTCATTATGAAAACGTCAGTCGCCAAAATGGTGAATCAAAATGGTCCATACAGAAACTTATTAATTATGGAATTGACGGGATTGTATCATTTAACTTAAAACCGCTTCGTATTTGTTTCTATATGGGCGGTATGATCTTGTTAGCTGCACTTGCTTACATTCTTGTCATGCTCACACAAATCGTTCGAACAGGTATCGACGTCCCTGGGTATTTCACCATTATTTCAGCTGTTTTATTCCTTGGAGGGATTCAATTATTATCACTAGGTATTATTGGCGAATATATTGGCCGAATTTACAATGAAACAAAAAAAAGACCGCATTATTTAGTTAAAGAATCCAATGCTACAAAAGGAAAACGATATGAACGCATTCAGTAATTTTTGTCAGAAAATCTATCGAAACCAATTTATGCGATTCGCTTTTGTTGGAGGGATTAATACACTTGTATTTTATTCCCTCTTCTTGCTTTTTCATCAAGTCTTTTCCCTGTTTTATTTAGTTGCTCACATCTTAGCCTTTATTCTTTCAATGATTGTTTCTTATTTTTTAAATGTTTTTTTTACGTTTGGTGTGAAACCATCTATAAAAACATTTTTACAATTCCCGCTAACACAAGTGGTAAATTTCACTGTATCAACGAGCCTCGTCTTTGTATTCGTTGAACTATTTAAGTTATCTCCTGTTATTGCGCCGATATTTGCAGTATTTCTAACAGTACCCATTACGTTCGTTATTACAGCGAAAATTTTAAAACGAGATGGAGTTTCACATGAATCTTAAAAAAGCACTCATTCTTGTTAGTTTAAGCCTAGTGGTCGCGTTTCTTGCCCACGGTTTCTTTCTGTATCAACTACTACATGGGCAATTTATGGTTGGGCCTAATGACGGAACAGCTCAAATGCTGCCTTTTAAGCAATTTTTATATAGTCAGTTCAGCCAAGGGAACTTCTTTTATTCTCACCAGTTTGGTCTTGGTGGAGGAATTTTTAGTCAGCTTGCTTATTATTTTTCCACAAGCACCGTTTTTTTTCTCACTTTTCTAGTAGTCTTGATTGGCGAATGGATGCAATTATTTCAGAACCCAGACAATATTCTTTTCTGGGCAAATGCTGCTGTTATTGTAAACAGCCTTCGATTAGCTCTTGTTATCATCATCACTACCTATGTGTTGCGCTACTTTAAAATAGCCTTTCCGTTTGCTTTTCTTGGCGCCGTTTTATATGGCGCGAGTGTCATGTATTTTCGTCATGCCTCCTTCTGGGAATTTTTTGCGGATGCCTATTTATGGTTACCTTTACTCGTTTTTGGGGTAGAGAAGATTATACGGGAGAAAAAACCGTGGTGGTTTATTTTCGCAATTGCCCTTTCCATCATTAATAATTTTTATTTTGCCTATATGAATTTTATTTTCATTGGCATTTATGCGATTTTGCGCTTTTTCATTAAGTTTTCTAAAGAGGAAATTTCTATTAAACATCAGCTGTATACATATATTCCTGCAACCATGCTCGGTTTTTTTATTGGCTCATTTGCTTTTGTACCAGCTGTATATGGCTTTTTAAACAATCAAAGACCACCATTTGAGCAGTCAATCGAGTGGATCGATTTTCATGATGAAATCTTTTTTACAAGTCGCTATCTGCTGATCCCAGCTTTGTTTATTTTATTTATCTGTTGTAAAAGTTTATATCGGTTTAAGCCTTTTCTTTTGTTTTCTTTGCTCTCATGCCTATTTATTCTTTTTCATTATAGTCCAATGATTGGAAGTATATTTAACGGCTTTTCCGCCCCTCAATATCGGTTTCAATACATGGGATCCTTTGCTCTAGCAGCAGCTGTTGTTTTTGGCTTAAGCAAATTTTGGCATATTCCTAAAAAAGAAAAAGTACTTGCTAGTAGCGTGACAGGAGTTGTATATACAGGATTGTTCATTAGTGGTCTCATTACGGATAGAGACGCTTTTCTTTCCATTCAAGCGATTACGCTTTTTGGAACGGCTATTCTAACGGTGCTCATGATCGTTTTTCTAGTAAATGGTCGACGGAAGCACCTATTGTACGGACTGGTAGGCATCACTCTAGTCTTACATATCGGTTTAACGAATGCGTATCAGAAAGAATGGTTATTTGAACGAGGGGATCTACAAGCCACCTCGGCAGAATTCCTGCAAAGCCATGCATATGATCATCGACTGCAAAGAGACTTACTGAATGAAGTGGAGGAACATGCACCTTTATCGAGAATTGAATGGGTCGCTGATTTCCGCAATAACACGCCGCTTGTTCAAGACTTTAACGGAGTTAGTGCGTATTCAAGTGTATTAAATAGTGAATTGCTTTTCTTTTATTACACGGATTTGGAGATTGACATGAATCGGGAAAGTGTCAGCAGGTATTCAGGATTCGGTGACCGTGTGAACCTCCATAGCTTGTACCAAGTCTCACATAAGTTGATTGACAAAGAAGATCCAGACCCCGTTCCGTACGGATTTACTGAAGTAAGCGAAAATGAACGTTATCATCTGTTTGAAAATGAACAATTGCTTCCTTTCGCGCGCACAGCTTCCACCCTTTATGGAAGAGACCAACTGTCTTCTTATAGCGTGCTAGATAAAGAACACGCTATGCTTACTGGTGCTATTGTGGATGAAGAGCTCGCTACCGAAGAGTTCCGTTCAACAGTGCAAAACCGTATCGACGACACAACCATCACAGCGATTGGCGGGGAGTACCATGATGGTCAATTAACAGTAACGGATGATATAGGTGGAATTGACATTGAAGTTGGTGAACGGCAAGACGACGAAGTCGATGATTATCTATCCTTTTACTTGCTAAATAACGCGGAGACAGCTCCTCTATTCCCGCTAACAGTAAATGAATTTGAAACGGATCGAAAATCACGTCAATCAATTTACAAAACGGATATGAATCACCTAACGGTAAGAGTTGAAGCAAGTGAAACGATTTCATTAAGAGTGCCACAAGGGGAATATACATTAACAGAACTAGCACTGTACACAGAGAACTATGACATTCTCCAAGCACAACAACAAGAGTCGACAGACATGCATACCGCTATCGATGGAAGACATATTATAATTGATATCGATAACCAGTCAAACGATGAACTATTGATTTTACCCGTCCCTCATGAAAAGGGTTGGGAAGTGAAAAGAAATGGGCAGACAGTAGATGTTGAACAAGTCAATTATGCGTTTCTCGGGGTCAAACTTGAAGAAGGTGAAAACGAAATACGGTTTTCTTATTTACCACCTTTCTTTAAACCAACATTGCTCTTAGCGATTGTAGGATTGATCCTTACCTTTAGTTGGATGTATGCAAGAAGAAAGTAAAATTCTTCTTGCATCCCAATTGAATAAATGGTAATATGGAGTTTAAACCCATGGAAATCGACCGATTTCGAATTATTCATAGGATTTTAAAAATTAATTTAACGCGGAGGTGATATGATTTGAAACGACTTTATATTGGTTATGTAACACTGCTCTTGGCTCTAGGTATTGTGCTAATTGCATTCGGTGTCTTAGATAGCATTGCACCAACAATTGTATTTACATTGCTTATTCTTGGTTCAGTCCTCTCTTTATTATTCAAACCTCGTAAAGCGCATAGCTAAAGCCTTTCCCGAGCCTGTTATTTCAACTTTTTGACCTAACTCATTTCGTTCGCTACAATACTCTTAGTAGTTATTACGGCGGAGGTCTAACATGTCCAAAAAACCAAACGAAAACCCACCAAATGAAGCACTCGGAATGATCATCGGATTACTGATTGCAGTCGGCGCTAGCATTATTTTTGATAGTATTCCTATTGGAATTATTGTCGGGATTATTGTTGGTTCAATGATTAGTTTCTATAGTAGGAAACCAAATAAGAAAAATCAATAACCGGCTCATGCAAGAGTCGGTTATTTTCATATTTTTTCTTTCGGCGCATACTATAAGTATGAAACATTTTGAAGACAAACCAATAGGGAGGTATTCTTTTGTTATTCAAAAAAAAGAAAGCTCCGTCCTTTGATCAACCTCAACCGTCTCAGCCATCATTTCGCCAACCACCACCGCCAACAACTAGCAGTCCATCTCAAGGATCCCAAATAAACCAGCCAAAGCCTTTAAGCTCAGACCAGCTACAGCACCTTCAACAGTTCATACAACATGCTTATCAAGCCGTAACAGACTATGAATACTTATATGAAAAAGTCCCAACGGAACACACCGCACATACCATTCGTGGCATTATTGATGATAATAAAAAACACTATCAAACTCTCCTTCATTTGTATCGCAAGCAAGCGAATAAAGATCCTGAAGTGACAGAAGCTATGTTAAATCGAAATGCTTATACTCCTGCTCTAAAGAAAGCATTTGAACAGGAACAGCAGTACACGCATTTATTCGAAGAAGCAGCTCGCTTATCAGACAATCGACAGCTACGTGATATTTATACATCTATAGCCAGAGATCATCAGCGACACGCACTATGGTTCCTTTCTTATTTAACCATTTATACAAACGACAAAACCTAAATAGAAGCTAAGGTTATTAGCCTGAGCTTCTATTTATCCGTTCAGGAACTGTATATACGTTCATAGATTGATGTCGAATAAAACCAACTGTTGTAATCTCCAGCTCTTCTGCAATTTCAAGAGCTCGATTGGTAGGTGCCGATTTGGATAAAATCACTTCACATCCAATTTTCGCTACTTTAAGAACGATTTCAGATGATAGCCTCCCGCTAAAGATGATAACCTTATCCTCTAGGCTAAGCTGATGACGTAAACAGTATCCATACAGTTTATCGAGGGCGTTATGACGACCGATATCTGTTCGCATTAACACAATGCCACTTGGCGTTGCTAGTGCTGCATTATGCACACCACCTGTTTCTTTAAAGGTAGTTGCCCCTGCTTGAAGTTCATTCATTAGTGTCATACACTCAGTAGGTGATAGAAACACATTACGCGTCTTCATTGTTTTCGTTGTTTTGGCATCTGCGGCAAATATAAAACTTTGTCGACTCATACCACAACAGGAGGTCAAATACCGCTTTGTTTGCAACTGATGATGAAATGGATTCAACGCTTGCTTTAACGTTACATGAACAAATCCACTTGCGGCTTCATAGCGAAGATGCATGATTTTATCGACGGATACAATAAACCCTTCTGAAACTAAATAACCAACGACCATATCTTCAATGTGATCTGGAGAAGAAATCATCGTCACAACTTCTTCCCCATTTATTTTTACAGTGATCGGTATTTCCGTTGCAACCATGTCTTCTACAACGTGTTCTTTGCCATTTACAAACCGGACAATGGTCCGGTTTGTTTGTTTTGAATAAGCCATATCTATTTTCGTTTCAATAAAAGTGGTAAAGCGAAAGCGAAAGCTCCGGCAGCAATCACATACCATTTTGTTTTTGATGATTCAGTTGACTCTTGCTTTTGAGGCTGCTGATACGTCTCATTTGCAATCGTGGACAATTCCGCTTGCGGTTGATTCGTTTCGTTTGACGATTGATCTTCTCCCATTCCTTTTAAAAGAGCTAACAGTGTATTCATGCCTTCTAACGTTTTCGGGTCTTTTAGTGATTTTAACAAATAGCCCGCGCTAGATTGGTTTTGCTGATGGTTATGCTCGTACTCAGACACATAATTTAAAGCTGAATTGATTTTAAACAACATGGGCTCTAAATCTGCTAATTTAATGGACCCAAGTGACTGCACAATAACAAGCATATTTTTTAGTGCCTGTGTGATATGAGGATCGTCTAGTTTCGTTACAAGTTGATGTAACAACGGGTTTTTTTGATCCAAAAGGGAGTGAGCAATATTGAGCGCTTCTGTTTGTTCAAGCTTACGAAGAAGAGATAGGACACTTGTTAAAGCATCCTTGTTCTCGAGCAAAGCATTCTCTAATTCTCGTAGCTCCTTTTCTCGTTCTGCATTAGGATCGACGGGCATTTTTCGAATAACCGTTGCTGCTTTAGCCATTTTTCGCCTTCCTCCTTGCTTCCACTAAATCGCCAGGGAAAATATAATCCCGTCTTGCCCATTTCGCTTCGACGTTTACACCCATTTGCGGTTGTGGGTTTCCATTACGGTAATTAATCCGTGGCAGCGGGCTTTCACCTTTAGGTTCAAGAATTTCCATCTTCGCAGATATTTCTTTATACGCTGGAGTATCCGTATCTTTATCTGAATGAGAGCTTGTCAAATAGTTAATCGCTCCTTCTCCACTTGTATTCATCGGTAAATAGACTTCTTTTCCTTTTACTCGATCGGTTACAAGACAGCGGACAAAAACATGCCCGTATGGTGATGTAAGCTTCACTTTCGTTCCATCCTCAAGTCCTCGTTCTTGGGCTAATTCAGGCGAGACTTCAAGGAATTCATTTGGCGTTTTTCGGCTGATCGCTTTTGATTTATAGGTCATATTGCCTTCATGAAAATGCTCGAGCAACCGACCGTTGTTAATGTGCAAATCATATTCATCATCAAACGATAACGGCTTCGTCCACTCTACTGGCCATAACCTTGCCTTGCCTCCAGGGAGAGCAAAGCCATCTGTGAACAACAGTGGTGTATCCGTTCCATCTTCTTTTACCGGCCATTGCAAACTGTTGTAGCCTTCTAGACGTTCGTAGCTAACACCTGCAAATAAGGGTGTTAACGAAGCTGCTTCAGCCATAATTTCACTTGGATGTGTATAAGTCCAATTCGCTTCCAAACGGTTAGCAATCTCTTGTATAATCTTCCAATCTGGCTTCGAATCGCCTAATGGCTCAAGTACTTGATACAGTCGCTGAAAACGACGTTCTGTATTCGTGAACGTTCCTTCTTTTTCTAAACTAGGGCTTGCCGGTAAAATGACATCAGCATACTGGGCAGTTTTCGTGAAAAAGATATCTTGAACAACAAAGAATGAAAGCTTTTCAAACCCATCTTGCACATAGTTAAGATTTGAATCAACAATCCCCATATCTTCCCCTTTTAAATAGAGAACATTAAGGTTTCCATCATGCATGGCATCAACCATTTCATGATTGTTTAAGCCTGGTTCTGCAGGCAAATCTACGCCCCAACGCTTTTCAAAGCGCGTTCGCACCTCGTCATCTGTTACATATTGATAACCAGGGAAGCGGTCAGGCATGCTTCCAAAATCGCTTGCTCCTTGAACGTTATTATGGCCTCTTAGTGGATAAGAGCCGGCACCCGGTTTCATATAATTTCCTGTAACAAGTAATAAATTTGAGATGGCTGTACTCGTATCCGATCCTCCACCGTGTTGCGTTACGCCCATTGCCCATAAAACAGACGTTGTATTGGCTTCGTGAATGGACGTTGCAATCCCAATAAGCTCCTCTTTCGAGAGATTCGTAACTTCAGATGCGTAATCTAAGGTGTAGGAGTCCAAGCTTTTTAGATAGTCTTCAACATCTGTCACGTGCTGTTCTAAAAAGGCAACATCATGCCACCCTTGATCAACAATATATTTTGTCACCGCTGATAACCAGACAAGGTCGCTTCCTGGCGCAGGTTGAACAAACAAATCGGCACGGTCCGCTAGATCATGCTTTCGAATATCAGCTACAATTACTTTTTGTCCGTGCAGCTTCTGCGAACGTTTCACTCTTGTCGCTAATACAGGGTGGGATTCGACTGTATTGGAGCCAATTGAGATAATTAATTCTGCATTAGCAATATCCTCAATACTACCAGAGTCCCCACCATAGCCAACAGTACGCCAAAGCCCCATCGTTGCTGGAGATTGACAGTAACGTGAGCAGTTATCAACATTGTTTGTTCCAACGACTCCCCGTGCTAGCTTTTGCATTAAGTACGACTCTTCGTTTGTACATTTAGATGAAGAAATAAATGCCAGTGCATCTGGACCTTTTGCTTTCAGCGTTTCAGTAAATTTAGCCGCTATGAGATCAAGTGCTTCTTCCCACTCCGCTTCACGGAATTCATTTCCGTCACGAATTAATGGTTTTGTGATTCGTTCCTCGCTATTGACAAAATCCCAGCCAAATTTCCCTTTAATACACGTAGAAATTCCATTTGCCGGTGCTTCCGCTTGAGGTTCTATTTTTAATATCTGTCTATCTTTTGTCCAAACATCAAATGAGCAACCGACACCACAGTACGTACAGACGGTTTTTGTCTTTTTGATTCTCGATTCCCGCATCTGTGCTTCTAAATCAGAAATCGTCATTAACGATTGATAGCCTGTTTCCACATGTTTTGTAATATTAATCATTGGTCGCATGGATTCATCTTGAATGCCCGTTAAAAAGCCTGCTTCACCTTCCATACCCACTTCCATCATGGCATTACAAGGGCAGACAGTCGAACAATGTCCACAGTTTACACACGAAGATTCATCAATCGGAGAATCCTTGTCCCAAATGACTCTTGGTCTTTCCAAATTCCAATCAATCGAAAGGGTTTCTGTTACTTGTAAATCTTGACAGGCTTCTACACATCGACCACATAAAATACATTGGTCAGGATCGTAACGGTAAAATTGATTACGCTGAACAGCGGATTCTTTCGAGCTGTGTTCAGTATCTTGATGCGTCACTTTCATTTCTTTAACAGCATTATGTATCTCACATCCGCCGTTATTATAATCACAGACCGTGCAATAGAGTTCGTGATTGCCTAAAATCCGATCCATTGCAATAAGTTGTGCTTCATGCACATCATCTGTTCGCGTTTCCACTACATCACCAGGCTTAATTTCTGTTGAACATGAACGCACATACTCGCCATTTACTTTCACAATACACGTGTCACATGTTTCAATTGGCCCTAGGCTAGGATGATAGCAAAGACTTGGAATATCTACTGATTCATGATTCAAAGTCTGAAGAACTGAATCCGATTGAACCGTTTTCTTTTTTCCATTTAACGTAACCTCAAAAAATTCAGCCAATTATTTACCCTCCCTTTTGACAGTAAAACAATCCATTATTTACATATGGACCTATTACGTTCACCTTTCCCTTATTCTATTTCCAATAAACCTGACTGCGACATAGTTTAATTGAGCAAGAGGTTGGGTATATTCGGTAACAGATAAAAAGGAGGGATACGATGTATAAAGACACCTTACATACATTAAATTCACAGGCGAAAAAAAAGTATGGGTTGCTCCAACATTCACCGATCCGTTATTTATTTGGCGCCATTCTAGCAGGTGCTTACGTCGGAATCGGATCATTAGTTCTGTTTGCAGTCGGTCAACCTCTTTATGAAGCAGATTCACCATTCGTTAGCATCATGACTGGGGCAACATTTGGCGTTGCTCTCGCTCTTGTCTTATGGGCTGGATCAGAACTTTTCACTGGAAATAACATGATTTTTACCGTGTCTTCCTTATCAAAAATCACTAGCTGGCGACAAACGTTTCTTATTTGGGGTTGGAGTTATATCGGGAATCTTATCGGTGCCCTCGCTTTATCACTTCTCGTGTTAGTATCAGGAATTTTTGCATCTGTCGGGCCAGATGATTACATGATGTCGCTTGCTTCAGATAAAATGAACGCACCGATGATGGAGTTGTTTTTTCGAGGGATCCTGTGCAACTGGATCGTCTGTTTAGCCATTTGGACATCGTTACGAGCAGAAGGCGACATTGCTAAGCTATTTTTAATTTTTATTTTGATTTTCGCTTTCATCGCAGCCGGTTTTGAACATAGTGTAGCAAATATGTCGTTACTTGGGATGGCACTTATGCATGGAGGATCGGAGACCGTTACATTAAATGGGTTCTTTCATAATTTAATTCCCGTATCGTTAGGGAACATTATCGGCGGGGGCGTTTTTGTAGCTAGTATTTATTACTTTATTAGTTATACGAAAAAAGAATATCAAGAAGAGAATTTCGATAAAAAAAGTAGTTGATGCGTGTAATGCATCAACTCTTTTTTATCCTCCACTCACCGGCGGGATAAACGCCACGGTATCCTGTTCGACTAGCACCGTATCATTTGTTGCAAATTCTTCATTTACAGCCACCATCATCCCTTGAAGAGTGTCGTTTTCAAGCTCATACACTTCTTCTATATGTGCCTTGAGCTGAAAAATCGCTTTTCCTGCAAATGGTAATGCCAATCTTGGCTGTCCAATTCGTTCTTCTAAGCCAGCAAACAATAAAACGGTAATCATAGTGTCGGTCCTCCCTTTGGGTAGGCTTGCTGCTCTAATTGATCGCCAACCCACTCTGTTCCGTCTTCCCAATGCTCTTTTTTCCAAATCGGCACTAATTCTTTTATTCGTTCGATTGCGTATTCGTTGCCTTCATACGCCGCTTTACGATGAGGTGAACTAACGGCAATAACGATAGCAATATCACTAATATCTAGAATGCCTAGTCGATGAATAATGGCAATCGTTGTACCTGGCCATCTCTCTTCCACTTCTTCCCCTATCTTTTGCAACATCTTTATCGCCATCGTTTCATAAGCGTGATACTCAAGTCGAATGGTTTTCTTTCCATGTGTCAGTTCCCTGACTGTCCCAATAAATGTCGTGATGGCACCACAATTTCTATCAAGCACATAATCAATTGCTGCTTGTACTTTAATTGGCTCTTTTGTTAGTTCATACATGAATGAACCTCCTTCTCTCTATCCAGAAACTCTTTTATAAACCGTAAAGCAGCAGGATCATCACGTTGAAAATGGGGAAACGGCACGGTCTCTTCCAAAAATGAAGAAGTCGTAAGCACACAACAAATAGTATCAAGGGATAAAAGACTTTTATCCTGATCATCACGCAAGCAAACAACTTTAGGGAAGTGGGCTTGTTTCCATCCTTCTATAAGAATGAGGTCTGGCTGACAAATTTGCTCTTGCATCTGTACGAGCTGTTTCAAGGACCCATCTCCCGCTGTTGTGGCTAGATGGATGGTGCCATCTCCTTCTACCAAGGAAGCCGTCGCTCCTTTTTCTAAAAAACGCCGGCTATCCGTCATTCCATCAGGCTCTCCTCCATGACCATGATGCTTTATCGTCGCTATCTTATAGTGATCGCGTTGCAAATAAACAAGCAACGCTTCAATAAACGTCGTTTTACCTGCGTTCTTATAGCCTACAACTTGAAGAACGTTTCCCACGTAGCATCACTTCCTGCATGACTATTAAGAAGCAGAATATCCACATCTGCTCCTTTTTCATACCCTCTTGTACCACCAGGTAATAAAATAAGAACATCTGCTTCTGCTAAAGATACCACTGAACCAGATTTATCAAGCCCAGAAGGATAGACAATGTGCTGACCGGACTGCTCGTCCAATTTCCCACGTACCAATCGTGTAAAAGGGTTTGGCTTTGGAAAGTCTATCCCTAATTTCCCTTTACTGATCGGTAAATGTGCGGGTGCTCGCATTGAACGCCTCATGATCGGGCGTACAAACAATTCAAAACCAACAAAACAAGCCCCAGGATTACCAGAGAGACCAAAGAACAATTTCCCATCTTTAACAGCTGCTGTTGTGACGCTTCCTGGCCTCATTGCGACTTTATTAAACAAGGTTTCCGCTTCTAATTGCTGTACAATGCCTGGCACTAAATCAAAATCACCGACAGATGCGCCTCCAGTCGTAATCATACAGTCCACTTTATGAAAATGTTCATGAATTCTTTCCATGCATGCGTCCATTTCATCTGGTACTTGCCCCAGCATAAGTGGCACCCCTCCAGCCCGCAACACTTGAGCTGCTACCATGTAGGCATTACTATTCCGAATCTTACCTGGTTCAAGGGGTTCGTTTACTTCTAGAAGCTCACTCCCTGTTGCTAAAATCCCAACAACTGGTCGAGACGCTACAGAAACTTCAGCTTGTCCAAAAGTCGCGAGCTGAGCCATTACACCTGGGTGAATGACCGTACCGGCCTTCGCAATCAACTCATGTTCCTTTGTATCTTCACCGATGAAGGAAATATTATCATGTTGCTTCACTGTTCGAACAATCTCTATTTCTGTTTTGCTCCGCTCATGAACAAGTTCTAACATGATGACTGCGTCACAACCACTTGGAATCATAGCACCGGTCATAATACGAACAGCTTCATGTTGACCAACCTCTTCTTTAAATACTTGTCCTGCTCCAATCTCGCCAATAACAGTAAAGAAAGCAGGAGTATCTCTTGAAGCGGTGGCTGTATCAATTGATCGGATTGCATAGCCATCATACGGAGAACGATTAAAGGATGGTACTGGATGTGTCGCTCTCACATCCTTCATCAGCACTCTTTCATAGCTTTCCACAATGGGAACGATTTCTACCTTTTCCTTTAGCGGATACGCCATTATCTGTTCGACTGCTTCGTGTATTTGAATCGGTTTTCTTCTTTCTACCATGCGCTATCCTCCAATATAGGACATTTCAATTTTCTTTCTATTTTTAGACGTCTCGGCTGTTCTCAGTTCAGAATAGCGATCAGACCGCTGTTCCCATACTTCTTTTATCTTAGTAAATAAAAATTCATCGGTTTTACCTACTCGTAAATCCTGTTTTAAATCAATGCCATCTTCAGAAAATAAACAAGTAAATATCTTACCGTCAGCAGATAAACGCGCTCTTGTACACGTACCACAAAACGTTTCTGTTACAGATGAAATAAAGCCAACTTGTACATCGGAATCCTCATAACGATAACGACTCGCTACCTCCCCGAAGTAATAAGGGTCTACAGGCTGTAATGAACCAATTTCAGATACAGCGTCATAAAGCTCTTTTTTGGAAACAACTTTTGAATAATCCCATCCGTTCGTTTGGCCGACATCCATAAATTCAATAAACCGAAGCATCACACCTCGTTCTTTACAGTACCTAGCCATGGGGATAACTTCATGCTCATTTAAGCCTCTTTTGACGACCATATTCACCTTCACACCTAATCCAGCTTCTAGAGCAGCGTCAATACCTCGTAACACAATCTCTGCTTTCGTTTGACGTCCGCTCATTTCTTGAAACACAGCTGTGTCTAGGGCATCTAAACTAACGTTTACGCGCTTTAATCCCGCTTTCTTTAAGTCCTTTGCGAATTTCGGTAATAGAACGCCGTTAGTTGTTAACGCGATATCGTCAATTCCTGGAATATCATGTAGTTCACGGATAAGAAGGGACGCATTTTTTCTTAAAAGCGGCTCCCCGCCAGTTATTCTTAGTTTATTCACGCCTAATTGGGCAAATTGTTTTGCTGTACGAACAATTTCTGTAAACGATAATAATTCTTCTTCTTTCATGAAGACATAGTCTTTTCCAAATACTTCTTTTGGCATGCAGTATGTACACCTAAAATTGCATTGATCCATAATCGATATACGTAAGTCCCTTAATGGTCTCGACAATTGATCGTTGATCTTCATGCTCATACTTTACGACTCCTTTCTACTCACTTACTATAGGAGATAAGCAAATGCTAACTAGTCTAACTGGATATGTATATGGAAAGGAAAGGATAACCCTATGATGCACCATTCAAACGACGTTGTTCATGCTACTATTGCCATCGTAACACTTTCCGACTCACGCACAGTGGCAGAAGATAAAAGCGGTCAATTGATTCGCCAATTAATTGGTGATCACCATACAATTGGTTCTTATGCACTTATACCCGATGATCCTCAGCTCCTAACATCGAATCTCCTTGAGCTAGTAGCAGATCCAGAGATTGATGTCATTCTATGTAATGGTGGAACCGGCATGAGTAAACGTGATTATACTTATGCTATCATAAAAAAACTCTTGGATAAGGAATTAGTAGGCTTTGGTGAACAATTTCGACAGCAAAGCTATGAAGAGATTGGTGTAAAAGGACTTTTTAGCAACGCTATAGCTGGCACAATAAACGAGACAGCCCTTTTCGCATTACCTGGTTCAACTAACGCTGTCAAGCTTGGTATGGAAGCCTTTATTCTCCCTATGCTTCCTCATTTACTAGGAGAGCTTCGCAAATGACTGGCGTTGGATTAATTTTGGCTGGTGGACAATCTAAACGATATGGCAAACAAAAATTATTTGAAAACTACCACAACCAACCGCTTGTGTTTCAAAGCATTCAAGCCTTTAAGCAAGCACATATGCCTTACTTCATTGTAACAAACAATGAACTTGCGAACGATTTTAATGGTGACGTTCCGATAATAGTAGAACAAACCGCTCACCTAGGACCACTTTCGGCCTTATGTACAGGTCTCGAACATATCGAACCATATGGATATTCCTATGTACATGTTTTAGCTGGTGACCTCCCCTATATAGAGGCTTCGTTTGTCTTAACGATGCAACGGTACGCACAGACATTTCCAGAGTCGACAATTTTATTACCTGTACAGAATGAACGTGAACAACCATTACACGCTATCTACCGATTGGGCTGCTTACAAGCTATCCGAGCTTTATTGCCTGAGCAAACGAGTATGCGCGCCCTTTACAAGGGACAGAACACAAAGCGATTGTCGTTTCCAAATGACGTCCGGTTTTTTAAGAATATTAATAGAACAACGGATTGGAGAGATTAACATGAATTCTTTTTCCCATTTTAATGAGGAAGGTCGAGCAAAAATGGTGAATGTTTCTCAAAAAGCTGAAACCGAAAGAACAGCAACTGCTCGTACTAAAGTAAGGCTTTCTGCCACTCTTTACGACGCTATCCATGATCAAGGCTTAAAGAAAGGCGACCCTTTAGCAGTTGCACAAATAGCCGGTATTATGGCCGCAAAGAAAACAGCCGACTGGATACCTATGTGCCATCCCATTACGATACAAGGAACGGACTTGCAGTTTTCTTTTAGAAAAGACGAGGAAACCACTGATTATGTGTTAGTCATTCATGCGACGGTAACGGTCAAAAGTAACACTGGCGTTGAAATGGAGGCTCTTACTGCCGTTAGTGCTGCTGCTTTAACGTTTTATGATATGTGTAAAGCAATTGATAAAGGGATGATAATCGAAGAAACGTTGCTCGTTGAAAAAACAGGAGGAAAGAACGGCAATTTCTATCATCCTCTTTTACAAAAAGAGAGAAGTCGTTAATTACTTCTCTCTTTCAAAAAAATCGCTTATCCGCATTTGTAACTCTTCTTTCTTTTTGCTATACAATCCGTTCAAGGAGGATAACACGCGAACCGGGTCGCCATAGAAGTATCGCTCATAAAGTAATTGCCTTGTGCCAAACTCTGTCATTGTCATATCCCGCGCGAGCTGAATGAGCTGAAATTTATCATAGGCGCTTACATATTCTCCTTTTATAAATCGCTCTAAATAAGGCGCAATCGAAGAAGCAAAATCTTTTTCACTCGGTGCCGCAATAAAATGACTCGCTCCTAAAAGTTGAATGATTTCAATTAATCGTGGGTACGTCGTCTGGTAGTAAGATGCACATGCTTTTAAGGTTTCTAATTTCGGCACCATTATGCCAAAGTCATTGACCTCTGCCTGAGCTTCGGAAGAATAAACGAAACCAACCATCGCCTCCAATGCAATAATCATTTCGCCAAGTTTTCCTTGGATATGCTGATGACGTTCAATATCAAGCATTGTTACGAGTGCCTGAGCAATACCGAGTAACCACTCTGTTTTAACAATTTGTCTGTTGACTGCTTGATATAACAAGAACGATTCCATTCCTGTTTTCATAAATAAATCGTTCATTAGCCACTCATTCCTGTATAAAAAAACCCGGTTCCAAGGCACAAGAACGTGGTCAAAGACAACGATAGCGTCACCTTCTTCAAATTGTGAGCTGAGAGGCGAATCAAATGTGCTTCCCTTTTTGTAAGGAGGACGGTTAATAAAAGTTAGACCTTTTGTGTCTGATGGAATCGTACAACCAAATAAGTAATCACTATCAATAAATGCGGCTGAAGGGATAACAAGTAGCTCATCCGTCATACCCCCTTGGGTTGCTAACAGTCTTGCCCCATCAACTATAATGCCTTCTTCTGTTTCTTCAATGATCTTAGTAGCAATCGGCTGATCTTTTCCTTGACCATCTGGGAAAAAGGGCTTTCTACTGATAGAAGGATTAACAAACGTATGTGTAAACGTTAAGTCTACTTCTTTTGCACGCTTATAGATCGCATCAATATTTTCTCCAAACTGTGGGTCTGCTTCAGCAAAGAATTTCTTTGCGCCTGCCATAATGGCGATCATCGTATTCACATAGTCTGGGGATCGCCCTAGCACCCCTAATGTTTCATTCGCCCATAATTGCGTCGCTTTTCTCCGTTTTACTAAATCTTCTTTTGAACGAGGAATGTCGTATGAAAAGTTAATTTTTTGATCCTTCCCCTGGAGAGTAGATGCATATCGTTCATCATGAACCATGTCATAGAGCTTTCCTTTTGCTTTAAAAACGGATTGAAATGGTTCCACATCTGTTAAAGGGCGTTCAATTCGTTTGCCGTCCATCCATACATTGCTTTTTAGGCATGCCATTCTTTTTAAATACTCCGCACCTGTAACGATTCCCATCTTTCACACTCCTTCTTCGTCGCTATAGCCTATGCACATTCGCCTATCACCGTGATTTGTCCTGTTGAACATTCACATCTGTTTTAAAACCAAATAATCGGGTAAACAAACAAAACGATAAACTAGTTTTATAAAAAAGGAGCGAATGTTTACATGGCACATCGAATTGAAGTCGAGCACGGAACCACTCTTTTTGTAGAGGATATTGGTAGCGGCCAACCCGTTATTTTTCTACATGGCTGGCCAGTCAACCATAGAATGTTCGAACACCAAATGGCAACATTACCAGAAAAAGGTTTCCGCTTTATTGGTGTAGATTTAAGAGGCTATGGACAATCGGATAAACCAGCTTATGGCTATGATTATGACCGAATGGCGGATGACCTTCGTGTTGTCATTGATACACTTGAACTTAAGGATGCCGTATTATGTGGATTCTCAATGGGAGGAGCCATTGCAATACGCTATATGGCAAAGCACGGCGAAAAAGGTGTTTCTCGTCTCGCGCTATTAGGCGCAGCAGCACCGGTATTTACGCAGCGAGATGATTTTAAATTTGGTTTACCTAAGGAAAATGTGGATGACTTAATTTTAGGTGCATATGCGGACCGCGCCGACATGTTAAAAGACTTTGGCGGTCTATTCTTCGGCAAAGAACCAAGCACCCATTTTAATAGCTGGTTCCACTCACTTGGTATGCAAGCAGGACCTCACGCGACGATTGAATCGGCTCGAACCCTTCGAGATGCTGATTTGCGTGGTGACTTAAGTGCTATTTCCGTACCAACTGCCATTTTACACGGTCGAAACGATGAAATCTGTCCGTTTGATTTAGCAGAACAAATGGAAGCAGGTATTGCCAACGCCACTATTATCCCTTTTGAAGAGAGCGGTCATAGCTTGTTCCATGATGAAAGAGAGAAATTTAACGAAACCATCATTCAATTTATATCAGAACCTGTTAAATCGTAAGAAGATGTTTAAGACCAGTACAGTTGATGTACTGGTTTTTTGTCTGTACAATTATGTGGACTTGTGGTAAAGTGTCTTTCGTTCCTATGAAAACACGCAGTTCGTAACCTTCCTGCGTTATCAAAACTAAAGGAGATAAATCATGTCCACAGAACTATTAGGGCTATTGTTTGCCCTTGCAAATTTTTCCTTCCTGCTCTTATTTTATAAGTTGTTTGGAAAAACAGGTATTATCGCCTGGATCGGCTTTGCAGCCATTTTAGCTAATTTACAAGTCTTAAAGACAATTGAACTGTTCGGATTTATCGTAACAATGGGGAATGTGATGTATGCGACAACCTTTCTCGCAACAGATCTATTAAATGAAAAGTATGGGAAAGCCCTCGCCAAAAAAGCCGTTTGGCTAGGCTTCTCAACCTTACTCGTTTCAACGATTATCATGCAATTTGTACTGTTATTCCCACCTCATGGAGAAGACCTAGCACATCCGCACCTTGCTTTTATTTTTGACTTCGCTTTACGCGTTGCGTTAGGAAGCTTAACGGCTTTTATCATTAGTAATCATATTAACATATACATCTTTGCGTTCTTTAAAAAGCTGTTACCAAAAATGCTTTGGCTGCGAAACATCGTTTCCAGTATTTTTGGACAAGCGTTGGATACATTGATTTTCTGTGCAATTGCGTTTCTAGGTGTGTATTCGATGGGCATCTGGTTTGAAATTGCCCTAACAACATATCTGATGAAATTTATCGTTTCTCTGCTTGCGATGCCTTTTATTTACTGGGCTCGAAGCATCAAGCCTCTGCAAGATTAAAAAAACGGCCTGTCCCCAGGCCGTTTTTACATTTCCTTCTGAAACGCATTTATCATAATCTTAATGTTCGCAATGTCTGCCTCGTTTTTTTCTTCAATTTCTTCTTTCAATTCAAGTAAAAATGTCTTCTTCGCACGTAAATTATCAAGAGCAGACTGGTACTGGTGATACACTTCTCCTTCTTGTTGATCACTTTGTTCAATACTCGCGTAAACAGCCTCCATAAACCGATATTCGGATAGCTTATCATTTACATTAATGGTCCCTTCATCCTGTTCATTTAACACTTCCGGTGTTTCAATTGTATAAATGTCTTTTAATTGTTTTTGTAAAGCAACCATATGCTCTTCGCAAAATTTTTGTACTAACTCATCGTTCATATAACCGACTCCTTTCTTTTTACCCTATTCCCAATAAGTATACAGGAAAAACCGTAAAGTAAAGCGGTCTTTAGAAGAAAAAACAACCACTCCTTAAAAGGAAAGTGGTTATTAAAAAAGTGTGCAGGCACATTACGATACCTTAAACCGCATCACCTGTTTTTATAGATCCTATGTATCTTTGTTTATTGCTCTTACCTTTAAAATCCTCTACTAAATTCAATTTTCCTGATTCATGAACCAATACATCGGCTTATGTCCCGGGACGCGTTGGACCATCTGTTAATTCAGCAACTGAACTTACAGGTCCAGTACCTGGTCTTGTAGGGCCACTTAAATCAATAACAGAAGTTGTTGATAAAACAATCCCCATTGCAATTAGCAACGATACTACCTGTTTCACATCTTCACCCCCTTTTCATCATGTACTCTTTCGTAAATCTTTAGCATACCTTGCAAAGAAAAATCGACCACTACTTATTTCTTACCATATCATAACGCTCGAAAATCAAGTAGCGACTAGTACTAAGTTATCACATATAAACAGTAAAGCAACGTTCATTCATCTTTAGTATCATGGTTTAGCAAAACACTCTAAGGGGTGATTAAATGAGTAGTTACATACGATGCACCTCTGTTACCCCAAGCAGGATCGTGTAATAACCCATCGGCTTTATTAGCCTCCTTGAGACCTCGTAAAAAGCGGGGTTTTGTTTATTCTCTTATTGTTCATTTATTTCTAGGTAAAAGAAAACATTTAGCTTTATCCAAGTTAGTTAAAGATCTATTAATCCAACATTACCAAGAATTAAACCTAGATAAATCAAAAGGCAAACACACCAAATAAAAAGCGCATACGACTATTAAGCTCATACACACTTCTTTTTGGTTTTTATCACGCTTGCGTAGCAAGTCCACTGGGGTTATGGGTTGTCCCACTTGCGGTACGTGATATTATAGGACACTCTTCTGCTAAAGTGTTTCCACCGACCGAGCTAACCCCGATCTTACTGAGATTTTCTGTTAATAACTAATCACTTTATCCGATCCCTGTCCGAAGCGACTCAAATGCATCCTCCGATTGCTCGTGTTAACAGTGAAAACATTCCAACTATCTTCAGTTATCTCCCCACTATCCCTAGGTCTAGGGTCTCTAGTTAAACCTGTAGAACTATCTGCTGTTGCTGAATGTAAAACGTTAATGTATCGAATTTCATCATGCACATAATCCTCATCTAGGTGATAGTGACCTCCTATATGTGCAATGTGGTTTCCTTTTCGTCCAGTAAAATCAACAGTTATGTCAACACCATGATCGCCCTCAGTAACAGCTGAACGATATCGGATTCCAAGTTTAAATGCTCTTATAATTCCTCTGAAAGCAAAAGCATTGGTAGCTTTTCCAACACCATCAGAACCTGTAATAGGAACATGTGACATTGTAACTACCGTCCAATTTGAGGGACTCTGCTTATTCTGAAAGTTTAACGCGGTATTTGCTAACCACTGTATTTGACGATTTCTTAAAGCATGAAAGGAGATATTATGATATTTAGGAGATCCGTTACTATTAGAGATATGAGCCACATCCGCTGTATTTAAAAAGATTACTCTTAGCTTAATATCGTCAAAATCTTTATAATAATAACCTCCGTTTTTCTCAGCGCTATTAAAGACAAAATCTTCTTCAAATGGTTTGACCATCTTCTGATGCCATTCAGTAGGGCTCATTATGTCTGCCAACCTCGGATTCGCTGTATTATCTGTATACCAAGGTCCATAATCATGGTTACCTTTTAAGATAGCTACAGGTACTTTCGATTTCGTAAAGGCTTTTACATTATCGTACAACTCTCTTTTGTAAACTGATGGTGAATCTTTACCGTTTATAATATCGCCACCATGTACCACAAAGTCCAATAAGCCATATTTGGTAAAATCAACGATGTTATTAACGTGTTGCAACCCATTCATTCCATAAGAACCATTTGAATTACGGATATAGTGAGTATCACTTATAAATCCAAAAGATTTTGTGTTAGTATTCTGTATTGCTGCTACTTTTTCATACAGGTTAAACAGTTCATCTTCAAGAAAGGCACTTACCCCTTCATTGTGCTTTAATTCCACCCATCCTCTAAAACTCCCATTGGTATGCAAATTACCAACAAAGATTCGTTTCATGTATGAATAATTCAAAATGAATTGCTTTCGAGTTCCGGACCCTGATGTATTTTGAAAAACATCAATTGTCACGAATCCACCGTCTTTCCACGGTGTATTCACCAGCTTATCTCCTGTTGATTCGTAAAAACCCGCTGCAAGCGTAAAGATATCAATTCCTGAATTAGTTAAATACTTTCTGTTCCCATTATCTTCTGTAAGTTTATACATTATTGACCTCCTATTAATAAAATCATTCAAAACAACCTTACCAACTATTTTTCGTTTCCGTGTAGCAAAAGTGTTGATCTGTTCACGACGCATTCTTTTTGCCAATTCGAGCACTAACTTTTTTTATATGGTCTAAACTAAAATTTAATTCATGTGAAATTTGAATAAGCGATTTATTCTCAATCCATTTTTTATAAGCTACCTTGTATTCTAGTCCCTCTAGCTTATTAAGCATTTTTTTATCTCATCGCGCCAGAAGTATTTCTCTCTAAGCTCTTTCCGAACCTCGTTATATTTTCGAAGAACATCATCTGCTTCTCCTATAGCATTATAAGCAGGAACTTGCACAAGCCCTCCCGTTAGCCGTTCAGACTCATAATCTATAGCACCTATGCCTTTTGGAGAGACATATAAGCTTTTTATGTTTTTATATTGTTTCTCTAAACATTTTTCATGTTAACTCCAAAATGTCGATCTCAGTTAATAAGTCCTTATAGAGTAAAACGGTTTTACTCATGCACTCTCCCCTTTTCTTAACCAGTCTCGTTCTGCCACCTTAATATGCTTTGTAATAGGCTAGCCTCTGTTATTCTGTTGTTCATGCTATCTAAAGCCTGCCTTGTACATATCTCTCGCTATATCACCCTTAAAACGAAGTTCTGCTATATCCTTTTGTCCCTTTGCCAACTCAAGAATCAATGTAGCCGGGACTTTTGATAGTCTTTTAACCTCAAGATCTCCTCCTCTCCACATCCCTTGCAGGTTCTTGTCCACTTGCTTTTCGCCACTCTCAGCTTGAATCTTCCATCACCACGATCACAACGCCCGTGCTACATTTTGACCTCCGGCTCAGGAGCATGGACCTCTCTCTGCTCCTTTACAGCATCAGACCATTTGGGTTCAGCCATTAATAGCCGTTTACTTGCCGTTCATGATTGATTTTGTTCTTGTCTAAGTAGGCTTGTTCAATCTCTCCGGAACTAAAACTCAATGATTCGTCTAACCCTAAAAACAAAGCTAATAAGTAATGGTACCCCATCCCTATAGATCCATTTGTTTTTTCTAAAAGAGAAGAATGTTTCGTATTATCATGAATCACTCCGAACTTTCGATTTATTTCAATGAACAGATCGACTATAATACCTGTATCTAAGACATAATGTACTTGTTTTACTTCGCAATTAGGCGCATCCTAGAATAGTGTTGTTTGTTCTTGATCCTTGCGTGTTCGCTCTCGATAATCATGGAATTTCTATAAAGGCAAACACTTCTTTAATCTCACAATCTTTAAAATGTTTTCTTCTGTACTTCGATGCACAACATTCATGTACGAACTCTTCAAACCGGATGAGAATTACATCATCATAATCACCCTCGAATGAGGAAAAGAGATTTTCCTTTTTCTAAAACCACCAATAGAACATATATTCTTTTTGTTTGATGAATGCTTCTTAGGGGTGAGAAGGTGAAGTGTAAGGTAGTAACACTAAAATTCGGCGAAAAGCGTTGGGAATGTTTAGATGAAGGGTCTCCCGATCCGGTCAAAGGTGCAAGAAATCAAATCAGGCGCAGGGCTAAGACAAAAACAGAAGCAAAGCAAAAGGTACAAAATGAGATTAGAAAAAGACTTAAATGTCTTATTCAAGCACATAGCCAAGGTTCCGATTGAAAAAATAACACACTCATCTTAACAAAAATTATTAAACACACTTGCTAAAGACTACAGTCTAAATAGCTTGAAGAGTATTAACACCAATGCCAATATGGTTTTTAAGTATGCCATAAGAGAAAATCTAATTAAGCATAATCAATGAACAGACGCTATTACATAACGAAAACAGAAAACCATTGAAGAAATCAAATCGAATCCGCGATAGGACTAAATTAAACTTGCGCGTACATAACGAAGATTTTCACGATAAAGATTTTCTTTTCTATCGAGCTAACGGCTATCCTTATATTACCAAAACGGTGCTCAACAGAATGGACAGGCTGAGACAATCAACAAATATCAAGAAGAGAACAACGCCTCACATTTTCAGACACACGTATATAGCATGATGGCCGAAGCAAAAGTAGACCTTCCGACGATCATGTAGCAAGTGGGGCACGAAGATATCGAAACAATGATGAAAGTTTATACACATGTTACTAACAAAATGAAAAAAGATGCCCCCACAAAAGTTACAAACCTTTACGGGAACATCCTCGAAAAAATCATTTTATAAAGATCCGTGACATTTACGTGATAGTTTGGACGAATATACCGTCACGGATTAACCAAACCCTAGCGATACCGGGCTTTATGGGGGATGACTTACATCATGCCGCCCATCACCGAACAAAAAATAATAGCCTTTTAAGGGATGGAATTAGAGATGCAAGAGTACGCATCTTTATATATTATCTTCCCTAAATATACGTTGAGTTATATTGAGTTATATTGAGTTATATTAAGTTATGTATGATTGTATGTCATTCTCTGTTTTGGTATGTCAAATGTACCTATATCTACTGTCTTCTTTTAATAGATTCAATAGTTTCATTAATATTTTTTGCAGGTGATTTGAAAGAATCATATACCTTTGTCTTATCATGAACAATTATGGTGCCAAAGTTATTCTCAAGATCCCAATGTGCCGATACTCTTTTCGCCATAACTACACCCCATCTTTTTGTATGTTTTCATGCACCAAATATAAATATGAAGAAACTCGGTTTTTCTATGCATATGTGTACATAAAAAGACGTCATTGTATTAGACGCCTTCATTAATTGTAATTTGTATAGCAGCCGAGAGATAAATGAAAATGTAAAAAAGGTCGAGTGTGAAATTAAAGGGCACGATTATGGTCATGCCAAAAAATTTATTTTCTTTTTACCCACTTAACTACTAACATTATAATTAGAGAGATCATTATGGCTATAACGCCAAAATATAAGACGAGTTGAAATGTGACTCTTGTTGGATCTACAGGTTCAAACAAAGTATGCCCCCCTAAAAAAGATATAGTGGTCTTGGTGACCACTATATCATAGTCTTAGCAATGAGATCTACATTACTATCTTACTACTTCAGCCGAGGCCGATGGAATAAAATCAGCATGTAATGTTAAGTCAACTAGTCTTGTAAAGGTTGCGGCACCAAAAGGGTCATTAAGCTCAAAAGTCCCTTGTACAATTGAATTTCTATTGTTATTTACAACAACTCTTGTACTCCCTGAGCCAGAACCAGGTGTTACATCTACAACTCCTTGATGATCATAGACATTTGCGTAAAAATTATTGGAAGAATTAACTGCATTTGACCAATAGGCAGCGGTCTGTGTTTGCGCATTATTAATCCAAAGTACACTAAAAGTGTGAACATAGTTAGAGAACCAACCATCGTTGTAAGGGTCTGGTTCAGTAATAGCTAAAGGGCTGACTTCATTTTCAACACTTTCTGTGGACAAGGAGGCGCTTAAAGAGCTTCCATCATTAAAAACGTAGGTTACGTCATCTGTTTCTCCTGCTTCCGCATTTAATTCCGTACCTTCGAATAGATCATTAAATTCATCGTCGTTAGTCCAGACTTTATACGCCTCTGTATGCTTAGAAAGCTCTGGGTTTTCATCAACTAGTTCTGCTATGCGGTTAAGATCATCGTTAGATTCATCTTCATTTAGAGTTAGTGTTTGGATAATTGAGTCTTCTTTAAAACCTTCTTCAAATTTTTCTTCCTCTTTGACACTTTCTAAAAGAGTTTTGAATTCCTCTTCCTCGTTGATTGTGCTTGCAAAAGCTGAATTACTAGTAGTGCTTAGTGCGGATAGTGCGAATAATGAACTGAACGTAAAGATTAAAGCCTTTTTCATTGTTCGTTCTCTCCTTTAATTAATATATTTTGAAAAGGTGGTGATAATTACCAATTCCTCTTCAATGCTAGTAAAGATTAGTGGAAATATCAACCGCATTAGTAATATCAAGAATATTAAGACTTAAATTCGTTGATATAACAAACTTTCAAGTTGTTGAACGTTCTCAGCAATAGCGTTGGTGTTTGTCGTGTAAGCATTAATCGCAATTATCGATGCAATTTGTCCACTCTCGTACTATTCGCAGAACCGCTTAAAGGAATTTGAATTACTAACACCTAAGAATTCTTCAAAAAGAACAATCCAAATTGATGAGTTTGTTCTTGGAGAACTCAAAACCCTTAAGAAGATCATGAATGAGTACAAGCTCAGAAAAGGTAAAGAGTATAACGATCAAGGGTTTATATTTGTAGACACGAATAGAAAGCCCGGTTACCCAATGATTATTAAAACTGTCGGTCGTAGAATAAAACGAATTTTAAAATTAGCTCAGTTGGATGAATCACTCACCCCTCACTCTCCAAGACTTACCCATACCTCTTTATTAGCTGAGGCTGGTGTTTCTCTTGAAGAGATCATGGAACGATTAGGACATAAGAATGATTCAGTCACAAGAGACGTTTATCTACACGTATCAAAATCACGCAAAAAAGAGGCTGCTGTAAAGTTCAGCAACCTCATGGATAGTGTAAGAAATAAAAATTCGGGGTAGAAAGTATGTCAAAAGCATGTCATATCATACAATTAACTACACTAACAAACCCGAAACCCTTAAAGCATCAAGGGGTCAGAGAGGCATGTTACATCATGCCGCCCATGCCACCCATTCCGCCCATGCCGCCCATATCAGGCATGCCGCCGCCTTCGTTTTCCTCAGGCTTATCAGCGATTACAGCTTCTGTCGTTAAGAACATAGCTGATACGCTAGCTGCATTTTGCAAAGCAGAACGTGTTACTTTAACCGGATCAAGAATACCTGTTTCCACCATGTTTACATACTCGCCTGTTGCTGCGTTGTAACCAACACCTACCGCTTCAGACTTCAATTTTTCAACAATGATAGATCCTTCAAGACCAGCGTTGTGTGCAATTTGACGAACTGGCTCTTCTAATGCACGTAGAACAATATTCACACCAGTTGCTTCGTCTCCAGCCGCTTCAACCGCTTGAACTGCTTTAATCACGTTAATAAGAGCCGTACCACCACCAGCAACAATACCTTCTTCTACTGCTGCACGTGTAGAGTTCAACGCATCTTCAATACGTAGTTTACGCTCTTTCATTTCTGTTTCTGTTGCAGCTCCTACTTTAAGAACTGCTACACCACCAGATAATTTAGCTAGGCGCTCTTGTAGCTTTTCTTTGTCAAAATCAGAAGTCGTTTCTTCTACTTGACCTTTTAGCTGACCAACTCGAGCAGCGATTTGTTCTGGGTTTCCAGCACCTTCAACAATTGTTGTATTTTCTTTCGTTACAACAACTTTGTTGGCACGTCCTAGAGAATCAATTGTTGCTGATTTAAGATCAAGTCCTAAATCTTCCGTAATGACTTCTCCACCTGTTAGAATCGCAATATCTTCAAGCATCGCTTTACGACGATCACCGAATCCAGGCGCTTTAACAGCTACTGCATTAAATGTGCCACGTAATTTGTTCACAACAAGTGTTGCTAACGCTTCACCTTCAACATCTTCAGCGATGATAAGGATCGGACGACTTTGCTGAACAACTTGCTCAAGAACTGGAAGTACTTCTTGAATGTTTGAGATTTTCTTATCTGTAATAAGGATATAAGGGTTATCAAGAACCGCTTCCATCTTATCTGAATCAGATACCATGTATGGAGATGCATAGCCACGATCGAACTGCATACCTTCTACTACTTCAAGCTCTGTAGAGAAACCTTTTGATTCTTCAATGGTAATAACGCCGTCGTTTCCTACGCGCTCCATTGCTTCTGCAATGATTTGGCCTACTTCTTCGTCAGCTGAAGAAATCGCTGCTACTTGCGCAATCGACTCTTTGCTTTCAATTGGCTTTGAAATGCTAGCTAGCTCTTTTACTGCTGCTGCTGTTGCTTTTTCAATTCCTTTACGGATTCCCATTGGGTTCGCACCGGATGTAACATTTTTAAGACCTTCACGAATCATGGCTTGTGCAAGAACTGTAGCAGTTGTCGTACCATCACCAGCAATATCGTTTGTTTTGCTTGCTACTTCTGCAACAAGTTTCGCACCCATATTTTCAAATGCATCTTCAAGCTCAATTTCTTTCGCAATCGTTACACCGTCATTTGTAATCAATGGTGAACCGAATTTTTTTTCTAATACAACGTTACGACCCTTTGGTCCAAGCGTTACTTTTACAGCGTTCGCTAATGTATCTACACCTTTTAGCATCGAGCGACGTGCTTCTTCACTGAACTTAATATCTTTAGCCATTCTATCTGCCTCCTGTATGTTGGTTCGTATTTATTCGTTCTTTATTAGCTTTTAGCCAATGATTGCTAGAACATCGCTTTCGCGAAGAATAAGATAGTCCGTACCTTCATACTTTACTTCTGTACCTGCATATTTTGAGAAGATGATGGAATCGCCTTCTTTTACTTCAAGCGCTACTTTTTCACCGTTTTCTGTTACACGACCTGTACCTACAGCTACGACCTTGCCTTCTTGCGGCTTTTCTTGTGCAGAGTCAGGTAGTACAATCCCACTCGCTGTTTTTTCCTCTGATTGGATTTGCTCAATAATGATGCGATCTCCTAATGGTTTTAACAAGGAAAACACCCTCCTTTGAAGACGTATGTAGTGATTATTATTAGCACTCGTTTGTGATGAGTGCTAACACATTTCCTATGATAATCATTCTGCTCGCGTTTTGCAAGAGGTAAGCCTGACTTTTTTTTGGACAGTTTCTTTAAAAAGGGTCTGAAAAGGAAAACGAATGCATAATATGGTATGATGAGTGGGAATTTAGACTGATCATGTGTAAAGGAGTTCGCTTGTGAATAAGATCTATTATAGCTTAGGAATTTTGTTTTTCGTTATTATGCAAATTGCTGTAGCGTTTACGCTTGTGGTCGTTTTTCAAGGTGTTTTAACTATGAATAGCGGGCTATCCATTCTTCTTGCTGTTCCATTAACAATTGCCATTGCGTTTCTAACGTCGCGAATGGTTAGTCGAAATACAGTAACGATGCGATACGCACTCGTTGTACTTGCCTATATTGTGATGCAAACAGGACTTGCTTTAGTTGCTTCTACTCTACTTGCATCGATTTTCAACGTCACAAACCAAGCTCTTTTAATCGGTCTATCGTCCATACTCTCATTTACTGTCGGTCTTGTTGTTATTTTACTGATTTTGCGTCGAGACGAACAGCTAGATGGTGGGTTAAGAGGACCTAAAATGAAAACAGGCGAAACCGTTGCTTGGTCCATTATCGGTATCTTTCTAGTATTTGGGACACAAATCGTTGCTGGTTTAATTCAGTCTCTGTTGTTTGGCATTGATCAAGGGTCTGAGAATACGGCGGATTTAGTCGCGATTGCACAAGAATTTTTACCGTTCATTATTGTTATTGCTGTTATTGGTCCGATCATAGAAGAACTGGTTTTCAGAAAAGCAATATTTGGCTGGCTATATCGCCGCACAAACTTTTTCGTTGCAGGGTTAATTAGTTCTCTTATTTTCGCTGTCATTCATTTTGATTTTGAGCATATTCTCATTTATGGCGCAATGGGCTTTGCCTTCGCTTTCCTATATGTGAAAACAAAACGAATCATTGTTCCAATTATCGCCCACATTGCGTTAAATTCATTTGTCGTTGTTGTTCAAGTACTCTTCATTGATAAAATTAATGAGTTTATGGACACGGCTACTTTCATCTCTACTATGATTGGAATGATATTATTATGAGATTCTATGGTTTCTTCTACATTCTACTTGCCTTTCTTTTTGTCTATTTAACGTACATTCAAGTAGAAGCAAATGGGTGGGGGATTTTCCCAGTCGTGCTCGCTTTTGTAGCTGCAGTTGATTTCTATCTTGGCTGGCAAGCACTTAGACGACCTCCCAAAGATAAATAACACACGTTAAAACCGACCGGTTACCAAACCGGTCGGTTTTTGTTCCATTCTTCAATTTGATCGATTGCTTTTCGTACGTCTACTGCACTGATGACGCCTGGCATAACATGAATAGACTCTTCTTGAATCGTCGCTTTTTCACATACCGCGTTTAAATCCGCTGAACCTACGTCAATCCCTAAATCGATTAATGAAGTGGGTAGTTCCACTTTATGATAAAAAGGTATTAATCGTTCAATTTCATTCCAATTTTCTTCTAAAGCAAGCTGGACAAGAATACCGTAAGCCACTTTGTCCCCGTGCAGAACATCGTGAGTTTCTCTCAATGCTGTTAAGCCATTATGGATCGAATGAGCGCCTGCAATACGTCCATATTTGTCTCCAAATCCTCCGACCATACCACCTAGCATAATGATTGCTTCCACTACTTTACAATAGGCGCTTGATACTTCTTTATCTGCTAACGACTTTATGCTTTCTTCACTTTTTTCAAGTAATACAGACTGACAAAGCTGTGCAGCATAATAAGAGATATCAAGTGCTGCACGCCTATCTGTAATGGCACGAAGCTGAACATCGGCCTCGTACCATTTCGCCAGTGTATCTCCAATTCCAGCAAGAAAAAAAGCCTTCGGTGTTGTAAGCAATACATGTGGGTCTACTAATAGCAGACTTGCATTCTGTTCATACACATCAAAGTGAGTATAAACCCCTTCCTCATTATAGATAACAGAAATGGGTGTCCACGGTGCACAATTAGAAGCAAGAGTTGGAATAAGTACATATGGCTGAGAAAGGAGATGAGCTGTCCCCTTTACGGCATCCATTAACGTTCCTCCTCCTACTCCAATAAGTGCATCATAGTTCCCATCCAGCGCCATTTCTGCTAAACGTCTCATTTCAGCTACTGAACACAGACCAGCATAAGGCTCATATGTTGCTTCAACTTCTTTCAATTCTGGCCAAAAAGCGGCAATGGCTTTCCAAGAAGCATGACCGTGAACGACAAGCACTCGCTTATACTTTCGTGCTACTAGCCTTTCTTCTAACTCAGATAAGGCGCCTTCTGCAAAAACATATTCCTGTGGTGCACCACGAACGATAAGCGAGCTCACTGTTCCATCCAGTTTGGCTTTCCAAACCCTTCAAACTCTTCATCAATGACAGCTTCAAATTCGTCCGATTCAATAACCGCTTGAATATCTTGAGCTAATTGTCCGTCTACGTCTTCAGAACGAACCGCAACCACATTTCGGTATTGATCAGCCATATCTTCCAACTCTAATGCCGTTGTTAAATCCAACCCTGCCGAAAGAGCAAAATTACCTGGCACGGCAGTGAGTGGCTTTTGCCCTACTTCTCTTGGAAGCTGCGCGGCTTCGAGTTCAACAAATTGGAGATTGTGTTTGTTTTCATCAATGTCTTGAATAGAAACTGTTAACGGATCGATTTCGTCTTTAAATGTAATTAAGCCAGCATCTTCTAACATTAAAAAGGCTCTTGCCCCATTGGTCGGGTCATTAGGTATCGCTATTTCTACACCATCTTCAATGTCCTCTAGCGATTGGTACGCTTCTGAGTAGATACCCATTGGGGCAGTTGGTACCGTTACTAAGCTAGCTAAGTCTAAATCATTGTTTTCTGCAAAAGCATCTAGATAGACTTGGTGCTGAAATAAATTTGCATCATCTGTGCCATTGGCAAGCTCACGATTTGGGATAATATAATCCTGGTATTCATTGATCGTAACAGAATACCCTTTTTCTTCAAGGCCAGGAACGATGGCTTTTGTGAGCATATCACTATACGGTCCGGCTGTCGCACCAAAACTTATTTCTTGACTATCCTCTCCTGCATTACTGTCACCACATGCACTTAATGTTACTAATGCTCCAAGTGTAGCTACACTCCAAATCCAGTTGGTATTCTTCATTTGTTTCTCTCCTTTAATTGTCTATTTTCTTTTATCTGTCGTTTTTGCAATATAGTCTCCAAGTAATTGCAATACTTGAACAAACGCAATTAAAATTACGACCGTTGAAATCATAATGGTATTGTCGTAGCGATAATGACCATAACGGATTGCTAAATCCCCAACACCGCCTCCACCAATCACACCAGCCATTGCTGAATAGGCAACAAGACTAATGACGGTTAAGGTTAATCCTTGAATCATTGAGGCTCTGCCTTCTAAAAACAACACATCTTTAATAATCATCCATGGTGTTGCACCTGTAGCAACAGCTGCTTCAATCATCCCTTTATCAATCTCACGCATAGCACTCTCCACAATTCGAGCAAAGAAAGGAATGGCTGCTACTGATAGCGAAACACTTGCTGCAACAGGACCGGTTGTCGTTCCTACAATAAGGTTCGTAAACGGATATAATGCAACGAGTAAGATGATAAATGGTATCGAACGTATGATATTCACAAAAACACCTAACACATTCTGTACCACACGATTCTCCCAAAATAAGCCCCGATCTGTTGCAAACAACACAACCCCTAACGGAAAGCCGATAACAATCGCCACAGCGGTGGAAATACTAATCATCAACAGTGTTTCAAGAAATGCACTCCACATTGTAGGCAACATCTCAATTAAGTGGGGAATGTCCATCACGAATCACCTCCACTTCAGCAGAACGCTTTTCAATATAAGCCAATGCTTGTTTAACGGCCACCGCTTCTCCTTGAAGCTCAAGGATAAAAATACCTAAAGGCTTTCCATCAATATATTCAATGGCACCATGTAAGAAATTACCGTTTAACGAAAATTGTTGTAGCATATCAGAAATAATACCTTCTCCAGCAATCTCTCCTTTAAATACCACTTTTGCAATAGTACCCGTAAACTGCGCAAGGGTTCGCTCTGGAACGTTAAACGAAACAACATTCTCAATAAATTCTTTTGTTAATTCTTCTTTCGGTTCGGCAAACAAGTCATATACGTTACCTTGTTCAACAATTTTGCCATGTTGCATCACCGCCATCTTATGACAAATCTCTTTTACAACGTTCATTTCATGCGTGATAAGGACGATCGTTAAACCTAATTCCTTATTCAACGATTGAAGTAACTGCAAGATGGATTTCGTCGTTGTCGGGTCAAGTGCAGAAGTGGCTTCATCACATAGCAAAACACGTGGGTTATTTGCAAGTGCTCTCGCTATACCAACCCGTTGCTTTTGTCCACCGCTTAACTGGGCAGGGTACGCATCTCGCTTATCGGAAAGACCCACACGCTTGAGCAGTTCGTCCACCCTTGTTGGGACAGTGCTCTGTTCAACTCCTGCTGCTTTAAGTGCAAATGCGATATTTCCATAAACCGTCTTCTGATTAATCAAATAAAAGTGTTGAAAAATCATTCCAATTTTTAAACGAGCTTCCCGTAGCCTGCTTGAATTTAGTTTCGTTAAATCAATACCGTCAACATTAATGGTTCCGCTTGTTGGACGTTCTAGCAAATTCATACAGCGTAGGAGTGAACTTTTTCCTGCACCTGAATAACCAACAATGCCAAATATTTCTCCTTTTTCGACTCTAAACGAAACATTATCTACACCAATAACCGTTCTTTTTTTGCTCTTATAAATCTTTGTTAATTCACGCGCTTCAATCATCCACTCACTCCCAAATAAAAAATGCTTCTTTCATGATGAAAGAAGCATCGAAAACCGGTCTGTTTTTTCGACTTATCTTCCAGAATAAAATGATTCTGTAGGATTTGGCACCTTCCAAATAAATGTGGAGGTTGCTGGACGTCAACGGGCCTATTCCCTCAGTCGCTCTTGATAAGTGTTAACGATTTAGTTGTCTTTGTATACTACCGTGTTGCGACTCTTTTGTCAAAACAAAATCTTACCATTTATTTTAATTCATATTAGCTCTCTTCTTCTATCAATCCCTCTTCAACGAGGAATTCATAGGCAACGATGGCCACACTTTGCCTTTCAATATCAACTTGATAATTTAAGGCTCGCATTTTTTCACTATCAAGAATGTCCGCTAGTGGTTGCAACAACTGTTCAATTTCTGGATTGTCTTCAAATACATCTAAACGAATTTGTACAGCTGCATTATAAGGAGCAAAAAAGGTGTGATCGTCTTCTAAAATGATTTGGTCATAATCATCAATCCTTGCATCCGTTTCGTACCCCATTGCTACTTCTAATTCCTCATTGTACAACGCTTCGTACAATAACCCAGCATCCATGTATTCAATGTTTCCATTCCCAAATTCAAATTCATATGTTTCTTGAAGACCTGGAAGACCATCCGCCCGATTGGCAAACGCGGCATCGGTACCCATCCGAATTTCACCTGGATTGTCTTTCACGTATTGAGCTAAATCAGACAACGACTGAATTTCTAACTCCTCCGCCTGTGCACGGTTCATGATGAGCGCGTACGTATTGTTCACATTTGAAATGTTCATCCAGTGTAGTCCATTCTCTCTGTCTACTTCTTGGAGTGTTTCGTATGCTTCTTCAGGATCTGTTATTGGCTCCATATTTAAATACGTTGCAATCGCTGTTCCAGTGTACTCCCAAGACACATCCACTTGACCATTTTCTAAAGCAGAGCGAAGGACATTACTTCCTAAATTCTCTACTTGTCGAACCTGATATCCCGCATCTTCGAGAATAAAATACGTCATTTCCGATAAAAGATATTGCTCTGTGAACGATTTAGCACCTATTGTGATACTGTCCCCGAAGCCTAAGTAGCTACAGCCGCTTAAGGATACACCTAAGAGGACAACTGAACCGCTCATATAACGTCGTAACTTGTTCATCTTTCTCCCCCTTATGCGGTTGCCGTCGTTTTTAAATGAGCTTGCTTTTTCGATACTCGCATACCTTTAGGCGTTAATAAGCGTTCAACGCCTCTTAGCAAATAATCAAAAAAGATCGCTAGCAGAGTAACTGGTACAGCACCAGAAATAAGGTAGGAATTATCGTACAGTTCAATTCCAGTAAAAATCCACAGCCCTAGTCCGCCTCCGCCAATAAAATAGGCAAAAGCAGCAGTGCCGACATTTAAAACAATGGCCGTTCTTAAACCACCGATAATAGCGTATGCCGCATTGGGAACTTCGACTTTAAAGAAAATGTCAATCGGCTTCATGCCCATTCCTCTACCAGCATCAATAAGATCAGGGTTTACTGAACTAAAACCAGCAGCTGCATTTCTGAAAATCGGAAGGACAGAGTAAATAAATAAGGCAAATACAGCTGGAACAAAGCCAATCCCTAAAATTCCAATCATCAGTGCCACAACGGCCAAACTCGGTATAGTTTGAGCTAAGTTGGCAACGTTTGACGTGATCCACTCTGCTCGTCGAAACTTTGGCCTCGTGACAAAAACAGCTAACGGTAGTGCTACTAAAACAGCTACTAACGACGATACGAGGACAAGCGCCACATGTTCGCCTAGCAGGCGCAAAAATTCACCTGACGATTCGTACAGATGTATATACATTCCTTCTGATGCTGTCCAGTAAAGAAAGACTGCCACTAATAAAAACAATAGTACCCGAACACAATTTGTTACGATGGCTTGTGTCTTCAAGCGATCACCGCCGCTTTGCTTTTTTGATTACCTAATTTCTGATGAAGGAACTGTTGGATTAGATCAATCGTAATAGCACCACGTATATTGTCTTCGTCATCGTATACACAAACTTGTTCTGCTTCTTGGTTTAATAAGATAGAAAGGGTATTTTTCAAATCAGCATCTAAATGAATTTGTTTTGAATCAGCAATATCTTCTTGACATTCTAGTAAACCAATTTCTTTATTTAACTCATCAACGGTATGAAGACTAAGCATTTTAATGGCTCGGTCTTTTCCTATAAAATCAGAAACATACGTGCTAGATGGTTTCATTAAAATTTCTGATGGTGTACCATATTGCATAATTTCGCCTTCGCGCATTAAGACAATCTTATCCGCCATCCGAATCGCTTCATCAATGTCATGACTAACAAACAAAATCGTCTTCTTCACTTTTCGCTGGATATCTAAAAACTCATCTTGAATATGTTCACGAATCAGTGGGTCAAGAGCTCCAAAAGGTTCGTCCATTAACATAATTGGTGGATCTGCTGCTAGTGCTCTTGCTACACCTACCCGCTGCTGTTGTCCACCAGAAAGCTCACTTGGATAACGTTTTCGAAATTCTTTTGGATCGAGTCCAACAAGCTTCATCAGTTCGTTGTACCGCTCTTTTTTCTTTTTACTGCCCCACTTTAATAAGTTTGGAACAACCATGACATTGTCTTCAATGGTCATGTTCGGAAACAACCCATTGCTTTGAATAACATAGCCGATCTTACGACGTAGTTCAATTGTATCCAGCGTTGAAATCGGTTCACCATCTATTTCAATATCACCTTCACTTAATGAAACCAACTTATTGACCATACGTAATAATGTTGTTTTTCCGCACCCTGATGGCCCTAAGAAAATAACAATCTCTCCATCATTAACATCAAAGGAAACATGATTCACTGCGTTTTTGTCACCAGTATACGTTTTAGTTACCTCTTTAAATGAAATCACGTGTTATCCCCCTTTAGTGAGTTGCTCCTTTTGGTGTAAACCATTTCTGCAGTACTAGCAGAATGGTATCAGCGATAATTGCAAGTAAGGAAACGAGTACAGCACCAGCAACAATGGAATACATATCCCCTCGAGAAATCCCCTGTACAATCAATGAGCCTAGTCCCCCGGCACCAATAAATGCAGCAATGACGCCAATACCAATATTCATGACAACTGCCGTACGAATACCTGCCATCATAACAGGCAATCCATTCGGTATTTCGACTTGAATTAAGCGCTGCATTTTTTTCATACCTAGTCCATTTGCTGCATCAATTACATTTGGATCTACATTTTTAATACCTGTATACGTATTACGAATAATAGGTAGAAGAGAGTAGAGTACAAGAGCTGTTAGTGCGGGGACAAAACCAATGCCGTGCCCAATAATGGAAAAGAACGGAATCATAATTCCAAAGAGAGCTAAGCTTGGAATCGTTAAAAGGATTGAAGCTGCTGCTAAAACCGTTTCAGCTAACGTGTCGTTCACTGTTAAATAAATACCTATACTAACACCAATAACAATAGCAATAAGAATCGCCATTCCAACAAGGATGATATGCTCCATCGTTAGGTTAAACATACTTGTGGAATTGATTTTTACAAATTCAATAAATTCGCTCAGTTGAGATCCCTCCTTTTTGTATAGCTTCTTTTTACCCACTCTCAGGTTCTTTGAAACAAGAAAAAACGACAAAATCTTTAAGATTTCGTCGTTTACTGAGCTTCATTCGGTTGAGATTGTGCAGCTTGCTTGTGATGCTTTCGATACGTTGCTCTTGAAATGGCAATACTAATTTCATACAAAATAAGCATTGGTAGCGTGACTAGTAAATGTGACATCAGTTCAGGTGGTGTAATTAAACCTGCAATCACTAATAGTACGAAATACGCGTATTTTCGAATCTTTGTTAGCAGCTGCGGAGTCACAATCCCGAGTCGCGTTAAAAACATAACCACAACTGGTAGCTGAAATAAAAAACCAAACGGTATGGTCAGCTGAAAGAGAAATGAAAAGTATTCGTTAATCCCATACATTTCATTAATGTCTAACCGATCTGCCATTGTACTCATAAAGGACATAACGTACGGAATGAGAATAAAATAGGCAAATGCAAAACCGGCTAACAAAAGAAAAAATGAAATAGGAATGTAGGCAAGGGTCGCTTTTTGCTCCTCTTCCTTCAATCCAGGCGCAACAAATGCCCACAGCTGATACAAAATCACCGGTATAATTAAAACAAAGGCAACGAGCATTGCAAAGTTCACATAAATTCGCAAAGGATCCGTTAGCCGAAATGCATGAAACGGCATATCAGCAGCCAATGGCGCAGCTTGTAAATAAGATATAACAGGAACTGCGAGCATAAACCCTCCAATAAGGGCAATCACAAAAAAGACGAGGATCACAAGAACCCTGCGTCTTAATTCCACTGCGTGATCCATTATTGACATGTCTGAGAGAGGAATATTCTTTTTATGCTTTTTCTTTTTGAACATTTGCTGGCTTGTTGTCCTCATCATCATCGGCTAAACCTTTTGTTGCATTTTTAAATTCTTTTAACGTACTACCTGCAGCTTTTCCAAACTCAGGTAGTTTTTTCGGTCCAAAGATAATTAATGCCACAATTGCGATGATAATTAGACTTCCTCCTGATAATGGCATGTATAGAGCCTCCCTTTAAAGTGGATAGTGTTTTAAAAAATATACAAGCGCTTGCAATTCAATCGCAAGGTCAATATGATGAACGCGAATATGTTCAGGTACAGATAATCGTACCGGTGTAAAATTAAGTATACCGCTAATTCCAGCTTCAACGAGCTTGTCCGCACTACTTTGTGCTTGTGAGGCAGGTACTGTTAAAACAGCAATTGATGTGTCCTTAATCCCTGCTTCTTCCAGCTTGTTCCAATCGTATATTGGAACGTCACCAATGGTTGTCCCGATCTTCTTTTCATCAACATCAAAGGCATGGGTCATGACGGTACTATTATTCTTAGAGAAATTGTATTGGAGCAACGCAGTCCCTAAGTTTCCGACGCCGACAAGAATGACATTCGTTCTCTCATCTTGATCCAATGTATCTCGAAAAAAAGAGAGAAGATACTGTACATTGTACCCATAACCCTTCTTTCCTAATGCACCAAAATAAGAGAAATCTCTACGTATTGTCGCTGAGTCGACTTTTAACGCTTGACTCAATTCCGTCGAAGATACTCGTTGCTTGCCTGATGTATGAAGATTCTCTAGAAACCGATAATAAAGCGGCAAGCGTTTTGCTGTTGCTTGAGGAATCTTTAGTTGGTCTGATTTCATGTCCGCCCCTTTCCGAGCATCAAGCTACATAAGCAACCTGCTTCCCCTCTATTGTACACCATTTTTCGTAAAATGAAAGAGCTGCCACCGAATGATTTGTTGTTGTTTGTTCGTTACTTGATGTAAACTGGTGACAGATAGAAATCTGTAGCAAAGGTTGACGAACTATGATTGTATTACAATGCGTAAACGTCTCAAAAGCATTTGGCGCTGAGCCAATTTTAGAAAATGTGAAAGTAGAAGTACAGACAAATGAACGTGTCGCTTTAGTAGGGCGTAATGGAGCGGGTAAATCAACACTACTTAAAATGATTGTCGGTGAGATGAGCATTGATTCAGGGGAAATTGTCATTCCAAAGACCGTCGAGATTGGCTATTTGTCCCAACATACCGATTTACGAACAAGTAAGACCATTTGGGATGAAATGCTCAGTGTGTTTGCACCGCTTCTTAAAATGGAGCAACATCTACGTTATCTGGAGACACAAATGGCAACGGATATGCCCGAGCATGAATATACGAAGTTACTAAAAGAATATGATCAATTACAAAATGACTTTAAAGAACAAGGTGGCTATCAATACGAAGCAGATATACGCGGCGTTTTAGCTGGTCTTCACTTCCAGCAATTCGATTATGCAACGCCCATTTCTACCTTGTCAGGTGGTCAAAAAACAAGACTTGCTTTAGGAAAACTACTCTTGTCAAAGCCCGAGCTTCTCGTTCTCGATGAACCAACAAATCACTTGGACATGGTTACCCTTACGTGGTTGGAGAATTACTTGAATAGCTATCCTGGCTCGATTCTAGTCGTTTCCCATGATCGCTTCTTTCTGGACCGATTAACCACAAAAGTTGTTGAACTGTCTCGTAACCAAACAACAACCTATCACGGAAACTACACGTATTATTTGGATGAAAAAGCAAAACGTTATGAGCAAGAACGTAAGCAATATGAGAAGCAGCAAGCGGAGATTGAAAAGCTTGAAACGTTTGTTGCCAAAAACTTAGTACGTGCTTCAACAACGAAACGAGCACAAAGTCGTAGAAAACAGCTTGAAAAAATGGAGCGTCTCGATCGACCTCAAGGGGATGAAAAATCGGCTTCATTTGGCTTTGATATCATTCGTCAATCTGGTAACGATGTCCTATCGATTCGTGATCTTGAAATAAAATACGGCGACCATACTGTATTTTCAAATATTGATCTCTCGTTAACAAGAGGAGAATCGGTTTGTTTACTAGGGGATAATGGGACCGGTAAAACGACATTGCTTAAAGCGGTCACAAAGCAGTTAACACCCGATTCAGGGAATATCTTATTTGGTAGCAATGTATCCGTCGGTTATTATGATCAGGAACATGCTAAACTCCAAAGCAATAAAACCGTTTTACAAGAAGTATGGGACGAGTTTCCAGCAACCATTGAAAAAGATATACGCAGTTTACTCGGTTTATTTTTATTTAGCGGAGATGACGTATTAAAAAGCGTTTCTTCATTAAGTGGTGGAGAAAAAGCTCGGGTGGCTCTTGCGAAACTTATGATGGTAAAAGCGAATTTGCTTATTCTCGATGAACCGACAAACCACTTAGATTTAGATTCAAAAGAAATGCTAGAAGCTGCTTTAATGGATTACCCAGGGACCATTCTCTTTGTCTCACATGACCGTTACTTTATTAATCGTATTGCTTCTCGTGTTGTTGAACTAGATCAGGGGAAAACGACAAGTTACCTTGGTGATTACACGTATTATTCAGAGAAAAAGAAAGAAATGGCGGAACGTGCTGCGATAGAGGAAGAAAAAACAGCGCAATCACCACTTCGTACAGAACAAAAAGAAAAAACAAATTACCAACAAGATAAGGAAGCAAAACGAGCTGAACGACAAAAAGAAAGACGTATGAGTGCAATTGAAGAACAGCTAGAGAAACTTGAAACAGCGAATGCTGAACTTGAAGCACAACTACTTGAGCCAGAAGTATATTCTGATCATGTAAAAGCAAAAGACATTCAAGATCAGCTTTCTGCTAATGAAAACGAAATGGAACAACTTATGGAAGAATGGGAATCTCTTGAGCACTAATGAGGAAAGTTAAAAAGGCTTGGATCTCTCGATCCAAGCCTTTTTTAAGCAAACGATTGTAGCGGCATACCAGGGCGACCGTTCATACTGAGACTCCCTCTTGCTCCACTTAACCACATTTGATGTGCGCAAGCCCCAATCATAGCAGCATTATCGGTACATAAGTGTAAAGGGGGGATAACAAGTTCTACTTTATTCGCTAAACGTTCTTCTAGTGCTTGGCGTAATCCTTTATTTGCTGCAACGCCACCAGCTACTAATACTTGCTTTGGTTGAAATTCATTAAACGCTGTCACGGTACGTGTTACAAGCACATCGGTTACACTCTCTTGAAAGCCTTTCGCAAGGGCAGCTAAGTTCGTATCAATCCCTTTTTGCTGGTCATTGTGAATTCGATTCAACACGGCTGATTTTAGTCCACTAAAGCTAAAATCGTAACTTCCTTTTTCGAGCCATGACCGAGGCAGTTCAATTTCTTCTGTCGCCTCTAAAGCTAATTTCTCCACATTCGGACCACCAGGATATGGTAGTTTCATCGCCCGAGCCGCTTTATCATACGCTTCACCTACTGCATCATCACGTGTTTGACCAATTGTTTCAAATACGCCATCTTCCTTCATTAAAATGAGTTCTGTATGCCCTCCAGAAGCAACGAGAGCCAACAAAGGAAATTTCATTGGTTGCACAAGTTGATTAGCGTAAATATGACCAGCAATATGATGAACGCCAATTAACGGAAGCTGGTGAGCAAACGAAATTGCTTTTGCGGTATGAATCCCGACAAGCAATGCACCAACCAAACCTGGTCCCTCTGTTACGGCTACCGCCGTTAAATCAGAAAACGTAACCTTTGCTTTCTCCAGGGCTTCTTCTACAACAGCGGTAACGGCTTCTACATGATGCCTAGAGGCTACTTCAGGGACAACCCCTCCGAATCTTGCATGACTTTCCATTTGAGTGGCAACGACATTTGCTACTATTGTCGTACCATCTTTAATCACAGCAGCTGCGGTTTCGTCACAACTGGTTTCAATTGCTAATATGATCGTCATTTAACCTCACCCACATTACCCATGCATCTTCTTGATTATCTGCATAATAATTTTTTCGAATTCCTACTCGTGAGAAACCTAATTTATGATAAAGTCCTTGTGCAACCTCGTTCGATGCCCTTACTTCTAATGACAATGTCTGAGCATTTACCATCTTCAACCATTCCATAATGGAGCGAAGTAAGTACTCACCATACGAATGACCTCGATGCTTTTTCAGTATAGCGATATTTGTAATTTGGACTTCATCTATCACTTTCCAAAGGCCGCAATAGCCAACGACCATTTCATCCACTTCGAGCACAAAATAATAGGCATAATTATTTCGAACGAGTTCTGCTTCAAATGCTTCTCTCGTCCAAGGAGTCGTAAATGCTTCTGTTTCTACTGTTAATACAGCATCAATGTCGAAAACATCCATCCTTCTAACTTGAACATTACGACTCGTTTCTTTGCTGCTGTGCATGCTGCCAGTTCACCTCCGCTTCAGGTAAGCGGTGATAGTCTGGCGTGAATCCATGAACATTTTCCACAGGCTCTTTTTCTTGTGCGAGAGCACATAATGCCCCTGCACGCGCACTTGGTACCGACTTTTGTGCAAATTGTGCTAGAGGACCAAGCTCCATTTCAATTTTTTCTCTGTGGAGAGCAACATCTTCACCAACAAATAAAATGGGTTGATCTTGTGTTCCAAGCTTTTCTAGCAAAGCGGTCAGTGTAAAATGACGTTCCTCTACTACTTCTTCTAGCGAACCATCGCACTTTGATTGATAAACCGCAGCAAAGGCTGTTCCTCTTCTCGCATCAATTAGAGGCACAACAAGACCATTAAAATAACATCCGACTTGCGCCATCATTTCAAGGGTCGAAACCGCAATTAACGGTATATTTAACGACCATGCTAATGTTTTTGCTGTTGTAACGGCCATTCTTACACCTGTATATGATCCTGGCCCTTTTGCAACGGCAATCCCATCAAGGTCACTTGGCTTGATTTCTAAATCGTTTAACACATTTTCCACCGCAGGCATTAAGCGAAGTGCATGATTTTTCTTTAACGTTGTGGAATATTCTGCAATTACCACACCATCTTTACTAACCGATACCCCTAATCGATAAGAAGACGTATCAATCCCTAATAACGTTGTCATTCATCCATTCCTCCAAACGCCTTAGATGTGATGACCCTTGCGCCTGTATCAAGATGTCACGCTCTGTCTCACTACTTTTTTTGATGGTAAAGCTGAAGGAATGAGCTGGAAGTAAATCTTGGATGAGGTGTGCCCATTCAATGACAGTCACGCCACTTCCTTCTATATATTCTTCAAGCCCAAGTTCGTCAGCTTCTTCTCCAACACGGTACACATCCATATGGTACAAAGGCAGTCGTCCTTCATACTCTTTAATAATAGTAAACGTAGGGCTTGTTATCATACGATCTACGCCAAGCCCTCTTCCTAAGCCTTTTACAAAATGAGTCTTTCCTGCCCCTAAGTCACCCGCCAGTAAAATACAGTCACTTGGCTTCAAATATGCAGCAAATGACGCGGCAAGTGCCATTGTATCTTCCACGGAAAATGACTTTAATTCCATTAACTGCATTCTCCTCACACCCCACTAGCTAAAATGATTGTATCCACCTTTATCTAAAACCGTTTCTTCATTCGCTGATTTCATTATAACGCTTGCGTTACCCGCACGAACAAACCCAATGTCAAACAGGGTGGTCGGTGAGCTTTCTTGCAAATGCGCAAACGTCTCGTTTGAGGTTGTTCCGATTAATTGAAAATCTTCTCCACCGTTTAGCGCCCACTTAAGCTTCTGATGATATTCAACGTTTTGCAAGTCCGGTAAAATGGAATTCAATTTTTCTTCATTCATTACGATTTGCACGTTACTCGCTTCGGCCAGTTCCATCGCTTCACTTGATAGACCGTCACTTACATCATTTAAGGCAATTCGCTTCCCTAAGTTCGCTAAATATGTGCCACTACTTATTTGCGGCTCAGGCTCTTGATGAGCACGAATACAACTATGTTCCATGTCTGTAAGTGGCTTATCTTTCTCTTTTTGCTGAAGTAGCTCTAGTCCAGCAGCCGATTTACCAATTGGACCGGTTACGAATAAGACATCCCCTGGCTTTGCTGAACTTCTTTTTAACGCTTTTCCTTCTTGAACGATGCCAATGGCCGTCACGGATAAGACAAGTTGGTCTTTACTCGAAACCGTATCGCCACCAATCAAGTCCATTTTATACCGCTCTGCAAGTTCGTTCATCCCTGCATAGATGTCTTGTAATTCATGGTCGGTCCAAGTCTTCGGAATCGCAATCGTTACAAGATAATACATCGGATTAGCACCCATTGCCGCTAAATCACTTATGTTAATTGCCAACGCTTTTCGGCCAATTTGAAAAGGACTTAATGTATCTTTACGAAAATGAATTCCTTCCACCATTGCATCCACACAGACCACTTGCTCTGTGTCAGCTGACGTTTTATAAACGGCAGCATCATCGCCTATTCCGATTGTTAGTTGCTGTTGAAAACGATTAGTAGGTGTAATGCTTTTTATAAAAGAAAATTCATCTCTCAATGTCTGCACACTTCCCTTTGAATAAATAAAAAAACCGAGAGGGCATCTCGGTTCATTGGTATTGCGGGGGGCGGATTTGAACCACCGACCTTCGGGTTATGAGCCCGACGAGCTACCAGACTGCTCCACCCCGCGTCGTTATAAAGTTTAGTACAATCCCCACTCATATGCTAGGGAAGCTCTTACTTCGTTGTATGTTTTAGTCTTTCTAACAACAGAAATAAATATACCATATTCCTTTACATTGTACAAGCTTTTTTACAGAAAAAACTTCTTGTCATTTTTGTGAAAGAGGAGTATCATATGAAAAATAAACACATACTAGTAATCTTTGAGGAGATGTTCGTATGAAAAAAGCATTTCGACTAATGGTTTTAACACCGATGGGACTGCTTTTAGGAGTACTACTATTGCCCGCATTTCTTGTTACGGACATAGCACTGTTTTCACAGTTTATTGATTCTATTATTATTGGAAATCAAAAGTCATAATAAATCAGCACCGCATTAACGGTGCTGATTTTTTTTATGCTTGATTTAGTGCTTGTAAAAAGTCTGTTTGAATATCTCTACTGTCTTCAATACCGACTGAAATACGAACATCTTGTGGACTTATACCAAGTGCTTCTCTTTTCTCTTCAGGGACAGAACGATGAGACGTTCCAACTGGATACGATATAGATGTCTCTACCCCCGCTAACGTTGGCGCAATCTTTACAAACGAAAAGCTCGAAAAGAATGTATGCACGTCTACATCTGGCTTCAAGCGCATCGTTACAATAGCGCCATTTCCATTTCCAGATAGCCCTTCAGGATAATACACTTGATCCACTTGTGGTTGTTTCTTTAAAAAGGCTGCCAGCTTTTCAGCATTTGCACATTGTCTTTCCATTCGTAAGCCTAAAGTCTTTAGTCCTCTACATGCTAGCCATGCTTCAAACGGACTTAATGTAGCCCCCATTGTAATCACAAGTTGCTTCACCCGCTCCATAAGAGCTTGACTGCCAACAACAACACCAGCCGTGACGTCACTGTGCCCACCTAAATACTTCGTTGCACTATGGATCACAAGATCAACACCTTTATGAACAGGCTTAACCAGAAAAGGAGTAGCAAATGTATTATCGACAATAACACGTAATTGATGTTCGGCTGAGAAAGTTACAATTGTTTCTAAATCCTCTATTCGCACATGGGGATTTGTCACTGACTCACAGAAGAAAGCCTTTGTGTTCGCTCTCATTTCTTTTTTCCAGTCTTCATGGGATTGAACAAAGCTAACATCGATGCCAAACGTTTTTAGTTCTTGTTCAAACAATGTATATGTACCACCATAAACATCAAGAGCCGCTAGAAGATGATCACCTGCCTGACATACTGATAAGACGGCACACAAAATCGCAGACATTCCTGATGATGTCGCAATACCATCTTCCATCTCTTCCAGTAATGCCACACCTTTTCCTAAATCTTCGGTGTTCGGATTTCCGTAACGCGAATATAAGTAGTCTTTCTCTCCCGTAAAATAAGATTCCATATCATCTAAGTTCTCAAATACAAAAGCAGATGTTTGATAAATCGGTCTCGCTTTACTCTTATTTTTCGTTGTATCTTTCTTTGTAAAATGAACAGACTGCGTATTAAAGTAACGTTCTTTTCTCTCCACACCATCAAACCCTTTCTCTCTTTAAGATAGAAAAACAAAACCTAATCCAAAACCAAGCATTGAACCAATTAGAGTTAAAGTAATGTAACAACTCCCTTTTATCCACTCCCTATCAAGGAAGCATTGTAGTGCTTCCACACTAAACGTAGAAAAGGTTGTAAACCCGCCGCATAGATAAAGAATAAACATCTCAATAGCCGAAGACGGTTGCATTGCTAGAGCAATACCTAATACGGTACTACCAACAATATTCACGAATGCGATCACTGAAAAGCAACGAGACCACTTGTAATGAAGGGTTAAGAATTCTCCGATAATATAACGAAGAAAAGCTCCAGTTCCCCCACCAATTGAAACAAGAAGAAGCGTTATTAGCAAAACGCCACCTTCTTACCTACAACCATCCCTAGCCATGCTAAAAGAATTCCTCCACATACGGATGAAAAAACGTATACTAGTGCTAGTAGCCAATTTTTAGTCATGAAAGAGAAGAAATCAGCTATAAATGTAGACATAGTCGTATAGCCACCGATAAATCCTACGGTTGTTCCTTTCTTTACAAAAGTTGGTACTCTACTTTTTGTATTCAGCGCCTGTATAGCCCATCCCATAAAAAAACAGCCTGATACATTAGCCAATACAATCCCTAACCATTCATGATCGGGAACAAAAAGAGTAAGAGTAAATCTAGCTGTTCCTCCTAAAGCACCACCCACTATGACGGCCATATATGTTAGAAATCCGTGCATGAAACACCACCTAGAAAAGTTAAACTGATTTTACTACAAGCAACACGTTTCTACAACATCTTTAGCATGCTCAACCCATAAGAGAAATAGACTATAAGGAAAGGTGTGATCCTCATTGGGAATCGTTTTACTCAAATTAAGTATTGCGTTATTTTCAGGTTTCTTAATTGGCATTGATCGCCAAATTAAACATAAGCCATTAGGTTTAAAAACGAGTATGGTTATTTGTATTGCAAGTTGTTTAATTACCATTGTATCGGTCGAGGCCTATATATACTTTTCTAGCACCGACCAAGCAAGACTTGCGATGGATCCTATGCGATTAGCAGCGCAAATTGTAAGTGGAGTTGGCTTTCTTGGTGCTGGTGTTATTCTAAGACGTAGCAATGACGTCATATCAGGCTTAACAACAGCCGCGATGATCTGGGCCGCGTCGGGCATAGGGATTGCCATAGGGGCAGGCTTTTACACTGAAGCCTTTCTATCAGTCTTACTCATTTTAGTTGCCGTCAATGTCATTCCAGCTTTACTAAAAGTCATCGGTCCTACTTCATTAAATCAAACAGATGTATCGTTAAAAGTAGTCATGTCGGAAGAAGCTACTTCAACGCACCTAATTAAGAGCTTGCAGCACAAAGAAAAAAAATGGAAAAGCCGTAAAGAAAAGAATATTATTATCCATGATGTAAAGATTAGAGATGTTGAAGAAAATAAACAGCAGCTTGATATCTTGCTCTCGATTCCGCGCACAATGTATATGACACAGCTGTATGATATGGTTAAAAAAATTGACCACGTTCAATCGGTTGCCATTGAACAAAAATAATGACTCAACCTATAGAAAATTGTGTTTCCAATGTATATACTGTAATTAAAGTCTGATTTAGGAATGAAGATATGGACGTATTAAAAGAATTTATTATGCAATATGGCTATTTCGGCGTTTTTGTCTCTTTAGTAGCTGGCCTTATTGGCCTTCCTGTCCCTGACGAAGTATTATTAATCACATTTGGATACTTATCCTATATTGATTATTTTCATATAAGTACCACAGTTATTGTCTGTTTTCTTGGATCCGTAATAGGTATGTCGCTATCTTATTTTCTCGGTATTAAGCTCGGCGCTCCATTTTTAGAAAAATATGGTCCACGATTTTACTTTTCAATTAAAAAGCAGCGTTCCGTCCAGCAATTACTAAATAAACATGGAAAGTGGTTTATTTTATTAGGTTTTTTCATTCCTGGTGTTAGACATTTAATGGGCTATTTATCAGGTATTGCGAAGTTCAGCTATAAATCCTATATCTGTCTCACATCGATTGGAAGTGCAGTGTGGGCATCGCTCTTCGTTTTTACTGGTTACGGATTAGGAGTCAGATGGCTTTTCATACGTGATGATATTTATGCTCATAAGTTGTTATACACATCGCTTTTTTCAACCTTACTTATTCTTTCACTTATAACGTATTTTATTTATAAATCAATCTCTATAAACAAGAAAAAGCTAGTACGATCAAAAGAACAATAGGTTTCTAATGTAAAGTGAATGCACGTAATAGCATTCGCTTTTTTTGGGTTCGTTTTTTTAGAACTCCCCTGCTGAAACTGCTTTGATGATTCCCTTGAGGCTTCACGAAAACAACCCTTTCGTCTCACAGGGGCGTGCACGCTGCTTCCCTTCGATGTTTTTTCTTGTTGTTCTTTTTTATTGTGCTTGTATTTTTCGGCCGTTTTCTTTGTTTAACTCGCTTCTGTCGAAGCGCAGCTCTTTTGCGTCTTTCTTTATACACAAAAAAAGACACCTTTTCAGGTGTCTTTCTCATTGCCTGGCAACGTCCTACTCTCACAGGGGGAAGCCCCCAACTACCATCGGCGCAAAAGAGCTTAACGACCGTGTTCGGCATGGGAACGGGTGTGACCTCTTTGCTATTGCCACCAGACTTATTTTGACGTCAGATCAACGGCGAATCTCTTCGTCCTATTTGTGTCTTTCTGTCAGTCACGTACGCAAGTACGCTCCTTCCTTCAAGCACTTCTAGTCCTCGATCTTCTTGTTGCTCTTTGTCAAAGGAATTGAATCCTCATTGTTAAAAAGAATCGGTGATTCTTTCAAAACTAAATCAAATCATCATACTCAAACTCAAGAAATTTAGGATAAGCCCTCGACCGATTAGTATCAGTCCGCTCCATGTGTCGCCACACTTCCACTTCTGACCTATCAACCTCATCATCTCTAAGGGGTCTTACTGGCTTACGCCATGGGAAATCTCATCTTGAGGGGGGCTTCATGCTTAGATGCTTTCAGCACTTATCCCGTCCATACGTAGCTACCCAGCGATGCTCCTGGCGGAACAACTGGTACACCAGCGGTATGTCCATCCCGGTCCTCTCGTACTAAGGACAGCTCCTCTCAAATTTCCTACGCCCGCGACGGATAGGGACCGAACTGTCTCACGACGTTCTGAACCCAGCTCGCGTGCCGCTTTAATGGGCGAACAGCCCAACCCTTGGGACCTACTTCAGCCCCAGGATGCGACGAGCCGACATCGAGGTGCCAAACCTCCCCGTCGATGTGGACTCTTGGGGGAGATAAGCCTGTTATCCCCAGGGTAGCTTTTATCCGTTGAGCGACGGCCCTTCCATACGGCACCGCCGGATCACTAAGCCCGACTTTCGTCCCTGCTCGACTTGTAGGTCTCGCAGTCAAGCTCCCTTATGCCTTTGCACTCTACGAATGATTTCCAACCATTCTGAGGGAACCTTTGGGCGCCTCCGTTACTGTTTAGGAGGCGACCGCCCCAGTCAAACTGCCCACCTGACAATGTCCCTGACCCGGATCACGGGTCGAGGTTAGAATGTCAGCACCATCAGGGTAGTATCCCACCGACGCCTCCACCGAAGCTAGCGCTCCGGCTTCCAAGGCTCCTACCTATCCTGTACAAATGGTACCAACACTCACTATCAAGCTACAGTAAAGCTCCATGGGGTCTTTCCGTCCTGTCGCGTAACCTGCATCTTCACAGGTACTATAATTTCACCGGGTCTCTCGTTGAGACAGTATCCAAGTCGTTGCACCATTCGTGCGGGTCGGAACTTACCCGACAAGGAATTTCGCTACCTTAGGACCGTTATAGTTACGGCCGCCGTTTACTGGGGCTTCAATTCAGAGCTTCTCCCTTACGGGATAACCCCTCCTCTTAACCTTCCAGCACCGGGCAGGTGTCAGCCCCTATACTTCGCCTTACGGCTTCGCAGAGACCTGTGTTTTTGCTAAACAGTCGCTTGGATCTATTCACTGCGGCTCTCTCGGGCTTTAACACCCTAATAGAGCACCCCTTCTCCCGAAGTTACGGGGTCATTTTGCCGAGAGTTCCTTAACGAGAGTTCTCCCGAGCGTCTTAGAATTCTCTTCTCGCCTACCTGTGTCGGTTTGCGGTACGGGCACCTGTATTCTAACTAGAGGCTTTTCTCGGCAGCGGAGGATCAGGGATTTCGGACCCTTGGGTCCTTCACGGTCACAGCTCAGCCTTCACGGAACACGGATTTGCCTATGTTCCAGCCTTGCATGCTTCGACGCGCACAGCCAGCGGCGCGCTCACCCTACCTTTCTGCGTCCCCCCATCGTTCAAACAAATACGAGGTGGTACAGGAATATCAACCTGTTGTCCATCGCCTACGCCTTTCGGCCTCGGCTTAGGTCCCGACTAACCCTGAGCGGACGAGCCTTCCTCAGGAAACCTTGGGCTTTCGACGGAGGGGATTCTCACCCCTCTTTTCGCTACTCATACCGGCATTCACTTCCAAGCACTCCACTAGTCCTCACGATCTAGCTTCACAGTCCTTGGAACGCTCCCCTACCCAATCCCTACTGGGATTGCCATAGCTTCGGTGATACGTTTAGCCCCGGTACATTTTCGGCGCAGAGTCACTCGACCAGTGAGCTATTACGCACTCTTTCAATGATGGCTGCTTCTAAGCCAACATCCTGGTTGTCTAAGCAACTCCACATCCTTTTCCACTTAACGTATACTTGGGGACCTTAGCTGATGGTCTGGGCTGTTTCCCTCTTGACTACGGATCTTAGCACTCGCAGTCTGACTCCCGAGTTAAAGTTTTTGGCATTCGGAGTTTGACTGAATTCGGTAATCCTGTGGGGACCCCTCGTCCAATCAGTGCTCTACCTCCAAAACTCATCACTCGAGGCTAGCCCTAAAGCTATTTCGGGGAGAACCAGCTATTTCCGAGTTCGATTGGCATTTCACCCCTACCCACACCTCATCCCCGCATTTTTCAACATGCGTGGGTTCGGGCCTCCAGTCGGTGTTACCCGACCTTCACCCTGGACATGGGTAGATCACCCGGTTTCGGGTCTACGACAACGTACTTACTCGCCCTATTCAGACTCGCTTTCGCTACGGCTCCGCCTCATCAGCTTAACCTTGCACGTTATCGTAACTCGCCGGTTCATTCTACAAAAGGCACGCCATCACCCATTAACGGGCTCTGACTAGTTGTAGGCACACGGTTTCAGGATCTCTTTCACTCCCCTTCCGGGGTGCTTTTCACCTTTCCCTCACGGTACTGGTTCACTATCGGTCACTAGGGAGTATTTAGCCTTGGGAGATGGTCCTCCCGGATTCCGACGGGGTTTCACGTGTCCCGCCGTACTCAGGATCCACTCTGGAGGAAACGAAGTTTCAGCTACAGGGCTGTTACCTTCTTCGGCTTGTCTTTCCAGACAATTCACCTACTCCGTTTCTTTGTAACTCCGTATAGAGTGTCCTACAACCCCAAGAGGCAAGCCTCTTGGTTTGGGCTGATTCCGTTTCGCTCGCCGCTACTCAGGAAATCGCATTTGCTTTCTCTTCCTCCGGGTACTTAGATGTTTCAGTTCCCCGGGTCTGCCTCACCCTGCCCTATGTGTTCAGGCAGGAGTACCATCCCATTACGGATGGTGGGTTCCCCCATTCGGAAATCTCCGGATCAAAGCTTACTTACAGCTCCCCGAAGCATATCGCTGTTCGTCGCGTCCTTCATCGGCTCCTAGTGCCAAGGCATTCACCGTGCGCCCTTTCTAACTTATCCATTTTTACTTCAGATTCCCTTCGTATCTCTTCGTCTGGTTCCTGTCTTTCTGTCAGTTACGTAGCGAACTACGCTCCTTCCATCAAGCATTTCCCATCCTTGATCTACTTGGGTCTCTTTGTCAAACAGTTAACCTAAAAGGTTTATGAATTCTTGACGTCTCGTTCAAACAGTTGTAACACCGATGAACAAAACTAATTTGAGTTGATTGATTATGATTTAGTTTTCAAAGAACCATGCCTACAGGATGTAGGTACCAAACGCTCTTAGAGCGGTATCTACTACCTTCGCATTCTTGATCAGAAGATACATTCTTCCGAACAAAATAAATCCCTTAAAAAGGGTATCGAATTGGTGGAGCCTAGCGGGATCGAACCGCTGACCTCCTGCGTG